>DATKAZ010000067.1:0-188414 GCA_035514535.1 Gammaproteobacteria bacterium
TGCCAATGGGGCCATCTCAGGCGCGTGGGTCAATCTGTTCAACGATCAGTTCGGATTTGGGCGCGAGGCCATGAAGAACCCCCTGCGGATGCTCTGGGAAGGATTCCGGATGAGATTCGGTGGATTCGAGTCCGATATGGCTGAAGTGGCTGGCCTTCATGGGCACCTTGAAAGTGTCTCAAGACAAGCCCAGAACGGTGCCACCGGCGTAATGGAAGCCATGGAGGGACTGTCGCTTGAAGCAGGGCTTTGCGCCGGCGCAGGCTCCGCCGTTTGTGTCAGTGGCTCCGTGTCACAATTTGGAATCACCCGCTACGTCGGCTACGGAAAAGGCTATGGCCTGAGGCCGTACGCCGGCCTGTCGTATTCCCCGGTACAACATCAAGGAATTGTGTCGTTCTCTTTTCTCGGCAGTTCAAACGTCCATGCGCAGTTCATCGTGAGTCAAGCCGGCATATCAGTTGGCGGGTTCGTTGGAGCTTCGTTAACGCCATTCGCAGGGTCTACAGTTGGCTATGCACGGACAACGGATTGGCACACGTTGCTCCGACGCGGCCCACAGTAGGGAAGCAAGCAGATGCTGTTGATTTTCGTGATGACGATCTGGTTTATCTCGATAGTGTCATTCACTTTTCAGTTCGGCTTTTTCTACAACAAAGCTCACGCTAACGATCGAGAGACTTTGATGGCACTGAAACTGACGAATGGGAATGTCGCGGCGATCGAGATTTTTTGGGCCGCGTTCCGCGCTGATGATTCACGCGCTGCCGGGTCGTCATTACGAACCCGCTTGAGGAAACTTCGCGTAAGTGCCTGGGCCGCTGGACTTTCAGGGATCGGAATCCTGCTATCGCTGGTTTTCCCTGGCGTGTTCGAGCAATTGTAAGAGGTCAAACTAATATGGCGCAGCGCGTACCATTATTCATGTTAATAATTAATAAAATAATGTAATATATTGATTATTATGAAATACCAATCCATGCATGTACGGGATTTCGCGTTAACCGTCCGCACCCCCGTACGCGGCACTGACATAGCAGCTGCGGCCCGTGGCGAACCAGCGGGCGACGACGACGACGGGACCCACTTGCACCATGTGCTCGCTGGAGACGGGCTTGGGCACGGTCCAGCGGTCTCGTTCCGGACCGAATCTCGCCGCAAAGTGCGTGGCCAGCTGGTCTCGCTCTGCAATGCAGGCGGTCTCGTGTTCGGCCTGGCGGACGGTGTCGAGCGTTATCTCCACTTCATTGACTGTACCGCCATCGGCCATGGCCATCGCGGTCGCCGGCAGACCCGCCAGGCGGCCGCTATAGGTGATTTCGTCCCGGCCACCGCAGCCGATGCCCGCCATGAACGTGTCAGGTGCCACGCGCCGGGCGGCCCTGGCCGCAGTGTCGTAATCAAGCCCCAGTCGCAAGGGCCCGATGCCGTCGTCCTGCAACGCCATGGCATCGGGCATGTCGGACCGGGCATGCAACAGGGCGCTCGCCGCCAGTGCGACGACGAGCGCCCCCGCCGGAATCAGCCGGGCCCGAAATTTCATTTGGCCTTCTTGACCACTCCGCACGCGATCCGCGACCCGGCACCGCCGATGGGCTGAGTGATATGGTCGTCACGGTTCTCGTGGATCACCAGGGCGGCGCCGTCCTCGTCCAGGACCTTTGCGCGGCCTTCATGGCCGCCCAGGGAGGCCAGCGTCGTGAAGACCTCCGCCTCGAAGGTGCCATCGTCGCGCACGTACAGATTGGTCAGGTCGCCGCCGTCGGGGCCGGCCTGGTTGAACAACCCGTGTTCCTTGCCGTCCGGATTGAGATGCCCCTTGGAGGCAACGAATCCTTCGCCGGGGTCGTCGCAGGTGCCGACACTGTGAATATGGATGGCCTTCGCACCCGACGGCAGCCCCTTGAGGTCCAGGTAAATCAGGACGCCATGCGGGCTCTCGGTCAGCGTCGCGGTACCGACGGCGTTCTTCTCGCGGTCGATGAATTCGGCGGTGGCCGATTTTGAACCGCCATGGTCGGCGGCCTGGGCGGCCATCGCCGACAGGGCGATGACGGAAATCATGGAGAGTGCAGCTTTCGTTCTCATTCCGTGAAACCTCGAGCGTGGTGGGTGGGCGGGACCCGGGCAGCCGACACGAGCCACTCGATGGCCGGCGCCCGGTCAATTTAGACTGATTATAGCTTAGCCGCGGTGAATCCGTGCCGGGAGACTCGGTCGGCACCGCGCGTATACTTCCGCGCTGGCCAAAAAAGAATAGCTCCCAAGGGGGGATGATGAGCGACAGCACTGGCACCGACGGCCGGTCCTTCAGCCGCTGGGTCGAGCGGGTCGGCCACAAGATCCCGGACCCGGTCATCATCTTCATGGCTTTCTATCCGCTCGCGTTTTTCGTGACCGTGCTGATGGGCGGCCACACCTTCGAGACCATGGGCGCCGGCGGCGAGCCCGTCAGCTACCGGATCCTGCCGATGTACGAGTCCGAACACGTGCGCTGGATCTTCGACAACGCGCTGCTGCGTAACTGGCTGGCGTTCGGCAACGGCGTGCTCGGCGTGATCCTGGTCGTGATGCTGGCCATCGGCGTGGCAGAGCACTCGGGCCTGTTCGCGGCGCTGATCAAGCGCGTCGGGACGCATATCCCGCAAGCGTGGTTGCCGTTGTTATTGATGTTTCTCGGCATCACGAGCTCGGTGGCGACCGATGCCGGCTACCTCGTGCTGATTCCGCTGGCCGGCCTGCTCTACGCGGGCATCGGCCGCAACCCGCTGATCGGCATGGCCGTGGCCTTCGCCGGCGTCTCCGCGGGATTCAGTGCAAACCTGATTCCCGGCACGCCGATCGACGTCATCATCGGCATGAACGCCCAGGTGTTCGCGGAGTCGCAGGGCGTGCCGTTCACTACCGCCGAAGGCGCGCCGCTCCGGCCGGCGACGATGCATTATTGGTTCATCGCAACCTCGACCGTAGTGCTCTCGATCACCGGCGCATTGGTCACGCGGCGGTTCGTCGCACCGAAGCTCGACAACGAGGCGTTTGAACTGCCCGAGGCCATCAGGCTGGACGAGTTCGAGGTGACCGAGGCGGAGCAAAGGGGCCTCA
Source organism: Gammaproteobacteria bacterium (assembly GCA_035514535.1). GTDB lineage: Bacteria > Pseudomonadota > Gammaproteobacteria > Steroidobacterales > XN24 > XN24. The sequence continues at coordinate 3,103 of DATKAZ010000067.1, forward strand.
AGGCTGCCGGCCGGGGCCTGCTGGTGGCAGCGCTGGCAATAGGCGGCCTGTCACTCGGGCCGCTGGGGGCCTACACGGATGCCGACGGCAACCGGGTGCTGCCGTTCCTCAACAACATCATCCTGCTGATCGCGTTGTTTTTCGTCATCGAGGGGTTGTTCTTCGGCTACGCAGCGGGCAACTTCAAGCGCGTTGCCGACGTCGTCAAGGCGATGGTCAAGCAGATGAACACCATGGGCTATATCCTGGTGCTCACCTTTTTCAGCTACAATTTCCTCGGCCTGCTGAGCTACAGCGGCCTGGGGTCCTATATCACCTACCTGGGGGCGGAGGGCCTCGTGGCGCTCGGGCTGCAGCAGTTTCCGGTTCTGCTGCTCATCGGCTTCGTCTTCACGACGGCGATCATCAACCTGTTCATCGGCGGCCTGACGTCGAAGTGGATGCTGCTCGGGCCGATCTTCGTGCCGATGCTTTATTTCGTAAACCCCACGATGACACCGGACCTCGTCTCCGCGGCATTCCGCGTGGCCGATTCCGCCACCAACATCATCACGCCGATGATGGTCTACGCCGGCGTGATCCTGGCGTTCATGCGCAAGTACCGGCCGGGACTCGGCTTCGGTGACATGCTGCTGATCATGCTGCCGTACTCGATGGCCTTCATGATCGTCTGGACCGCCCTGCTGGTGGCGTTTTTCGTGTTCGGCATCCCGCTGGGGTTCTGAGCCTGTTTACCTCATGGCGGTGTCCGCGTTCGAGATGATGATCTCCACGCGGCGGTTCTGCTGGCGCCCGCTGGCGGAGTCGTTGCTGGCGACCGGAATTCCCATGCCCATGCCGGAGGCCGTGATGCGGTTGGACGGAACGCCCTGGCTCATCAGGTAGGCACGTACCGAGTTCGCGCGGCGCTGCGACAGGCCGAGGTTGTAATCCGCGCTGCCGACGCTGTCGGTGTGGCCTTCGATGACCACGCTGCGGTCCGGGTACTCGATCAGGAAGGCCGCCAGCCTGCTGAGGTTGTTGAGTGCGCCGCCCCTGAGCTCTGACTCGTTGGTGGCAAACAGCACATCACCCAGGGTCACCACCATGCCACGGTCCGTCTTCTTGGCGTCCAGCTCTTCAAGCTGGCGCTGAAGCTCGCGTTCGCGCGCGTCGGCCGCGGCCAGGGCAGCGGTCTGGCGCAAGTTGCTTGCCTCGGACGAGGCCAGCCGGCGCTTCGCCGCGTCCGCCTCACTGGTGCGCATGGCGAGGCGCATCCGGTCGCGCTCGGCCGCAGCGCTGGCGACGATCGCTTGCGATGCCAGGCTTGCGGCGGTTTCCTCCGCGATGACGGTCCGCTGGGAGGTCATGTAGGCGAGATGGTCGACGATGGCCTTATCGGCACGGTTGGTGTATGCCTGCTCGGCCTGCTGCAGCGTTGCGCCGGCGGCCTGCAACTCTTCCGGCGCCAGCCTGGCGATCTGCGAGTTGCCCTGGGCCCGGGCGTAGTGATCGCGCGCCTCGACAAGGGCACGGTTGGGTTCGGGAACCGAGCTGCAAGCCGCCAGGGTGACGACGAGTGCCGCGAGTATAATTGCTCTGATGTTCATGCTGGAATTCCTTGTCCGCTCAGCGGACAGTCTGACGGTCGATTTCTTCGCGCAGCACGCGTGCCGCTTCCTGCGATTCCTGCGCTGACTTGTGTGTGCGTGCCGACTGGGCGCGGATCTCGGCGACCTGCGCATCAATCACGGCCTGCTCGGCCAGCCGATCGGCCCGTTCGTAGTCCTTGCTGGCGACCGCCTGTTTGGCGCTGGCCAGTTTCGCGATCGCAATCTGCAATTCGCCGGCGGCATTCTCGCTGGTGCTGGCGCTGTTGGCGCGCTGTACCGCCGCCTCGGCGACCGCGAGGCGCTCGTTGGGTATGGGGGGTGACGCTGCGCAGCCACTGATCAGGATGGCAACGACGAATGCCAGCAGCACGGCCAGCATGGCGGCCGAGTGACTGCGAAGCAGAGTCAAGGGAAAGGTATTCATGGTGTTTCCTCGGGATGGTTGATGCAGCCCAGCTGTATTCAGTGGATGCGGCGATCGATTCATGGGGTCAATTTGGGCGAATTGCCGTCCCGCGTCTGTCTGCCAGCGCACTCAAGGTTGGCTGGACTTCGGCATGCATGTGCGCGCTTGCGTACAGACAGTCGCCCGCCTCGAGGCCAAAGTTATGCGCAAGTCAATGAAAGCCGCGGGACTGTGATGAAGATTTCCGAAATGATGTTGTGGATTGCCTGCACTACGCTGATCGCGATCAGTGTCGCCACACTGTCCTGGGGCGGCTATGATCGTGGGGAAATCAGGCTTTCCCTGGCGGCGGCACCCTGGCCCGCGAGCGCACGGCAGATCCCGCTGCCGCCGCCCGACACAGAGTCGATTGACGGATATCCGTACGTCCTGAGTGTCCTGGACACAGGAGATCCGCATGAACAAGGACCGGATCAAGGGACGCGTTAAGAATGTGAAAGGCCGGCTGAAGAATGTGAAAGGCCGGCTGCGCCTGGATCCGGTCGCGCTGGTGCCCTGGAGGCTGGTGGCCTAGAGCCCGCCCGCTGCGAAGGTGTCGCATTGCGCCGGGTCGCCCCCGTTGAATCCCCGGCGGAACCAGCGCACGCGCTGGGCCGAGGTTCCGTGGGTGAACGCATCGGGGACCACCGTGCCCTGCGCCTGGCGTTGCAGGCGGTCGTCACCGATCGCACTCGCCGTGTTCAATGCCGCCTCGATGTCGCCGGGCTCCAGCCAGTCGTGACGCGCCTGCGCATGGTGCGCCCAGGCCCCCGCGTAGCAGTCGGCCTGCAGTTCCTGGCGCACAAGCAAGCCTTCCGCCCCGGCGAGGTCTTCACCGCGCCCGCGCGCCTCCTGGAGCTGCCGGGAGACTCCGGTGAGCGTCTGGATGTGGTGGCCGACCTCGTGGGCGATGACATAGGCTTCGGCAAATTCGCCCCCGCCGCCGAGGTGTGCTTCCATTTCGCGGAAGAAGATCAGGTCGATATACACTTGGCGGTCGCCCGGACAATAGAAGGGGCCGACGGCGGCGCTGGCGCCGCCGCATGCCGAATTCACGTAGTTGCTGAACAGCACCAGCCGCGGCGGTTCATAGCGGGCACCGCGAGCCGTAAACAGCGTGGTCCAGACGTCCTCGGTCTCGCCCAGAATGGCCGCGATGAACTCGTACGCAGGATCCTCGCCGGGGACAGGTGTGGTCTGGCTCTGTCCCGGGACCTGGGTGTCGAGTTGCGAAACGAGACCGAGCAGCTCGCCGGGGCTCTTGCCCAGCAGCAGGCCGATCACCACGACCACGGCAATGCCGCCCAGGCCGAGCCCGCCGGCGCCGCGCAAGCCGCCCATGCGCCTGCGATCTTCGACGTTGTCGCTCCGGCGCGCCCGCTGCCACTTCATCGCGATCGCGTCTGTGCTATCTCTTAAGCGGCGCCACGAGAAGCAATCCACCCCCGATCAGCGCGCCGAGACCGGCCCACAGCGGAATGTTGACGCGTTCCTTTTCCTGCATCTCCAGCTTCAACGGACCGATGTCAGTGCTGTGAGTCTCGCTCGTGTAGCTGAAGCCGCCGTAAATGAGCCCCAGCGCGCCGCCGATAATCAGGATGATTGCCAGAATCTTGAATGCGTCCATTTGAATCTCCGGTTGATCGCGAGGAGGGCCTAAGCCCGCCTCAGTTTCTCTGGGCGACTACAAGCCTGGACGTGTCCACGCTCTTGACGCCTTCGATATCGCCGGCGAGATCGGTGACGTGATCGATCGCGTCCTCGTTATCCAGGGCGCCTTCCAGCACGACCACGCCGTCCTTCGTGTCGACGTTGATCTCGAATCCCTTGCTGAGGCTGTCGGCCAGCAGCACGGACTTCACCTTGGTGGTGATCCAGGTATCAGAGGCAACGCGCGACGCTTCGGCCACCTGTTCGTTGCTCGTTGGTGCGACCAGGTTGTTGTCGACGCTCTTGACGCCCTCCACGGAAGCGACCGCGGTTTCGGCGGCGGCCTTCATGTGAGTGCTGGCCACTGCACCTTCGAGAGTCACGACGCCGTTGGTCGTGGTCACGTGGATGTCGGAGGACTTGATGCTGTCGTCGCTCATCAACTTGGCCTTCACCTTGGTGGTGATGGCCGTGTCAGTGATCGCCGCACGTACGTCCTCGCTCTGAGCCTTGGGCTCAGGCGCAGGGGCACGATCGCTGCAGGCAACGCTGCCAAGGCCCAGGGCAATGGCTACGCCGGCGCCGACGAGAGTCTTGCGGAATGAATTCGTGTTCATGGAAGGTGATCCTTGCTAGCGGGTACAGAAGAAAATTACACGGCCGAGGAGGGGCGTGTCGGTTGGCTGGCGCACACAGCGGCACGAATCGGGCCCCCGGAGAGAGTGCGGCAGCGCACAGACGCGGCATAGTCCCTCACATAAGGTGTGGTACATGCTCCAAGAGCACTTCGGATTCGTGTTTCCCCCCAATCCAGCCTCCTCTACCCCGAGCAAGGCTTAGCGCGAATCCGGATTCTGCCCGCCTGCACAACACGTGCTCGCGGGCATTTTTTTTGCCGGATACGCCGGCGTACGGAAGGCGGTTGGCGCCGGATGTAAACAGGGTCGCAGGACCCGCGGGAGAATGCAGATGAATCGCTTGCCTCGCCTCGCCGTCCTGGCCGTCGTCACCGGATTGACAGCCTGTGCCACGAACCCCGTGACGGGCGAGCGCCAGCTCGCGCTGGTATCGGAGAGCCAGGAGATCCAGATCGGCCGCGACGTGGCCGCCGGCGCCGAGCAACAGTTCGGACTCGTCGAGGACGCCGCGCTGCAGGACTACGTGCACGGCCTCGGCACGCGGCTCGCCCAAGCCTCGGAGCGGCCCGATCTGCCGTGGATGTTCCGCGTCGCCGACGACGCAACTCCCAATGCGTTCGCGGCGCCGGGAGGCTTCATCTTCATTACGCGTGGACTGCTGGCACTGCTGCGCAACGAGGCCGAGCTGGTCAGCATTCTCGGCCACGAGATCGGTCACGTGACTGCGCGCCACTCGGTCGCAATGATGAGTCGCGCCCAGCTCGCCCAGCTCGGCCTCGGCATCGGCGCGATGATCAGCCCGACAGTGGCGCAATTCGGCGATCTCGCGGCCGGCGGACTGCAGCTGCTGTTCCTGAGCTATGGTCGTGACGCCGAACGGCAAGCCGACGATCTTGGCTATCGGTATGCGCTCGAACAGGGTTATGACGTGCGCGAAATGAGCAACGTCTTCGCCGCGTTGCAGCAGTCGGCCCGGCTCGCCGGACAGAGCCCGGTGCCGAGCTGGCTTGCGACCCATCCGTATCCCGAGGACCGCATCGCCAGGATCGAGAAGAAACTCGCCGTCCTGCCGCCCGTGGCCGATCCCCGGCGCATCGGCGAGGACGAGTACCTGGCGCGTATCGATGGCCTCACGTACGGCGACAATCCGCGTGACGGCTACTTCGACGCCAACCGCTTCCTGCATCCGGAGCTGGCCTTCCGCATCGACTTCCCTAAAGGCTGGCGCACCCAGAACCTCGCCCAGGCCGTGATCGCGGGCAGCCCCAAGGAGGACGCGCTTATCCAGCTGATGCTGGTGCCCGGCACGCCGAGGGAAGCCGCCGACGCCTTCTTCAAGCAGCAGGGCGTCACCGCGGGCCGGGTCGGCACGCAGAACGTGAATGGCTTGCCGACGATAGCCGGCGCCTTCGCGGCGCAGACGGAGCAGGCGAAGCTCGGCGGGATCGCCACCTTCATTGCACTGGACGGACGCACCTACCGGATCCTCGCTTACGCCCCGGTGGCGAAGGCGGCCGGTTATGAGCGTACATTCCGGGCGGCCGCGACGAGCTTCGCACGCCTGACGGATGCCCGGGCGCTGGCGCGCCAGCCGCAACGCCTCGACATCGTGCGCGTCCCGCGGACGATGACCGTGACCGAGTTCAACGAGGCCTACCCCTCGGCCATACCCATCGAGGAACTGGCGTTGATCAACCAGCTGGAGGGGCCACGGGACGTCATGCCGGCGAGGTTCAAGGCCAAGCGCGTCGTCGGCGAGTAGCGGACCGGCGGGAGGCGGGTGTGCGCAAGCGCACAGATGTCCACCCCGCGCGAGGCCATGCTCATACCTGCATGCGAGGTCGAATGCCGACCCCGCCACCAACCAAAGGAGAGCGGCCATGCTCTTTACCATCGCGATCATCCTCGTCGTCCTGTGGGCCCTCGGCCTTGTTTCCGGGACGACCGTAGGCGGCTTCGTCCACATCCTCCTGGTGCTCGCCATCATTATGGTGCTGGTGCAGGTGATCAGCGGCCGGCGAATCTAGCTGGGCCGACGGCATTGCCGCGCAGTCTTGGTACGATTGCGTACCGACGGGGCGCACGCATGAGCTATACTCGGGGTACAGGGATTCCTTGGCCCGAGCGGAGCGGATTGCATGTCCTCCACGCCGCATACTCCTGAGCAGAACAGCCTCCTGGCCGCCTTGCCGGGAGCGGCCAGGGAGCGCATCGATCCGCACCTCAAGCTGGTTGAAATGCCGCTCGGCAAAGTCCTGTACGAGTCCGGCGACAAGCTGCGGCACGTCTATTTTCCGATCGAATCCATCGTGTCGCTGCTCTACGTCATGGAGAGTGGCGCCTCGGCGGAGATCTCGGTGGTCGGCAACGAGGGCATAATCGGCATGGCCCTGTTCATGGGAGGCGAATCCACGCCGAGCCGTGCGATCGTCCAGAGTGCCGGCTGGGCCTACCAGCTCCCGGGCAATGCACTCATGACCGAGTTCAATCGCCATGGAGAGCTGCAGGACCTGATGTTGCGCTATACGCAGTCGCTGATCACGCAGATGGCCCAGACGGCCGTTTGCAACCGTCATCACTCGATCGACCAGCAACTTTGCCGCTGGCTGCTGCTGTCGCTCGACCGGCTGCCGAACAACAAGCTCGTGATGACCCAGGAACTGATCGCCAACATGCTCGGCGTGCGCCGCGAAGGCGTGACCGAGGCGGCCGGCAAGCTGCAGCGACTCGGCGCGATCGAATACCACCGGGGGGCGATCACCGTGCTCGACCGCCCGCTGCTCGAGAAGCTGTGCTGCGAGTGCTATGCGGTCGTCAAGAAAGAGACCGACCGGTTACTGCCGCACACGAATCAGCCCGCGCGCAGGCCCACGCCAAACCGTCTCAATTGACCGGCCGTTGAGCCGCAAGACCCCGTGTCCCGGGCGGGCCAGCGACTTTCGTGTCTTGCCGAACAGACATGAGCGCGGGTCGCTTCCAGACTCTCTGATACTGGGGTTGCCCGGCGTTTTACTCGCGCCGATTCGGGCATCCTCGTCGCTGCAGGAGAACCTCGTGTCGGCCGCAATACAAGAGGAAGAGTGCAATCAGCTGATCGAGGCGCTTCCACGCCGCGACCGCAATCGGATCTTGGCAGGCTGCGAAGTTGTGGACCTGGTGGCGGGCGACAGCCTGTGCGAGCGCAACCAGCCGCTGACGCACGTATATTTTCCCGTCGTGGGCTTCATTTCTCTCGTCACTACCCTCGAGGGCCACAGGCCGCTCGAGCTCAGCCTGATAGGCAACGAGGGCATGCTGGGCGTGACGCTGGGCCTCGGCATCATGACGGCCCCGACCGAGGCGATCGTGCAGGGTGCGGGCAAGGCGCTGCGAATGGGCGTGCAGCAGTTCATGAGTGAACTGCGCCGCAGTCGCGCCCTGCAGCGTGCGCTCAACCGCCACGCCTACATGTTGATGGTACAGCTGGCGCGCACCGCGGGCTGCACGCACTTTCACGAGATCGAGCCGCGCCTCGCCCGCTGGCTGCTGGTGACGCACGATCGGGCGCAGACAGACCATTTCCATCTCACGCACCAACTGCTGGCCGACATGCTCGGCGTGCGCCGCAGCGGCGTGACGATCGCGGCCGGCAGCCTGCAGAAGAAACAGCTGGTCCGCTACAGGCGCGGGGAGATCAGCGTTCTCGATCGCAGGGGCCTCGAGGCAGCATCCTGCGAATGCTACCAGGCATTGTTCGACGACCGGGTGAAGCTATTTCGAGTCTAGCGTCGCCTGGCGCGTGGCCGGTTGTTCGGCGCTCAATTCCTCGCGCATGCGGGCATAATCCAGCGGACGGATCTCGACGATGCGGCACTGGTTCTTGTCCAGTTTCACCGAATCGAGTCCGCTGGTGATGTCCGTGCGCCCGACCTTGGTTGCGAGCCCGATGCGGTGCGTGTCCTGCAGCCCGACGCAGCCCGGCTCCACGGCCAGCAGGTAGGCCTTGTCGAGTTCCGTCCGGACAACGAGGTGCTCGCGGTCGACGGGGCTCCAGCCGCGTATGCGGGCCGGAAAGCTGAAGCGGTCGATGGGATCACCGGCGTAGGCCATGTGCTGATCGAGCGGCGAGAGCTCACCCTCGTCCCTCGGCACCCCGGCGCAGGCCGTGACCAGCGCGGCAAGAGACAGAATCCACCAAGCTGAATATTTCATCGCAATCTCCCTGGTCCGGACCATGGCGCACCCGGGATGAGTGTGCCACAAGCCCGCTTCAGGGTCAGACCCGTCGGGCGGGGCAAAGTTTCTGTGCCGCCGCCTAGCCGGGAAACATCAGCCGGCTGCCGCATCGGACTCCAGTCGAGCGGTCAGCTGGAGCCATTCCGCCTCCAGGGCACCGATTTCCGTGGTCACGGCCGCGTGGCGCCGTGCCAGGTCCGCCACGTCCACGGCTTCCCGGGCGTCGTACAGCGCCGGGTCCGCGAGATGCGCCTCCAGCGTGCCGCGCTCCGCCAGCAAGGCCTCGAGGCGCTGCTCGACATCGGCAAGTCGGCGTTGCGTCCTGGCATCGACGCGTGGCCTGGGGGCCGGCCTGCCGGCCTGCGGCGGCGGCCGCTTTTCCGCCCGCTCCGGGCCGCTATTGAGGCGGGTGCGCAGCCACTGGGCGTAGGCATCCAGGTCGCCGCTGAAGTGCTCCACGCGGCCGTCCGCGACACGCCAGAATGAATCGCACACCAGCCCGATGAGGTGGCGGTCGTGCGACACGAGGACGATCGCACCGTCATAGTCCGCCAGCGCCTCGGCCAGCGCCTCGCGCATGTCGAGATCGAGGTGGTTAGTCGGCTCGTCCAGCAACAAGACGTTGGGCTTCCGCCAGGCCAGCAGCGCCAGGGCCAGGCGCGCCCGCTCACCGCCCGAGAAGTGGTCCACCGGCTCGAAGGCCCGGTCGCCGGTGAAGTACCAGCGCCCGAGGTAATTGCGCATTTGCTGCGGGGTGGCCCCGGGGGCGATCTCGCGCAAGTGCCCGAGCGGAGTGACGCCCGGCTTGAGGCTCTCCAGGGTATGCTGCGCGAAATAGCCCACGCTCAGGTCGCCGTGGCTGCGCCGCTCCCCGGCCAGCGGTGGCAGCGCGCCGACCAGCGTCTTGACGAGAGTCGACTTGCCGGCGCCATTGGGGCCGAGCAGGGCGATGCGTTGTCCTGCCTCGATCGCCAGCGAGACGCTGTCCAGCACCGGCACGGCATCGCCCGGCCCCTCGTCGGCGCCCGGCAGGTGCTCGTGTTCCTCGTCACTGGCAGCACGCCGGTAGCCGGCGGTCACCTTGTCGAGTGTGATGAGGGAGAACGGCAGTTTCGCCGGCGGCTCGAACGCGATCCGTAGCGAGCGCTCGGCACGCAGCGCCTCGGTGCCGGCCAGCTTTTCCAGCCGCTTGATGCGCGACTGGGCCTGGGTGGCCTTGCTGGCCTGGGCGCGGAAGCGGTCGATGAACCGCTGCAGGTGCTCCCGCTCGGCCTGTTCTTTCTCGAAGGCGATTTGCTGCTGGCGCAATTGCTCGGCGCGTTGTCGCTCGAATGCGGTGTAGTCGCCGACATACAGCTTCGCGCGGCCCTCATGCAGATGCAGGATGTGGGTACACACGCCGTCGAGAAACTCGCGGTCATGCGAGATCAGCAGCAGGGTGCCCGCGTACTTGAGCAGCCACTGCTCCAGCCACAGGACGGCATCGAGGTCGAGGTGATTGGTCGGCTCGTCGAGGAGGAGGAGTTCCGAGGGCTTCATCAACGCGCGGGCGAGATTCAGGCGCACGCGCCAGCCGCCGGAGAATTCGGCGACCGGGCGGGCATGTGTCGCGGCGGGAAAGCCGAGGCCGTGCAGGAGGCGCCCGCCACGCGCCTCGGCGTCGTAGCCCTGCAGTTCCGCGAGAAGATGGTGCGCCCTGGCGGCCGCCTCGAAGTCCTCGACGCGCATCGCCTCGCGTTCTGCACGCAGCGCGGCCCATAGCTCCGCGTCGCCCGAGATCACGAAATCGAGTGCCGGGTCAGGCAGGGCGGGGGTCTCCTGCGCAACGCCTGCGATGCGTACTTTCGCCGACAGGCCGATCTCGCCGCGGTCCGGCTCGAGTTCGCCCCGGATGGCGGCAAACAGGCTGGTCTTGCCGCAGCCGTTGCGCCCGACCACGCCGACGCGCCAGCCGGCATGCAGGCTCAGGTCGACGTCGGACAGCAGCAATTGCGGGCCGCGGCGGAGGGCAAGGTTGGTAAAGCTCAGCATGGGGCCGCCATTGTACGGACTCGGCCCTTGCGCGCCCATGGGATCCCTGGAGCCGCAAAGAAAAAGGCCGGGGGAGTTTCCTCCCCCGGCCAGCTGGAGCGCAACCAGATGTTGCTGGTTATTTACTCGTCATGACCCGGCACGAGCCGGCCTGCGCCATGACAGGTTGCGCAGGCTTCACCCGTCTGAGTGGTGTTGAGCTCAAAGTGCGCCTTGGCTGACGAGCTGTTGTGACAGCCGTAGCAGGCGGCTGCCGTCGGACCCTGGCGCTCGGCAAGCTCAGGCGCATAGGCTGCGGCGGTGCCAGCCAATGCCGGTACTGCGTCCACTACCGTCCAAGTCGTGCCGGAATCGATGGGCAGCTTGTAGGTGTCGGGCAGATGGCAGGTCTCGCAATCCGCCAGCGCGGCCGGATAGCCGATGTCGCTGAAGTCATACGCACCTTGGCCCGAACCGCCTACGATTGTGCCGCGGATAAACGCGAACGGAATCTCGCGGATGGGCGCACCACCGACCGGCTTGCCGGCATGCGTGGCATGCACGAGGTCCTTCAGGTTCATCGACAGCTGCGCCGATACCGGCGTGTCGAACTCTTCCCAAACCGCCGGGATGACGCCGGCGAAGACGTTGCTGCTGGAATTCTCGGGGTTATGGCAAGCCGTGCAGTAGTCGACGCTCCCACGGCGGCTGCTGTTGCTGTGGAAGCCCAGGCGCTCGTGGCAGGCGTTGCAGTTGTCGATCGCTGCGACCTTCCTGCGCGGATGATCCACGCCTTCGCCGATGCCGACCAGGATGGTCTCGCCGGAGATGTTCTGCGGTGCGTCCGGGGTATTGAAGTAACCCTCAAACCCGATGGCGCGCAACACGGATCCCTCCGGGTAGGCCGCCGGCGTAGTGCCGATACCGAACGCCGTCGTGTAGAAACCCCCGGCATCCGGACCGGAGAAGCCTGCAACGGTCACTGCATCCGACAGGCTCTTGTTCACCGGCTGATCGAAGGATCTGCCGTCAACCAGCGCGACATCGAGATCGTAGTACTGACGGGAATTGCCGCCACGATTGTTCCAGTCGATCGGCGCCGGAACGGCCGGACCGGAACCGGGCACTGGAGCACCCTGCGGCATGGAGTACACGAGCCGGAACGCCATGTTGCCGAGACCGGTCGCGCCTGCGGGCAGGTTTGCAAGGTCCACGGGCGCGCCATCGGCGAGGATGCGGAACTTGACCTGCGGCTGCAACAACTCGTTCAGCACCACGGAAGCGATCTCGAACTCGACGACGAAGAAATCGTTCGCGACCACCGGGTTATTGGGCGTGCTGTAGTAGTCATTGTGGAACTGGTCCAAGCTCGCCAACGCGCCCGGACCATGACAGGACAGGCAGGTCGACGGCGGCTCATCAGCAAAGAGGTGATTGAAACCGCCCTCTGAAAAGCTGATCACGTGGCAGGTGCCGCATGCTTCTGCGCTCGGCCGTGCCTGGAATGCCACTGCATCAGCCGCATCACGGCCTTCCGGCTTCGGCATGCGATTGTTGTCATGGCAGGTCAGGCAGTTTTCGACCGGCTGCGGATAGTGCACATGCGAGTAGTCGCGGCCATCGACCGAGTAAAAGCCGAGGCCCAGCTGGCCTGTCGCATGCAGCTTATGGATCATCACGGCGAAGTTGATGGTGTTCCACGCGTCGTCTGTCGAGCTGTCGGCGTCGAACGTGTTCGGGTTGTGGCAAGAGACGCAGAGGTCGGCATCGTAGCGCGTGTTGCCGTGGAAGTTCCTGAACGTCAGCGCGGAGCGATCGGCGGAATCGCCGTGGCAGGAACCGCACGACTCATTGGTCACGACCTGGTTGGTCATCGTGGGGCGCAGGCCCGGCAGGGTGGCCGGCACGAAATCTGCGACCGCGTTATAACGCGAGCCTGAATTGCGGCTGGCGATGCCGATACGGTGCACCGCACCCGGCTCATAGGCCAGGTTCAGGCCCGCGAGTACTTCGACGGCTGCTGCTGAATCCAGCAGGCCGCTGCTGCCGACCCCGATGGAGCTGCCGGGAACCGGCGGCGCCGGGTTTGTGTTGCCGTAATAGATGAAGTCTGCGACCGCTTCGAGGTCGGTGCCTAAGGTGTATTCGTACACGCCGGGCTCGACCTCGATGACCTTGTTCACGGTCGATGTGGTGGCGCGCTCTCCGGCCGCGCGCAGGACGCGAACGTCGCCAGCGGCCACGGAGCGATTGATGTAGCTCTGCCAGACGGGGTATTCGCCATCCTCGATCAGCTTGGCGATGGTGAACTCGAAGTTCGTCAGGCCACTGACCGGCAGACCGGTGGCGTCGTTGACTTCGAACGTCACCGTGACGATAGCGCTCGCGGAGGTGTCGATCTCGACGCCCGTGATGGCGCCATCGAGCGTACCGCTCGCATCGCCCACCGGCTCAAGGCCGGGTCCCGGAGGGCCTTCAGCTCCCGGAGGGCCTTCGGGTCCGGCGGGACCGGGCGCCCCGTCCTTGCCGTCGTCGCCGGAACATCCGGCAATAGCCAGCGTAGCGGCAATCGCCGTTGACGCCAGCAGTGTAGTCCAGTTCTTCATGGCTCCCTCCGAACGCATGTGATTTCCATTCCCCAAAAGTTCTGCCAGCCCGTGTTCGCGCCCTCGTGGACGTGTACGCATGACCGCTGCAATGGGGAACTTATGCCTTGGGAGAGTTGTCGGCTATCCGGTATCCTACGCATATATACCGGAATAAGAAGCATTTGCGCGCACGTACGTATTTCCCGCAATCAGGTCCCAGGGCGCCGCAACGGCAGCGCGGCCCCGTCAGGAATATCCGATCGAGACGGCGATCACCAGGGCAGCCGAGCCCGCGGCGAGCAACTTCAGAATCAGCGGCAGAATGAATCGCAACCAGCGGTCATAGGGGATGCCCGCAATTCCCAGGATGCCCATCAACACCGGGTTCGTCGGCACGATCATATTGGCGAAGCCGTCGCCGAACTGGAATGCCAGCACGGCGGTCTGGCGCGTCACGCCGACGAGATCCCCGATCGGTGCCATCAGCGGCATGGTGACATAGGCCTGGCCGGAGCCCGACGGGATGAACAGGTTGATCACCGTCTGGATCGCGAGCATGCCGACGGCCGCGAACTCCGCGCCCATGATCTGCAGGGGCGCGGCCAGCCCGTTGACGATGGTATGCAGCACCTGGCCGTCCTCGAGGATCAGCGCGATCGAGCGCGCGAAGCCGATCAGCAGTGCCGTGCCGGCCAACTCTGCGGCCCCCTCGGCGAAGCGCTTGGCCGTGTCGTTGGCGCCGAGCCCGCCGACGAGCCCGCCGAACAGTGCCAGGGCCAGGAAGATCGCCCCGAGCTCGAGGATGTACCACTTAGGAATGGCAATGCCATAGACCATCGCAGCCAGCGCCGCGATGGTCATGGCCACTACCGCCCTGTGCCGCCCCGTCATCGCCGGGTGCTCTTCCGCCGGGACGTGCTGTGCGGTCTGGATGTCGTGCACCAGGCTGGCCGCCGGATCGAGTCGCACGCGATTTGCGTAGCTCCAGACATGGTGGATGCCGATCGCCAGGAAGGGCAGGAACAGTGCGAGGCGGAAGCCGATGCCGGAGGCGGGGGGCAGCTCCGCCACGCGCTGGGCGACGAGCACGGTAAAGGGGTTCAGCGCCGCCACGCCGTAGCCGATGCCGTAACCGCACACCATGATGCCGATCGCCGTGACCGTGTCCATGCGCATCGCCACGCACAGCGAGATCAGCACGAGGGTCAGCGGAATATATTCCTCTGCCACTCCCAGCGTTGCCGAACCGGCAGCGAATACCCCCATGCCGATGGTGATCAGCAGTGCGGGGCTGTGGCCGATGCGGCGGAGTACCGCGCCGAGGATGGCGTCGATGGTGCCCGTGGCACGCAGCACGCGAATGGCCCCGCCGACGATCAGCACGAAGAAGATGATGTCCTGGGCATCGGCCAGCGCGCGCGGGATCACCGTCAGCAGTTCCCACGGCATCAACGTGCGCGCATCGTCGATCACCGCATACGTCCCCGGCACCACGACCGCGCGACCGGAATCCGTCAGCACGGTGTCGAATTGCCCCGACGGCAACAGCCAGGTGGCGACCAGGGCGACGACCATCATGCCGAACAGCAGGACGAGCGTATCGGGGACTTGGAACGAGCGGCGCATCGCATGGCTTCCGGCGTGACTGGCGGCCGATGCTGAACGATCGGGCCCGGCGAGGCAATCCGCGAGCTTGGCGGCGCAGCAATTTCACGCCGGGGCGGCGCCGGCTGGCGGCATGGTACTTTCCTTGCGGCGCGGCGCGGCTATACTGCCGCCTTCGCGTACAGGAGGCAGCCGATGGCCGAGCAAGAGTCCGCAGCAAATCACTCGACCGCGAATCCGCGTATCGCCAGGATCCTCGACTGGATCGAGCGCGTCGGCAACAAGTTGCCGGACCCGGCCGTGCTCTTCCTGCTGGCCCTGATCATCACCTGGGTGGTGTCCGCCTTGCTGGCCCCGCTGACGTTTTCCGCGATCGATCCGCGCACCGGCGAACCCGTGGTGGTCAAGAACCTGCTCGCCGGGCAGGAGATCACCGCCTTCATGTCGCAGATGGTGCAGATATTTGTCAGCTTCCCGCCGCTCGGCGTGGTGCTGGTGGCGATGCTCGGCATCGGCGTCGCAGAGCATACGGGCTTCATCAACGCGGGCCTGCGCGCGCTGCTGACATTCACGAAGCAGAGCCTGCTGACGCCGATGATCATCACGGTCGGCATCGTCAGCCACACGGCGGTGGATGCGGGCTATGTGCTCGTGGTGCCTCTCGGCGGAATCATTTTCTACGCGGCGGGACGCCATCCGCTGGCCGGAATAGCGGCGGCATTTGCCGGCGTGTCCGGCGGATTCTCGGCGAATTTCGTGCCGTCGGCCCTCGACCCCATGCTCGCGGGGATTACGCAGGCCGGGGTCCAGGTGCTCGACGCGGAACTGCTCGTCAATCCGCTGAACAACTATTATTTCACGGCGATCTCGTCGCTGCTGATCGTCAGCATCGGCTGGTTCTTGACCGACAAGGTCGTAGAGCCGCGCCTCAAGGCCACGCCGCTGGACGGCAATCTCGAGGACCTGCCGACGATGGCCTCGCTGGAGCCGGCCGAGCGCCGCGCGCTGAACTGGTCGCTGGTGTCCATGCTCGTGGCGCTGGCGCTGCTGCTGGTGACGACGCTGCCGGCGGGTTCGCCGTGGCGTGACGGCACGGGCGACCTGGCCAGCCCGTCCGCGCCGCTGATGCGCTCGATCGTGCCGCTGATCTTCCTGTTGTTCATCATCCCGGGCATGGTGTTCGGTTACGTCTCCGGAACGGTGAAGACGCATCGCGACATCATCCAGGGCATGTCCAAGGCGATGAGCGGCATGGGCTACTACGTCGTGATGGCGTTCTTTGCCGCGCAGTTCATCTATGCCTTCGGACAATCGAATCTCGGCGCGCTGCTCGCGATCGAGGGCGCCAACTTCCTGCGTTCGCTTGGCATGCCCGCCCAGCTCACCCTGGTGGGCATCATTCTCGTGACGGGCTTCGTCAACCTCCTCGTCGGCTCGGCCTCGGCCAAGTGGGCGCTGCTGGCGCCGATCCTGGTGCCGATGCTGATGAGCCTCGGGATCTCGCCCGACCTGACGCAGGCGGCCTACAGGGTGGGAGACTCGACGACCAACATCATCACGCCGCTGATGCCGTACTTCCCGCTGATCGTCGTGTTCTGCCAGCGCTACGTGACCAACGCGGGCATCGGCACGCTGGTCGCAATGATGCTGCCGTACTCAGTGGTGTTCCTGGTGGCGTGGTCCGCGTTCCTGCTGCTCTACTGGGCAGTCGGGATCCCGCTGGGAATCCAGGCGAGCTATACGTACTAGGGCGCGGGCCCGGATGGGGACACTGCTTTAAAGCAGAAAAGAAGGGGACACTGCTTAAAAGCAGTGTCCCCTTTCAGCAGTGTCCCCACAGCCTGTTGAGCAGCCAGGCCGTGCGCACCCCCGCCTGGGCGATGCGCAGCGCGCTCAGCTGGCGGCCCGTCTCGGCGTACCGCCTGGAGATCAGCGGCACGCGGCGCCGCGCATCGAAGTCGTACACCCACGGCCGCAGGCGGCGTGACTCCTCGGCCCAGTCCTCCAGCGTGCCGTCCTCCCAGGAGCGGGCGCCGAGGACGACCAGCGCCGCGAGACTGCGCTGGTAATCGTCCGCTCGCAGCTCGGCGCTCCGCAGCAGCCCGCCGTCCCACAGCCGGTGCAGGGTCGTCTCCCGCCCCGCAAAGCTCACGTTACGCGTGTTGCCGCCGCGGTCCTCCGCACGCCCGACGTGCAACGGCTGATGCAGGTCGGCGACGAGGTGCAGCACGAAGGCGAGCGCCTGCCGGCGGGACACGTCGTCGTGGTCCGTGTCCGCAAGGCGCGCCAGGTTGTCCCGGATGGCCTGCAGCAGCCGGCCGCGCCCGGGGGTTTCGTCCGCCAGCACGCTGAACGGCTCATCGTCGGCGATGTTGACGTAGTGCCAGTCCCGGGTGTGCGCCCAGCGCGACTCCCCGCGAATACGGTCGGGCCAAGTCGATGCTTCCGCAAGCGCCTGTCCGTCCAGCAGCCGCTCGAGCTCCAGCGCAGTCGGCCGGCACAGCCGTTCGGCGGCGATGGCCGCCGCCGCGCGGTGCGCCTCCGGACCCCAGGCATACGCCTGGAGCGGAATGGAGATCACCAGGAACAGGCCGAGCCACGCGCGCGACTTCATCCCTCGGCGCGCGCGCGCAGGCAGCGTCCGGCCGCCGTCGGGCGTTCCTCCGGAGCGCTCACGGGACTGCCCGCGGACGCCTCGAGGCGGCGGATCACGGTATCGAGCCCGTCGCGTCGAATCTGTTCCGCGAACAGCTGGCGCAGGCTCAGCACGTAGGACTGTCCTTCCCAGCGAGCGTCGTAGGCCCGCCAGCGGGCGCTGCCCTGGCGCATCTGCAGCTGGGCCGGGACCGGTGTCGCAAGGCCCGCCTGGACGCGCACCTCGACCGCGGCGTGGCCGTCGTTCCCGGCCTTCTCGGCGGGCGGTACCACCACGACGCTGCCGGCGGTCAGCACCAGCAGGCCGGTCGCATAACGGCTCACCAGCGTGCCATAGAGCGCCTCGGCGAACCGCCGGCGCTGGTCCGCGTCGGCGTCGGCCCAATAGCGCCCCAGGATCAGCTGGCCCGCATACAGCACGTCCGCCTTCGGGCGGAGGTACTTGTCCACGACGCCGCGCAGCGCCTGCGGGTCGGCCGCGAGGGGCAGCCGGCAGTCCGAGACCAGCGCGGCCAGGGATTGCACGGTCTCGCGGACGACCACGTCGGGAGGCTTATGGACGTCGGCCGCGGCGGTGGCCGCGACAACCAGCAGGACAGCAAGAATGGGCGTGCGCATGGTGCCCGACAGTATCGGCTCTCGACCCGGGCAGGGCAAACCCGCGGACGCACCAGTTACCGGCGGCGTGTCTGTTATGCTGCGGCGCGAGCCGGCATGCCCGAGGCGCCGGCAACATGGAGCCCGAGGCAGTGAACATCCCGCAGAGCACATTGCCTGAACCGCTGGGCCTCGACGACTCGAGCCTGCGGCAGGACACCTTGCGCAAGCTCCTGTACGGCGTCGGCAAGGATGTCGACAATGCGACGATTCACGACCTTTACAGCGCCGTGGCCATGGCGATCCGCGAGCGCCTCGTGGGACGCTGGCACGAGACACAGCGGCGCATCCGCAGCACCCGGCCGCGCAAGGTCTACTACCTCTCGCTCGAATTCCTGATGGGGCGCACGTTGCTTAATGCCGCGATCAACCTCGACATCGATGCCAGCGCCCGCACCTTGCTCGAGGAAATCGGCGTGCGCCTGGAGCGCCTCGCCGAGGAGGAGCAGGACGCCGGGCTCGGCAACGGCGGCCTCGGCCGGCTGGCGGCCTGCTTCCTCGACTCCATGGCGACGCTGGACCTGGCGGGCTTCGGCTACGGCATCCGTTATGACTACGGCCTGTTCGAGCAGGTGATCGGCGCCAACGGCGAGCAGATCGAGCGTCCCAATGCGTGGCTCCGGTTTCGCAACCTCTGGGAAATCAAGCGCGAGGACATCCGCTACGAGGTACGCATCGGTGGCAGCTGTCGCGTCGTGCAGGGCGAGGGCGATACCCAGCGCGTCGAGTGGCACGGCGGACAGTGCGTCGAAGCCGTGGCCTACGATACGCCCGTTCCCGGCAGCAACTGCCGGACCGTCAATCACCTGCGACTCTGGGGGGCCCGCTATGCGCCGGAGATCGACCTGGAGCTGTTCAACGAGGGCGATTACGACGCCGCGGTAAAGGCCAAGAACGAGGCCGAGAACATCTCCCGCGTGCTGTACCCCGACGACTCGACCGAACAGGGCAAGGAGCTCCGCGTCAAGCAGGAGTATTTCTTCGTCTCGGCCAGCTTGCAGGACATCCTGCAGGAACACCTGGCCGCCGGGCTGAGCCTGGCGGAACTGCCGGCACAGGCTGCGATCCAGCTCAATGACACGCATCCGGCGCTGGCGGTGCCGGAACTGATGCGCCTGCTGATCGATGTCCACGGGCTGCAGTGGACGGAGGCCTGGCAGATCAGCTGCAGCGTGTTCAGCTACACGAATCACACGCTCCTGCCCGAGGCGCTCGAGACCTGGCCCGTGCGCATGCTGGAGAAACTCCTGCCGCGGCACCTCGAGATCGTCTACCGCATCAACCGGGAGTTTCTCGACGGCGTCTGGGAGCGCTATCCCGGGGACAACGACCGGCGACGGCGCATGTCGATCGTCGACGAGTCAGCTCATGACGGCCGACGCGTCCGCATGGCGTGGCTGGCGACGGTCGGATCGCGCAAGGTCAACGGCGTCGCCGAGCTGCATTCGGAACTCGTGCGGCGGACGATCTTCCGCGACTTCGACGAATACTTTCCGGGACGATTCGTCAACGTGACGAACGGGGTCACGCCCCGGCGCTGGATGCGTGCCGCGAATCCGCGCCTCGCAGCGCTGCTCGACGAGCATGTCGGCCGGGGCTGGGAAAACGACCTCGACCGCCTGCGGTCGCTCGCGCCACTGGCCGACGACGAAGCTTTCCGTGCACGCTTCCGGGCGGTCAAGCAGGCCAACAAGGAGCGGCTCGCGGCGCACATCCGTCGTCACACCGGGATCGAGGTCAGCCCGCAGTCGCTGTTCGACGTGCAGATCAAGCGCATTCACGAGTACAAGCGCCAGTTGCTGAACTTGTTGCACGTCATCACGCGCTACAATCGCATCCTGCAGGATCCGCAGCGCGACTGGCAGCCGCGCACGGTGGTGTTTGCCGGCAAGGCCGCCCCGGCCTACACGATGGCCAAGCGCATCATCCAGCTCATCAACAACGTCGCTGCGGTCATCAATGACGACTGGTCGGTCGGCGAGCGGCTCAAGGTCGTATTTCTGCCGAACTACAGCGTGTCGGCCGCCGAGATCATCATCCCCGCGGCGGACCTGTCCGAACAGATCTCCACCGCTGGGATGGAGGCCTCCGGCACAGGCAACATGAAGTTTGCGATGAACGGCGCCCTCACCATCGGCACGCTGGACGGGGCCAACATCGAGATTCGCGACGCGGTCGGCGCGGAGAACATCTTTATTTTCGGCCTCACTGCGGACGAAGTAGCGCAACGGCGCGCCCAGGGCTATTACCCGATCGAGCTGGCGCGCAGCAACGCGGAGCTCGGCGAGGTCCTCCGGCAGATCCGTGACGGCGTCTTTTCGCCGCGCAACCTGCGGCGCTTCGCGCCCGTCGTGGATGCGCTCATCGAAGACGGTGAGAAATACCTGTGCCTCGCCGACTATGAGCATTACGTGGACACGCAGGAGCGCGTGGATGCGGAATACGGGGACGCCGAGGCCTGGACGCGCAAGTCCATCATCAACACCGTGAGCATGGGCCGCTTCTCCAGCGATCGCGCCATTCGCGAGTATGCTGAACGCATCTGGGAGCTGGGGCCGATCGGGTAAGTCATGGCGGACGCCGCTACAGTTCATTTCATACGGGAGCTGGATGCGGCGCACTGCGCGGTGCCGTTCCAATTCCTGGGGTTGCACGAGGTCCCCGACGGCAAGGGACTGGTATTGCGAGTGTGGCGCCCGGCGGTCGACTGGGTGGAAGTCGTCGACCTCGACGCGCGGCGCAGCCTGGGGCGCATGACACGCGTGGGCGCGAGCGACCTGTTCGTGAAACGTCTCCCGCGGCGCAGGCGCGCCTTCGGCTACCGCCTCAGGCTCGGCATGGGCGATCGCGTGCGGGAGGACGACGATCCCTACCAGTTTCGTCGCAGCGTGTTCGCGCGCGCGCCGGAGGATCGCAGCCGCCTGCATCAACGCTTCGGCTCCCACTGCCTCAGCCTGGAAAGTGAAGCAGGGCGCGAACTCGCCGGCGTGCGCTTTATCGTGCATGCGCCCGCGGCGCGCAGCGTCAGCGTCGTGGGCGACTTCAACGACTGGGACGGACGGCACCACCCGCTGCAGAGCACCTACGAGGGTGACTGGCGCCTGTTCATTCCGGGACTCGCGGCGGGCGTGCTCTACAAGTACGAAATCAGGGGCGCGAACGGGGAAAGGCTGCCGCTGAAAGCCGATCCGTTTGCGCGCTACAGCGAGCAGCCGCCCGGCAACGCGTCGATCGTCTGCGCGGCCGGCGCTTACGTCTGGCAGGAC
Organism: Gammaproteobacteria bacterium; assembly: GCA_035514535.1. Taxonomy (GTDB): domain Bacteria; phylum Pseudomonadota; class Gammaproteobacteria; order Steroidobacterales; family XN24; genus XN24. Next base: position 24,424 of record DATKAZ010000067.1, read on the forward strand.
GACGACTGGATCGGTGCCCGGCGCGCCGCGGGTTATCGCAATGATCTGCCCATGGCCGTATACGAATTGCACGCGGGCTCATGGCGGTACAGGGACGGGCGGCCACTGTCCTACCTGGAACTCGCCGACGAGCTGGTTCCCTATGTGCTCGCCGCAGGCTTCACTCACGTCGAGTTCATGCCGTTGACCGAGCACCCCTTCGCCGCGTCATGGGGTTATCAGCCGACCGGACTGTTCGCGGCATGCAGCCGTTTCGGGCCGCCTGACGACCTGCGTCGGCTGGTCGATCGCCTGCACGCCGCAGGTATCGGCGTCATCATGGACTGGGTGCCCGGCCACTTTCCCTCCGACGCGCACGGCCTGGGGCGATTCGACGGCACGCCGCTCTACGAGCACCACGACCCGCGGCGCGGCTGGCACCCCGACTGGGACACGCATGTCTACGATTTCGGCAATCCCTGGGTGCGGGACTTCCTGGTCTCCAGCGCCATGTGCTGGATCGAGGATTTCCACGTCGACGGGCTGCGCGTGGACGCGGTCGCATCGATGCTCTACCTCGACTATTCGCGGCAACCCGGCCAGTGGCTGCCCAACATGTTCGGCAGCAACGAAAATCTCGAGGCGATCGATTTCATCAAGCGGCTCAACGAAGTCGTGCACGGCGAGCATCCGGGGGTCCTGACGATCGCCGAGGAGTCGACCGCCTGGCCGGGTGTGTCCCGCCCGACCTATGACGGCGGGCTCGGCTTCGGCTTCAAGTGGAACATGGGCTGGATGCACGACACGCTCGGCTACATGGCGCGTGACCCCGTGCACCGGCGGTTTCACCATGGCGAGCTGACCTTCGGGCTGATCTACGCCTGGGACGAGAATTTCCTCCTGCCGCTGTCGCACGACGAGGTCGTGCACGGCAAGGGCTCACTGCTCGGCAAGATGCCGGGCGATCGCTGGCAGCAGCTGGCCAACCTGCGCCTGTACCTGGCCTTCATGTATGCCCACCCCGGCAAGAAGCTGGTGTTCATGGGCGCGGAGCTGGCCCAGCCGGGCGAGTGGAACCACGATGCCCAGCTCGACTGGGAACTGCTGGACGACCCGGCGCACCGTGGCGTGCACGAGCTGTTGCGCGACCTGAACCGGCGATACCGCGACAGGCCCGCGTTGTGGCAGGCGGATCACGTGCCGGAAGGCTTCGAGTGGATCGATTACAGCGATGCGGAGCGCGGCGTGCTCGCCTTCCTGCGCCACGACGCGGCGCGCCGCGAGCATGTCCTCGTGGCCTGCAATTTCACGCCGGTCGTGTACCACGACTATCGCGTCGGCACGCCGCGGGCCGCAGCGTACCGGGAGATCCTCAACACGGATTCCGCGCTCTATGGCGGCAGCAACGCCGGTAACCAGGGCAGGGTGCAGGCCGAAGCGATGCCGTGCCACGGGCGCGAACACTCGGTGTCGCTCACGCTGCCGCCGCTGGCGGCGGTCTACCTGGTGCCCGAAGCATGACGGCTGCGGGGCGCGGGGCGCACGCGATGTCGGCAGGGCACCCGCAGCCGATGGGTGCGCGCTGGCGCGGCGACGGGGTCAATTTCGCCTTGTTCTCCGCTCACGCGGAGACCGTGGAGTTGTGCCTGTTCGATGCGTCGGGGCGCCGCGAACTGGCGCGCATCCCGTTGCCCGGCCGTACCGGCGACACCTGGCACGGCTTCCTGCAGGGCGCCGGTCCCGGGCTCGTTTACGGCTTCCGCGTCCATGGCCGCTATGCGCCCCGGCAGGGCCACCGATTTAACAAGCACAAGCTGTTGCTCGACCCCCATGCCCGCGCCCTCGTCGGCGAACTGCGCTACGGCAGCGAAATCTACGGCTTCAGCCGGGGCGCGGTCGAGGAATGGCGGCAGGATATCAGCGACAGCGCGAGCAGCGTGCCCAAGGCGCGGGTGGTCGATCCCCACGCCTTCGACTGGCGCGGCGACCGCCCACCGGGCACGCCGCTGGATCGCACGGTCATCTACGAACTGCACACCCGCGGGTTTACACGCCTGCACCCGGACGTGCCGACGCACCTGCGCGGCACGTACCTCGGCCTGGCGCAGCCGGCGATCCTCGACTACCTCGTGAAGCTCGGCATCACGGCGGTCGAGCTCATGCCCGTGCAGCAGTTCGTCACCGAGCCGCGGCTGCACGAGAACGGGATGGAGAATTACTGGGGATACAACACGCTGGCTTATTTTGCGCCCCATGCCGCTTACGCGCTCGCCGACCCGGTGCGGGAGTTCCGCGAGATGGTTCGGGCGATGCACGACGCCGGGCTCGAGGTCATCCTCGACGTGGTGTTCAACCATACGGCGGAAGGCGGTGACGACGGGCCCACGCTGTCGATGCGCGGGATCGACAACCTGAGCTATTACCGGCTCGCGGGCCATGACTTGCGCCGCAATATCGACTTTACGGGCTGCGGCAACACGCTGAACGTCGAGCATCCGGCGGTGCTGCGACTGGTACTCGATTGCCTCCGCTACTGGGTCGGCGACATGCATGTCGACGGCTTCCGTTTCGACCTGGCCGCGGCGCTGGGTCGCGAGGACGGCAAGTTCGCGCGCGACGGCCGCTTCTTCACGGCAGTCCGGCAGGATCCGCTCCTGGCGGGGGTGAAACTCATCGCGGAGCCCTGGGATCTCGGGCCGGACGGTTACCGGCTCGGCGCGTTTCCGCGCCAGTGGGCCGAATGGAACGACCGTTTTCGCGATTCTGCACGGGCCTACTGGCGCGGCGCCCGGGGCATCGTGCCGCAGCTGGCCGAACGACTTGCCGGCTCCAGCGACCTGTTCCGGCTCGCGGGTCGCGGTCCCCCGGACAGCGTCAACTACGTCGCGTGTCATGACGGCCACACGCTGCGCGACGCGGTCAGTTATGCGGACAAGCACAACGAGGCCAACGGCGAGGACAACTGCGACGGCGACGACCACGCGGTGTGCTGGAACCACGGCGTGGAAGGCCCGACGGACGATGCGGAGATCGTCCGGCTGCGTTACCGCCAGCAGCGCAACTTGCTCGCGACGCTGGTGTTGTCCCAAGGCGTGCCGATGCTGCTGGCGGGCGACGAATTCGGCCGGACGCAGCGCGGCAACAACAATGCCTACTGCCAGGACAATGAGGTCTCCTGGGTGGACTGGCGCCTCGCGCGCAGCAACGCGGCCCTGCTGGCGTTCGTACGCCGGTTGCTGCACATTCGCGCCGAGAACGCCGTCTTCCGTCGCCAGCGCTTCCTGGAAGGCGTGCGCCGCGAGTCGGGACGCTTCAAGGACGTGGCCTGGCTGCAGCCGGACGGCACGGAGCTGAGCGAGGACGACTGGCATGCGCCGGAGCTGGCCTCGTTTGCGATGCTGCTCGACAGCAGCGGGTTGCCGCAAACGCAGCTCGACCCGGAGATCGGGGACAGTTTCCTCGTGCTGTTCAACGCGCGGGACGAGGCCGCGGAATTCACCCTGCCGGCGCCGATCACGAGCCGGGTCTGGGAAGTCGCGCTGGATACGAGCCAGGACGCCGTAGCCGTGCCGGCGGCCGGCTACCGCCAGGGACATGCCTACCTGCTCGACCGGAACTCGCTTGCGCTGCTCGTCGATCATGGCTGAGCGCGGGGCGGCCATCGAGCGCTTGCGACGGCTGCGAGGTATCGGGCGCAGCTTCTTCGACTTTCGCGGCCGGGAGCACGCACTGTCGGAGGACACGCTGCGAGACCTGCTGGCGGCCCTGGGGCATGCCTCCGGCGACGAGGCCGTGCTGCAACGCGAGGCGGACGCGCTCGAGGAGCGCGAGTGGCTGCGCGTGCTGGCCCCGGTTGCAGTACTGCGCGATGGGGACAGCGTGCCGCTGACCGTGTTCGAACCGCTGCTGCCGGTTATCCGCTGGCGCGTCGAGACGGAGCAGGGCGACACCCTGTCCGGCGCCGCGGCGCCGGCGGAGCTGCCGGTCCTCGGCCGGCGGCGCATTCGGGAGCTTTCGTACGCGCGCGTCGCCCTCGCGCTCCCCCCGCTCCCGCCGGGCTATCATTCGCTGTCGCTGGAGAAGTCCGACGATACGCCGCTGGCATCGTCGCGCCTCATCGTCGCGCCGTTACGCTGCTACGAGCCGGAGGTGCTTCGCGACGGAGGCCGCGTCTGGGGAACGGCGATCCAGCTCTACACGCTGCGGTCCGCGCGCAACTGGGGTATCGGCGACTTCACGGATCTCGCGGGCTTTGCTGCAGCGGTTGCCGGACTCGGCGCCGACTTCGTCGGCCTGAATCCCCTGCATGCGCTGTTCCCGGCAGATCCGGCCTCGTGCGCCCCGTACAGTCCGTCCAGCCGCTTCTTCCTGAACATCGCCTACATCGATCCGGAGGCTGTCCCCGAGTTTGCCGACTGTGTCGAGGCGCGGCGCCTGGTGGCCACGCCGGAATTCCAGCGGCGGCTCGCGGGACTGCGGGACGTGCCCCACGTGGACTATCCCGGCGTACTGGGCTGCAAGCTCGAGGTGCTGCGGAACCTTCACCGGGCCTTCAGGGCCGGGGGCTCGAAGGCACGGCGCTTCGAGTTCCAGCAATACGTGAAGAGCCATGGAGATGCGTTGGAAAAATATGCTCTTTTTCACGCAATTCATGAACACCTGTCGGCGGCTGGCGAGACGGGCGGTTGGCCGGCATGGCCGGCGGCGTGGCGCGACCCCGGCGGCGCCGCTGCCCGGTCGTTCCTGGCCGCCGAACCCGAGGCGGTGGAATTCCATGGCTGGCTGCAATGGATCGCCACCACGCAGCTCAATGCCGCCGAGTGTGCCGCCCGCGACGCGGGGATGCGCCTCGGGCTGTATCACGACCTCGCCGTGGGCCCCCACGGTGGCGGCGCGGAGACCTGGGCGGACCGCGATCTGTATGCGGACGGCGCCACGGTCGGCGCGCCGCCGGACTCGCTGGCCCCGCAGGGCCAGGACTGGGCCATCCCCCCGTGGCACCCCGACGCATTGCGGGCGTGCGCCTACGAGCCTTTCGTACGGCTGCTGCGGGCGAACATGGGCCGGGGCGGGGCGTTGCGCATCGACCACGTGATGATGCTGTTCAGGCTGTGGTGGGTGCCGCGCGGCCGCCCGTCCGCGGAAGGAGGCTACGTGCACTACCGGCTGGACGAGCTGATGGCGATCGTCGCGCTCGAGAGCCACAGGCAGCGCTGCCTCGTCATCGGCGAGGATCTCGGCACCGTGCCGTCCGAAGTGCGCGCAGCGATGGCGCGGCACGGCCTCTACAGCTACCGGGTCCTGTTGTTCGAGCGCGACGGCGAGGGCCGTTTCCGGCGGCCCGGCGACTATCCGCGCCGCGCGCTGGCCACGGCGAGCACCCACGATCTGCCACCCCTGGCGAGTTTCTGGACAGGCAGCGACATCGATCTGCGGGAGCGCCTCGGGCTGTATCCCGAGCCCGGCCAGGCCGCACGGGAGCGCGCAGGCCGGGCGGCAGCGCGTGACGCCTTGTGGGACGCACTGGCGGCGGAGGGGCTGGTGGAGCCGGACACGGCCGCGGACGGTGCCACCGTAAGCCCGCCGCCGGAAACGCTGGCAAACGCGGTGCAGTGCTTCCTGGCACGCTCCGCCTCGGCGGTGCTGGCACTGCAGCCGGAAGACTGGCTGGGGGTCGATACACCGGTTAACGTGCCGGGCACGCACGAGGCCTATCTGAACTGGGCGCGCAAACTGCCCGCGGACTGGCAGCAGTGGGTGGCGTCGACGCCCGTGCGGGCCTTGGCGGAGGCGGTGTGCACGGCCAGGCAGCACCCGCCGCCTGGCTCGGCTGAAAGTGAGAAGATAGATGAGGTTTAACGGGTAATTGAAGGAAACAACTGAAAATCCATGGATGGATGATTCAGCGAACACCGTCCACCACGAGAAACTCGTCGCGGCCATGGAGCGTGGCGGGACGGTGGTGACCTCGACGCGTCGCCTCGCGCGCGCGCTGCTGGCCCGCCATGCACGCCATGCGGTCACTGCGAGCTGGGCGACACCGCGTGTGCTGCCGTGGTCGGCCTGGGTGCAGGCCACGTTCCGCGACCTGCGGGACTTCGGCGCCATCGAGACGCCGCGGGCCTGCCTGGATGATGTGCAGTCGATCGCACTGTGGGAGGAAGTCCTCGCGGCCGATGACATCGCCGCCACGTTGTTGATGCCGGGCGGTGCCGCGGAAGGCTGCCGGGATGCATGGCACCTGGTGCACGAGTGGCAGCTGGACTGGCGTGAGCTCGGCGCGCGCTCCGGCGAGGATGGCCGCATTTTCCTGCGTATCGCCGCCGCGTACCGGCGCCGACTTGAGGCGCTCGAGTGCCTGGACAGTGCCGGGCTGGCGAGCGTCCTTGCGCGCGCCCTCGCCGGGCGGGAAGGGCCACCGGTCCTGTTCGCCGGCTTTGATCGCCTGCATCCGGCGCAACGGGCCGTCGTGGCGGCGCTGGGCGCGCGTGCCGGCGTGGTCGCCACGCCGGACCGGCGCGGCCGTCCAACGCTCGCGCCGTTCCCCGACAGCCGGCACGAGCTGTCGGCGGCGGCGGCGTGGGCACGGGCGCGCCTCGCGGCCGAGCCCGCCGCCCGGCTGGGGATCGTCGTGCCGGAACTCGAGGCCCAGGCGCCGTTGCTCACGGGCCTGCTGGACGAGGCCCTGGTTCCGTCGCGACTCCTGCCCGGGCACGCGGACGCGCCGCGACCCTGGAACCTTTCCCTAGGCCGGCCGCTGGTGGACCTGCCGGTCGTGGCGACCGCGCTGCGCGCCTTCGCTCTGGTCCGCGAGAGCCTCGAATTCGCGGACGTCAGCAGATTGTTGCGCTCGCCGTTCATCGCCGGCGACGAGCAGGAAGCAGGACGGCGCGCGCGGCTCGAGGCATGGCTGCGGGAGCACGCGGGCGAAAAGATCGCGCCCACGCGCCTGCTCGGCTGGCTGGGCGGCCGGGATGGCGCGCCGGCATGTCCGCAACTCGCAGCGGGCGTTTCGGGCCTGCTCGAAGAACTTGGGCGGGGACCGCGCCGCCGGCGGCCGTCCGCCTGGGCGGCCGCGCTGACCCGCGCCCTGGCGCGGCTGGGGTGGCCCGGCGATGGGCCTGCGGACAGCGCCACCTGGCAGACGGTGCAGGCGTGGGCGTCACTGCTCGAGGCGTTCTCGCGCCTCGATGCGATCGTCGCTCCGCTCGGACTCGGCGATGCGCTCGCGCGGCTGCGACGGAACGGCGCTGCGCAGCGCTTCCAGCCGGAGACGCCGGACCTGCCGGTCCAGGTGCTGGGGTTGCTCGACACCGCCGGGCTGGAATTCGACGGCATCCGGGTCACAGGCATGCATGACGGCATCCTCCCGCAGCCGCTGCGGCCGTGCCCGCTGTTGCCGGCGGCACTGCAGCGCGAGAGGCGGATGCCGCGGGCCTGCCCGGACACGGAACTCGCGCTCGCGCGCCATACCGTGGCCCGCCTGGCGGGCGCCGCGGCGGAGGTGTACTTCAGCTATCCCGAGATGCGCGAGGACGAACCGCTGCGGCCCAGCCCGGTGGTGAAATCGTTGCCGGCGGCAGAGTCCCCGGCCGCGCCCGAGCCGCGGATCGCCGCGATTGTTTTTGCGGCGCGGCGCTTCGAGTCGCTGCCGGATACCGCAGCGCCGCCCGTGCACGGCGAGGTGCGCGGCGGCAGCAGCCTGCTGGCCGCACAGTCGGCCTGTCCCTTCAAGGCCTTCGCGGTCCATCGGCTCGCCGCCGGCGCGCTCGAGGCACCTGCTGCGGGCGTCGACCCGGCTACCCGCGGCCGGTTCGTACACCACGCGCTGCGTGAGCTGTGGGGTACGCTGGTGAGCCGCGCGGCGCTCGTCGCGCTCGATCCCGCCGCCCTGCAGGCGCGGGTGCGCACGGCCCTGAAGGGTGCGGCACGCCGGCTGCTCGCCGGCCAGCCGCCGGGGCTCGTGGAGATCGAGATCGAGGACGCGCTGCTCCGCATACTGGAATTGCTGGACATCGAGGTCTCGCGACCTGCCTTCGAGGTCGTGCAGCGCGAGCAACGCGTCAGCATCGACCTCGGCGGGTTGCGCATCAACGGCCAGCTCGATCGCGTCGATCGCGTCCCGGCCGGGCTGGTGATCATCGACTACAAGACCGGCGAGGCCGGCGCCCGAAACTGGCACGGGGAGCGCCCGGCGGAGCCCCAGATGCCGCTGTACGCCCACGCGTTCCGCGCGGAGCTTGCGGGGCTGGTCTACGCCACGCTGAAACCCGGCGCCGTCGGGTTCGCGGGGATGGCGCGCTCGGCGGACGTCCTCGGGCCGGCCCTGTCCGGCCACGAGGTCGTGGCGGAGGAGGCCTGGCAGGAAGGCCTCGATGAATGGCACCGCGTGCTGGAAGCACTGGCCGGCGCCTTCGCGGCGGGCGACGCCCGGGTCGACCCGCTGCGCCTCGCGGGGACCGACGGCACCTGCGCGCGTTGTCATCTTGCGACGCTCTGCCGGCGCGACGAATTGCTGCAGGCGGGGATGCTGGCCGATGACTGAGCGCCGGCCGGTCGATCAGCCCTGCCGGGACGCCGCCCTGGCGCCGGACCGCAGTTGCATCGTGCAGGCGCCCGCCGGCTCCGGCAAGACGGAGCTCCTCACGCAACGCTTCCTGCGCCTGCTGGGCGTCGTCGAGCGGCCCGAGGAAATCATCGCGATCACTTTCACGCGCAAGGCCGCAGGCGAGATGCGCCACCGCATACTCGAGTCGTTGCGGCTCGGCAGCATGGACGCGATGCCGCAGGAGTCCCACCTGCAGCGGACCTGGTCGCTGGCGCGCGAGGCGCTGGCGCGCGACCGCGAACTCGGCTGGGGCCTGCGCGACAATCCGCGCCGGTTGCGCGTCGAAACCATCGATGCGCTGAATGCGTGGCTGGCCCGGCAATTGCCGATGTCGTCGCGTCTCGGCGCGGCCCCGGTGATCGCCGACGATGCCGAGCCGGTGTATCGGCAGACGGCTCGCGAGATCCTGCTCGCGGCCGGCGGCGCAGAAGATCACGGGCCGCACGCCGCCGCGCTGCTGGCGCACCTCGGCGGCCGCTTTTCGCAGGCGGAAGCACTGCTGATCGCGATGCTCAAGGCGCGCGATCATTGGCTCGGCAGGATCATCGGCCGCAGCGGCGCGGATCCGGCCGCGTTGCGCGCCACTCTCGACCGGGCCGTGCGGCACTTCGTCGAGGACGAGCTGCGGCGTGCCCGGGCGGAACTGCCGCAAGCCGCACTGGACGAGATCATGCGGCTCGGGGCGGCCGCAGCCGAGCGCGAGCCGGATACGGAAATGCTTGCGCCGCTGAGGGGGGCCACTTCGCTGCCGCCGCCCACGGCCGCGGAGCTGTCGCGCTGGCGTGCCCTCGCTGAACTGCTCCTCACGCGGGGCGGCACGTGGCGCAGGACGCTGAACAAGAACACGGGCTTTCCGCCGGCCGCCAGGGAGGCAAAGGCACAAATGCTGGCATTGCTGGAACAACTGGCCGCCAGCTGCGACCCGGTCGTGATGCAGCGCGTGCGCGCGCTGCCCGCGCCCGCCTACGACGACCTGCGCTGGGGCATCCTCGAGCATTTGCTGGTCTTGCTGCCGGTGTGCGCGGCCGCTCTCGATGTCGCCTTCGCGGCACGTGGCGAAAGCGATTATGTCGGCATCGCCCGCGCCGCACTGGACGCGCTCGGCCCGCCGGATGCGCCGACGGACCTCGCCCTCGCGCTGGACTGCCGCATCAGCCACCTGCTGGTGGACGAGTTCCAGGACACGTCGCAGGCGCAGGTCGAGCTGCTGGAACGGCTCACGGCCGGCTGGGTGCCGGGCGACGGGCGCACGTTGTTCTGTGTCGGCGACCCGATGCAGTCCATCTACCGCTTTCGCGAGGCCGACGTCGGGCGGTTCCTCCGCGCGCAGCAGCAAGGCATCGGCGATTTGCCGCTCGAGCCGCTGCGGCTGGAGGTCAACTTCCGCAGCCAGGCCGCGCTGGTCGACTGGATATCCGGGACCTTCCCGGCCATCTTCCCGCGGCGGCCGGACCTGGCGCTCGGCGCGGTGCCGTTTGCGCCCTCGGCGGCGTGGCACGAGGCGCTTTCCGGCGCGGCCCTCGAGTGCCTCGCGGTGCCCGCGCGCGATGCACGCGCCGAGGCCGCCGCGGTGGTGGCAACCGTGCAGCGCCTGCGCCGCGAGGAGCCGGCGGCGAGCATTGCCATCCTCGTGCGCAGCCGCCGGCACCTGGCGCACATCACGCCCGCGCTCAAGGCCGCCGGGGTGGCATTCAGCGCCGTGGAGATCGAGCCGCTGGCGGAGGGCCCGGCGATCCGCGATCTCGAGTCGCTCACCCGGGCGCTGTGTCACCGCGCCGATCGCACCGCCTGGCTCGCCGTATTGCGGGCGCCATGGTGCGGCCTGCAGCTCGCGGACCTCCTGGCGATCGCCGGCGAGCGCCACGATGACATCTGGTCGCGGGCGAACGACGCCGCGGTGCACCGTAGCCTCAGCCTGGCAGGACGGCGGCGGCTGGAGCGAATCATCCCGGTGCTCGGCGCAGCGCTCGCGGAGCGGGGCCGGCGGCCACTGCGCCGCGTCGTCGAGGGCGCGTGGCTGGCGCTCGGCGGGCCGGCCACGCTGGATCGTGCGGCGGAGCTCGCCGATGCACGCGCGTTTCTCGAGTTCCTCGACGGTTGCGCGCGCCACGGTGACCTCGACGATTCCCCCGGCCTGAGCAGCCTGCTGGACGACCTGTACGCGGCGCCCGACACGGTGGCCGGCGATGCGGTGCAGCTGCTGACCATCCACAAGGCAAAAGGCCTCGAGTTCGACCACGTCGTGCTGCCGGGCCTGGATCGCAGCAGCGGCCGGGGCGAAAAGCGCCTGCTGCGCTGGCTCGAGCAGGTGCGGGAGGAGGGCACGGACCTGATTCTCGCGCCGCTCGAGCCGCTGGGCGCACAGCGCGATGAGCTGCACCAGTCCCTGCGCGAGCTGGATACGCGCCGCGACCTGCTCGAACTGGACAGGGTGCTGTACGTCGCGCTGACCCGTGCGCGGCGCCGGCTGCACCTGGTGGCGGGAATCGCGGCCGACGACCCCGCAACGGGCGTGCCGCCGGCGCCCCGGGCCGGCACGTTGCTGGCCCGTCTTTGGCCCGCGCTGGGAGAAACGTTTCTGGCGGCACGTGCGCACACGGCAGGCAACGGCCCGGCGCCTGCGCGGCCGGCGGCCGCACTGCGGCGCCTCGCGGTCGACTGGGCACCGCCGCCGTGGCCGCCGGCCGTGGCCTGGCAGGCGAGCGAGTGCCCGCCGGCGCCACCGGGCCCGGCACCGGAGTATGACTGGGTGGGGCGCGAGGCGCGCGCGGTGGGTGTCGTGGTGCATCGCCTGCTGCAGGTCATTGCCGCCGACGGTCCGGAGGCGTGGCCCGCGGCCCGACTGCGCGGCACCACGGTGCTGCTCGGCTCCATGCTGCGCGAGGCCGGCCTGGCCGCGGACGAGCTGGCGGCCGCCCTGGAGCGTTGCCGCGCCGCGCTGCAGCGCACGCTAGAAGATCCGCGGGGCCGCTGGTTACTGGACCCGGGACATCACGACTGCGCCAGTGAACGCGCGGTGAGCGGCCGTCTCGACGGGCGCCAGGTGAACGGTGTCATCGATCGCAGCTTCGTGGACGAGGCGGGCGCGCTGTGGATCGTGGACTTCAAGGCAGGGCATCACGCGGGCGGCGACCTCGACGCCTTCCTCGACAGTGAGCGGGAACGCTATCGGCCGCAGCTGGAGCGTTACGCGCGCCTGCTGGCGCCGCAGCATGACGGACCGATCAGGCTCGGGCTCTACTTTCCGCAGCACGCGGGCTGGCGGGAGTGGCCCGCGCAGGGCGAGTGACCTCAGGGCCCGCTGGAGAGCGTCAGTCGACGCCGCCCGTTGCCGATGTCTTCGCCGACGAGCGCCAGGCCGTCGATCAGCTCCCGTGGAGGATTATCGCCGGGAGCAAGTTCGGCACTGAAATGCCATTGCCCCCGCTCGCGCAGCTCTACCCGGCCGTCGACTTCCAGCGGCCCGCCGACGGAACGGATTTCTGCGCGCACGGGGTCGGCCTGCTCGGGAAACAGGAACTCGAATGGGCCGATCGCCATGATAACGCCGGGCAGGATGAGTTCGCCGACGGCGGCGCGTCCCGCGATCGCCACCGGCCATCCCTGCCGGAGCACCAGCCGCTGGATCGAGATGTGCGCGTTTCCGATCACGCCCACGGGCACGATGGCAGGAGGGAGTGTCGCAAGGTCCAGTGAGGCCTCCAGGTCGCTGATAGTCTGCCGCCCGCCGGACAGTGAAAATGCGACCCGGCCGCTGGCATGGCCGCCGGGCGGTCGCAACTCGAGGTCCCAGGCAGGCTGCAATGCCAGCAACCGGGACGGTTGCGCCTCCCATGCGAAATCACCGAGGTTGCGCTCCTGCAACAAGAGTCCCTGGGCGCGGCCACGCCAGATCGTACCCTCGACACCCCAGGCCTGTACCGTCGGCGGCGCGAACCAGGCCAGCGCGAGGCGCGCGGGGAACATCGCGACGAGACCTGCGAACACGGCCAACACGCCCGCCGTGACGAGCACCGCCCTGCGTGCCGGCAAGGTCATTGCAATCCCTGACGCAACACCAGGCTCGCGTTGACGCGGCCCTCGTCGGGAGTGCGGTCGAAACTCGCGGACTCGATCGCGAGGCCTGCGCTGGCATTCAACATGGCGAGCCAGCGCGTGGTGGCATCGAACGCGGCGCCCTCGAGGCGCACGCGGATGCCGTCCTCGCCGACGGGCTGGTTACGCGTCAGGGCCGCGCCGAGGCCGACCTCGCGTGCGCTGCGGTCGACGACGACGACCAGTGACTGGCCCGCGAGGTCGGCCGCCGCGGCCGGCATGTCCGCCGCGGACGCGAGTTCCGCCGCCGCTCCGCGCAGGAACGCCAGGGTATTGCGCTTGGTTTCCACCCGGCTCGCTGCCGCGGCGGAAGCGCCATAGAGCGGGCCCAGCACCACGCCCCACACGACAAAAATCAGCACCAGGGCGGCGCCGACCGCAACCACCACGCGTTCCCTGGCTTCCAGGCCGAGATACCAGTTCCTCATGCGCCGTCACCGGTCAGCTGGATGCGGCCCTCGACCCCGTCGGCGCGCTGGTTCGCCTGCTGGATCGTCGCGCTGAAGCGGCCGCCGCGGGCTACCGCCTGGCGTACCTGCTCGAGCGTATCCACGCTCGGCGCCTGCACGCGCAGATCCAGCACGCCTGTCCGGTAGCTGATGGCCTCGAGCCGGATGCCGGGTGCTTCGTCCAGTGCGCTGCCAAGCGTCTCGAGCGCTCTCAGGAAGCCCTCGTTCGCCGCGCTGCCGCTACCCCGGACGGCCGCGAGCCGCCGCTCCACCTGGATGCGCGCGTCCTGCATCCGCGCGCCCGGCATGGCCTGCTCAAACGCGGCCGCGATTTCCTGCTCGAGGCGCGCCTCTTCGCTCTTGAGCTGCATCAGTCGCAACGCCTCCTGGCCCACCAGCACGATCGCCAGTACGACCAGCAGCGCGGCCGCCGTCCGCCACGGCTTCCACAGCCGATCCAGCTGGGTGCGCGGCGCGAACGGCCCCTGCAGCAGGTTCATCGGCTCGCGCTTCACGACGCCGGTCGCCAGGTGAGGCAGGATCCCCTCCGGGAGGACGCGCAACTCGAGGCTCGCCAGCCCCGGACGCAAGGCCTCGAGCTGCTCGCCGTACCGGCTGCGCGCCTCGGCGGTCGCGTAGACCGACAGGTGCTTCGGCTGATCCGGCGAGCCGGGAAACTCCGGCCCGAACCGCAGGCATTCCTCGACGCTGTCGATCTCGACGACCACGGGCAGCCCGTCGCCGCTGCGCGCGATGCAGCGATCCGTGGCAAGCAGCCAGTTGAGGTGATTGGGTGCCGCCGGGGCCCCCTCGGCCTCTGAGCAGACCACCTGGGGCTCGAGGCCGGCATCGGCGAGCACAGCGAGCCAGTTCTCCAGTTGCTCGCGATCGACGGCCGCGGCCGCGGTGCTGCCGTCCGCAGCGGTGCGCCCGGCAGCGAAATGCAACGCGTCGATGTCCTCCGCGATCTGTTCCTCGAGTGCGAAGGGCAGGGCGCGGAGGACCTTTGCCGCCCCCCGTACGGGCAGCGTGACTCGCGTCAGCAGCACGTCGACGGCCGGCGCGAGCACGACGACGCGACGGCCTGTCGCGGCGGGCACGGCCATGGCGATCGGACCGGCGCCGGGCACGCCGATACGGCGGCCCTGCTCGTCGGCCACGATCCAGGTGCCCGTGCCGGTGTCGGCAGGGTCGAGTCTCAGGACAAGGGTTTCAGCCATGGCTATCGCGAGTTTACTCGTCTGCGAAGCTGCGGATCACTGTGGCAACAGACCCCGCCGCGTCGCGGTGGAGGAGACTGTACATGGTGAATCGCTGGGTGCCAATATCAACGCGAACGGAAAGCCGGAACCAGTTGCTCGACGTGGCGAGTGCCCCGCGGGCATCTTCCGGGATGATATCGCCCAGTTGCTCGAGGGATTCCCAGCCGCCCTCGGGCCTGTCGAGGATGATTCTTTCCGCCTCGCGATAGCCTAGCGCGTCGGCGGTCGACATCAGCACTTCAGGCAGGGCCGTGTTGATGTTGATGCGCGTGCCGCGCGGCAGGGCCGCGAGATACGGCCGCAGCGTGACGTATCCGGTGCGCCCGAGCTCGGGGTAGACGAGCAGGATCTCCGACACGCTGGTGATGGGCCTGTTGGCGGTGCGAAACGGCGGTTGGCGGGACAGATATTCCGAGTCCTCCGCGCCGTCCGGAAAATTCGGCTCGATATCCCGATCGATCCAGTCCGCCATCCGGTCGGCTAGCCTGACGTCCATGTCGAGGGCGAGGAGCAGTCGGCGGAAGCTTTCCACCGCCAGCGGATCGGTGCCGCCGGCCGCGTCGATCAGGTTGTTGAGGTTGAAACGCCCCTGCAGCTCCTCGATGCGCCCCTGGATCTGGCCGCCCTCGATCGGGAGGGGCGTGATCTGCGTCGCCCAGGGCTCGCCGGGATGGTCGACCTGGTTGTCCTGCGCATCGTCGCGCAGGATTTTCTTCGCCCAAGCCTCGGCCCCGAGCCCGTACATCAGCCCCTGGTCCACCGCGATGCGACCGAACGCGCGCCGCTGGTCCAGGAACAGGTCCCAGGTCAACGACGCCGCGATGGCCGTCGCCAGCGCCACGACGAGCATCGCTGTGATCAGCGCCGTGCCGCGTTGACGCCTGGCCGTGCGCATCTCAGGTCCCGACCTCGATCAGGCGGCGTATCTCGCCCATGTCCTCGAGGTCGATGATGAATTCGATCGCGGTGGGAAGGGCGGCCGGATCCTGCTCTCCCGCTCCCGCCGGCCACTCCTCGCTCCAGCCGCCACCGCTGAAGAATCGCAGGCGAAACTCGCGCACGCCATCGAGGAGCTCGCGCTCCGCCGGCTCCTCGGCGAGCGTGTGGTCCGGAACAAACCAGTGCAGCCGCAACAGGCGATCCCCGTCCAGCTGGTAGGCCACGCGCTGCACGGCGGCCCGTGGCTGGCCGAGCGGATTGCTCCAGCCGCCGCGGCTGAACTCGACGATATAATTGCGCCGCGCGTCGGCGACGAGCGCGCTGCGCACCCCGTCGCCGATCTCCTCGCGAACGGGACGGGGATTCAGCTGGTACAGGTCACGGCTGAGCTGCTGCACCGCGAACTGGACCTCGCGAAAGCGCTCCGCACTGTCGCGGGCGATGACCTGCTGCGCCAGCACGGCCTGCAGTCCGCCGTAGGCCATGACGCCGACCACGGCAAAGATCGCGACTGCGACCAGCACTTCGAGCAGCGTGAACCCGCGCGCGCGCAGCCTCATTCTTCGTCCTCTTCCTCGGGTGGCTCCGGCGCCTCCACCGCGTCGGGCTCATCGGGCGCTTGGTCGTCGTCGCCGGGCGCACGGCCGCCGGCCGGTGCGCTCGCGCCCCACCAGTCGATGTACGCGTGCGTAGCGGCGAAACCCCGCGCGACGAACCCGCTGACGATGGTCACAGGCTCGTCGGGCCGTTCCTCGTGGGCCACGGACAGGTCGATCCGCCGCAAGTCGGCCACGCCCGTCTCCGAAATGTCGGCTTCCCAGCGCCACTCGAGGCCCGCGAACTCGACGTCGCCGTCGAAGCTGCCTACTTCGGGGAAATTACCGGAGATCCTGATCCGCGTGATCTCGTTCATGGCGATCCAGTCGGCCAGGGCGCGTTCGCGCAGGACGGCCGTCGAGTGTGCCATCTGGATGACGGCATTAAACGCGGCAATGAGCCCGATCGAAACGATGGCGAGCGCCACCATCACTTCCAGCAACGTGAATCCACGGATACCGCGCCGGGTCATCGCCGCGACTCCGGCGCGATCACCTCGATATCGCCTTGCGCCCTGCCGCGCAGCATCCACGCGTCTGCGACGAAGCCGGCGACGAGGAACAGCTCGAAGGACGTCGCTTCGCCGCTGGAGAACAGCGCGACCTGCGGCACGAGTTCATCCCGCGGTCGCTCACGGCGGTCATCCGCCTCGTCGACCACCACTTCGCGGCCGTCAACGGCGAGCACCACGCGCAAATCCCCGCCGAGCGTACGCTCCCGCAGGTACGCCTCGTCGTCCACGACCGACCACAATCCGCTGTCGGGATCGAAGGACAGGAAACGGTAACCGGCGGCGAAAAATTCCACGCCGAAATCGCGCCCCTGGACGAGCGCTTCTTCTGCGACCAGATCAAGCAGCGCGGCGAGCCGCCGGGCCTCGGTTTCGGCCGGTTCGTCCGAGCGCAGCGTTGCCATCGACAACAGGACCATGCCCGCCATCATCGCCAGGATGACGATCACGACCAACAGTTCGATCAGGGAGAAACCGGCGCCATGGCGCGGCCCGGCGCGGCGCGGCTCAGTAGACAGACCAGTTGCCGATTTCAGCATTGATGCCTTCGCCGCCCGGCTCCCCATTGGCCCCGTAGGTGAAGACATCGAACTCCCCGTGCTGGCCCGGATACAGGTAACGGTAGGTGTTGTTCCACGGGTCCTTGGGCAGCTTGTCGAGGTACGGGCCGCGCCAGTTGCGCACGGTCGGGTCATTGGGCTGCGACGTAAGGGCTTCGAGCCCCTGGTCGGTGCTCGGGTAACGCGAGTTGTCCATGTAGTAGAGCTTGAGCGCACTCTCGATCCCGCGGATGTCCTGCTTGGCGCGGTTGATCGACGCGTCATCGATGCGGCTGATGACGTTCGGCGCCACGATTGCCGCGAGGATGCCGAGGATCACCACGACCACCATGATCTCGATCAGCGTGAAGCCTGCCTGACGCAGGCCGGCCGGTCCTGCGCGCATAGCGGAAAGCATTCTGTTGGACGACATCATCGAGCCTCGGCTGACGGGCGCCCGGAATTCGCTGCCGGGCGCGAGGTTTATCTTGCCCGTCATGATATCAGACGCACGGAACACCTGGCCGCCGCCGCGGCGCCCCGACCGGCGACTCTGACTATAATGGCGACCCCCGCGTTGCAGGAGTGACACAGATGGCGCATGCCGTCGTATTCCCCGGCCAGGGCTCCCAATCGGTGGGCATGCTGGGCGCGCTGCTCGCCGCGGAGAAAGCCGCTGCCGCGGCCTTCGAGGAAGCCGACGAAGCGCTCGGCTTCGCGCTCGGGGAACTGGTGCGCAGTGGGCCGGCCGAGTTGCTGAACCGCACCGACCATACGCAGCCGGCCATGCTGGCGGCCGGCGTTGCCGCGTGGCGAGCCTGGCAGGCGCGCGGCGGCCCGCCGCCGGTGGCGATGGCCGGACACAGTCTCGGCGAGTACGCGGCGCTGGTCTGTGCCGGGGCGCTGGATTTCGCCGCCGCCCTGCGGGTCGTCCGGCTCCGCGGCGAGTGGATGCAACAGGTCGTGCCGGCGGGCGAGGGCGCCATGGCCGCGGTGCTGGGGCTTGACGACGAGGCGGTCGTGGCCGCCTGCCTGCGGGCCGAAGAGGACGGCGGGGTCGTCGAGGCGGTGAACTTCAATGCACCGGGGCAGGTCGTGATTGCAGGGAATGCCGCCGCGGTGGCGCGTGCCATCGAGCGGGCCAAGGCGGCCGGCGCCAAGCGCGCCATGCCGCTGCCGGTGAGCGTCCCTTCGCACTGCAGGCTGATGGCGCCCGTGAGCGAGCAACTCGCCGCGGCGCTGGCCGAGGTCGAGATTCGCGTGCCCGGGATTCCGGTATTCCACAACGTCGATGCCGCACCGCGACAGCAGGCAACGCAGATCAGGGCCGCCCTGGCGGAGCAGGTGCGGCGGCCCGTGAGATGGGTCGAGTGTGTGCGCGCGATGCAGGCCGCGGGCGTCCGCACGCTGGTCGAGGCCGGGCCGGGCCGCGTGCTCAGCGGCCTCGCGCGGCGCATCGACCGCGACATCGTGGCCTACCCGGCGGATGATCCTGATACGCTTGACAGTGCCCTGGCGGGCGTGAGGGGGACGGATAATGACTGATCTGCACGACGAGGTGGCGCTGGTCACGGGCGCTTCGCGCGGCATCGGCCGGGCCATCGCCGTGGCGCTGGGAGGTGCGGGGGCGACGGTGGTCGGGACCGCCACGACGCCCGCCGGCGCCGAGGCGATCGGCGCCGCCTTTGCGGAGGCCGGGATTCGTGGGCGCGGCATCGTGCTCGACGTGTCGAGCGACGCCGGTGTCGAAGCCGCGTGCGCCGACGTGGCCGCGCAGGAAGGCGCCGTGACCCTGCTGGTGAACAATGCCGGCATCACCCGCGACGGCCTGCTGCTGCGCATGAAGATCGAGGACTGGCAGCAGGTGCTCGACACGGACCTGACGTCCCTGTATCGCACGAGCCGCGCCTGCCTGCGCGGCATGATGAAGGCCCGCCGCGGCCGGATCGTCAATATCGGCTCGGTGGTCGGACTGATGGGGAACCCGGGCCAGGCCAATTATTGCGCCGCCAAGGCGGGGCTGGTGGGTTTCACGCGCGCCCTGGCCCGCGAAGTCGGCTCGCGCGGGATTACCGTCAACGCCGTGGCGCCCGGCTTCATCGCCACCGACATGACGGCGGGGCTGTCCGCGGAGCAGCGCGGTGCCCTCGAGAAGCAGATCCCGCTGGAGCGCCTCGGGGTGGCGGAAGACATTGCTGCAGCCGTCCTGTTCCTGTGCTCGACCGGGGCCGGGTACATCACGGGGGAGGTCATCAATGTCAATGGGGGAATGTACATGGCCTGAAGGCCGGGCGGGTTGCGTGTAGAACCCCTAGTGACATTCCAATACAATACGGCGCGCGGTGCAGTCCGGGTCATTGGGGCCGGGATGATCTCGCCGCCAGCAACGAGGATCAAGACGAGATGAGCAGCATCGAGGAACAGGTTAAGAACATCGTCGCCGAGCAGCTCGGCGTCAAAGAAGAAGAAGTCACCAACGACGCCTCGTTCGTGGACGACCTGGGCGCAGACTCGCTGGATACCGTCGAACTCGTGATGGCGCTGGAAGAGGCCTTCGAGTGCGAGATTCCGGACGAGGAGGCCGAGAAGATCACGACCGTGCAGCAGGCCATCGACTACATCAAGGCCCGCTCGAACTGAGCCGTCAGTCGGAGCACCCGTACCGCGGGTGCGGCTTATTCCACCGCCAGGCATTCCGGCCGGAGGTGTGCACTTGAGCAGGCGCCGCGTCGTTGTCACCGGGCTCGGGATCGTGTCGCCCGTAGGCAGCACCGTGGAGAGTGCCTGGCGGAACATCCTCGCCGGGCGCGGCGGCATCGCGCCCATCACGCGTTTCGACGTCAGCCGTTTCACGACGCGCTTCGGCGGCGGCGTCGCCGGCTTCGAGGTGGATGACTACCTGGTCCCAAAGGACGCGCGCAAGATGGACGCGTTCATGCACTACGGCATCGCGGCCTCGCGGCAGGCGATCGAGGATTCCGGCATCGAGGTGACGCCGGGTAATGCCCACCGCGTGGGCGTGGCGGTAGGGGCCGGGATCGGCGGCATCGAAACCATCGAGCGCAATTTCCGCGCCTTCCTCGACGCGGAGGAGTCGCCGCGCAAGATTTCACCGTTCTTCATTCCGGGGAGCATCATCAACATGATCTCCGGACACGTCTCCATCAATCACGGGATGACGGGCCCCAACCTTTCGCTGGTGACCGCCTGCACGACCGCGACCCACAGCATCGGCATTGCCGCGCGCTGCATCCAGTACGGCGATGCCGACGTGATGGTGGCGGGCGGCGCGGAAATGGCGACCACGGCCCTGGGGCTGGGCGGCTTCTGCTCGGCCCGGGCACTCTCGACGCGCAACGACGACCCGGCGCGCGCCAGCCGTCCCTGGGACCTGGATCGCGACGGATTCGTGCTCGGCGACGGTGCCGGCTGCCTGGTGCTCGAGGAGTATGAACACGCCCGTGCGCGCGGCGGGAAGATCTACGGCGAGATGGCGGGGTTCGGCATGAGCGCCGACGCGCACCACATCACCGCGCCACCCGAGAACGGCGAGGGGGCGCGCCAATGCATGGTCAATGCGCTGCGCGACGCGGGAGTCAATCCCGATGACGTTGATTACGTCAATGCCCACGGCACGTCCACGCCCCTTGGCGACAAGGCCGAAACACTGGCCATCAAGCGCGCTTTCGGTGAGCACGCACGCACGCTCGCCGTGAGTTCCACGAAATCGATGACGGGCCACCTGCTCGGTGCGGCGGGCGGCGTCGAGGCCGTGTTCTGCCTGCTGGCGATGCGGGACGGCGTGCTGCCCCCGACGATCAACTACGAGACGCCGGATCCCGAGTGCGACCTGGACTACGTGCCGAACGAGGCGCGCAGCGCCACGATCCGCGCCGCGCTTTCCAACTCCTTCGGTTTCGGCGGCACCAACGGCAGCCTGTTGTTCCGGGCGCTGGACTGATCCGGGCCGCGCGGCCCAGCCCTCCAGGCCAGCCCATGGCAGCCCGCACGCACTCCCCCCGCATGCCGCTGGTCGGCGAGCTGCCCGATCCGGGCGACCTGCTCGCCGTTCACCGCGTCGCGCCGGGGCGCTATCCGTTCCTGCTCGAGAGTGCCGCGGCCGGCACCGACCAGGGGCGCTGCGACCTGCTGCTCGGCTGGCCGGGCGAGTCGCTCGTGCTCGACCGCGAGTGGCGACTCAGCGGGCCGTGCGCAGACGCCGACAATGACTTCCTGGCGGCCCTCGACCGCTGGTGGCGGCGCGACCGCCGGGCCACCGACGACGCCTGGCCGCTCGCGGGCGGGGGCTGGTTCCTGTATCTCGGCTACGAGCTCGCCGGGCAGGTCGAGCCCGTGCTGCGACTCGACGCGCCGCGCGGCATGCCCATCGCGATTGCGACACGGCTCGGCGCCGCCGTGGTGCGTGACCACGGCAGCGGACGATGCAGGGTCATGGCGCGGGACGCCGGGATGCTGCGCACGATCGAGGCCGACATCCGCGCTGCCGCGGAGATGCCGCCGCCCGCGTGGTCCGGCATGATCGGACAGCCGCAGGAAGACCCGGAGGAAGAATTTCTCCGCGCCGTGCGCCGGGCCCGCGAGTACATCATCGCCGGTGATATCTTCCAGGCCAACCTGTCGCGCGAGTGGCGCGTCCGGTTGCGCCCGGATGCCGATCCGGCGGCGCTCTACGCGCGCCTGCGCCGAAGCAACCCGGGGCCTTTCGCCGGCCTCGCGCGCTGGGGCGAACGTGCCGTGCTGAGCTCTTCGCCGGAGCGCCTGCTGAGCGTGCGCGACGGTCGCGTAGAGACCCGGCCGATCGCGGGTACCCGGCCGCGCGGGGTCGATACGGACGCGGACGGCGCGCTCGAGCGGGAACTCATCGCACACCCGAAAGAGCGCGCGGAACACGTCATGCTGATCGACCTGGAACGCAACGATCTCGGCCGCATCTGTCGGCCCGGCAGCATCGAGGTGAACGAGATGATGGTGCTGGAAAGCTATGCCCACGTGCACCACATCGTCTCCAATGTGCGCGGCGAGCTGGCGCCAGGCGTCGGGCCGGGCGCGGCCATCCGCGCCGTCTTCCCCGGCGGCACGATCACCGGTTGTCCCAAGGTACGCTGCATGCAGATCATTCATGAGCTGGAGGTGCAGCCTCGCGGTGCCTATACGGGCTCGATGGGCTGGCTCGCCTGCAACGGCGCGCTGGACCTGAACATCCTCATCAGGACCATGGAAATGGCGCCGGGCAGGGCGCGCTTTCGGGCCGGCGCCGGGATCGTGTTCGACTCAGTGCCCGAGGCGGAACTGGCGGAGGCGCGCGCCAAGGCGAAAGGGCTGCTGCTCGCACTGGCGCCGGACGCGTGATGCTGATCGACGGACAACCGGCCACGATGCTCAGCGCCGCGGATCGCGGCCTCAACTACGGCGACGGACTTTTCGAGACCATGCGCCTGCATGGCGGCCGGGTATGGCTGCTCGCCCGCCACCTGGCCAGGCTGCGGGCCGGCTGTCGCCGCCTCGACCTGCCGTATCCCGGCGAGGCGGAGATCGCCGCCGACATCGCCCGCCTGACCGCAGGGACCGCCGCCGACGGCATCGTGCGGCTGGTGCTCACGCGGGGCGACGGCGGGCGCGGCTATGCACCGCCGCGCCAGGCGGCGGGCAGGAGAATCGTGGCATTCCACCCCCTGGGCCCTGCGGGGCCCACGGCCCTGTCGCTGGGCGTCTGCAGGACGCGGCTGGGACGCAGCATGACGCTGGGGGGACTCAAGCATCTCGGGCGTCTCGAACAGGTCATGGCTGCCGCGGAAGTCGCGGCGGCCGGCTGGGACGAGGGCCTGATGCTGGACGAGGCCGACCAGGTGGTCGAGGCTACGCGGCACAACCTGTTTTTCGTCCGCGCGGGACGGGTCATGACCCCGCCGCTGGAAGACTGCGGCGTCACCGGCGTGATGCGCGGCCTGGTCCTCGAGGCGCTCGCGGCGCTCGGCCTGCCAGGCGGGGAGGCTGCTCTCCGTTATCATGAGTTGCATGAGGTCGATGAGCTGTTTCTCTGTAACGCAGTGGTGGGGGTACGGCCGGTGAGGCAAGTCGCCGGGCACGAGTACGCGTGGGGAGCCGTCGCCGGCCGCTTGCGCGAGCCGCTGGTTGCCGCGGGGGTCGCGTGGCTCGCGTGAGGGGCATCCTGCTCGGCCTGGTGCTGCTCGTGCTGCTCGCAGTCGCGGGTGCCGCGTGGTGGGGCTGGCAGCAACTCGATGCGCCGGGCCCGGCCACCGCGGCCGTGGACTTCGAGGTGCGCTCCGGCATGGCGCTGGCGACGATTGCGCGCCGGCTGGAAGCCGCGGGCGTGCTGCGGCACGCGAGGCTGTTCGAATGGTACGGGCGGGGCACCGACCAGGCCGGCCGGATTCGCGCCGGCGAATACCGTTTTCCGGCCGGCAGCACGCCGCGCCAGGTCATGGCGCGCCTGGTCAGCGGCGAAGTGCTGCTGCACTCGCTGACAATCGTCGAGGGCTGGACCTTCCGGCAGATGCGCGCGGCCATCGCGAGCCACCCGGTCGTCGAGACGACCCTCGCCGAGATCCCCGACGATGAGATCATGGCGCGCCTCGGCCGGCCGGGCGACCATCCCGAAGGCTGGTTTCTGCCCGAGACCTATCGCTTCCCGCGCGGCACGACAGACCTCGAGCTGATGCGCATTGCGCACGAGGCCATGGGGCGTGCGCTCGAGGCCGCCTGGGCGGAGCGGCGCGCCGACTTGCCCCTGGCGACACCCTACGAAGCGCTCATCCTCGCCTCGATCATCGAGAAGGAAAGCGCGCTTGCCGCCGAGCGGCCCGAAATCGCCGGCGTGTTCGTGCGCCGGCTCGAGCTCGGCATGCGGCTGCAGACCGACCCGACCGTGCTTTACGGTCTCGGCGCGGAAGCGGAGGGGCGCCTGCGGCGCGTGCACCTGGACACGGATACGCCCTACAACACCTACACGCGTGGCGGCCTGCCGCCGACCCCGATTGCCCTGCCGGGCCGTGAATCGCTGGCGGCTGCGGTGCAGCCTCACGATGGCCGGACGCTGTACTTCGTCGCCACAGGCCGGCCCGACGGCAGTCATCATTTCTCGGCAACGCTCGAAGAGCACAACCGGGCCGTGCAGCGTTATCTCCAGGTCCTCCGCGCGAGGAGGAGTCGCGAATGAGTTCGCCGGCCGCGGCCACGCGGGGACGTTTCATCACGCTCGAGGGCGGGGAGGGCGTCGGCAAGAGCACCAACCTGGCGTTCATCGCCGACCTGCTTGAAGCGGCAGGGCATGAGGTGGTGTGCACGCGAGAGCCGGGGGGTACGCCGCTCGCCGAGCGCGTGCGCGAGCTGATCGTCTCCCCCGGTGCCGAGACCGTGCCGCCGCTCGCCGAGTTGTTGCTGATGTTCGCTGCCCGTGCCCTGCATATCGAGGGCTGCATCCGGCCCGCGCTGGCGGCCGGGCGCTGGGTGCTGTGCGATCGCTTCACGGACGCGAGTTATGCCTACCAGGGTGCCGGGCGCGGGCTCGGCGCGGCCCCGGTGCGCTGGCTGGAGGCACAGGTGCAGGGCGAACTGCGCCCCGACCTCACGCTGTTGCTGGACGCGGAGCCGGCACTCGGCCTGGCGCGCGCGACGAAGCGCGGCGCGGCGGACCGCTTCGAGCAGGAACAGCTCGAATTCTTCCGGCGGGTGCGGGCGGGCTACTTGGCGCGGGCGGAAGAGGAGCCGCAGCGATTCAGGATCGTGGACGCGTCACAATCCCTCGAACAGGTGCAGACTGCGTTGAGACAGCACATTAATAATTTCCTTCATAGCCATGAATAAGTTGGAATTTCCATGGCATGCGACAGCCTGGCGGGAGTTCGAGGCCGCGCTCGCGGCCGGACGGCTGAGCCATGCCTTCCTGATCGAGGGCCCGCAGGGACTCGGCAAGCTCCACCTTGCTTTTCGCATGGCCGCGCGCGTGCTCGAAGTGCCGTGGCCGGCCGCCGACCCGCCGATTCCCCTGCCGCACCCCGACCTGATGTGGATCACGCTGGAAACCGATGACGAGGGCAAGCAGAGGAAGCAGATCGGCATCCAGCAGATTCGCGATACCTGTGCCAACCTGGCGATGACCAGCTATTCCGGCGGCTGGAAAGTGGCGGTCGTGTGGCCCGCGGAACAACTGAACCCCCATTCGGCCAATGCGCTCCTCAAGACGCTCGAGGAGCCTGCGCCGCGCACCCTGTTGTTGCTGGTGCGCAGTCGGCTCGACACTTTGCCCGCGACCGTCGCGAGCCGCTGCCAGCGCGTGCGGATCGGCCCGCCTCCCGCAGACGAAGCGGTGGCCTGGCTCGAGGCCCGGGCGGGCAAAGGGGACTGGCACCGTCTCCTCGCGCTCGCCGGCGACGCCCCGTTACTGGCGCTGCTGCTGGCCGAGGAAGGCTTCAGGGAGCTTGACGAGGGATTCACCGCAGACCTGCTGGGCGTGGTCGACAATCGCCGCGAGCCGCTGGAAGTCGCGGCGGAGTGGGCGCGTCGGCCGTTGCCGATGACGCTGCGCTGGCTCGACGTCTGGACCGCCGAACTGGTCCGCATCAAGGCGACGGGATCGTCCCGGTCGCTGCCGGCGGCGCGGCAAAAGGCTTTGCAAACAGCGCTCGAGGGAATACCCTTGCAACGCTTGTTCAGGTACAAGGACGAGGTCAGGGCCGCAATGACGCGCAACGATGGGGTATTCAACACCCAGATGGTGCTGGAGAGCCTGCTGGTCCCGTGGGCCGATAAGCTGGAGTCCGTCATCGGCGATGCCGGTCATGGACTGTTGGGCGACCGATGACGAATAGCAAGCCAGGCCTGCTGACGCTGACCATCAAGGACAAG
The DNA here is from genome assembly GCA_035514535.1 of Gammaproteobacteria bacterium. Lineage (GTDB taxonomy): Bacteria > Pseudomonadota > Gammaproteobacteria > Steroidobacterales > XN24 > XN24. Next base: position 50,289 of record DATKAZ010000067.1, read on the forward strand.
AGCGCCTTGTATCTCGCCTACATGCCCTACGTGAAGAACGGCGGGCTGTTCATCCCCACCAGCAGCAACTATCGCCTCGGCGACGAGGTTTTCATGCTGTTGAACCTGATGGGGGAGGACGAAAAGATTCCCGTGGCGGGGCGCGTCATCTGGGTCACGCCGAAGGGCGCACAGGGCAAGCGGACCGCCGGGATCGGCGTGCAGTTCAGCGAGCAGGATCGCGGCAGCACGCAGCGCCGTATCGAGACCTACCTGGCCGGCGCGCTGGGCGGCGACAAGCCCACGCACACGATGTAGCGCCGCTCAGTCGGCGGCCTTGTGCCGCTCGAGGTCCGTATCCGCCATCGTCAATCCGCCGCGCAGGACGTGCGCGTCGAAACCACGCTCGCTCAGGATGTAGGCGGCCGCACTGCTGCGCCTGCCAGTGTCGCAACACACGACATAGCGCGTGTTCTGGTCCAGAGTCTTGAGCTTCAGGCGAATGAAGTACAACGGTATGTTGATGGCCCCTTCCTGGTGAAAGCTCTCGAACTCCGACGGGAGTCGCACATCCAGCCATTTCGCGCCGCCGTCGATCAGCTTGCACGCTTCCTCGAAGCTGACCCACTGCAGCATCGGCTCGTTCATCAGGTTGTTGAAGTCGTCCTGGCCGAGCCGCATCAGCGAGCCGTCGCTGGTCATCGTCACCGTCGCATTGCGCTTGGCCTGCGAGATCAGCGCCTCCTCGCCGAAGGTGTCGCCGGAACCCAGCTCGGCCAGCTTGATGCCGGCCTTGTTCAACGGGGTTTCGCGCGTCACGGCGCAGCGGCCGTCCGTGATGACGTAAAAATAGTCCCCCTCGTCGCCCTGCTTGATGACGACATCACCCGACTTGAAATTGACCTGCTGCATGCGCATGAAGATGGCCTGGATATTCGCCGCAGGGATGCGATGAAATGCCTTGGTCTGCAGCAACGTGGTCATCCAGTCGTCGCTCTCCGGCAGGTTGTCCCCACGCAGCTCGCTGACTTCGTATGAGCCCGTCTGATCCCAGGTGAGCATCACGTCGAGCAGGTCGGAGTCCACGACGATGAACTCGACCTTGCTGCGCGCCCGCGCACCGACCCTGCGTGGCAGGCCCGGGGAGAGGGGGCTGCGCGCATCCGGCGTGCCGCCCTCGATGACCGAAAGCATCCGGTCGCCATCGCGCAGCTCGACCTCCCCGGAAATGACATAGACCGTGCGCCGGTCGGTATCACCCTTGCGGAACAGGAAGCGCCCGCCGGGAAGCTCCTGCACGACGGTTTTCTCCGCGAGCGCTCGCAGGTTTTCAGCCTTCAGGCCGTCGAGTGGCGAAAAAGCCTTGAGCTGTGCAACGTCGAGCGACTTACCAGGCATGGCGGAAATTCGTGCTCCAGGTCATTTCACGGACTCGTCCGCCAAACGGCGGCGGACGGCACATGGTGCGCCGCCGCTCCGAAGAATATCACACGATGCGCCTCCGACAGGCGTGCAGCCGATCGCATTTCAGGCAGTCAGGGAGCAATGTCCTGCCAGCCGGCATCCGGCGCAAAGCGCTCGCCGTAGCGTTCCTCGAGCCGCTTCAGCGCCGCCACGACTTCCGCGATGCCGCGGGCCCGCGCGAAGTGGATCGGGCCTCCCCGGAACGGCGCGAAACCCGTACCGAAGATGATCCCCGCATCGAGCAGGTCGAGGTCCTCGACGACGCCGTCGCGCCACACCGCCACCGCCTCGTTGACCATCGGCAACAAGAGGCGGTCGGCCAGGTCCTGGGGGACCTTCTCATCCTTGGCGGAAGGCTTGACCGCCTTGCCGTCCTTCCAGTCGTAAAAGCCGCGCCCGGTCTTCCTGCCGAGGCGTTTCTTGTCGACCATCTCGACGAGCCGGTCCGGCACGGGAATGCCGTACGCGGTACCCAGGATCCTGGCCACGTGCAGGGCGACATCGAGGCCGACGGTGTCCGCCAGTTCGACCGGGCCCATCGGCATGCCGAAGCGCTTGGCGGCCTTGTCGATCGTTGCCAGGGGAACGCCGTCTTCGCCGGCCAGCAGGGCCTCCATCATGTAGGGCATCAGCACGCGGTTGACGACGAAGCCCGGCGAGCTGAGACAGGGCAGCGGCAGCTTGTCGATCTTGCGGGCGAAGGCGATGCCCTTGTCGACTTCGGCCTTGGGCGTGTCCGGCGTGCGGATGACCTCGACGAGGGGCATCATCGCCACCGGGTTGAAGAAATGCAGCCCGATGAGCCTCGCCGGCCTGTCGAGCGCCTCCTGCAGGTCCTCGAGGCGGATACTCGACGTGTTGGTGGCCAGCACGGCGTCCGCCTTCATGTGCGGCTCGAGCGAGCGGAACAGGGCCTTCTTTGCCTCCGCATCCTCGAAGATGGCCTCGATCACGACATCTGCGTCCGAGACGCCGCGTCCATCGACATCGGGAAGGAGGCGGTCGAGCGCTGCCTGCACGAGACGCGGCTCGCGCAGTTTCTTCTCGTAGAGCTTGCGGGCGCGCTTGATGACAGGCGCGATGAACTTGGGCTCGCGGTCCTGCAGGGTGACCGTCATGCCGCGCAGCGCGCACCATGCGGCGATATCGCCGCCCATGACGCCTGCACCAACGACATGCACATGATGGAAGGCGTGCTTGGTCCTGCCGCCGAGCGCCTTGAGCTTGTCCTGCAACAGGAACACGCGGACGAGATTGCGCGATGTATCGCTGCAGAACAGCTCCGCGATCGAACGTGCCTCCTTCTCCATCATGAGGGCCGGCCGGTCGCCGTAGTTTTTCCACAGCTCGATGATCGCGTAGGGCGCAGGATAATGCTCGCGCCGCGCCTTCCGGGCGACCTGCTTCTCGAGGATGCCGGCGAGCACCTTGCGCGCGGGCCCGGCATTCATCAGACGCTCCTGCAGCGGGAGCCGGCGGGGCTTGGGCGGCTTCAGCGCCATCATGCGCGCGGCGCGCTCGAGGTGACGCGCCGGGACGATTTCGTCCACGAGTCCCATCGCGCGGGCCTGTTTGGGACGGATGTTCTTGCCGGTGAGCATCATGTCCATGGCCTTCAGCGGGCCGGCGAGGCGGACCGAGCGCACGGTGCCGCCGAACCCCGGATGAATGCCCAGCTTCACCTCGGGCAGGCCGATGACCGTCTTCGGATCGTCGTTCAAGATGCGGTAGCGGCAGGCGAGCGCCAGCTCCAGGCCGCCGCCCAACGCAAAGCCGTTGATCAGCGCAATGGTCGGGCACTTCAATGCCTCGAGACGGTCCATCACGTGCTGGCCTGCGCGCACCATGTCGTAGGCTTGCTCGGCATCCTCGAGCGCCGTGAATTCCTTGATATCCGCGCCCGCGATAAAACCGCTCTTCTTGCCCGAATGGATCACGAGCGCCTTGGGCAGGTCCTTTTCGAGTTGCGCCAGCTGGTCGTTGAGTTCGGCCAGGACGTCGCGCGACAGCACGTTGGTCGAGGCGTCGGCCTTGTCGAAGCACAGCCAGGCGATGCCGTCGTCGTCGCGGCGCAGGTTCCAGTGTTGGACAGAATTGTTCATGAGGCTACTCCGGCTCGCGCGTCAGCAACATGGCGCCACCCTGGCCGCCACCGATGCAAAGGGTCGCGACGGCGGTGCCGCCGCCCAGGCGCTGCAGGACCTTCAGGGCGTGCAGCACGATGCGTGCGCCGCTGGCACCGACCGGGTGGCCCGCCGCGACGGCGCCGCCGTCGAAGTTCAGCTTTGCCTCGTCGATGCGGCCCAGGGGCCCTTCGAGTCCGAGCTCGTCGCGGTAGTAATCGGGATCCTCGAAGGCCGCCAGGCAGGCGAGCACCTGGCCTGCGAACGCCTCGTTGATCTCCCATGCGTCGATGTCGTCGATCCCGAGGCCATGGCGCTGCAACAGCGGCGCAGTGGCATGGACCGGACCGAGGCCCATCTCGGCCGGGTCGAGCGCCGCCCACTCGCAATCCTCGATAGTGCCGAGCACCTCCAGCTTGTGCTTCTTTACTGCGCGTTCGCTGGCCAGCAGCAGGACTGCGGCGCCGTCGGTGATCTGTGAGCTGTTGCCCGCGGTCACCTGGCCCACGCGCCGATCGAAGAACGGCTTCAGTGTGGCGAGCTTTGCCACGCTGCTGTCGCGACGCATGCCGTCATCCTCCTCGTGGACCCTGCCCGACGAGTCGTACAACGGCACGACCTCATCCATCCGACCGTCGTCGAAGGCCGCGGCGAGGCGGAGATGGCTCTGCACGGCGAAGCGATCCATTTCCTCGCGGGTGATGCCGAAGCGGTCCGCGATGACTTCGCAGGTCTGGCCCATGTTGAGTCCGACAACCGGGTCGGTGAGCCCCTTGATCAGTGCGATCACGGGCGCGAAATGCTTTGGCCGGAGGCGTGTCATGTGCAACGCCTTGTCCAGCGGCGCCTTGGCACGCGCCAGGTCCGCCAGCCAGTTCACCATGTCGTCGTTGAACAGCACGGGCGCACGGCTCATGGCTTCGGTGCCGCCCGCGAGGACCAGGTCGGCGCGACCCAGCCAGATGTTGCGCGTTGCCGAATCGAGCGCCTGCATCGCCGAGGCGCAGTTCCGCATCACGGTAAATCCGGGAACCTTGTTCCCGCAGCCAAGGCGCAAGGCGACGATGCGGCCGATGTTAGACTCGTCCGGGCTCGGCATGGCGCAGCCGAGGATCACTTCATCGACCTGATTCGGGGAGACGGGCTGGCGGGCGAACAGTTCGCGCCCTGCCGCGACCGCAAGGTCTGATGCGCTGAACGGGCCGGGTCGCCCGCGGGCCTTCAGAAATGGCGTCCGCGCGCCGTCCACCACGTAGGCGGGGCTCGCATGGGACGCTTGGCGGGTCTTGGCCATGATTATTCCTCGCGTTTCCGGGATGTATTGAGCCGGCGGCGCGTGCCGCGGCGGCGGGCTGTCGGCCGGGTTCCGGGCTTGCCTGCGGGCGCCCTGAAACCGGCGACCACGAACGGTAGCAGGCGTTCTACGATCAGGTGGACATCGGCAGGATCGATCGCCTCACCTGAGACGAGCTCGACCAGCTGTCTCTCCGCGACCGGGTAGGTGAGAGCGCCGACGAGAAACTGCAGGCGCCAGCGCACATCCTCCGGCGGAATTTCGGGCAACACCCGGCAGAGCGCGGCATGATAGCGCTCGAGGACGCGACGGTACTGGCCGGCAAACCAGGTCTTGAACGGCGCCTCCGCCTCGGCGTGGCTCTGGCCGAGCAGCCGCATGACGGTCGGGCCGCCCTGGGCCGGATCCCGCGCCAGGCTGGCGACCGGCATCATGAAGGCCTCGAGTACTTCCTCGAGCGTAGGCTTGCGGCGGCGCTTCTCGAGGCGATCGAGATTGGTCAGCCGCGCCCGGTTCAGCGGCTCCAGGCGCCGGCGGTAGACTTCTTCGACCAGGCCGTCCTTGGAGCCGAAGTGGTAATTGACGGCGGCCAGGTTGACCCGCGCCAAGGCCGTGATCGCCCGCAGCGAGGTCCGGGCGACGCCCGTCCGGGCGAACAGCTCCTCGGCCGCCGCCAGGATACGATCCTTGGTGGAATCCAGCAGACTGGTCAAATCGCTCCGCCCGATTGAAACAACCGTTTAATGGTAGGCGCCGGCCCGGATAACCGCAACAAAGCGGCCGTCGGCAGGCTCTGGCGCGCGACCCCGCTTTGGCGGGGCGCCCTTTATTCGTGCTCGAATTCCCAGATCAGCGGCAGGTGGTCGGAGAGGCGCACGGCCGGGACTTCGAAAGCGCCGGGGCGCAAGCCGCGCCCGTAAAGAATGAAATCGAGCTCCTTGCGCGGTGCGTGGCTCGGGTAGGACGGCAGCCGCTCGATGTTCGCGCTCTGCAGGCGGGCGGCCTGCATGAACAGGTACATTTCGTGCTCGCCCCAGAAAGTATTGAAATCCCCGGCCACGATGACCGGTTTTTTCGATGCCTTGACCAGGTCGTGCAAGTGCCTGAGCTGCCAGTGGCGATGGCGGTACTTGAGCGACAAGTGGACCAGGAATATGGCCACGTCCTCCAGCTCCAGCTCGATAATCAGCCGCTTGATCCCGGTATCGAAATAGTGGAAACGCTCGCCGTGGACCCGCGGTGCGGCGAGAAAGGCGTTCGCCTGCTTGCGCACGATCGGCAGGCGGTTGTTGAACGAGCTCTCGCCGTACTTGCATTGGTAGGTGCTGTAATGACCGAGGCGGCGGGCGATGGCCTCCGCCTGGTTCACCATCCGCGAGCGAACGGAGCCCGTATCCACCTCCACCAGCCCGACGACGTCCGGGTTGCGCGACTTGATGAATTCGGTGATCGCGTCGAGGTTGTTCCTGTTGCCGAACAGCAGGCCCGCGCCGGGGATAGGCCGACGGAAGGTGGCCCCGGTGCCGGCGGCATAGCGAATGTTGTACAGGAGAAATTTCACGCCGGGAGGAACCGGTCCATGGATGCGGGTACTGGATGAATTCTATCCAACAGTGCGGCACTATGCCGCCATTAGACGAGCTTTGGCCAGAGTCGGTTAGACTTGCTCATCCGGATCGAAAGGGGAAGAGGAGGGCACGATGTCGGAGAGTAACCCGATACGGCTCTATGCCGTGCATGGTTGGCAGCAGGACGAGGACTATGTGCGCCTTTTCGAGTACATGGAAAGCGCCGACAACTTCTTCTACCGGACGTTGTCCGACCCCAATGCGCAATCGCCGCAGGGGGACGGCACTGCGGCGAGGCGCTCGCTGATCAACGAGGCGCTGAAGCAGGCAGAGTGCGTCGTGTGCACGGCCGGCACGTGGGAGCGCTACAACGACTGGGCCCGATTTACCGTCGAGACGGCTCGCTCGCTCGATATCCCCGTCGTGGCGGTGGAGCATTTTGGCCCGAAAAACATTGACATACGGCTGAAAGGTCACGCTTCGGAGACGATCGGGTGGGATTCCCGCAGCATCGTCGACGCCATCCGCCGCGAGGCGCGCCACGAGGACACGACCCGTTTCGACATGATCGAATTCGACCTCTAGGCGGGCAGCGACGCCCGGATCCGCAGCCCTCAGGATCTCAACGTCGCCAGGTCGATCACGAAACGATAGCGCACGTCGCCGCGCTGCATGCGCTCGTAGGCCGTATTGATATCCCGGATCTCGAGCATCTCGATGTCGCACGCGATCCCGTGAGTCGCGCAGAAATCAAGCATTTCCTGCGTCTCCGGCAGGCCGCCGATCAGCGACCCGGCCAGCATCCGGCGGCCGAAGATCAGCGCGGCGGCGTCCACCGGCGGCACGGCCGGTTCAATCATGCCGACCAGGATATGGGTCCCGTCACGCCTGAGCGCCGCCAGGTAGGGATTGAGGTCATGCCCGACCGGCACGGTATCGAGCATGAAGTCGAAGGCGCCGGCGACGGTCCGCATCTGCCCCTCATCGGTCGAAACCACGACGTGATGCGCGCCCTGTTGCTTCGCTTCGGCGACCTTGGATGCCGAGCGCGTGAACACGGTCACCTCCGCGCCCATGGCGCGGGCAAACTTGACGCCCATGTGGCCGAGCCCGCCCATGCCGATGACGCCGATCCTGTGGCCGCGGCCGACGCCGAAATGCTTCAGCGGGGAATAGGTGGTGATCCCTGCGCACAGCAGCGGCGCGGCCGCGGCCATGTCCAGCGCCTGGGGGATCCGCAGCACGAAGCGTTCGCTGACCACGATGCGCTCGGAATAGCCGCCGTAGGTGCGCGTCCCGTCGTGCCGATCCTCGCCGTTATAGGTCGCCGTCCAGCCGCGCTCGCAGTATTGCTCCAGGCCGTCGTTGCAGGACGAGCACTCGCGGCATGAATCGACGAGGCAGCCGACGCCGACACTGTCACCGGGCTTGAAGCCGCTGACCGCCGCGCCGACGGCCGTCACGCGGCCGACGATCTCGTGCCCGGGCACCACCGGATAGACGGTCCGGCCCCAGTCGTTGTGGACGAAGTGAATGTCCGTATGGCAGATGCCGCAGTAATCGATCTCGATCACGACGTCGTCGGCACGTGCTTCGCGCCGATCGATCCGGAACGGCGCCACGCCCGAAGTCGGGGATTGTGCGGCATAAGCGCGGACCTGGGACATGACATGATTCCTGTGGAAAAAAGGGGCGGCTCATTATGCCACCGCGGCGATCAGGCGCGTCAGTCAGTGTCGGGACGGGTCGGCGGCTGACGTCCCTCGGGCGCCCCGTCGGTGGCGCGCCTGCCCGGCGTCTTGGCATTCCTGCGGTTGGCGTTCCGAAAGAGCATCTTGCTCAATACCGTGAACCCCAGGTCCGCGGCGCGCCGGATGTCCATCCTGCGGTCGGGATGATGCCGATATGTGCAGTCGCACTGCGGCCGGTCGCAGCCCGGCAATGGGAAAAGCGGCACTTCCCGGGACAGGAAGCGCGTTCCGGCCAGCGACCTGGCGGCCTCGCAGCAGGCATCCTCGTGCGGGACGATCTCGACGGCCGTGTGCCTGCGTGCATGCGCGGCACGCTCTGGCCCGACTGCCGGGGAATCTTGGGCGCGCGCGCGCCTGAGCATGGAGAACAGCGCCATTGGAAGCCCTTATCCCGGCGGTTTCCCTTCAGGCGCTGAACTTAATGGAGCGATGCCGGCGGATACGGCCGACTGAGTCTCACTTTTGCTACGATTCGCCAGAGTCCAACGTCGATGGGAAATCCGTGGCTCGTCGTCCCGGTGAGGTCGGGCTGCGGCGATCGCCTTGCTGGTGCAACATCCGGTTCGGGCCGGTAGCGCCGATGTGCGCAGTGGCGGCCCGGCGGTTTTCCCGCCGGCGGTCCGGATATCGCCGGTAGGTGCAGCTGCAACTCGGCTGGCCGCAATCGCGCAACGGGATCCGGGGCACCTGGTCGGCGAGAAAGCGTTTCCAGGCGATCTCGCGAACCGCATTGCAGCATGCGTCACTGCCCGGAACGATGGCCGCGGCCGCGTACTTTCGCGGCCTCGGGCGTGCGGGCCTGGCTGCATCAGAATCCCTGGATCGTTCTCGGGAGAACCATGAAAATAATGCCATCGGAGGATCCTTGCTGCAGACTTCCGGCAGAAGCCGAGTCTAACGCGTGCATACACGACAATTCTGTCGACCAATTCGCAGTTTTGCAATATCGTCGAGTTGACCGGGCACGCGCAGGGTGGCAGGGCCAGGGTCGTACCATGCGCTCGGCCGGCCCGAGGATTCCGACGACGCGTTGCAGGGCGTGATGAGGCAAGAAAAGGAATGGGCCTATTACATCGCCGCCGTGCTGGCCTTCCGCGGCGAGTCAGACCTTGCCTTCGAGTGGCTGGCCAAGTCGGTTGAGTACAACAGCCCGGGCTTGCAGGGCATCATCGTGAATCCGCTGTTCGCGTGCCTGCATGGCGACCCTCGCTGGCAGCCATTCCTGGAGTCGATCGGTAAATCGTCCCGCCAGCTGGACGCGATTGAATTCAGGTTTACTTTCGCCGGGTGAGGCGCATCGGCCGCGGAATCAAGGAATTGCCTGGGACTTAAAGGAAGCGAGCGTCCTTGGTCGCCGCAGTCACGACGAAGACTCGATCATTGTTGCTTTCCGGATCGGCGGGAAACACGAAGAAGCCCGGCCGGTTCGGTGTGAACCCCTGCGAATAGCCGACCAGGACCTCCCCGTCATTGAAGTCCACCTGGATCTTCTTGCCCAGCCCGGTCCGCTCAACATCGCTGCGCTCCCGGTAGGCGGGATCACCGTCAAAGCCCTTCACGAAGAACACGGCCTTGAGGCCCGAAAGCAGGATCTCCCGCACTTCCCCCGTGTCCTTGTCGGTCAGGTGGAACTTGTCCTTGTTCGGGAAAAAATTGTTCGTGATTCCCTTCAGCACGTTTCCGCCGGGAAAATGAATTACTACCGTATTCCGCATGGGCGCTCCACCTCCAGAGACGAAAATGCTAGCTGCCGGACGGCTGCAAAATCCGGAACCAGGCCGCATTATTCAAGCTGCGGAGGCGTCCCACGCGCTGGCCGCTTAGCAAGGGTGATCATTCCTGTATAGTTGGGCCGATCAAGACAAGTCCTGCCGGACATCGCTACAACATCAACAACACGGGCGGCGCGGCGGCGGCGCCTGCCAGGAGAGTCCAGGTGACAAGGTTTATTGCTTGCTTGACGGGCGCCGTATTGCTGGTGGCGTCGACGAACGCACTTGCCGCAGATTCCACGGGCCGCTATTTCGAACACACCACGTCCGAGACCGCAACGACGCTGCCCGACGGGCGCACCTCACTCATTTACAGCGCGAAGCAGCATTCGATTTCCGACAAGGCGGACGATCCGTTCAACGAGGCGTCGAGCGACTGCTTCGGCCGGATCATTCTCTCCAAGGACGGAGGCGTACTGTCCGGTAGCGGCATGTGCTTCACGAAGGATGCCAGCGGCGATGGACTCAACCACGCGTGGAAGGTCGAGGCGGTCGGCACGTCAGAGTGCCCTGGCATGTGCGGGAGCTTCCGCATCGTGGATGCCTTCGGAAAATTCAAGGGAACGACCGGCAGCGGGACCTGGACGCGCACGCATGAATTCAGCGACGGCACCGCCGGCACGTACAAGAGCACGTACACGAGAAAGTAGGCCTGGCGGATGAACGCGGCGCAAAGGCCGCTCAACCAGCCTCCAGATCCGTGGCACGCCGCCCCGGGGCTGTAGGATTGCGACGCTCGCCGGACTTGCCGACCATACCGCTCGACAGTCCAATTCCCAGGTCCGCTGCCCGCCGGACATTGGTCCTGCGGTCTGCGTATCGCCGGTAAGTGCATTTGCACCTCGGCAGGTCGCAATCTCGCAATGGGATCAAGGGTACTTCGGCGGACAGGAAGCGCTTCCCGGCAATCGAGCGCGCGGCATTACAGCTTGAGGACTTTTGCGGGATGATTTCGGCGCCGCTGAACTGACGTGTCTGCGCGGGCCGCTCGGACCGATCTGCGGCGAGTTTCCCGGCCTTCGGGCGAGTGAACCAGGAGAACAGTTCCATGGGGAGCCCCTGTGGCTGCTGCCGGCATGCGCCGGCATTTCTTACCTCCCCCCAAATAAGAACTTAGTCAGGTCCACGGGCAGACGCAAGTCCGCGGGATATAAGTTATTGAAAGTGACAGGGCAGGGGCGCGCGCTCGGGCATCTCGCTCGTCGCTTCGCGCAGGTTGGGTGGCAGTACGTTGTGGATGGTGGTGGCGGCGACGGCCGCGTGCCCCACCGCCACCGAGATCTGGTTGATCGCACTGACCACGTCGCCGATCGCATACAGGCCATCGACCGAGGTCATCTGTTCCGGGTTCACCACCAGTTCGTTGTCCTTGTCCACGCGCGCGCCCAGCGCGATGGCCAAAGTCGCCTGCGAGCGACTGCCCAGGACCGGGTAGATCGTGTCGAAGTCGCGACGCTCACCGTTCGCGTCGACGAAGCCACAGCGCGTCCCGTCGAACAGCAAGTCACGAGGCTTCTTCATGAGCGCGATGCCGCAGTCTTCAGCACGCTGGCGCAGCTCCGCATCCATTTCCGCGTCGTCGCTCTGCACCAGCGTCACCGTCGCCGAATACGTGCGCATGAACTTGGCATGTTCGAACGTCGAACGCAGCGGTCCATACACCGCGAGGTCGTCGTCGCTGGCCTCGAAGCCGTCGCAGATCGCGCACAGGCGCATCGCCCCGCAGTCGATCGCCTCTTCCACCCAGGGCTGCGGCGGCAGCACGTCCTCGATCCCGGTTGCGAGCAGTACCGTGCGTCCGTGGTACTGCCCGCCCCGGGTGTCGGTCACCCGGAAGCCACCCTCCAGGCACTCCAGCCGCGACGCCGTGGCCCGGATCACCGTGGTGCCGTAATCCACTGCTTGAGTGCGCAGGCGCTCCAGCAACTCATCGCCGCTCACCCCGTCCGGAAACCCCGGGCAGTTGTGGCTGCGCGGAATCCAGCGCGCGCGGCTGTTACCGGCATCGAGCACGGTCACGTTGCGGTGGAACCTGTTGAGGTACAGCGCGGCGGTCATGCCGGCGGGGCCGGCGCCGATGACGACACAACCCTTGAATTCGAGATCCTGCATTGCCTGCCTCGGGATGCGAGCGACCGCTCAGCGCAAGGGTGCGCCGGCGACATGGTGACTCTAGAATCGCATCACTTAATCCCGGCGATCGGTGCCCTGGACCACAGAAATACTCCAATCTGCCGAAACGCACCGGCGAGAATCGCGAAACAAGAGCGTTCGACCCTGTGCAGCCCCCAGACCAGCTCCGCAAGAGTGGGCATGCTATGCGGTATTCTCAGGAGACATGAGCAGCGCGGCATCAGACGGGCCTCGGCCCATCATTGGCTATTGGGCAGGCATCCTCGCCAGCGCAGGCCGCAACTGGCTGGAAAGCCAGGCTTTCATCTATGCTGCCGCGCTGGCCTTCTTCACTGTGTTCTCGATTGCGCCGGTGATGATCATCGCCGTGACCGTGGTTGGGCTGGTCCTGGGCGACCAGGCCGCGGAGGGTCAGATCATGACCCAGCTCGAGGACGCGATTGGTCCCGAGGCGGCCGAGGTCGTCGAGACGGCCGTGATCAATTCACAGATCGACCAGAGCGGGCTGCTGCCTACTATCGTCGGCATCGCGGCAATCCTGATCGGTGCCTCGACGGTATTTGCGCAGATGCAGCAATCGCTGAACCGGATCTGGGATGTGGCGGCACGGCCGACGCGAAACAGCATGATGCTGTTTATTCGCTCCCGGGTGCTGTCGCTGACCATCGTATTGGCGATTGGCTTCATCCTGCTGGTCTCACTGCTGTTGAGCGTGGCGCTGCGCACGGTAATGGTGTTCGCCGAGCAGTGGCTGCCGATGCCGGGGTTCGTGCTGATCGGCTTGGAGATTGTGCTGTCATTGACCGTCGTCACGCTGCTGTTCGCGGCCATGTTCCGCATCCTGCCGGACGTCATCCTGAGGTGGACGGATGTGCTGCTGGGTGCACTGCTCACAGCCGTGCTGTTCACACTTGGGCGCTCGCTCATCGCGATGTACCTGGCGAATACCGCGACTGCGTCGACCTACGGCGCGGCAGGCTCGCTGGTGCTGTTGCTGCTCTGGGTAAACTATTCGTCGCTGATACTGCTGTTTGGCGCGGCATTCACGCGCGCGCACCTGGAGGCCCGCGGTCTGCCCGTGCGACCACGCTCCACCGCCGTGTGTGTGCACCGCGAACTCATCGACGATCCGCCGGACGCGCGCCGGCGACATGGTGGCTGAAGAATCGCATCATTTCCCGGCTGGCGTCAGGTCCCTGCGGATCGGTGTATGAACCGGCGTCGCTGCCCCCGGACCAGGCGTGCCCGACACCGTGCAGCAGCCAGTGTTCGAGGATGGGCGTGCCTTCGGCATCAACTTCGACCGTGATCGTGTAATCGCGTCCGCCCGATGCGTGGCCCCGGCGCGAACTGGACGCCAGCTGCGCGCCGCCGCGGGCCTGCGACAGCACCTGCCGCGCGTTGACCGGGCTCACAGTGCGGTCCTGGTCGCCATGGAAGACTATGGTCGGCACCGGCGCGGCAGTGTAGCCGGGGTTGGCGCTGCCGCCCTGGCGCATCGCCGCGAATGCCGACGCCACGTCGCTGGCTGCCCCACAGGCCAGGCCCGAATGCACGCCCGCGGCGGCGAACAGCTCCGGATACGCGCGCGCCACGATCACCGCCGCGGCAGCCCCGGCCGACAGCCCGGCGACGTAGACGCGGGCGGGGTCCACCGCGAACTCGCGCATCACCTCGCGGGTGATCCCGGCGATCAGCGCCGGCTCGCCGCGGTCGCGCTGCTGGTCCTGGGCGTTGAACCAGTTCCAGCACCTGTTGCCGTTGGCCGAGGACGACTGCGCCGGATAGGCGACCAGGAACGACTGCTCTTCGGCCAGCTCGTTCATGCCGGTGCCGGTGGCGAAGTCCTCGGGCGACTGGGTGCAGCCGTGCAGCATCACCACCAGCGGCAGCGGCTCGTCGCCATAGGTACTGGGCACGTACAGGCGGTAGCCGCGGCTGTCGCCGTGGCCCTGGTGGCGGCGTGATTCGAAGCGCGCACCGGCATGGGGGGCAGGCGCATCCGCAGCAACGCCTGCCTTGCGGGCCCGCACGAGCGGCATGGAGCGCAGCTTGTCCAGCAGGCTCGCCGGCGGCGAAGGCTTAGGCGCACGATCGGGCGCGGTGGTTTCAGCAGGCGGTACGGGCAACGGTCTGCCGCGCCCCTGCAGCAGGGCCAAGGCCTCGTGCAGTCGCCCTTCACGAGTGAGGCGGGTGGCTTGCGCCATGTCGATGGAAGTTTTCAGGTTCATGCGGTGCTCCGGAACTGGGACGGCGTGCGAAGCGCAAACGGGAAGATGTGAAGGGATCAGCCGATGTGGTCGCGCAGCGCGTCCTTTACCGCGGCGCTGGCCTGCAGCGCGCCAAGCACCTGCACGCGTCCTATGGCGGCGCGCGCCAGCGCGGGGCTGACGTCGGCGGCGATCACCGCCAGGCCCAGCACCTGGATGTCCAGGGTTTCACCGGCCGCACGGGCCGCCTCCAGGTCCTGGCGGCTGTACTGGCGCAGGCCCAGCTCCAGGCCCTGGCGCGCCACCGACTGGGTGACCGTGTCGCCCTGGCGGTCGAGCTGGTTGCGGATGGCGGTCCGGATGAAATCGGTGCGGTTGGAGTAGAAGCCTTCCTGCACCAGCAGGTCGACCCGGCCCAGGTCCATGTGGCCCAGGTTGATCGACACTTTCTCGGTCTCGGCGACCTTCAACGGCAGGCTTTCGGCGCGTCGGCTCATGCTTGTCATCCAAATAGACTCTATATGGATGATATCACGCACCCCGGAAGCCGAACAGAGCGATCCCTATTTATGGGCAGAATTTATGCGGCCTTAAGGCCTTCCAATAAGACTCAAGTACCTCAACGTGACTTCCGGCACTTGAAGCATCTGCTTCGAGCCTCTTAATGGCTCTATGCCTTTCTGGCATTCGTCCTACTCGCGTGCCTCAGGGCGGGGTGGGGAGACTTTGATCCATGGCTGTCCCAGGACGAGATCCGAGAGAATATCCGGTCGACTATTCGTTGGGCGATTCAGATTCTGATTCATTTCCTTGTTCCTGCGGCCATTCTTTTCTACTTTGGCGCTGAGGCGGTGGCCAAGCTTCGCGGCAAACAGCGCAAGTCTGGCGACGCGGCCTAACCAATCGTACGAGCGGACCTGCGGTCCGCACACCACTTAACTGTTGTACGTCGTCGGGTTCGGCGAGGCCTGCGTCCGCCTGGTGGTTGCCTCGCTGGTGAGGCCTTGTAAATGCAGGCTTTTGTGACACCGGAGCAGCGCCAAAGGGGATTCGGAGCTGCTTCTGACTTGTGCGCATAAGGTATAGCAAGTGACCGTTCCAAAGCCGCGCACGATTTTTGTGAAATCAGTGCTTTAACCAGCGTTCGGAACGTGACAAATTGTCACAGCAAAACGCATCCCGCGCGGCGAATAGCCCCACAGTCGCTTCATGGAAGACCGGCCCGGCAAGGAGGCGCCAGTGTCAAAAGCCAAAGAAACGTTCGACCAGGCGATTCTGGACGCCGAGAACCTGCTGGCTCACTTCAAAACTCTGAATTCCCATCCGCCGCCGCCTGAACTCGAGGTTCTCAAGCGAGCCGGGTTGGTCATGGCAATGACGGCCTGGGAGACTTACGTCGAAGACCGTCTCCAGGAACTGTGCGGCGAGCGGCTCAAGAACGTGAAGGATGAGTGGGTCACTTCTCTGGTAGAGCGGAAGCTAGCCATCGACCTCGGCCAACTCAACAACCCCAATTCCCTCAAGACCGCCGAGTTGTTTCGGACATACGCTGGAGTAGATGTCACCAAGAACTGGGCGTGGCATCCGTGGGATCAAGCTACGGTCCGGCATAAGCTGGACGGGTACATCAGATTGCGGGGAGAGGTGGTCCACCGCTCGCTGGCAAACGCTACTCAGCAGCCGATGCCCCATCCAGTAACGAAAGCTGATCTGGAAAAGGCGATCCGTTTCTTGAAGAAACTCGTGGAAGTCACAGAAGAGATTTTGCCAGGTTAGGGCGCCGAATGTATAGCAAGTGCCCATGACCAAGGGCACATTCTGGCTTGGAATAACAGTGGCTTATCTAGAGCGCGCGCAGAGACAATCTGTCACCCGGTGCTGCGTTACCGCAACAATTTGGAGCCGACCCTGCCACAAGTCTTTGTCACCAGATTCGCCAATAACAATGCCCGCCTAGATATGGTATATGGCGATTAATGGCGAATGAAATCAACATCGACAGGTCCCCTAGCCGGTGTTATCGCGCGGTATGCCCGCAAAATCATGCGGCCTTTAGGCCGTCCATTTAAGAGTGAGCGGCCATCATCCATGCAGCACCTCGTTGATGCCACACGGGCTGCTGTAGCCCAAGGAAATTGGTATGCGGCTTTGGCTCTTGCTCTTACCCTGCCCGACATCTGCGGACGGCTTGAGAGCCCGGGAAAAGAATCGCAGGCGCGCTTCGTTACGTGGTACGACAGGTTCTTGCTATCACGGTATCAGTCGCACATTGGTCCGGCCCACATACTCCACACGTTTCTGTCGGGTCGAGATTGTTACGCCCTTCGTTGTGCGTTCTTGCATGAGGGGGAATTTGGGATTGAGGATCAGCGCGCGCGGCAAGCGCTCGAACGATTCCACTTCACGGCGCCTCGACCTGGTTTACTCATGCACAACAATCAGTCTGGGAACATTCTTCAATTGCAGGTTGACTGCTTCTGCCGCGACGTTTGCGAAGCAGTTGAAGCTTGGATCGCATCCATCCAGGGCAATGCTCACATTCAGGCACGAACCGCAGCGCTAGGAAAGGTGCACGCTTCATAACCGCTAACTATTTGTTGCTGCAGACGGGCCGCCCGCGGCGTACCAGACTAACTATGATTTCAACCGAACGTGGTGATACGGCGCAGTGTTTTTCTGGCGCTTCTTGGCCCGCGCCGGTTTAAACGGCGTTAAGCATGATCCGGCACCACGCCGTTATGAACGGTAGGGTCGCTCGGCTGTTCCTCCAGCCTGCCATCCTGGCAAGGCCGAGGTTGAAAAGATGTTCTCCGAGGAATCTTCTCCACGGCCGTGAGCAGCTTGGCACCGTCCTGCAGCAGCCCGCGCAGAGCGTCGGCCAGCTCGAAGAATCCAAGCTCTCCCATTGAATCGGCATACCGGGCTTTGTCGAGCTGCTTTCGCAACTCGGCGATCTGCGCATGCAAGAATGGCAGCGTGGCTATCTCGCCAGCCGTGTAAACAAGGCCATCGGAATCGATCAACTCATCACGGTGGACGCGATATCGGCCCCACTCAGCCCCGAGAAATCGGCCTTGAATGTGAATCTCCCAGAGGCGTTGCGCCTGAGGGGAGGGCAGTCGCGTTCCACGCTTGAAATGCTGGGCCGTCGCTTTGGACACGACGCAAACACGCATAATCTCTCCGACCTGGTAGCCGTAGAAAAGATTACAGACAGATTTGCGGGAGGACTTTGGCACGGCGCGAAATCATCCAGAACGCAGCAATTACGACCTCGACAAAATGCCGAAGGAGCGCCGTTTACTGTCTTGATGATTTCGCGTTACAGGGGCCGAATGATCGTGCCGTCCTACATGATCCGCTTGATTCGACGGCTTGAAACTCGCGCTTGCCCCTTTACCTGTCCCGTACCCATACCCAATTTCGCGCTCGAGGCCGAGTATCAAACCTGATTCGAATTGCGTCAAGCGTTGGAGCGCCTGGGCGGCGAGAGGACCTGACTCCCACCCAGTGAAGCCCGCTCGACCGTTATCCCGAAATCGGCGGCGGCATTTCCAGCCCTTCCGGCGGCTCTCATATCCTCGTCGGACTGTTCGGACAATGGATACGGCCTCGCGGCCCCGGAGTGTTGTCGTTTGGCAGATACTCGGGTTGCCCCAGATCCCCCAAAAGCGTCCGACCTCGCAAAAATCCTCAGGGACTTCCTTCTGCAGAGTCTTGGACGCGTACTTAGCCGCATATGCGCCGGCTGCCTTCGGATTTCGGAGCTTTTCGGTCCGGGTGCCCGCCCGCAGGTGGCGGACGTCCCCGGACCCCACAATCGCGTACCACGCGTCGGCCACATCTGCCTTAGGGACCTCGTGCCGCAGAAACACGTGAAAATGGGGCGCACCCCGCGCCTGGAATTCCTTAAACCAGAGGCCGACAGGGTTCCCGTTGCGGACCAGCCATTGCCGCATCCGGCGCCAGTGATCCATGACCAACCGGCCATCGACAGGAAACTCCCCAGGGTATGTGAGCGTCACCATCACAGCCAATGCGGGGAAGTTTCTCGCGCAAAACAGTAAACGTCGCGCGGAAGCTGCTGAAAACCCGACGATTCGCCCCCGTTTACCGCCGCCAGAACGAGCGCGGTAGCCCTGAAGCCCCAACGATCGGTGAATCCGGACATCCCGGGATCCGATTTCGAGCGTCACTGACCGGCGATCCAGTTTCTGTGCAGATATGCACCTAGTGACAAGCCCAGACCGGCCAACGGCGCCGGACGCGGCGCGCTCCGCGCGCGCCCGCTGTCCGGACGCTACTTGTCTACCCGCAGCGTCGTAGCCAATTCCACCTGTAGAGAAGTCTGCAAGTGGCGTAGTGCCCGAGCCGACATCGGCGCCAATGCATTCCCGGACACCGGTTACAGTTTGTACGCCTGATTGTTCGGCGCGGACTGCGTCCGCCTGGCGGTTGGGCGTCACGGCTGAGCCGGGAGCCCTTGGAAAACCTGGGTTTCTTGACAAGAGAGGCGCTCCGAGAGAGGTTCGGAGCCAATCCTAACTTGTGCGCATAAGGTATATTATGTTAAATGTTATGGGCAGGCGGCTGCATACGCCCGCCAGGCTTCACCACCGTAAACCCGACATTTATTACTGTTGTACCAGTGTATTACATGTGATATCTCGTGTATTTTCGAGATAAGCACGGTCTGAAGCCACGTATTCACGGCTGCCGGCCCGAGGATCGATGCCGGCGCATCGTGTTGGTCAGCGGAATCCCTGCTTCGCCATCGTGCGTCGCACGAAGGCGATCTGCGTCTGCAGCGGCAGCTCCTTCGGGCAGACGTCGTGGCATGCGAGTAACGACATGCAGCCGAATACACCGTCGTCGTCGCCGACCAGCTCGTAGAAGTCCTCGTCGCTGCGCGCATCACGCGGGTCGAGCCGGAATCGGGCGATCTTGTTCAGGCCGACCGCACCGACGAAGTCCTTGCGCATCCTCGCCGTGCCGCAGCCGGACACGCAACAACCGCACTCGATGCAGCGGTCCAGCTCGTAGATCTTCTCGGCCAGCTCCGGCTCCATGCGCGCCTCGATGCGCGTCAGATCGACTTCCTTCTCTTTTGCATGCACCCAGGTCTGGAGGCGCTCACTCATGGCGCGCATCCACTTGCCCGTGTTCACCGACAGGTCCGCAATCAGCTCGAATACCGGCAGCGGCGCCAGGGTGATCTCCGGGCCCACGTTCCTGGTGAGCGTCCGGCATGCCAGGCCCGGGCGGCCGTTGATCATCATGCCGCAGCTGCCGCAGATGCCGGCGCGGCAGACAAAATCGAACGAAAGTGACGGGTCCTGGGTGTCGCGAATCTCGTTCAGCGCGATGAACAGCGTCATGCCGTCGACCTGCTCGACCTCGTAGCTCTGCATGCGCGGCTCATCGCCGGGAATGCCGGGATTGAACCTCAGGATGTTCAGACGGATCTTGTCGCCGGGCTTGATGTCGTTCATGGCGCGCAATCCTCAACTCTGCCGTTCGGCCGGCGTTGCCGGTTCGTCGATGCGTTCGTTACGGCCGCGCAGCCGGCCCGGCAACAGCTGCTCGAAGGGCATCAACGCGGCCTGGCGCGCGAATCGATCGTCGTCGAGCTTTGCGTTCAGCGCCTCGATCTCCGCCTGGCGGCCCGCGGTGTCGGGATGATCGATGTAATCTCTTGCGCCATAACCGCGCCAGCCGGGCGGCAATTCCATGCGCCGCACGTCGAGCGGCTCGTAATCCAGCGTCGGCAGCGATGCGTCCGGGTCGGGCCACGTGGCAAGCGTCCGCTTCAGCCACTCGGCGTCGTTCCGTTGCGGAAAGTCGTTGCGATAATGCGCGCCGCGGCTCTCGGTGCGCACCAGGGCGCCATAAGCGATCGTCAATGCCAGCTTGAGCATCTTCTGTACGCGGTACGCAATGACCAGTTCCGGGTTGGCGCCGGTGGCCTTGTAAGGCACCCCGATGTTACGGCTGCGCGCCAGCAGCCCCTGGAGGGAGTCGACGGCGTGTTGCAGGTTTTCACCGGTCCGGAAGATGCCGACCCTGTCGGTCATCAGCGACTGCATCTCGGCCTTCAGGACGGTAGCGCTCTCGGTGCCGCCGCCCGACAATAGCTTGTCCAGCTTGGCCTGCTCGCGTTCCAGGCTCTCGCGCACCAGGCCGAGGGGAATGTCCAGTTCCTCCCGGTCGCAGAAGTCGCCGATGAACTCGCCGACGATCATGCCTGCCACGACGGTCTCGGCCACCGAGTTGCCGCCCAGCCGGTTGAAGCCGTGCATGTCCCAGCAGGCGGCCTCGCCCGCCGCGAACAGGCCCTTCAGGGTCGGACTCTCGCCCGTCGGTAAGGTGCGCACACCGCCCATGGTGTAGTGCTGCGCCGGTCGTACGGGAATCCAGTCCTTGACCGGATCGACCCCGAGGAAATAATGGCAGATGTCGAACACTTCACGCAGGTTGCGCTTGATGTGCTGCTCGCCCAGTAACGTGATATCGAGCCAGAGATGATCGCCGACGCGTGACTTGACGCCTTTGCCTGCCGCGATGTGCTGCTCCATGCGGCGGCTGACGACGTCGCGCGAGGCGAGCTCCTTCTTCTCCGGCTCGTAGTCCGGCATGAAACGATGGCCGTCGGCGTCCTTGAGCAGTCCGCCATCGCCGCGGCAGCCCTCGGTGACGAGAATCCCTGCCGGCACGATGGCGGTCGGATGAAACTGCACCGCTTCCATGTTGCCGAGCGCGGCGACCCCCGTCTCGAGGGCGAGCGCGTGGCCGATGCCCTCGCTGATCACGGCATTGGTCGTGACGCGGTACAGCCGCCCGGCGCCGCCGGTGGCGATCGCGGTGGCCTTGGCCACGTAGGCACGCAGCTTGCCGGTGACGAGATCGCGCACGATCGAACCGAAGCAGCGCCTGCCGTCGTGAATCAAAGCGAGCGCCTCGACCCGCTCGTGCACCGTGATGCCGTCGCCGATGGCGCGGTCGCCGACCGCCTGCAGCATGGCATGCCCCGTGCCGTCGGAGACATAGCAGGTACGCCACTTCTTGGTGCCGCCGAAGTCGCGCTGCGCCACCAGGCCGTGGGCCTCGTCGCGCTCCGTAATCGTGACTTGCTGGCCATTGATGATGACTGTGCGATCGCCCTTCCGAATGCGGCTCCAGGGCACACCCCAGGATGCGAGCTCGCGCACGGCCTTGGGCGCGGTGTTCACGAACATCCGCACGACTTCCTGGTCGGCCAGCCAGTCCGAGCCGCGCACCGTGTCCTCGAAGTGCACGTCCTCGTTGTCGCCCTGCCCCTTGATCACATTGGCCAGGCTGGCCTGCATGCCGCCCTGCGCCGCCTTGCTGTGCGACCGCTTCGGCGGCACCAGCGACAGGACGATGGCATCGTGGCCGCGACGCCGCGCTGCGATCGCGAGGCGCAGCCCCGCGAGGCCGCCGCCGATGACAAGGACATCCGTGTAGACGACCTTCATGGCACGCCCTCCTCCGCGGCGGGAGCCGCCCAGGTGGGCACGTAGGGTTCGCCGGCACGATCGCGGTGCTCGTAGCCGATTTTCATGTAGGCGGCCAGCGTCGCCAGCCCGAGGACGATGAAGAAGGCCGTCAGGGCCCACTTGACGCGCTGCAGCCGGCGCCGCGACACCGCCGGGTCGGCGCCTTCGAACCAGCCCCACTTGACCGCGAGCCGGTAGAGCCCGACGCCCCCGTGAATCTCGACCGCGAACAGCAGCACGAGGTACAGCGGCCACCAGCGGCCGCTCCACATGCGGTCCGCCGAGCCATAGGGATCGATCTGGCCGGGGTGCATAAGCATCTGGTACAGGTGGATCGACGCGAGGAAAAAGAGCATGAAGCCGGTTACGACCTGCACCCACCACAGCGTCGTATCACCGTGCGCCAGCGCGCGCCGATGGCCGGTAAACGCCCGATACTGGCGGAAATTCGCCGGAAACTTGCGCATCGCGAGGAAGGCGTGCAGCACGACCAGCGCGAAGATGCACCCCACGATCACCGAGACGATGCCCGGGTACGCCCGGCCGAAGACGAAATAGCCCTCGAACATCTTCGCGACCGTCCACATGAAATCCTTGCTGACGAGGATCGAGGCGACGAAGAACATGTGGCCCCACATGAACAGCGCCAGCACCAGGCCGCTGATGCTCTGCGCGAGATCCATGCGGGCCGGCCAGCGGCTCTTGCGCGGGCGATCACCGAGATCCAGCCCGGCCATGGCGTCGAAGCGCGTGTTCATCGGACCCTCCTCACGGTTCGGCCTCGAGTCTATTTGCGCCGCGCTGCAGCATCGTACTGTGGATTGCCGCAGGCATGGGAATCAAATCGTCGCGGTATATACTTATCGGTCAATCACGGTGTCCTGCTCGACAGTTTCTCGACCCGGCGCCGTCGCGGGACCGGATGCCGGTCCGACTGATCATAGAACCCTGGAGGCCCAGCGGATGGCAGCGCGTTTTTCACTCGAGCAGTACGGGATCGATGTCGAGGACATCCACCGGAACCTGCCGCCGGCTGTGCTCTACGAGCATGCGCTGAGATGGGATCGGGGTTCGGCAATCACGGCCTCCGGGGCGCTCGTCTCAATGTCCGGCGTAAAAACCGGCCGCAGCCCGACGGACAAACGCATCATCGACGACCCGAATGTCGCCGAAGATGTCTGGTGGGGCAAGGTCAACATGAAGCTCGAGCAAAAGGCCTTTGAGATAAATCGCACGCAAGCGATTGATTTTCTAGGCACTCGTGACCGGATTTACGTGGTAGACGCCTACGCAGGCTGGGATCCGCAGTACCGCATCAAGGTCCGCGTCATCTGCGCGCGCCCCTACCACGCGCTGTTCATGCACAACATGCTCATTCGACCGACGGCGGCGCAGCTGGCCGACTTCGGTGACCCGGATTACGTCATCTTCAACGCCGGCAGTTTCCCGGCCAACCGCCATGTCCAGGGCATGACCTCGGGCACCAGCATCAGCCTGCAGTTCGGTCATCGCGAGATGGTGATCCTGGGCACCGAGTATGCCGGCGAGATGAAAAAGGGCGTGTTCACGATCATGAACTACCTCATGCCGGCCCAGGGCGTGCTGTCGATGCACTGCTCGGCGACCGAGGGCGCGGACGGCGACACCTCCATCCTGTTCGGCCTGTCGGGCACCGGCAAGACGACGCTCTCCGCGGACCCGAAGCGGCGCTTGATCGGCGACGACGAGCACTGCTGGAGCAACGACGGAATTTTCAACATCGAGGGCGGCTGCTACGCCAAGGTCATCGATCTCTCGGAAGAGGCGGAGCCGGACATCTACCAGGCGCTGCGCTTCGGGTCCGTGCTCGAAAACGTCGTCTTCGACCCCGAGACTCGGGAAGTTGATTACACGGACACGACGATCACCGCCAACACTCGCGGCTCGTATCCGATCGAGTACATCGAGAACGTCAAGATCCCGTGCGTCGGCGGACATCCCGAGAACATCATCTTCCTGACTTGCGATGCCTTCGGCGTGCTGCCGCCCGTCAGCCGCCTCACGCCCGAGCAGGCGATGTACCATTTCATCAGTGGCTACACCGCGAAGGTTGCGGGCACCGAGGTCGGTGTGACGGAGCCGGAGGCGACGTTCTCGCCGTGCTTCGGCGGCCCGTTCCTGGTCTGGCATCCCGCCAAGTATGCCGAGTTGCTGGCCGAGATGATCCGCAGGCACGACGCAACTGTCTGGCTGGTCAACACCGGCTGGTCGGGCGGCGCCTACGGCACCGGCAAGCGCATGAAGCTCGCCTATACGCGTGCCATCGTGGATGCGATCCATTCCGGCGAACTGGTGAAGCAGCCGACGCAGCTCGACCCGATCTTCGGCCTCGCGATCCCGAAGGCCTGCCCCGGCATTCCGGCGGAGATTCTCGTCCCACGCAACACCTGGGCCGACCAGGCCGCCTACGACTCGACTTGCAGGAAACTCGCCAACCTGTTTGCGGACAACTTCCGCCATTACGAAGATGTCGCGGGACGCGCCGTCAGCAACGCCGGCCCGCGCGTCAAGGCGGCCTGAGCGCCACCAACCCGACGCCGCAGACGACTAGCGCATGAGGGATACGCGCCGCGCGGCCCGCCGGTTCCTGGCGACCGCCGAGTTCGACGACGTCGGCGCCCTCCTCCGGGTGCTTGCATGCCTGGCCATCGCCGCGTCGGTCGCCTTTCTCCCGGAGTGGCCTGAACTCGATCCCGCCGCACGGCGATGCCTGTTCGTTCTCGTGCTGGCCGCCGGGTTGTGGGCGACCGAGGCCATCCCGGCCTTCGCCGTGGCCTTCCTCGTGATCGGGCTGTCGATCCTGCTCCTCGGCCGGCCGGACGGCGTGTTCGTCGCGGCCGATGACCCGGACCGGTGGCAGATCTTTATCGCGCCCTTCGCGAGCCCGCTGATCTGGCTGTTCCTGGCGGGGTTCATACTGGCCGAGGCCGCGGCCCGCACGGGGCTGGACCGCACGCTCGCCGGCCTGGTGTTCCAGGCGGCCGGGTCGAGTGCCACGGCGGTGCTGGCGGCCGCCATGGGCATCACGTTCGTGTTGTCGATGTTCATGTCGAATACCGCGACGGCGGCGATGATGATCGCGGTCGTAGCACCCCTGCTGCGGACCATCACGCCCGGCCACTCGTTCCGTCCGGCGCTGCCTTTGGGAATCGCGGTGGCCGCCAATCTCGGCGGCATGGGCACGCTAGTCGGAACGCCGCCCAACGCCATCGCAGCGGGTTTCATCATCCGGGGCGGGACGGAGCTGTCGTTCCTGGACTGGATGCTGCTCGGCGTTCCCCCCGCGGTCTTGCTGGCCGGCGGACTGGGCACATTGCTGCTGTTCCGTTATCGCGCCGGCGGGCTGTACCTCGATCGCGATGCCCTGCTTGCCGCACAACAGGCTGGACCGCGGGCCCCTGCCTGGCAGCGTGCCGTTGTGGTCGCCGTATTCAGCGTCACCCTGCTCCTGTGGATGTTCGGCCCCGCGCCGGCGGCGGTGGTAGCCTTCGTGCCGATCACGGTCCTGTCCGTCACAGGAGTGATCGGGGTGGCCGAAATCCGGCAACTGCGCTGGGACGTGCTCATCCTGATGGCCGGGGGGCTGACACTCGGCGTGGCGGTCTCGGAGACCGGCCTCGCGGGCTGGCTGGTCGACGGCCTGCCGCTCCAGGGCGTCGGGCTCATCGGCGCGGCTCTCGCATTCGCGCTGATGACGGCGACGCTGTCGAATTTCATGAGCAACACCGCAGCCGCCAATATTCTCGTGCCACTCGGGGCCGCCGCGGCGATGGGCTTCAGCGCCGCACCCGGCATCCTGCCGGTGATCGTCGCGCTGTCCGCCTCCACGGCGATGTGCCTGCCGATCGCGACGCCGCCGAACGCGATTGCCTATGCCACGGGAGAAATCAATGCTCGCGCATTCCTGGCGCCGGGGCTGTTGCTCGCGGCCGTAACGCCGCTCGTGACCATCCCGTGGGTGAACTGGTTATTGCCCCGGATCACCTGAAGCTCTGGTGGCTTGCGCCCCGCCCGATCATGCGGGCGAGTGGCCGGGATTCCAGCGGCCCCTTAGGTGCGGCGTGCCGTCTCCGGATGAGACCAGCCAGAATGCCCGGTCGCCGGATTCGGCCGCCGCTTCCGCATGCAGCCTGACGTGGCCCGGCAGGAACAGCGGCTTGAGGAACCGCACGTCGAGCCGCGCGCCGGGGCCCGGGGGGCCATCGGCGAGCCAGCCGAGACACCGGGCGACCGTCCACATGCCGTGGGCGATTGCCCCCGGAAATCCGAACGGGCGTGCGAGCAAGTCGGCGAGGTGAATCGGATTCCAGTCGCCGGACACACGTGCGTACCGGCGCCCGGTATCGGCACGGATCCGCCACTCGCCCACCGCCGGCGGGAGTTCAGGCATTTCCATCGCCGGCCGACGTTCTGCCCGGGGTGCGGGCGCGAGAAAATTCATCGTCTCGCGCCATGCCAGCCGGCCGTCCCAGAGGGCTTCCGTAACCAGACGGAACTCGTCGCCGCGGGGCTTGGTGCGTCCGCTCTCGAGCCGGCAGTCGAGTGCCAGGCGGGCATCCGCGGGAAGAGGCATCAGCAACTCGATATCGTTGGCGAGGTGCACGAGGCCCACCATCCTGACCGGGAATGCAGGGTGCAACAGCATTGCCATGTGAACGCCGCCGGCGAGCACGTGCGGATAAGTCAGCGGCAGGCCGGCGTCGTCCGGCAGTTCGCAGACATCCCGGTAGGCCCGCAGGCGGGCGGGCTCCGCCGGCAGCACAGCGCCTTCGGCCTCGATGCACACCGGGCCCGCGCCCGGTTGCAGCCGCCTGGGTCGGCGGTCTGTAAGGGCCCGGAGATAGGCCGCCGCAATCGAGGGCGGCGCGGGGAAACTCAGGCGCGCGGTCAAGCCCGTCAGGCGCCCAGCGCGCGGACCTTGTCGATATAGCGCCGCATCGCCTCTTCGGCCACGGTGCCCTGCAGCGCTTCCCAGGCTTCGTACTTGGCGCGTGCCACGAAATCGAAGAACCCTGGCTTTTCGCCGGACGCGTCGCCTTCGGTGGCCTGCTTGTACAAGGCATAGAGCGTCAGCATGTCATTGTCGCTCGGGCGCTCGGGAAGTGCCTTCACGTCCTTCGAAGCCTGTTCGAACCGATCCTTCAGGTCGTCCGTCATGCCGTGCTCCTTCGGGCGCTAATCCGCGACGCGGTCGATCATTATGCGGGTCGGGCCGTTCCCGCGCGCATAGCTTACCGCACCGTAGAGGTCGCCGGGACGCTGCGCCGGGCTGCCGGACAGCGAGACACGGGCAACCAGCTCGAGCTCTGCCTGGTCGGTGATCTTCACGCCTTCCATCATGGCGTTGGCATCGGTCAGCTTCACCGCCATCGGCAATTCCGCCGAGTTCGCGCGGATGACGGCCAGCGGCGGCCCGCCGTCGGCGCTGCGCGCAATGATGAATATCGGCGTCGGGCCGGGAATGCGCGCGGCCAGCGCCGGATCGAGGTTGACCTCGATGCTGATGCCGTCGATGTCGCCGGCCGCCGCACCGGCCCCCGGGGCGGCCACCGGTGCCCGCGCGGACATCGCGGGTCGCGCGGCATCCGTCTCCGCCGGCGGCGGCGCATCGCCGGTGTGTGCGCGCGCGTCCGCGATGCGTTCCTCGATCAGCGGAATGAGCGATTCGGGTGGATTGAGTGTCAGCAACAGGCTCAGCCGCTGATCGGCGAGCGCCCAGTTGGCATTTTCGTAAGCATTGAGGCCGCCGTACCAGAGGCCTTTCGGGTGCCCGGGGCTCATCGTGAGTACGCGCTCGAAAACGGCCCCGGCCTCGCCCTGCAGACCCTCGGGCTCGGACAGCGCGAGCGCCTCGCCGAAATCCGCCAGGATCTGCACCGAGTCCGTGTCGTCGAGCGCCACGGCGTGCCGGAATGCCTGGGCTGCCTCCCCGAAGCGGCGCAAGGACATGTACGAGCGTCCCAGCAGCAGCCAGCCCTCGAGGTTGTCCGGTTCCTGCGCGATGCGCCGTTCAAGTGCCCTGACGGCCTCGTCCATTTCGTGCATGGCTTCCCCGTCGGCCATGGCCGGCATCCCGCCGGTACTCCAGTCCCACGTCGTCCAGTGCGCGTAAAGCATGATGGCCAGGACCGGGACGGCCAGCGCGACGACGATGCCGACGCCCAGCGCAGCCGAGGACCGGTCGGTCGCCTGCCGGGACCAGGCGCGCCACATGGGCACGAGCACGATCGCCGCGGCCACCAGCCCGAGGGCCAGGGCCGCGATCCAGAATTGCGTCATATATTTTCCCCCGTCCTTTCGGCGTCGTCGCTCGACTCGCCGGACCGGCGTCCGACCACGCTGACCATCACGACGGCACCGAGGAGCAGCAGGATCGCCGGCGCGCCCCACAAGAGATAGGTCGTCGGTTTCAGCGGCGGGCTGTAAAGCACGAAGTCGCCGTAGCGGTCCGTCATGAACTGCTTGATTTCCGCATCCGTCTTGCCTGCGAGAATCATGTCGCGGGTGATGCGGCGCAGGTCCCTGGCGAGTTCCACATTGGACTCCGCGACGCTCTGGTTCTGGCAGACGACGCAGCGCAAATCATTAATCAACGCCTCGTAGCGGTCGAGTTGCTGTGACGTGTCGAAGGTTTCTTCCGGGTTCATTGACAGGATGCTGTCCGCCTGCAACCCGGTCGTACCCAGGGCCAGCCACGTGACGAGCAGAAGGACCGGCCAGGACCTCATTGCGTCGACCCCTGCATGGCGGCGATTCGCGGGCGGAACTCGCGCTCCCAGATGGGCGGGTTCAGCGGGCCGAGGTGCTTGTAGACGACCGTGCCCTCGGGATCGATGAGAAAGGTCTCGGGGGCCCCGTACACGCCCCAGTCGAGGCTGCCCATGCCCTCGGGATCGTAGGCGATGGCCTTGTAGGGATCGCCTAGCTGGCTCAGCCATTCCAGCGCCTTGTCGCGCTCGTCGCGATAGTTCATGCCGTACAGGGGGACCTCGCCGGAGCGTGCAAGGCGCATGAGAAAGTCATGCTCCTGTTTGCATCCCGCGCACCAGGTGGCCCAGACGTTCAGGACCGCAGGCTTGCCGAACATGTCGGCCGTCGCGAAGCGCGTGTCGGGCTGCCGCAGCTCCTGCAGGTCGAACGCGGGCGCCGGCTTGCCGATCAGCGGCGACGGCACGGTCCTTGGGTCCAGGAACAGGCCACGGTAGAAGAATGCGGCGAGGACCAGGAAGGCCAGGCCCGGCAACAGATACTTGAGCGATTTCATCAGGCCAGCCCTTCCTGCAGCTTGCCGTGCCCTTCCGCCGGCGTCCGCTCGGCTGCTTCCGCTTCGCTCCGCACGCGGTAGCGGCGGTCGGAGATGCCGAAGAAGGCCGCGAATGCCATCACCAAAGCCCCGAGCCAGATCAGCCGGATGAACGGCTTGTACTGGATGCGCATGCTCCAGGCGCCCTGGCCGAGCGGCTCGCCCATCGCCACGAACAGGTCGCGCCGGATGCGCGGGTGAATGGCGGCCTCCGTCATCGGGTTCTGCTGCACGCGGTAGGTCCGTTTCTCCGGATACAGCACGGTGACCCGTTCACCGTCCTTCTCCACAATGACCTCGCCCCTGACCGCGCTGTAGTTGGGTCCCTCCACGTTGCGTGTGCCGACGAACGTAAACGAATAGTCGTCGACCTGGGCGACGTCGCCGGGCTTCATGCCGATGTCCCGCGCAATGCCGTAGGTCTCGACCATCGTCACGCCAATGACGAACAGGCCGATGCCGAAGTGCGCGATGCACATGGCAAGCATCGTGCGCGAATAGCCTCGCAACGAATGCTTGCGCAGCAGGTACCTGACCGGGTCGATGAACGCCACCGCCATGACCCACACGCCGAGCGTCAGGCCGATGAATTTCATCACGCCGAACTGGCCATAGACGATGAGAGGCACGATCGCGGTGAACAGCACGGTGGCGAGCGCGAACGGCCACAGTTTGCCCTTGAGCTGGCTCCAGTCCGTCTTCTTCCAGGTGCTGTGCATCCCCATGCCCATCAGCAGCACGAGCGGCAGGGTCGGGATGACGAACACGAGGTTGAAGTACGGCGGGCCGACGGAGATCTTGCCCAGCCCGAGGCCGTCGAGAAACAGCGGGTAGAGCGTGCCGAACAGCACCAGCAGTGTGGCCACTACGAACAGCATGTTGTTCGCCAGCAGGAAAGTCTCGCGCGATAACGGCGCAAAGCCGCCCTTCTGCGCCAGCTGCGGCGCACGCCAGGCATACAGCGCCAGCGCACCGCCGATGAAAAACACCAGCATGGCGAGGATGAACAGGCCGCGTGCCGGATCGGTGGCGAAGGCATGCACAGATACGAGTACGCCGGAGCGCACCAGGAAGGTGCCGAGCAAGCTCAGCGAGAACGCCGAGACCGCCAGCAGCAGGGTCCAGCCCTTGAACAGGCCGCGCCGCTCCGTGACGGCGAGCGAATGCAGCAAGGCCGTGCCGATCAGCCACGGCATGAACGACGCGTTCTCCACCGGATCCCAGAACCACCAGCCGCCCCAGCCGAGCTCGTAATAGGCCCACCAGCTGCCCAGCGCGATGCCGATGGTGAGAAAGGCCCACGCTGCGGCGGTCCACGGGCGAATCCAGCGCGCCCACTGGCTGTCGAGCTTGCCCTCGATCATGGCTGCAATCGCGAATGAGAATGCCACGGCGAAACCGACATAGCCCATGTAGAGCATCGGCGGGTGGATGACGAGCCCGGGATCCTGCAACAGCGGGTTCAGGTCGCGGCCGTCCATCGGCGCGGGAATCAGGCGATCAAACGGGTTCGAAGTCGCGAGCGTGAACCACATGAAAGCGACGCTCACGACGCCCATCACGCCGAGCACCTTGGCCGCCGTCTGCAGCGGGATCCTGCGCGTGAATACGCCCAGCAGCGCGCCCCAGGCCGCCAACATGAGGATCCAGAGCAGCATGGAGCCCTCGTGGCCACCCCAGACCGCGGCGATGCGATACATAAAAGGCAGCCCGGAATTCGAATGGCCCGCCACGTAGGCCACCGAGAAATCGTTCTGGATGAACGCATAGGTGAGCCCTGCATACGCGATGCAGACGAACACGAAGTGGCCGATCGACACGGGCTTGGCCACCGCGCTCCAGCTCGGCTTGTCGAAAATGGGCCCGGCGAGTCCGAAGAACGATTGCGTGACGGCGAGGCAGAGCGCCATCACCAGCGCGACGTGGCCGAGCTCGGGTATCACTTGTCGCCTCCGTACGCGGCCTGCTTGCGGGTGTGGTCGAGCGAGTCGGCCACTTCCGGCGGCATGTAATTCTCGTCATGCTTGGCGAGGATCTCGTCGGCGACGAAGTCCGCTCCCTGCATGCGCCCGTGCGCGATGATGCCCTGCCCTTCGCGGAACAAGTCCGGCAGGATGCCCGTGTACAACACCGGGATCTCGTGCGCCTCGTCGGTCAGCGCGAAGCGCACTTCCATCGTGCCGTCGGTGCGCGTGATCGAGTTCTCGACGACGAGACCGCCGACGCGAAAGCGGCGGTCGCCTGGCGTCTCGCCGGCCTCGAGCTGCGTCGGGCTGTAGTAGTAAAGGATGTTCTGGTTCATGGCCTTCAGCAGGAAGGTCGCACCGAGACCGACACCGGCGAGGACCAGGCCGATGGCGAACAGGCGCTGGTGGCGAGATTTCATTCAGACCTCCTCTGCGGCCAGCCGACGGCGGGCCAATTCAACGCGGGAGCGCAAGCGACGGCGCGCCGTGTAAATGTTTGCGAGCAGCACCACGAACGTCAGGATCGCGCTCGACCAGACGTACCATGTGTATTTTCCGAAAGTCAGGAATTCCAATTCAGCTACTCCCGATGACATCGCGGAGCCACTTTTTGTTCCGCTCGCGGGACAGAATTTCCGCGCGCGTGCGCAGCATGAGCACGGCGAAGAAGAAAAATGTGAAGCCAAGCCACATGATCAGCAGCGGAATCAGCATCGACGGCTCCATGGCCGGCTTGCCCAGCTTGGAGATCGTGGCCGGCTGGTGGAGCGTGTTCCACCATTCCACCGAATACTTGATGATCGGGATATTGATGACGCCGATGATCGCCAGCAGCGCGCTGGCACGGTCGGCACGGTTCTCGTCATCGATCGCGGCGCGCAGCGCCATGTAGCCGAAGTACAGGAACAGCAGCACCAGCGTCGAAGTGAGGCGCGCGTCCCAGACCCACCATGTGCCCCACATCGGCTTGCCCCAGATGGAGCCCGTGGCGAGCGCCACGGCCGTGAACGAGGCACCGATCGGCGCGCAGGCGGCGGCAACCGCGTGTGCCAGCTTGATGCGCCAGACCAGGCCCACGGCCGCGGCCGTGGCCATCACGACATAGCCGAACTGCGACAGCCACGCGCTGGGGACGTGGAAGTAGATGATGCGGAACGCATCCAGCTGCTGGTAATCGGCCGGCGCGATCCACAGCCCGCCGACGGTACCCACCGCGATGAGGACCAGCGCGATCCAGCCGAACCACGGGATCATGCCCTCCGACAGGCGCCAGAAATGGGGTGGCGAGCCGAACTTATGTATGAATTCCCACATGGGCGGCTATTTAACAACCATCTGGAACGAGTCTCAATTGCGACGAATACTCATGCGTCACGGGTCGAAATGCTTTCCACCCGCTGAGCAGAGGACATTGATCGGTCGATTATCCGCTGATTGAGCGGTGCAAGCGAGCCTAGTCGAGGCTGATCCGCATTGCCGCCGCCATGCCGGCCGGCGCGAGGCTCACGGCCAGCAACAGCACGGCCGCGAGCAGGTACATCACGCCGGCCACCTCCAGCCCCTGGACCGCCATGTCCGTAGCGCGTGCACCGAAAATCAGCACCGGCATGACGACAGGCAGGATCAGCAGTGACAGCAGCCCGCCGCCGCGTCGCAAGCCGACCGTCAATGCGGCCATGACCGCGCCGGCGAGGCTCAGCACGGGCGTGGCGAGCAGCAGCGCCAGCATGGTCACCGGGACCGCATCTGCCGGCAGGAACAGCGCGTGCCCGACGATCGGCGCCATCAGCACCAGGGGCAGGCCCGTCATCAGCCAGTGGGAAGTGGTCTTGGCGAGCAACAGCAGCGACAGGGGCTGTGGCGAGAGCGCCAGCTGCTCCATTGTGCCGTCCTCGATGTCCTGCCGGAACAGGCTTTCCGCGGCCAGCAGCGATGCCAGCAGCGCCGAAACCCAGATCACGCCCGGGGCGATCGCGGCGAGCAATTCCGGTGCCGGGCTCAGCGCCAACGGGAACAAGGTCGTCACCATGACGAAAAACATGAGTGGATTGGCCGCCTGGCCGATGTGGCGGAACGCGAGGCGCAGGTCGCGCGAGAGCTGCAGCCAGAAGGCGGTACCGAGACCGGGCCATTCGGTCATCAGCCGAGCTCCAGCCTGCGGGTGACGCCGGCCGCGACGCCATGGGCCTGGTGCGCCACGAGCAATACCAGTCCGTCACGCTCCAGGTGCTCGCTCATCATCCGGTCCACCAGCTCCCGTCCCGCAATGTCCAGGTTGGTGTAGGGCTCGTCCAGCACCCACAGCTTCGCACCACTGGCCAGGGCGCGCGCCAGCGCGACGCGTCGTTTCTGGCCGGCCGAAAGGCTGCGCGCCGGCACGTCACGCTGTTTCGTCAGGCCCACCTTCTCCAGCGCTGCATGGATATCCGCCGCGCTGAGCCAGGCGCGCAAGCCGAGCTGGAACACCAGGTTCTCTTCCGCCGTCAGGTCGGCCTTCAGACTCTCCCGATGACCCAGGTAGCAGGTGCTGGCGTGAAAATCCGCCCGGTTGCGCTGCAACTTCCTGCTGCGCCAGTAGACATCACCCGTCTCCGGCAGCGTCAGGCCGCAAATCACGCGCAGCAGGCTCGTCTTGCCACAGCCGTTGGGCCCGACGATGTGCAGCAATTCGCCGGGACGGAGCTCGAAGCTCACGCCGGTAAACAGGCGCCGCTCGCCACGCCAGAGTTCCAGGGATTTGCCTGACAGCAGGGCCGGGGCGGCCGCAGCGGCGGTACTCATGAGATACACCGCATTCTGCGGCATTGCGCTGGGGTCGCTGTTGCTGGCAATGCAGCTCTCCGTCCTGGTCCTGGATTTCCCGGCCGCGGCGTCGACGCGCCCGCCGGCCCGGAGTGGCCCGGGAGTCGGCTTCCGGGCGCGGCGCAGTATACACTCCCCTAAAAGAGTCCCGGCATCAGGGTGGCCCGCAATATGGCGATCCACCCGCCCAAGCCGGCTGCAGCAGCGAGGGAAACGACCATGGGATACGACGAAACCTATCGGAAATCCATCGAGGAGCCCGAGGCCTTCTGGGCTGAGGCGGCTGGCGCAATTCACTGGGACAAGAAATGGGACAAGGTGCTCGACGACAGCAAGGCGCCGTTGTACCGGTGGTTCACGGGCGCGGCTCTCAATACCTGCTACAACGCGCTCGATCGGCACGTCGAAGGCGGGCGCGGCGACCAGGCGGCCCTCATCTACGACAGCCCGGTCACCGCCACGAAGACCACTTACAGCTACGCGCAGCTGCGCGAGCGAGTGGCGCGCCTCGCCGGAGGCCTCGCGGGGATGGGCGTGGGCCGCGGCGACCGCATCATTATCTACATGCCGATGGTCCCGGAGGCGGTGATCGGCATGCTGGCATGCGCGCGGATCGGCGCGATCCACTCCGTAGTATTCGGCGGCTTTGCGTCGCGCGAATTGGCCACGCGCATCGACGATGCCAAGCCGAAGGTCATCCTGTCCGCATCGTGCGGCATCGAGGGCACGCGAGTCATTCCCTATAAGCCGCTGCTGGACGAGGCGATTCGCCTCGCGCATCACAAGCCGTCGCATTGTGTAATTTTCGCACGCCCGGAGGCGGCCTCGGACCCGAAGTCGGGACGCGACCTGGACTGGGCCGAGCTGGAGGCCGAGAGCGATCCTGTCGAGTGTGTCCCGGTGGCCGCGACCGACCCGCTCTACATCCTCTATACCTCAGGCACTACCGGCGTGCCGAAAGGCGTCGTAAGGGACCACGGTGGCCATGCAGTCGCGCTGGCCTGGAGCATGGCCGCTGTCTATGGCGTCAGGCCCGGCGAGGTGTTCTGGGCCGCATCCGACGTCGGCTGGGTGGTCGGGCACAGTTATATCGTCTACGGGCCCCTCCTCCACGGCTGCACGACCGTCATGTACGAGGGGAAGCCGGTCGGCACGCCCGACGCGGGCGCATTCTGGCGCGTGATCGCCGAGTACGGCGTCAACGTGATGTTCACCGCACCGACGGCATTCCGTGCCATCAAGCGCGACGATCCGCAGGGCGAGTTCATCCGCAAATACGACCTCGGCAAGCTGCGAGCGCTCTTCCTGGCCGGCGAGCGTTGCGACCCGGACACCCTGGGCTGGGCGACCGAAAAGCTCGGCATCCCGGTCATCGACCACTGGTGGCAGACGGAGACCGGCTGGCCGATCGCCGCCAATTGCCTGGGCATCGAGCAGTTGCCGATCAAGCCGGGCTCGCCGACGCGTGCCGTCCCCGGCTACGACGTGCGCGTGCTCGGTGACGACGGCAAGGAGGTCCGTGACGGCGAGATCGGCAGCATCATGATCCGCCTGCCGCTGCCGCCGGGCACCTTGCCGACGCTGTGGGGCAACGACCAGCGCTACATCGACTCCTACCTGAGCACCCAGCCCGGCTGGTACCTGACCGGCGACGCGGGCTACCGTGACGAGGACGGCTACCTGTGGATCATGAGTCGCATCGACGACATCATCAACACGGCGGGCCACAGGCTGTCCACGGGCGCCATGGAGGAAGTGCTCGCGGCGCACCAGGACGTCGCCGAGGCGGCCGTCATCGGCGCGCACGACGACCTCAAGGGCGAGTTGCCGGTCGGGCTGGTGGTGCTGAAATCGGGCGTCACCCACAGCCACGAGCAAATCAAGGCGGAGCTCGTGCAGATGGTGCGCGAGCGCATCGGACCGGTCGCGTCGTTCAAGAAAGTGGCGATCGTCGACCGCCTGCCGAAGACGCGCTCAGGGAAGGTGCTGCGCGCCACGATGCGCAAGATCGCCGATGGGCAGGAATTTCGCGTCCCGCCGACCATCGATGACCCCGCCATCCTCGACGAGGTCACCGATGCCCTCAAGTCGATCGGTTACGGCAAGCTGAGCTGACGGCGCCTCGTCACTCGATGATGATCCACGGATCCAGGGGCTCGCGCTCCGGCCGGCCGTCATTGACGATCATGTACTTGCAGCCGTTCGGCGCCGGGCAGGCGCCGGGCACGGCCGTGTAGCGGTTGCCCTGCCCAGGTCTTACGCGCAGGACGTATACCGCTGTGCCCTGGGAATCAGTGAATGCGGGCTCGCTGAATACCAGCACCGTGCGGGCCGCGTCCCCTGGCCGGTCAACTTCGAAATTCACGTCGCTGCCGGCCTTCACGTGATAGCGGACTTTGGCGGACTCGACCTCCGGCGGCCGCACGGGGTCCGCGGGCAGCTTGATATCGATACGGCAATCCTGAGTGCATGCCCTCATTCCTCCGTTTTGGGCGGGGACGCACGCCGCCAGGAACAGCGGCGCGACGAAGGCCGCGATTACCAGGCCGGGTGACGGATAGTTGTTGACTGAAATGCGCATTTCACTCTCCCTGTTGACGAGTCATGGTGGACCGGAGACGTTATCGGCGAGCAGCCGCCGGAACTCCTCGCGCCCGGCCAGCTCGGCCAGCCGCGGGTCGGCGCGCAACAGTTCTCTTGGATAGCCCTGTTCGACCGCCCTGGCCAGGTGCATGAGCGCCGTGTCGTGCCGGCCGAGCCCGAGATAGGCCATCGCCATGGCGCGGCTCGTTTCCATGTCGTGGTTCTCGGTCTGCTCCAGCAGGCCGAGCTCCACCTGAGCACGCTCGACACGTCCGAGTTGCGCGAGATAGCTGGCCATCGCTGCGCGCGCGTGGCGGTCCGCGGGATTGACTCCCAGCCGCTGCTCCGCGAGGTCGACGGCCGCGGCGTAGTGCAGCGCTGTGTCGGCTTCGCTGCGCCCCTCCTGGGCGCCGATCGCCTCCGCGAGGAACGCCCGATAACGGTAATCCGTCGGGCTCATCGCCGCGGCCTGCTGAAACATTTCCTCGGCCTGGACGAAGTCGCCCAGGTGGTAGAAATATAGGGTGCCCGCGTTAGCGTAGGCGCGGGGGTTCGGATCGCGGCGGATGGATTCCCGGAACGCTGCGGCGGCCTTGAGATATTCACCCTTGTAGAAATAGGCGCCGCCCAGGCTGAAATGTGGCCGTGGATTCTCCGGTTCCAGGCGTATGGCCCGCTGAAATTCGGCGATGGCCTCATCGAGCTGCCCCATGCCGGTCAGCACGAGCCCCAGGGTCCAGCGATGGCGCCAATAGGCCGGATCCAGCTCGATGGCGCGGCGCAGGTGCTGCCGGGCCTGCTCCAGCTTGCCTTGCTCGCGCAGGGTATTGCCGAGGCCGGCATGTACTTCGGCGTCGTTCGGATAAGACTCCAGCGCCGCACGATAAAGCGCCAAAGACCGGTCGAGCTGGCCCGTGCCCCGGTAAAGGCCGCCCAGGGCCACGAGCACCTCGACCGGAGGATCCTCGTGGCTCTCGGCCACGCGACAGGTGTTGATGGCCTGCTCGGCCAGATCCGCGTCCAGGGTGATTCCGTATTGCTCCCACAGTGCGGTACACATACCCGCCAGCGCCAGCGTGAAGTCGTCGTCGATCTCGCGCGCGCGGCGAAAATGCACTATCGCCTGTTCCACGCTGGCCACCGTACCTGCGCGCCGCAGTTGATCGCGGCCGCGCAAGTACTCCTCGTAGGCCAGCGGGTCGCGGGTCGGGATCGGCACCAGCGCTTCACCGCCCATCAGCCGGATCTTGAGGGCGTCGGCGATGCCCCTGGAGATCGTCTCCTGGACCGCGAAGATGTCTTCCATGCTGGCGTCGAAGGTCTCGTTCCAGAGATGCCGGCCGCTCCGGCCGTCGACGAGCCGGGCGCTGATCTTCAGCAGGTTGCCTGACTTGCGGACGCTGCCCTCGAGCAAGGTGGCGACATTCAGGGTGTCGGCCACTTCCCGCACGTTTGGGCCGGGGTCGCGGAACGCGAAGGACGAGGTACGCGCTGCCACCTGGAGTCCCGGAATCCTCGCGAGGCTGTCCATCAGCGCCTCGGAAAGCCCGTCGCTGAAGTAACGGTTGTCGCCCTCGGGACTCAGGTCGGCAAAGGGCAGCACGCCGATCGAGTGTTCGGACGGCGCGAGCCCGCCGTCTCCCTGGCGCGCCAGCACGAACACCAGGATGGCCAGCAGCGCGGCGATGATCGCGAAATCCAGCCAGCGCCAGTTGAAGTGAATGGCAGGCTCATCCGTTGCCGTCGCAGCACCCGTCCGCACCACGCCTTCGGGCGTGACGTCGTAGATCCAGGCCATGACCATCGCCATCGGGAACACCAGCACCAGCAGCAGGGCCACGACTCGCAGGGAGCCTTCCGGCGCGGCAATGATGTCCAGTAATACGTCAGCAACCTGCAGGATCAACCAGCTGCCGATGACATAGACGCCAGCCAGCCGGAGAACGTGCCGGCGGCGTAATTCTCCCAGCGTGCGATTGATCACCGACTTGAGCTCGGACACCGTCCACTCCCTGCGTGCAACGCAGCAAGTCCGTCCCCCGGAGGCAGACAACGATCAAAGTATAGGCAGACTCGACGCAGTTTCGCCCGCGAGGCGCGCAGATTACCGTGCCGGGTACGTGCCCAGGGCAGGAAGTTCAGGCCGACCTGGTCGCCCCGGCGCCCGTTACGCCCGCGGTGAGGGTGAGGCGCAAGGCATCGGCGACCGGCATGTGCACCTCCTCGAGCTGGTCGCGTGGCAACAGCAACATGTAGCCGCCGATCTGGAAACTCATCGGCAGGTATACCGCCACCGTGTCCGTGCCGCCGAGCCCGCCAGGCCAGTCGCCGGTGCTGTCGCAGGTAACAAACCCCACGAGACGCGCCTCGGTGCCGGGCAGGCAGAACGCCACGACAGCCCCGAACTGGCGCTCCTTGTCAGGCGAGAACAGGGCCAGCATGTCCTTCA
This sequence comes from Gammaproteobacteria bacterium, assembly GCA_035514535.1. Classification (GTDB taxonomy): domain Bacteria; phylum Pseudomonadota; class Gammaproteobacteria; order Steroidobacterales; family XN24; genus XN24. Next base: position 89,243 of record DATKAZ010000067.1, read on the forward strand.
CGGCGCTGTACAGCGTGTTGATGACCGGCAGCCTGAGAATTACTTTCTCGAAATAGCCGAACAATCGTTGCGCCAGCCAGGTGCTCATCACGATGCCGACGGCGAACACCAGCAGGACTCCGGCCGCGAATCCCATTCCCGTCGCGTACGCGCCTTCCGGCAACAACCACGCGAGCATTCCGCCCAGCACTTTCTCGAGCGTGCCGGCGAGCCAGGCGAAAACAGCCAGCGTGACGATGATCGGCAACACCGTGAGCAGGCCGGTGATGAAGATGCGCGGCAGCACCTTGATGCGTGAACGTGATTTCATGGCGGTGTCCTGGAACCCGGCTGGATTGACGTCGACCCGGCGCGCGACACATCGCGCCACGGAGCGTCGAACGCTTGGTGTGCCCGGGGCCGGATTCGAACCGGCATGGCCTCGCGGCCGAGGGATTTTAAGTCCCTTGCGTCTACCAGTTTCGCCACCCGGGCGACGCCGCCGGCAACCGTATCACACGAAAACCTTGGAGGCGCGGGCCGGAATCGAACCGGCGTACACGGCTTTGCAGGCCGCTGCGTAACCACTCCGCCACCGCGCCACAGCGCTCCCGGGGCTCCGGGAGGCCCGAAACTCTATCACACGGCCTTACACCGCGGCGACTGCCTCGCGCCGCCTCGCCGCTTCCGCCAGTTCCGCAAGAATGGCAGTGACTTCGTCGTCGGCGATCTGCCTGAAGTCGGCGTAATAGAAGCCTATGGCGCCGAAGTCTTCATGAGCCTCGAGGTATACAATCTCATCTGCCTCATCCTGCAAATTCCGCAGCACGTCAGTCGGCGCCACGGGGACCGCCAGGATCAGGTGCGCCGGCTGCTGCGCCCGAACAGCCCGTAGCGCGGCCCGTGTCGTGGCACCGGTCGCGATGCCGTCGTCGACCCCAATCACGACCCGGTCTTTCAGGTCGGTGTGGGGGCGATTCGCGAGGTAGCGGTCGCGACGACGCTGGATTTCAGCAAGCTCCCGATCCCGGACGCGGGCGAAATCTGCTTCGGAAACGCGTGCCAGCCGGATGATGTCGTCGTTTCTGACGACGAGCGGCTCGGGACCGTCCACCACGGCGCCCATGGCGAGCTCCGGTTGGAACGGTACACCGATCTTGCGCACGATAATGAGATCCAGAGGGGCCTCGAGGGCGCGCGCAACCTCCGCGGCCACCGGTACGCCGCCGCGCGGCAGGGCGAGCACGACGGGATGCAGCTCCCTGTAATGGACGAGCGCCTGCGCGATCCTGCGTCCGGCCTCGGTGCGATTGGAAAACGGCATGGCGACTCCCCGGGCTCAGCCGCGAGGCGCCGCGCGGGCGCCGCCGGGACCGAGATGAGCTGAAAACCACTTCTCGGCCTGGTCGATGACTGCTTCGAGTGCACCCTGTTCAGCAAAGAGATGGGAGGCCCCCGGCACGATGCGCAAGGTTTTCGCTCCCTGCAGCCTGGCCAGCGCCAGCTCGTTGAGCCGGATCACGACATCGTCACGTCCCCCGACGACCAGCAGTGTCGGCGAGCGCACAGAGTCGAGCGCGGCGGCGGCGAGATCCGGGCGTCCGCCGCGAGAGACGACGGCGCGCACCTTCTCGCCCATCTGGGCCGCCACGACGAGGGCCGCGGCCGCACCCGTGCTTGCACCAAACAGCCCGAGTGGCAAGGTCGAAAGTTCGAGGTCTTGCTCCACCCAGCGGATCGCGTCGAGCAAACGGTTGGCCAGAAGCGGAATGTCGAACACCTTGCGCCGATCTCCCTCTTCCGCCGCCGTGAGCAGGTCGAACAGCAGCGTCGCAAATTCCGCCTGGTTCAAGGCCTCTGCCACAGCGACATTCCGGGGACTGAAGCGACTCGAGCCGCTGCCGTGGACGAACACGACGAGCCCCTTGGCAGCGGCGGGCATGCACACTGTGCCGCTGAGTTCGAGGGGCGGCATGCAGACATCGCGGCACTTCACCGGTCGTTCGGCCGACTGTTGCCCTATTCCTTGTGCGGTTCCAGTCACCTGGATCTCCCCGCGGACCTGGCGGTCAACTGGCCTCGGGAATGCCGAGGTGAGCCTCGATCTCGCTCGCAGCTGCGCGGGTAAGATCAAGGCCGATTTCCTGTGCGAGCTTCCGGACCAATGTCTTGGACAGCAATTGCCGCAACTCTCCAAGCGCCCGCGGCGGCGCAATGATCACGAAATGATCGAAATTGCCAGCCTGCTCCTGGTCAGTCAGCCAGTCGACTACCGCCTTCAGGAACTCCCGTTCCGCCTGTCGATGTGGATCGCTCGGCGGCACCATGGCATGTCGGCCGCAGCCGGCAGAGTCAAATGTACGCCCGGGTCGGTCCGACCCCAGGTCCCGCGAGCGCAGGCGGCTGCCGGCAAAGGAGCGATCAGGCAGTTCCGTGACTCCCTGCCCCGGGCCTTCGCTCACGAACACCCGAGCCCGTGCCCCGTCGGCCACCAGGATCCATTTGATGTTGCGGCGAACCATGCGTCACCTGAATAGCGCTGGGTTCTCCAGCAGTGTGACAATGGCACGCAACCAGTTCACTTGCCTTGATCTGACTCAAGGTGAGCGCCACTCGTCGGGTGCATAATTGAAACGGTGAGCTTCACGCCCATCCCCTCGTGTCTCGATGAGGCAAGGCATGGTGAAGTCGATTTCGGGGCAGGCCTTGAACCCCTTGCCGATCGCCGACCTTCGGCGACGATGCGATCCTTCGATCTTTCCGTTCAAGACGACCGAGACCCTGGAACCGCTAGACGGTTTCATGGGGCAGGATCGGGCCCTCGCGGCAACACGCCCCGCCCCCGAGGCTATGGCGTTGCTCATCGGTCAGACGCCGGGGGTGCGCGGAGTCGACGGCCTGTTCCCGCCAGACTCGATCAACGGCCTGGTTGAAGCCCGACTCATCGCGATGGCGAAGCGGCGGCTGGCGCTCGGTGAACATCAGCGCGACATGCAGGGCGACACCTGAGGCGGGGCCGAAACCATGGACGCGAACAAGAGAGACGCCTATCCGATGCTTTTCGCCCTCGAATCGACCCACGAGTACGGCGAGAGAGTGGCGCTCCATCTTGGGCGTCCACTCGAACCACACGAAGAACGCGGCTTTGAGGATGGCGAGCAAAAGGTGCGGCCTCTCGTGAACGTTCGCAACGGAAACGTGTTCGTACTGCAGTCCCTGTATGGCGACCCAGGGGCAAGCGTCAACGACAAGCTGTGTCGCCTGCTCTTCTTCATCGGTGCGCTCCATGACGCGGCTGCAGCGACCGTCACGGCCGTTGTGCCCTACCTCTGTTACGCCCGCAAGGACCGGAAAACCCAGCCGCGCGACCCGGTGACTACGCGCTACGTTGCAGCCCTGTTCGAAGCCGTCAGTTGTGACCGCATCGTTACGATCGACGTGCATAATCTCATGGCCTACCAGAACGCGTTTCGCTGTCGCACGGAACATCTCGAGGCCACCACGCTCTTCGTCGACCACTTTGCGGCGACCGTCGGCGCAGACGAAGTCACCGTCGTCTCACCCGATCCGGGGGGAGTGAAGCGCGCGGAACGATTCCAGGCGGCGCTCGGCCGGCGCCTCGGACGGCCGGTGGGAAGCGCCTTCGTCGAGAAATACCGCGCCGGGGGCGTCCTCCGGGGCGAGGCGCTGATCGGACCGATGCAGGCGCGTACTGCGATCATCCTGGACGACCTGATCAGCACCGGCGGAACCCTCGTTCGAGCCGCCCGGGCCTGCAAGGCACACGGCGCACAACGCGTTTTCGCGGCGGCCACGCACGGCCTTTTCATGAAAGGTGCCGAGCCCCTGCTGCAGGAAGAGACACTCGACCGGATCGTGGTGGCCGATACCGTACCGCCCTTCCGGCTGGCTCCGGACGCGATCGGGTCGAGGGTAATCGTTCTGGATTCGGCGCCCCTCGTTGCCGAGGCGATTCGACGAATTCAATCCGGCGGGTCGCTGGTGGAGCTCCTCGAAGGCTGATGAGCCACCACGTGCGTCAACCCTGGGCCATACGCTCCGCATAAGCTTCCGCGAGCGCGAGATAGCGTTGCGCCAGCGCCGGCCATTTAGCCGCATCTCGCCCGTCCGGTTCGCGTAGGTGCCAGACAGCGATCTTGGTCCGCAAGCACGCGCGGTAGCTCTTGTAGAAGTTCAACAGGCGGGGCGGCGGATCGTCATTGGCGTCCCGCCGATAACGATCCAGGACCCGGTTGCCAATCTCCGGCGCGCCGAGCATTTCGCATTCCAGGGCAAAAAACGCGAGTTCATCTACCGGGTCGAGCAGTCGAAACTCCCGATTGAACTCAAGGCAATCGATCACCTCAGGCTCCGGGCCGAGGCAGACATGCTCCGGCCGCAAATCGCCATGGGCCTCGACGATACGATGATTCGCAACGCGGTTATCGAAGAACTCGGGCATTTCCCGCAGCATGCCGAGTTGGATCGAATGAACCCGTTCGACCGCCGCAGCCGGCAGGATCGGTTCGCAATGTGTCAACTCGCCGAGGTTTTCGGCTACCCAGGTTTCAAATCGCCGACGATACTCCACAGGCTTCATCGCCACAGGACGAGCTGCACGATAGAACACGGCAAGCCGCCTCGCAAGCTGGTCGATGTCTTCGGTCGAGACAGTGCCGGACTGGATCGCCTGGTCCAGCATTCGATTCGCGGGGAGCCGGTGCATCTTGACGAGCCAGTCAACCGCGGGACCGGCGCCGCCAATAGATATCTTGCCGAAAGTCCCCATGGTGATCGGCACCGTGCCGATGTACACCGCCGGCGCAAGTCGCCGATTGAGCCGGATCTCCTCCTCGCAGTAGTGCATGCGGCGCTCCAGCGTCGAGAAGTCCAGGAACGCAAGCCTGATCGGTTTCTTGAGCTTGTAAGCGTAGAGGTCGGTAAGAAATACCCAAGACATGTGGGTTTCGATCGCGTCCACGCCGCGGGTCGGCTCGAGGTAGCTCACCGGCTGAAGCAGAAGCTCCACCTTCGCCGCAAGTTCGGCGTCGCGAATCCTCGACGGGGCTAGCAAAGTCGACATCTCATGGCTCCGGCTGTGGCCCGCTTCGCAGCAGCGCTGCGACACAGGCGGTGCGGCCACCCAATTCTAATTTCCGTCAGGCCGGTCGAGCCTGCATTGACGCAGATCAACATGAGCTACGGCAGGCGGTGAAAGACTTCAACTACTGCACAAGTGGAGACTGCCTACGGCCACACGGCGGCGGCACCCCCGGGAGGGTCTGCGATGGCGCACAAGCAGGTACTTTATCGCTCTGCGGCCCGGGAAAAAATTCTTCGCGGGGCAACACAGCTCGCCGATGCGATTCGCGTGACGCTCGGCCCGAAGTCGAAATCCGTCCTGATCCAGAAACCTTGGGGCGGCCCGATCGTCTGCAACGACGGTGTCACCATTGCCAAGGAATTCGACCTCGTCGACGCTGAAGAGAATCTCGGCGCACAGATGCTGCGCCAAGCCGCCGAAAAAACTGGCGAAGTCGTTGGGGACGGTACCAGCACCTCGACGATCCTGGCCCACGCATTGCTTGCAGACGGCATCCGCAACATCGCCGCCGGCGCCAGCGCGATCGACCTGAGGCGCGGCTTCGAGCGCGCTACACTGGCTGCGATCAAGGCGTTGCATTCACTCTCCCGCCCGGTCGCCACCAGTCGCGAGAAGGCCCAGGTCGCCACCGTGGCGGCGCACAACGACAAGGCGATCGGCGACCTCGTGGCCCAGGCCATGGACAAGGTCGGGGACGAAGGCGTCATCACAGTCGAGGAAGCCAAGACCACTGAGACCACGCTCGAGGTCGTCGAGGGCATGCGCTTCGATCGGGGCTTCCTCTCGCCATATTTCATCAGCGATCCGCAAAAGATGGAAGCGGTGCTGGAAGACCCCGCTATTTTGCTTCTCGACCGTAAGCTGAGCGCCTTGAAGGATCTCCTGCCTTTGCTTGAGCAAGTTGCCAAGGTGACGCGGCCGATCCTCGTGATCGCAGAGGATGTCGAGGGCGAGGCCCTGGCGACTCTGGTTGTCAACCATCTGCGAGGCACGTTGAAAAGTTGCGCTGCCAAGGCACCCGGGTTCGGCGACCGCCGCAAGGCCATGCTCCAGGATATCGCTGTGCTTACAGGCGGAGTGGTCGTGTCGGCAGACGTCGGCCTGGCGCTGGACAGCATTTCCCTGGAGCAGCTCGGTCGCGCCGAGCGGGTCGTGGCCGATAAGGAAGGCACCACGATCATCGGTGGGCGGGGCCAGAAGGAGGCCATCAAGGGACGCATCGAACAGTTGCGCCTGGAAATCGATAAGGCGACCAGCGACTACGACCGCGAGAAACTGCAGGAGCGACTGGCCAAACTGTCTGGTGGCGTTGCCGTCATCCGCGTGGGAGCCCCTTCGGAGGCGGAGCTGAAGTCGAAGAAGGAGGCACTTGACGATGCCATCAGTGCAACCAAGGCGGCCGTCGCGGAAGGAATTGTCCCCGGTGGCGGGCTGGCGTTGCTTCGCTGCATCCAGGCCCTTGCCCACGAGGAGGATGCCTGCGAGGGAGACGAGCGAACCGGCGTGCGGATTCTGCGGCGAGCGCTTGAGGCACCGGCGCGACAGATCGCGGAGAACTCTGCGGTCGATGGCGGCGTGGTGGTCGCCGAGATGCTTAAAAGCCAGGCCAGCTGGGGATATGACGCGGCACGCAATGAGTATGTCGACCTGGTAGCGTCGGGCATCATTGATCCCACGAAAGTCGTGCGTATCGCGCTCGAGAACGCCGTCTCCGTGGCAGGTGTATTGCTGCTTACAGAAGTCACCATGACGGAAATCCCGGAGGAAGGACCGCCACACGGCCAACCGTCGGAAATGATGATGTAGGCCCGGCAACCCTGGGGCAATCCAGGACAGCGGTAAGGGTCTCCGCTGGCGGACGCGTCACCATAACCCTGTCTGAACAGAGCTATCCTTTGATGCATACGACGGGGGTCAGGCGGGCAACCCTTTTTGCCAGCCCTGATCGCTCGGCGCACATCACGACGGCGTCGACGTCCTTGTAGGCACCCGGTGCTTCCTCCGCAATCCCCCTGAGCGATGGACTGCGGACCAGAATCCCCCGCGAGGCCAATTCGTCGACCAGCTGTCGTCCCCGCCAGTGCTTCAGGGCGGCGTGACGGCTCATGCTGCGCCCGGCGCCGTGACAGGCAGAGCTGAATGACCGTGCCTCACTCGTTGGCAAGCCGGCCAGGACATATGAGGCCGTGCCCATGCTGCCGCCGATCAGGACCGGCTGGCCACTCGCCCGGATGTCCGCCGGCAGATCCAGGTGGCCGGGCGCCAATGCCCTGGTTGCTCCCTTGCGATGAACGAAAAGCTCACGCCGCTCGTGGTCGACGACGTGCGACTCCGCCTTGCAAGTGTTGTGGGACACATCGAACAGCAGCTTAAGGGAGGCATCCGGATAGATCTCCGCAAAGACCTGCCGACTGAGGTGCGTAATGATCTGCCGGTTGGCCAGGGCACAGTTGATCGCCGCGCGCATCGCACCGAGGTAGCGCTGACCAAGTTCCGATTGAATGGGCGCGCATGCAAGCTCACGATCGGGCAACGTCAGCCCGTGGGCTGATGCCTTCGCCACCATCTCTTGCAGGAAATCGGTACCTACCTGGTGGCCGAGGCCACGCGAACCACAATGTGTGGCGACGATACATTCCCCTTGATTCAGACCGAACGAAGCAGCCGCGTCGCCATCGTAGATCTCGGCGATTTCCTGCACCTCCAGGTAATGGTTGCCGGAGCCGAGGGTGCCCATCTCGTCGCGCTGCCGCTTCTTGGCCTTATCGGACACGTAATCGGGCCGTGCGCCTGCCATGCGTCCGCCTTCCTCAATGCGCTCAAGATCGCCACCGATGCCGTAACCTCGGTCTACCGCCCACCGCGCCCCGCCCGCGAGCATGTCGTCCATCGGTGCCGGATCCAGTCGGATGCCACCGGTACTCCCCATGCCGACCGGGATCGTAGCGAAGAGACTGTTGGCGAGTTCGGTCTTGCGCGCATCGACCTGCGCGCGCGGGAGGCCCGTCAGAACGGCGCGCACACCACAGGAAATATCGAAGCCGACTCCACCAGCGGAGACCACGCCGCCTTCGTCGGCATCGAAGGCCGCCACGCCACCGATAGCGAATCCGTAGCCCCAATGGGCATCGGGCATCGCGAATGATGCCTTTACGATGCCGGGCAGCCTGGCGACATTGCAGACCTGCTCGTGTACCTTGTCGTCCATCGCGCGGATCAGAAGTTCGTCGGCGAAGATGACGCCGGGAACGTGCATTCCTGCTTGCGGCTGGATGCGCCACTCGTTGGGGGCAGGGCGTTCAAACTGCGACGGGTCCATGGGAGGCTCCTAAACGTCAAGGACGCACTGCGCCACCCAGCCGCCATTACATCCGCGCCGCACGTTGAGCTCGGTGTAGGTGGCGCCCTTGATCTCGGTGGCAGGTTGGTGCCGCGCCCGATCCACTTTCTCTCCCCTGGCAACGGCCTGGAGCCGTCCGTCAGCGATCTCGATTTCGAAGTCGGAAAATAGCATGTGGCGGGTCGCCATCTCGAAGACCAGTGAATTAAGCCAGGCGTAAAGCAATTCGTCCATGCACGCGGCCTCGCATTTAACCTGGACGGCATCCGCACGCTTGACCGCTTCCGGCTCCGTGATCACGGCCGTCATCGCCATGGCGACGTTGGCGAATGCCTCTTCGGCGGTCTCGCCGTAACCTCGTACACCGATGTCCGCAACATGTTCGAAGTGTTCCCAGTGAGGCCGGATGCTTCCAGGATTGCTCGCGGCCTTCACCCATCCGCGCCTGTGCAAATTACCAAGCCTAGCGTTCACGCTCCATTTCCAGGAAGGCGGGATCGTTCATCAGGATGTCGTAGACGGCCGCGGCGGCAGAACTGAGTTCATGTCCTTCCTTGCCCAGCTCGGCGATATCACCCAGCGCCCAGATCTGGGCCTCCTCGAGCTCGCCATAGGTGGCGCCTGTCTCCAGAATTGCGGCGACGATCGCATCATCAACATCACCCAGGACACGAATCACCTCGGCGCGGGTCAGCGCCGGGAACGTCGTCGTTTTCGCTGCTTGCTTTGTCATCAAAGTCTCCCATCTCGACCAGCATCCCCCACTGTGCGCAGGGGCTTCCGATGATTGAAATATTGAGCCGCACATCCGGCGCGACGTTGACCCAGGTCAAGTCCCAGGCTTGTTGACCTGGATCAAGCCGCGACAGGTCCGCCGAGACCATTGTTGTATTGATGAAGGTGCCGGCCCGGGCTGGCTCCGGCCGACAATCTTCGAACGTTAGAAATGCTTCGCCTCGGCGACCGGCATATGCCGGCACTGGAGGAGCTGCCATCGAACCGAAGGAGATCGGTCATGAAAGTCAAGGAAATCATGCACAAGGGAGTCGAATGCGTTGCGGCCGACACGCCGGTGGAGTTGATTGCCAAGAAGATGCTGGACGAGGACATCGGCGCCGTTCCCGTCCGCCGGGACGGACGGCTCATCGGCATTGTCACCGACCGTGACATCACGCTGCGTGCGGTCGCCAGTGGCAGGGATCTGCGCAAGCTGACAGCCAGCGATGTCATGACTAGCGGTGTGACGTCCTGCCACGACAGCACCGAAATCGACGATGCCCTGCAGATGATGGAAACCAGGCATGTCCGTCGGATGCCTGTTCTCAACAAGAACGACCAGCTCGTCGGGATGCTGAGTGTCGGTGACGTCACGGACGCCATGCCACGCGATGTTACGGCCGAACTCATGCAGGCGGTATCGGCCCACCACGTGTAGCGAATGTCCCTGGTGCTGCCGAGGGTAAGGCCTCCGTTCATTACGGAGGTCTCCCGGCATATCTGGAATACGAGATATCGCTTCGTCAGCGATCCTTCACGCGCCGAGTCCTCCATCCAGGACAGCTGGTGCCGCATCGCGCGGGCAATGTCGGCCGTCGAGCTGCGCGAACAGAAAGTTTGGGAGCAGCACTTCCTTGCAGCTCGACATGGCCGTTTGCTTGCACGTCGCTCGCACAGTCAAAAGCCGACGGCCGCTGCGTGATGGAGCGCGAGGCGGACTGACCTGGCAACGATTACACTCCATGAGACTGTTTCTGTGCGGCGATGTCATGACTGGGCGAGGAATCGATCAGGTTCTTCCCCGCCCGGGCGACCCCGCACTCCATGAGTCCTGGGTCCATTCCGCACTCCACTATGTCGACCTGGCCGAACGAAGATCGGGCGCCATCGCGAAGCCTGTGCCCTTTGGCTACGTCTGGGGGGATGCCCTGGCTGAACTCGACCGCCGCGCGCCACAGCTCCGCATCGTCAATCTCGAAACCAGCATCACTGCCGCGGGCACCCCTGAGCCGAAGGGTATCAACTACCGCATGCACCCCGGCAACGTCGGCTGCATCACGGCCGCCGGGATCGACTGCTGCGTGTTGGCAAACAATCACTTGGCCGACTGGGGCCCGACCGGCATTGTCGATACACTGGCCGTGCTGGATGAAGCCGGCATCGCGACGGCCGGCGCCGGCAGGGATGCGACTGAAGCGGCGGCACCGGCAGTGCTCGACGCCGGGACCGGAACGCGCACCCTGGTGTTCGCTTTCGGGCTGCCCTCGAGCGGCGTGCCTGCCCACTGGGCCGCCAGCCCGGGGCGCCCGGGCGTCAATTTCCTGCCCGATATCGACGAGCGATCCGTGGACCGCATCGCCGGGGACGTCGCACGCTGGGTACAGCCCGGCGACCTGGTCGTGGTCTCCCTCCACTGGGGGTCGAACTGGGGTTACGACATTCCCATCGTGTGGCGGCAGTTCGCTCACGCCCTGGTGGCAGATGCGGGCGTGCACGTCCTGCACGGCCATTCCTCGCACCACCCCAGGGCCGTCGAGGTCCATCGCGGCCGGCCGATCATGTACGGCTGCGGCGACTTCATCAATGATTACGAGGGCATCGGGGGGTACGAGGCCTTCCGCGGCGATCTCGTGCTGGCCTATTTTCTCGACCTGGACGATGCGGAGCACACGCTGCAGGGTTTTGAGGCCGTGCCGTTCCAGCTCCGGCGATTTCGCCTCCAGAGGGCCTCGGCCGAGCAGGCCACCTGGCTGTCCACTTGCCTCGACCGGCAGTGCCGGTCACTGGGCGCCGCGGTGTCGCTGACGGGAGACGGCACGCTCGGGCTGAGCTGGTGAGGGACCTGCACTCCGGCGGTTGTCTTGGGTCTTCACGTTTCCGCCGCGGCACGGCTAGGCTGTACGAGACCCGAAACGTTGCTGCGGAGATGACCCATGGACAGCAAGGTACCGCGCGCCCCCTTGAAGAGAAGGTCCGCCGACCGCGCCGCGCCGGATCCCCGCCGACGCGCGGAAGGGGATCAAAACACCAACGAAGCGGTCGCGGCGAGCCTCCGCGAGTACGCCGACCTCCTCGCACACCAGGAAGCCGACGGCTTTCGCACCATGGCCTACCGTCGCGCCGCTGACATACTGGCCGCTCTCGATCGCCCGGTAGACAAGATCCTTGCGAAGGATGGCCGGGAGGGGCTGATGGCCTTGCCGGGCATCGGTCCCTCGATCGCCGGAGCGGTGGCGGAAATGCTGACCACCGGCCGGTGGTCCCAGCTCGAGCGGCTGCGCGGCGAGTTGGAACCGGAAAAGCTTTTCCAGACTCTGCCCGGCGTCGGGCCGGAACTGGCGGCCCGGCTCCATGAACGGCTCGAGGCGGAGAGCCTCGAGGCCCTCGAGGTGGCGGCCCATGACGGACGACTCGAGCGCGTCCCCGGAATCGGCCGGCGTCGGGCCGAGCTGATTCGTGGGCTGCTGGCCGAGCGCCTCGGCCGCCCCCGGCTGCGGCGGATTGCCGCCCGACGCGAGCGGCCGCCGGTCGAGCTGCTGCTGAGCGTCGACCGCGAATACCGGGAAAAGGCCGCGGCCGGACGCCTGCGGCGAATCGCCCCCAAGCGCTTCAACCCGACCGGCGAAGCGTGGCTGCCGGTGCTCCACACCCGCCGCGGGGAGTGGGAGTTTACGGCATTGTTCTCAAACACCCGACTGGCCCACGAGCTCGGCAGGACCGGTGACTGGGTCGTTATCTACTATCACACCGGTGCCACCCCCGAGGGCCAATGCACCGTCGTGACGGAGACCCGCGGCACCCTGGCTGGCCGGCGGGTGGTGCGCGGCCGCGAGCAGGAATGCCAGTCGCTGGAGTCCGATGGATGACCTGTTCGTCGATCCCCTCCCCCACAAGCGCTGCCAGCGAATCACGCGCAGGCAGTTCCATGCGATTCACGCCGTCGCACCGCAATGGCTATGCTGGCTGATGACGCTGGCGGTCCACCTGGCCCTGCGACGCATCGATTTCGTGAATCTGCGTTTCGATGACGTGGCTGGTGGGCGGATGGAGCATCCAGCACAGGTGCTTCCGGAATACGCCGCCAAAGCCTTTGCTCGGAAACGAGGCCGGCGTCAGGGAGAACCGGCCCGCGTACCAGCTCAATCGCCAGAAGACCCGTCAGGAAATGTTTCCTGAGAATGTCCTGACGAAAAATCCGGTAACTGCGTATCTTTCTGATTAAAAAAGAAATCTGGAGCGGGAAACGAGACTCGAACTCGCGACCCCAACCTTGGCAAGGTTGTGCTCTACCAACTGAGCTATTCCCGCGTCAGGACGCGCAATTCTAAGCCCTGCCCGCAGGCTGTCAAGCTTTGCCCCGCCGGGTCCGGCCCGCTTCCTCAGTAGCCCCGCAGATGCGGCCATGCCGCGGCGAGGTACTTCCACATCGACCACAGCGTGAGCAACGCCGCCGCGAGCAGGAAGGCATAGCCGATCTCGTACATCGGAATGAACCAGAGTTTCTGCCCCCAGAGCATCATGATCAGCGCCGTGATCTGCGCAGTGGTCTTGTACTTGCCGATGCCTGACACTGCGACATGCTGGCGCCCACCCAGCTCCGACATCCACTCCCTCAACGCCGAGACGGCAATCTCCCGGCCGATGATGATCGCGGCCGGCAAGGCGACCACGAACCCCGGGTGCCTGGATACCAGCAGCACGAGGACAGTGGAGATCATCAGCTTGTCCGCCACCGGATCGAGAAATGCACCGAATGCCGAGGCCTGGTCCAGCTTGCGGGCAAAATAACCGTCCAGCCAGTCCGTGATCCCGGCCAGCGAAAAAATGATTGCGGTCGCCGGCCCCGACCACGCGTATGGCAGGTAGAACACGAGCACGATCAGCGGGATCAGGATGATCCGGATCCAGGTCAGCGTATTCGGCAGGTTCAGCCTTGCTGGCATGTCATCAGTCCGCCGGATGAAGTGAGTCGTAGATGCGCCTTGCCAGGTCGCGGCTGATGCCCTGCACCTTGGCAAGGTCCTCGACCCCGGCCGCCGCAACGCCCTGCATGCCGCCGAGGTCGCTCAGCAGCTGCCGCCGTCGCTTCGGTCCGAGCCCCGCGATGCCCTCGAGGGCACTGACCCGCCGAACCTTGGCCCGCCGCTGGCGATGTCCGGCGATGGCAAACCGGTGCGCCTCGTCGCGAATCTGCTGCACGAGGTGCAGCGCCCCCGAGTCGCGGGGCAGTATAAGCGGCTCCGATTGGCCGGCCAAGAACAGCCGCTCGAGGCCGGGGCGGCGCGTGGGCCCTTTCGCGACTGCCGCCAACTCGACACCGTCGAGTTGCAACTCGTTGAGCACGGATTGCGCCTCGGCGAGCTGCCCCGCACCGCCGTCGACCAGCAGCAGATCGGGCAGCGGCGCCTCGCCGCGCTTCAGCCGGCTGTAGCGTCGCATCAGCGCCTGGCGCAGCGCCGCATAGTCGTCCCCGGCCGCGACGCCCGCGATATTGAAGCGGCGATAGTCGGATTTCAGGGGTCCTTCTGCGGCGAATACGACACACGCGGCCACCGTCGATTCGCCCGCCGTATGGCTCACGTCGAAGCACTCGATGCGGGCCGGCGGGCCCTCCAGCCCGAGCGCCTCACCCAGCGCCGCGAGCTGGGCGGTGAAGCCGGCCGTCCCCGCGAGCCTGAGTTCGAGCGCGTGGCGGGCATTCTCGCCCGCCATGTCCAGCCAGCGCGCTCGCGCAGCTCGCACGCGGTGCCGTACGGCGACCTGGCGCGCCGCCTGTTCCGACAGCGTCCTGGACAACAACTCCTCGTCTTCGAGCGGCAGGCTGGTGAGGATCTCCGCGGGCGGACTGCCGCCCAGGTAATGCTGGGCCACGAAAGCGCCGAGCACTTCTGCGGGCTCGGTGCCCGGCGCCGCGCGCAGGAACCAGCTGCGGCTGCCGATAATCCGACCGCCGCGAATGAACATCCCGGCAACGCAGTGCAACCCGCCCTGCTCGATGACTGCCAATGCATCTGCCTCGAGCGCTCCCGCCTCGCCGCCGACGGCGGCTTCCTGGATGGCCGCGAGGCGCGCCACCTGGTCGCGGTAACGGGCCGCTTCCTCGAACGCGAGTTTCGCCGCTGCCCCTTCCATCCTGCGTACCAGCTCGGCCTTGATTTCGTTACTGCGCCCCTCGAGAAACCGGATCGCGTGATCCAGGTCCTGCGCATAATCCTGCTCGGAAATCAGCCCCACGCAGGGCGCCGAGCAGCGCTCGATCTGGTACTGGAGGCACGGCCGGCTGCGGTGAGCGAAGTAGCTGTCCTCGCAGGGCCGGATGCGGAACAAGCGTTGCAGGTCCCGCAGCGTGGCGCGGACTGCCGGGACGTTCGGATACGGCCCGAACAGGCGCCCCGCCACGCGCTTACTGCCGCGATAGAACGAGAGGCGCGGAAAGGCGTGCGAAGTATCGAGCCGGATGTAGGGGAAACTCTTATCGTCTTTCAGCAGCACATTGAAGCGCGGCTTGTGCGCCTTGATCAGGCCGTTCTCTAGGACCAGCGCCTCCGCCTCGGTGCGTGTCACCGTGACCTCGATGTCTCGCACCTGGCTGACGAGGAAACCCGTCTTGCCGGGTTGCGGCGCGGCGCGAAAGTAACTCGAGACACGCTTCTTCAGGTCGCGTGCCTTGCCGACATAGAGTATTTCGCCGCTCGCCCCGAGCATGCGGTACACGCCGGGGCGATGGCCGAGGCGGCGCAGCACGGGCCGCGGATCGAACGCATCGCCGTCCCCGGGGACGCTGGTGGCGGTTTGTCCGGTCGGTTTGCTCACGGCTGGGACCCCACGCCGGCACGGCGCGCCGCCCTGGCGAGCACTTCCATGAACATCTCCCGGCTCAGGCGCCTTGTCTGCGTGTTGTAGCGGCTGCAGTGATAAGAATCGATCAGGAGCAACTCTCCGTCCAGCCGATGTTCGGCGCCGTGCGCGAACGGGTACGCGGCGCGCCGCCGGCCGAGCGCGCCGAGGACGCCGTCATGAGCGATCCGGCCGAGTGCGAGCACGACCTGCGGGCGCCCGCCGGCGAGCTCCGCCGCGAGCCAGCCGCGGCAGTTGCGGACCTCGTCAGGCCGGGGCTTGTTGCCCGGCGGAAGGCACTTCACGGCATTGGTAATGCGGCAGCCCAGCAACTCGAGCCCGTCGCTCCTGGCGACGGACGCCGGCCGGCTGGCGAGGCCGAGGGCATGCAGGCTCTCGTAAAGCAGGATGCCCGCGTGGTCGCCGGTGAACGGCCGGCCGGTCCGGTTCGCACCGTGCATCCCCGGGGCCAGGCCGACGATCAAAAGCGGCGCGTCCAGCGGCCCGAACGGCGGCACCGGGCCGGCGTAATAGTCCGGGTGCGCCGCACGGACTTCGTCCAGAAAACCGGCGAGGCGCGGGCACCGCCGGCAACCGGGGTCGAACCAGGCCTGCGGATATCCTTCCTGGCGCGATGAGTTTACCGACAATCTACTTCAGAAATATCTTGTAATTGCATGAATCACCGAACTATTCATGCATATGCCGGATGACTGCTGCAGCGAATCCCCGCGTCCCGACCAGCTTCGCCCCCGGGACCAGGCGCTGCAGCTCCTCCTCCACGGTCTCCTTAGATTCCCCCGCTTTCGGCTTGCGGATCGCCTCGCGCAGCCGCGCCAGGTCAAAGGTCAGCTCGCGCGCGGCGATCGTCCTGGCGACACCGTGCAGGATATGGTCAGCGGCCTCGCGCCAGCCCAGGTACCTGAGCAGCATTTCCGCCGACAGGATGAGCGAGCCCGGATTGACGCGGTCCTTGCCGGCGAATCCGGGGGCCGTGCCGTGCGTCGCCTCGAACACGGCCACCGCATCGCCGATATTGGCGCCCGGCGCGATCCCGATCCCGCCTACCTGGGCTGCGAGCGCGTCGGAAATGTAGTCGCCGTTCAAGTTGAGCGTCGCGATGACGTCGTAGTCCTCGGGGTTGAGAAGGATCTGCTGCAGGAAGTTGTCCGCGATGACATCCTTGATGACGATCTCGCGCCCCGTGCGAGGATTGCTGAATGCAAGCCACGGTCCGTCACCGATCTCCTTTGCGCCAAATTCGTCGCGCGCGAGCTGGTAGCCCCAGTTGCGGAACGCGCCTTCCGTGTACTTCATGATGTTGCCCTTGTGGACCAGCGTCACGGAGCGGCGGTTTTCATCGACGGCATAGTTGATGGCCTTGCGGATGAGGCGCTGCGAGCCCTCCTTCGAGACCGGCTTGATCCCGAGGCCGGAACTCGACGGGAACCGGACCGCGTGGACGTTGAGCTCGTCCTGCAGGAACTTCATCAGTTTCTGCGCCTCGGGCGAGCCCGCGGGCCACTCGATTCCCGCGTAAATGTCCTCGGTGTTCTCGCGGAACACCGTCATCGCCACCAGCTCGGACTCTTTCATCGGCGTCCGGACGCCGGGAAAATGGCGAATCGGCCGGACGCAGGCATAGAGGTCGAGGCGCTGGCGAATCGAGACATTCAGTGAACGGAAGCCGCCACCGATAGGCGTGGCGAGCGGTCCCTTGATGGATACCACGTGCCGTTCCAGCGCATCGAGTGTTTCCTCGGGCAGGAACTGGCTGCTGCCATAAAGCCCGGTCGCCTTCTGCCCGGCATAGACCTCCATCCACGCGATGGCCCGGTCGTCCCCGTAAGCGTGCCGCACCGCGGCGTCGACCACCTCGCGGGCCGCCGGCATGACGTCTACGCCGATGCCGTCGCCCTCGATGAACGGGATGATCGGCCGGTGGGGAACGTTCAGCGTGAAGTCGGGGTTCGCGGTGACCGGCTCGCCGCCGTCCGGGAGCCGGATGTGTTCATAGTGCATCAATAATCTTCCGCTGCGGAACTCTACCCTGGCCGATTCAGCCGGCCTGCTCGAACTGGTCCTCCTCGGTAGACCCGCTCAGTGCCGTAATCGACGACTGCCCGGCCGTGACGACCTGTGTCACTGCATCGAAGTAGCCCGCGCCCACCTCCCGCTGGTGCTTGGTCGCCGTGTAGCCGTCCTTTTCGCTCGCAAACTCCGCCTCCTGCAATTCCACGTACGCGGACATCTGCGCCTTGCGGTAGGCCTTCGCGAGCGTGAACATGCTGTAGTTGAGGGCATGGAAACCGGCCAGCGTGATGAACAGGAACTTGTAGCCCATCGCGCCCAGTTCGCGCTGAAACCTGGCGATCGTGGCATCGTCGAGGTGACGCTTCCAGTTGAACGACGGCGAGCAATTGTAGGCCAGCAACTTGCCGGGGAACTGCTTGTGGATCGCCTCCGCGAAGGCCTTGGCCTGCCCGAGGTCCGGCACCGACGTCTCGCACCACACCAGGTCCGCCAGCGCCGCATACGCAAGGCCGCGGGCGATCGCCTGTTCCAGCCCGGCCTTGACGTGGAAGAACCCCTCGGCGGTCCGCTCACCGGTGATGAACGGCGCGTCGCGCTCGTCGACATCGGAGGTCAGCAGGTTGGCGGCATCGGCATCGGTACGGGCCACGACGAGCGTCGGCACGCCGCAAACGTCGGCGGCGAGCCGCGCGGCGGCCAGCTTGCTGACGGCCTCCCCGGTCGGCACGAGGACCTTGCCACCCATGTGGCCGCACTTCTTCGCCGAAGACAACTGGTCTTCGAAGTGCACGCCCGCGGCACCGGCATCGATCATGTCCTTCATCAGCTCGAAAGCGTTGAGCACGCCCCCGAACCCGGCCTCCGCATCCGCCACGATCGGCTGCATCCAGTCGATGCTATCGTTGCCCTCCGCGTGATGGATCTGGTCGGCCCGCAGCAAGGTCCGGTTGATCCGGCGCACTACCGCGGGTACGGAGTTCGCGGGATAGAGCGACTGGTCCGGATACATCTCGCCGCCGAGGTTGGCGTCGCCGGCGACCTGCCAGCCGGAAAGGTAGATCGCGTTCAGTCCGGCCTTGACCTGCTGCATGGCCTGGTTGCCCGTGAGCGCACCCAGCGCATTGACGTACGGCTTCTCTCCCAGGTAACGCCAGAGCTTCTCCGCACCTTGCCGCGCGAGCGAATACTCGATGTCCACCGTGCCGCGAAGCCGGACTACTTCCTCCGCGGTATAGGAGCGCGAGACGCCCTTCCAGCGGGGGTTGTCCTTCCAGTCCTTCTCGATCTGTTCTGCCGACAGGCGTGTCATCGCGCGTTCCTCTGTAAGTGATTTGCCCTGAGCCCCTTCAGTCGATGGCCTCGTAGGCCACCAGCGTCAGGAAGTCCATGCAATGCTGCTCGCCGGTGATCCGGTCGAGAAGCCCGGCCGCTTCGCGGTAGTTGCCCGACGCGAAGGCGTCTTCCCCTGCCTCGTTCCTGATCTTCGCCAGTTCTTCGTCACGAAACTGCTCGTAAAGAACGTAGGTGACCTTGCGCCCATCCGCCAGGACGCCCTGCGGGTGGCGAATCCACTGCCAGATCTGCGCACGCGCGATCTCCGCGGTCGCCGCATCCTCCATCAGGTTGTACAGCGGCACGCAGCCGTTGCCGCTCAGCCAGGCCGCCATGTACTGGATGCCGACGGAGATGTTGCTCCTCAGGCCGTCCTCGGTGATCTCGCCCGCGGGCACCTGCAAAAGGTCCGCCGCGCTCACCTCGACGTCCTCGCGCAGGCGCTCAAGCTGGTTCGGACCCGGCATGTGCTGGTCGAAAATGTCCATTGCCACTTGCACGAGGCCGGGATGCGCCACCCAGGTGCCATCGTGCCCGTCGCCCGCCTCGCGTTCCTTGTCCTCCCGGACCTTGCCGAGCGCGGCCTCGTTGGCTTCGGCATCGCCCTTGATCGGGATCTGCGCCGCCATCCCGCCGATCGCCAGCGCCCCGCGCCTGTGGCAGGTACGGATGACCAGTTGCGAATAGGAGCGCAGGAAATGCGTGGTCATCGTGACTTGCTGGCGATCCGGGAGGGTGAACTCCGGGAAGGCCTGGAATTTCTTGATGAAACTGAAGATGTAGTCCCAGCGACCGCAATTCAGCCCGACGATATGTTCCCTGAGCTCGTACAGGATCTCGTCGATCTCGAACGCTGCCAGGATCGTCTCGATCAGCACGGTGCACTTGATGGTGCCCCGCTCCAGGCCGAGTGTGTCCTCCGCGAAACGAAACACGTCCGCCCAGAGTCTTGCCTCGAGGTGGCTCTCCAGTTTCGGCAGATAGAAATACGGCCCTGAGCTTATGGCACGCGTCCCGGCCGCGTTGTGGAACAGGTAAAGCCCGAAGTCGAACAGCCCGCCGGGGACTTTCCGGCCGCCGACCTCTACGTGCTTCTCGTCCAGGTGCCAGCCGCGCGGCCGCACGATCAGGGTTGCGACATCTTCATTGAGCCGATATCGCTTGCCCTCGGGAGAAGTGAAGCTGATGGTGCGGGCCACGGCATCCCGCAGCGCGATCTGGCCGAGCACGAGGTTGTCCCAGGTCGGCGTCATCGAGTCCTCGAAGTCGGCCATGAAGACCTTCGCACCGGAATTCAGCGCGTTGATGATCATTTTGCGATCGACCGGCCCGGTAATTTCCACGCGCCGGTCCAGCAGGTCCGCGGGAATTTCGCCCACGCGCCAGTCGTCGGCCCGGATGGCCGCCGTCTCTGGCAGGAAATCCGGCATCTTGCCGGCATCGATCTCCGCCTGGCGCGTCTCGCGACGCCGCAAGAGGTCCTCGACCTGGGGGGCGAAGCGCCTTGCCAGCGCGGCGACGAAGCCCATCGCGTCGGGCGAAAGCACGGCCTCGTACCCTTCGCGAATGGGCCCTCGAATATCGTAGTCAGCGTCCGTGGGGGTGCGGGTCATGGCTTGCCTTCACTTGCCGGGCCAGGTCTTGCGCAGCACCGGGCGATATGCAAATTCGCCTCCGCTGCCACCCGGCTGCCGGCCAGGGACAGTGGTTTTCTGCACTGCGTCATATTAGTGCGCGAGGACCGCCAATGCAAAAAACGCGGCGTGCGGCCGTCGTGGTGCCGGCCGGCGTCACCACACGATCCGGGCTCAGTTCGAGCCGGCTGCGAGCTGGTTGCGCACGAACTCGAGCTGGCCGACATAGGTCCCGCGGCTCGGATCGTCTGCCGCGGCGAGGGCGACGGCGCGGGCAAATGACTGCTCGGCCTCTGCGGTGCGCCCAAGCCGGCGCAGGATGCGCCCGTGTGCCGCGTGGAAGCGCGCGGCCTGCTCGGGAAACTCCGTGACCGCATCGCGGGCCCGCTTCTCAGCCTCTTCAAGCAGGATGTCCGATGGTGCCCGGAAGGCGAGATAAAGGTAGTCGGCCGTCGTACCGGGATCATCGCTGTCGAGGTAGGTCTCGCGAATCATCTCCAGGGCAGCTTCGTGCTCTCGCAGCGACAGCAGGGACCAGGTGCGAGCGTACGCGTAGCTCGAATCCTCCCGACCCTCGGGAAAGTCTTCCGCCCACGTCACGAGCTCGGCGAGCGTGCGGCGATGGTCCTTCTCCACTCGCTGGGTCGGGCCTACGATGGCCTCCAGTGCGATCGCCCGGCGCTCCTCCGCCGAGAGTTCCGGCCGCAGCAACAGTGACCGGTAGACACGTCGCGCCGCTTCCGCGTCGCCCGCAGCCAGGAAGGCGATCGCCAGGCCCTGCATCGATTCGATGTCGTTCCGCTCGCGCAGCCGGGCCTGCGCCTCGGCGATCGCGTCATGTCCGGCGGCGGCGCCCGCCAGCCGCTGCAGGTAGTCGTCCGAGTAGCCGACAATGGCCGTGACCTGCCGGGCATCGCCCAGGCGCCGGTCGCCCGGGCGCGGGTCGAGCAGCAGCGTGGTTGGCGTGCCGAGGAAGCCCAGGCCCTGTGCCGCGATGATGCCCGCGTCCGGCTCGTCGTAGCCCAGCATCTCCAGCACCAGCCAGTCGTCCGTCAGGGTCGAGATTTCAGCGGCGGCGGCGTTCCTGAGGAGGTCACGATCCAGCGCAATGCAGCCCGGACACCAGTCCGGTTGCGTGATCACCACCATGATGAGCCGGTCGGCTGCGGCGGCTTCCGCCACCAGGGCATCAAGATTCTCACCGGACCAGTCCGCAAACCGGACAGCGGCGGCCGCGGGGCCGGACAGCACCAGCAGCGATATGAGCAGCAGGATGTTGCGCGGCACGCGACGTTCTCCAGTCAGGCAGGGCCCGGCATTCAGGAAGTCGGACATTTGAATCGGCACCCGGTTCCCGGGCGGCGGATCAGCGCCCTGCCCGCTGGGCGTCCCGCAGTGCCCTGAATTCGTTTCCATCAACCCAGTTGGGCCAGGCGCTCGAGTTGGCGATCGCCAGGCCGATATCGAAATAAAGTTTGAGGTCCGCGGCACCGCCACGCCAATCGTGGTCCGGGGAATACTCGTCGGTCGCCTGGTGATAGCGCTCCGAGTTGTAGTTTCCGGCGAGTTCGAGCCCACGCTCCCGACCGCCTTCGACCAGGTCACGGCCCATGTTCGGATATAGCGCGGGCACGCCCCGCTTGGCGAAATTGAAGTGATCCGAGCGATAGTAGACACCCGCCTCGGGCCGCTGGTCCGGCTTCACCTGCCGGCCGTGCGCCGCGGCGGCCTGGTCGACGAACTCGTCGAGTTCGGAAGCACCGTAACCGACAACCGCGATGTCGCGCGTCGGCCCCATGTAATTCAGGACATCGACGTTGACCACCGCCACCGTCTGCTCGAGCGGCACCACCGGGTGCGCGGCGTAGTAGGCGGAGCCGAGCAGCCCCTGCTCCTCCGCAGTGACCGCGACGAACAGCACGCTGCGTTCCGGGGGCGGATCGAGCTGCGCATACGCCTCCGCAAGCAGCAACAGGCCGGCCGTGCCCGAGGCGTTGTCGACGGCCCCGTTGAAAATCTCGTCGCCTTCCCGGCCGAGGTGGTCCCAATGGGCCGTAAACACGACGTACTCATCGGGGCGCTGCGCACCCGGCACGAGCGCCACGACGTTGTGCGAGACCGATTCACTGATCACGCTGCGCACGCGCAAGTTTGCGCGCAGGTCGCCCAGCAGGCGGGGCTCGAAGCCGGGGCGCAGCGCCGCGGCCTTGAGCGCATCGAAGTTTTCCCCCGCGGCGGCGAACAGCCGCCGCGCCGTCGCCGCCGTGATCCAGCCTTCCGCGGCGCAGCGAGACATGTTTCCGTCGGCGCCGCGCAGTCCGAAACGCTCGCCCGCACCCTGCGCGACGACGGCCCAGCCATAGCTCGCCGGTTCCGTTTCGTGCACGACGATGATCGCCGCCGCGCCTTGCCGGGCCGCTTCCTCGAACTTGTATGTCCAACGCCCGTAGTAGGTCATCGCCCTGCCGGTAAACAGCGCGGGGTCGCCGGTGGCGAAGCCGGGGTCGTTGACCAGGACGACCACGGTCTTGCCGCGTACATCGAGCCCGGCGTAGTCGTTCCAGTCATATTCGGGGGCCACGATGCCGTAGCCGGCGAACACGACGGGGCTGTCGGCCACTGAAACGTCGTCGGTCAGGCGCCGTGTCCACAACACCATTTCTTCCCGGTACTCCAGGTCGGCGGCAAAGTCGTTGCCGCGCACGCTGAACGCGGGATCCGTCTCGAGGGTCCAGGAGACCAGCGGCACCGGCTGCAGGAAGCCCGCCTCGCTGCCCGCCACCGCCCCGGCAGCGGTGAAAGCCCTCTGCAGATAGTCGAGCGTCAGCTTTTCGCCGGCCGACCCCGGCCACCGGCCTTCGAATTCATCCGACGCGAGCACGGAGATGTGGCGATGCAGGGCAGCATCACTGATCGGGCCCGGTGGGGCGGCCGCGACGAAGCCGCATTGCAGGGCCGACACGGTGAATGCGAGGGCAAGCAGGCCGCCATGTCGTGCCTTGCGTGCACTGCGGGTCATGGCGTTCCCGCCCCGGCGATCATGCTTGTCCAATGAGTGCCTCCAGTCAGTTGCCGACGATCCGAGGCCCCATGATGCCAGAGAATATCGTCCCGGCGCGTGGCGCGACGTGATGGTCCCGGCCGAGCTGCTCAGCGGCCGCGAAGCTCCGCGATCCGCATCGCGAGTTCGAGCGCCTGTTCGTAGTTCAGTCGCGGGTCCACCTGAGAAAGGTAGGCACGCGCCAGATCGCTCTCGGTCAGGCCGCGGGCGCCACCGATGCATTCGGTGACGTCGTCGCCGGTGAGTTCGAAGTGTACGCCACCGAGGTAGCTGCCGAGTTCCTCGTGGATCCGGAAGGCCTGTTCCACTTCGGCAAGGATCTTGTCGAAACTGCGCGTCTTGATGCCGCTGCTCGTCGTCTCGGTATTGCCGTGCATCGGGTCACAGACCCACAGGACGGTCGCGCCGCTCGACCGGACGGCCTCGACCATCGGCGGCAGGTGCGTGGCGATGTTCGTCGAGCCGAAACGGTGAATCAGGGTCAATCGGCCCGGCTCGTTGTCCGGATTGAGCGTCTCGATCAACGCCTGCAGCCAGTCGATGCTCATCCCGGTACCGACCTTGACCGCGATCGGGTTGGCGATGCCGCGGAAATACTCCACGTGCGCGCCGTCGACCTGCGCCGTACGCATCCCGATCCAGGGGTAATGCGTCGACAGGTTGTACCAGCGTCCGCGCCGCTCGATGAACCGCGTCTGGGCCTGCTCGTAGGGCAGGTGCAGTCCCTCGTGGGACGCAAAAAAATCGATGCGTCGCGTGCGGTGCACGGGCTGGCCCGAGATGAACTCGAAGAAATCCATGGAATCGGTGATGCTCCGGACGATGCGCTTGTAGGCCTTCTCGAACGGCGTCGATTGCGCGAAGCCGATGTCCCAGTACTCGGGGTGGTGCAGGTCTGCGAACCCGCCTTCCGCGAGGGCGCGCACGAAATTCAGGGTCAGTGCCGCCCGCTGATAGCCGACCAGCATGAGCTCCGGATCCGGCGTCCGGTCCTTGAGCGTGAAGCCGTTGCGGTTCACCAGGTCGCCGCGGTAGCTGGGCAGGGTCTCGCCGTCGCGCGTCTCCTTGTCCGCGGACCGCGGCTTGGCGTATTGCCCCGCCATGCGCCCGACCCTGATGACGGGCTTCTTCAGGCTGTGGAGCAACACGACGCTGACCTGCAGCAGGATTTTCAGCTTGCGGGCGATCTGGTCCGAGTTGCAGTCCTCGAAATTTTCCGCGCAGTCTCCGCCCTGGAGGAGGAAGGCCTCGCCGCGCTGGGCGCGCGCAATCTGCTGCTGCAAGGCCTCCACTTCCCACGATACGACCAGCGGGGGAAGGCGGCTGAGGCACGCGACCACGGCCGCGACGGCGTCGGCGTCCGGGTACAGGGGCTGCTGTCCGGCGACTTTGGCCTGCCAGCTGGCGGGGTGCCAGTCGAGATGTGAGGGTCGTGCGGTCATGCGCCAATCGTACCGCGCAATGCCGCAGTGCAAAAGCGCCGCGGCAACCGGGCCCCGCTGGCGCCCCGCGCGGCGAGCCGCGATACTGTCCGGATAGCCGCGAGCCCGCTCCACTGGAGACCGGGCTCGCCGTACATGCGGAACCGGCCACGCCCCGGTCCCAGCCTAGGGAGCCTCCATATGCATCGAGTACTTGTTCTCGGGGCCGGCAAGATCGGCGCCCTGATCTCCGGCTTGCTCGGCGAGTCCGGCGATTACGACGTCGATTTGGCCGACCTCGACGGCGCCACGGCCGAAGCCGTCGCCCGGGCCCATGGCCTGGAAAACGTGCACGCCTTCGGCCTTGACGCGACGGATGCGCGCGCCCTTGCCGCCCATCTCGACGCGCATCCGGCCAATGCCGTCATTTCCGGCCTGCCCTACTTCTGCAATGTGCCCGTGGCTCAGGTCGCCAGGGCGCGCGGCATGCACTACTTCGATCTCACCGAGGACGTGGCGGTAACCGAGCAGGTGCGCGAGCTGGCGGAGGGCGCCGCCACGGCCTTTGCGCCGCAATGCGGCCTTGCACCCGGTTTCGTGAGCATCGCGGCCAACGAGCTGGCGGGACATTTCGACGAAGTGCACACGGTCAAGCTGCGCGTCGGCGCCCTGCCCCAGCACCCGAACAACGTCCTCAAGTATTCCCTCACGTGGTCGACCGACGGGCTGATCAACGAGTACGGCAATATGTGCCAGAGCGTGGAGGACGGCCATGTCATCAAGGTCCTGCCACTCGAGGGGCTTGAGGAAATCGAGATCGACGGCACGCTCTACGAGGCCTTCAATACGTCGGGCGGCCTCGGTTCGATGGCCGACTCGTGGCGCGGCCGCGTGCACGAAATGAACTACAAGACCATGCGCTACCCCGGGCACTGCGGGCAGATGCGCCTGCTGATGAACGGGCTGAAGCTGAATCACGACCGGGATACGCTCAAGCGCATCCTCGAAACCGCGGTGCCGCGCACGCTGCAGGACGTGGTGATCGTCTATGTCTCGGTCGTCGGCCTGCAGGACGGCGAGCTGCGCGAGGAGAACTACGTCAACAAGGTCTACCCGCAGATCGTCGCGGGGCGGCTCTGGTCGGCGATCCAGGTCACTACCGCAGCGGGCGTGTGCGCCGTCGCGGACCTGGTCCTTCGTGATCCGAACTCGTATCGCGGCTACGTTACGCAGGAAAGCTTTCGTCTCGGCGATGTGCTCGACAACCGCTTTGGCGGGTTCTACGCGCACGGCGGCACCAATGCCGTATCGGCGCAGCTGATCTCGACCGGCGAAGTCGGGCACCAACGTGCAAAGGGGGAATGAGATGCAGGAGATACTGGCAGGCCTCGGGCTCGGTGACGAAAATTCCGGCGCATGGGCCGGCGGACGCGAGCTTGGCGGTGACGGGCCGCCGCTCGAGTCCGTGAACCCCGCCTCCGGCCAGCACATCGCGACGGTCCGCACCGCGTCCGAGGACGAGTACGAGACGATCATCCGCATCGCACGCGAAGCCTTTTTCCAGTGGCGTTCAATGCCCGCGCCGCACCGCGGCGAGGCCGTGCGCCTGTGCGCGGACGCGCTGCGTCGTCACAAGGATGCGCTCGGCAGCCTGGTCAGCCTCGAGATGGGCAAAATCAAGGCCGAGGGCGATGGCGAAGTCCAGGAAATGATCGATATCGCCGATTTTGCCGTCGGCCAGTCGCGCATGCTCTACGGGCGCACCATGCATTCCGAGCGCCCCGGGCACCGGATGTACGAGCAATGGCATCCGCTCGGCGTCGTGGGGATCATCAGCGCCTTCAATTTTCCTGTGGCCGTCTGGAGCTGGAATGCCTTCATTGCCGCGATTTGCGGCAATGTCTGCATTTGGAAACCGTCGCCGAAGACGCCACTGTGCGCCATCGCCGTGCAGAGGATCTGCAATGAGGCCCTCGAGGGCCAGGGATTCCCGCCGATCTTTCACTTGTTCATCGAGGCCGACGTCGCCTTGGCCGAGGCCTTCGTGGACGACGAGCGGGTCGACCTCGTGTCGTTCACCGGCTCGACGGCCGTCGGGCGCAAGGTCGGGGAGCGCGTCGCGGTACGGCTTGGCAGGTCACTGCTCGAGCTCGGCGGCAACAACGCGATCATCGTCGATGAAAAGGCCAACCTGGACCTCGCCGTGCCGGCGATCGTGTTCGGCGCGGTCGGTACGGCGGGCC
Source organism: Gammaproteobacteria bacterium (assembly GCA_035514535.1). Lineage (GTDB taxonomy): Bacteria > Pseudomonadota > Gammaproteobacteria > Steroidobacterales > XN24 > XN24. The sequence continues at coordinate 116,225 of DATKAZ010000067.1, forward strand.
AGCGCTGCACGACTACGCGCCGCGTACTGGTCCACGAGAAGCTGTTCGATGAATTGGCGCACCGCCTGATGTACGCCTACCGGCAGGTCAAGGTCGGCGACCCGCTCGATCCACAGACACTGATGGGGCCGCTGATCGATGGAGACGCGGTGCTGCGCTACGAGGCCGCCATCGAGAAGCTCATTGCCCGCGGCGGGAGAGTGCTCACGGGCGGGCACGTCATCGACCGGCCGGGCAACTTCGTCCAGCCGACCATCGTCAAGGCCAGCAACGAGTGGGATCTAGTACAGGAAGAAACCTTCGCGCCGATCCTGTACCTGATTCCCTACCACTACTTCGAAGAAGCGATCGCGCTGCATAACGGTGTGCGCCAGGGATTGTCGTCGGCAATCTTCACCGACGACCTGCAGGCGGCGGAGCGCTTCCTGTCGGCCACTGGCAGCGACTGCGGCATCGCCAACGTCAACATCGGCACCTCCGGCGCGGAGATCGGCGGCGCGTTCGGCGGCGAGAAAGACACCGGTGGCGGCCGGGAGGCCGGCTCCGACTCCTGGAAGGCCTACATGCGGCGCCAGACCAATACCATCAATTTCGGCCACGAACTTCCGCTGGCGCAGGGGATCAAGTTCGACCTGGAGGGCTGATCGGCCGCAGGCCGTTGGGCGTCGAATTCCCTAGCGCCGCTTGTCGACCTCCGCGGACAGCACGCCCGCCAGTTGCGGGCTGACCTCGCCTGTGACCTTGAGTCCCTGGTCTGCCTGGAACTCGGAGATCGCGATGATCGTATCGGTCGTCACGTCCCCATCGGCGTTGCCCGGGTCGTAACCCAGCGCCTGCAGGTGCTTCTGCACCATTTGCGCCATGTCGTCCGAATGCAGTTCTGCTCGCGAAGGCATCGCGTCGCCTGACGAGCCGCCACCTGGCGCCGCGCCGCGCGACGACCCGCCGCCTGGCGCCGCGCCTGCTGAACTCGCCGCCGGCGCGCCCGGCATCATGCCGCCCATGCCGAGCTGTTCCATCATCTGGCGCTGCTCGGGCGTCATTTGCTCCATCGCCTCGGACGCCTGCCTCATGGCCTCCTGGAATTCGGGCGAGTTTGGCCCGGCCCCGGCCCCGGCCCCTTGCGCCGCCGCCATCGCCTCGTCCAGGTCGGTTATCTCGACCCCCTCGGGAATCCTCGCCGGCCCGCAGACGCCCGCTGCCTTGCCAGGCAAAACCATGATGCGGTCAATGCTGGCCGTCGAGGTCGCATCGGCCCCGGCGACACCCGATGAAAGCACGCTCATCGCGCCCATGCTCATTGAGCTCTTGTGGGTAGTCTGGACAGGGATGCCGCGGCTGGCGATCCCCGCCATCTGGAGCAACGCGCCCGCCATGAGTGAGTTCGTGCCCGCAGACGGCGAGACATAGTTCCTGAAATTGTCGTAGAAGAGGCTGAAGACATCGGCGCCCGGCGCATCGGGAACGATCCACGCCTGTCCCTCGCTCTTGATGGTTCCCAGGTTCGCCATGAAATCGAACCCCGCGACCGTCCCGATCTTGGCCGTGTAGCTGTACTCGTAAGAGTGCGACGTGAATTCGCGGGCATTGAATCCGCGGCCGTCTTCCGAGACGTTCAAAGTCTTGCGTTCTGTTGCCTGGGAGCCCGAAATGGAGAATTGCGTCAGCTCGCCCATCGGAACAATCGCGCCTTGCGACGCGTCTTCCATCGGCTGCAGCGCGTCCTCCAACTGCTGCAGCCTGGTTTCGAGCGGCACACGCACGCCCTCGCCGGTACTGAAATCGATCGCCACCATCTCTGGTTCCGACGTTAAGGGCGGAACGGTCCAGCGCAAATATTGCGTGCCGTTGCCCATAATCATGGCGCAGCTCGTATAGATGAGCCACGTATTCCTGGAAATTTCGTCCCCGTGCGGGCAACCTGGAATATCAAAATCACCCGTGGGTTGGCCAACACCCAATGCGTTTAACGCATCCGAGACGGGCCCGGCTACGTTCCAGAACACAAACTGCTGCACCTTTTGACAGGCCCTCTCGGCAGTCATGCGCTCGTTGATGAGCCCCCCCTCGAATTGCGAAAACGCGCTGACCATCTCCGGCCCCTCCGTCGTCGTTCCCCACAGCAGCACGACATCGTCCGGGGCTGCATGGACGGCCAACGGCACAGTGCTGAGGGGGACCAGTAGCGCGGCGATGACGCTCCGGCGCAACGACGATGACGGGACGCTCCCGAGACGTCCACCAAAAAGGCGCTTGTGATCCTTCATGAGGCACTCCCCTGTCTTGTCGCGAAGATTAACGGCCGCGTCTGGAGGCTTGACGCCTTGTTACCCAAGTAGCAGTCACGCCGCCAGCCGGATCAGCGCCGCTACGGCGGGTTGCGGCACTCTTCCATCTCCGCATCGCTCAGGCCCAAGTCCCGCGCCGCCGACGAAAGGTCGTCGGCGGTGGCGTTGATGTCGTAAACATCACGGGTCGTTTCCGAGATTTGGCGGGCCGTATCGACGCCCGCGAATCGACCTGCGGTCCGGGTTGCGGCTCGCAGCAGACTGCCGAAGCCCCGCTTCTTTTTTTGCGCTTCTTGTGACGCTGCCATCTTTTCTTGCAGGCACGCCTGCTGCCTTGCACGCAAATCCGCTTGCTGGGCCGCAGGGGATACAGCATTAGTTGCTGCCGCCTGTCCACCGGGGGCCTGGTGTTGTTTCTTGGCAGCGGCGCGAAGTGCGCCTACCAGCTGCGGGGACACCTCACCGGTGACCTCCATATCATGCTCGGCCTGGAACTTGGAAATGGCCATCACGGTCTGGGGCGTGACCTCGCCATCGCTGTTACCCGGGTCGTAGCCCAGCGCAACGAGTTCCTGCTGCGCCATCTTCGCGAGTTCGTCGGCCGCAACGAATTCCGGCGCGCTCAACGCCAACAAGCAGCCAAGCACCGTAAGCCAATACCGCATATCTCCTCCCCCATCCAGCAAGATGAAGTTGTTCTTCGACTCACGCCTGTTCACATCCATGGCGGATTCGCGGCGAGCTTTTTGCTGCGCCTCCGATTCGAGCCGCTGATCATGGAATTCGACGTTATTACAAAGATACTTTGACCCTAGCGCAACCTATTGACCGAGGCAAGCTGCAGTCGCAATACAAATCGAGCGACCACTCTGCGGGACTCGACCTCCAGTCGCGCGCGGCTCACGTGGTCGGCTCGATTCGCTCAAACCGGTTCAGGCCGCGGTTCTTGCGCACGCCCTCGGAGGGGAAGACCTGCCCGCTCATCGCGATCCAGACGCCCGGCGGGCAGGTCTGGGCGGCGGCCACCGCCATGCCGATGTTGAACACGGCATCAGACGCCTGGAACCGGGCCGGGCTCAACGCGCCGGTCAGCACGATGGTCTTTCCCGCGATGCCGGCCAGTGCGCGCGCCGTGTCCACCATCGTGTCGGTGCCATGCGTGACGACCACTCGGGATTCCGCACGGGCCGCCACGGCCGCCCGGATCGCCTCACGATCCGCACCATCCATTTCCAGGCTGTCCTTGCGCATCAGGGGTATGACCTCGAATTCGAAGGTTACCCCGCCCTCCCTGAGAATCTTGCCGACTACGGTGTCGCCCACTTCGAAGCGGCTCATGGCGTCAAAATAGACTTTGTCGATGGTCCCGCCCGTGGTCAGGAATACGATCCGCATCGCTATCCTCTTGATTCGCAAACAAGGTGGGCCGCGCTCGATCCGCGCGTCGCGGGGGCGCAGACTGGCGTCGCCACGATCGTGAAGATACCATGAGCTCATGGCAACCTTGCGGCCGTTGCTCCTCTTCGCGGCATGCCTGTTCGCCCTGGCGGCGATCGGCCAGGCCCAGGGGCCGGGCGGCGACGACGACCCTGCCGGCGAGCGATCGGGCCGCGCGTTGCTGCTCGAGATCAACGGCGCCATCGGCCCGGCGACAAGCAATTACATCGTGCGCGGCATCGAGAGGGCCGCCGATGAGCGTGCGGAGCTCGTGATCATCCAGATGGACACGCCCGGCGGCCTCGACAGCGCCATGCGGGAGATCATCAAGGCGATACTCAATTCGCCCGTCCCCGTGGTGACCTGGGTTGCGCCGAGCGGGTCGCGGGCGGCGAGCGCGGGCACCTACATCCTCTACGCGAGCCATGTCGCAGCCATGGCCCCCGCCACCAACCTCGGCGCGGCCACGCCTGTCCCGGTCGGTGGCGGGCAACCCGCCTCCCCGGCCGAAGATGGCGCGGGCGGAAAACAGGCGGATGACGACGACGAACCGGCACCACAGCGCGGCGGTCCCGAGGCCAAGGCCATCGAGGACGCCGTGGCCTACATCCGCGGGCTCGCGGAACGACGCGGCCGCAACGCGGACTGGGCGGAGCGCGCGGTGCGCGAATCGGCCAGCCTCACCGCGGAGCGGGCGGTCGAGACCCAGGTGGCCGACCTGATCGCGTCCGACATGGGGCAGCTGCTGCGCGAGATCGACGGGCGCAGCGTATCCACTGAGGCCGGCGACGTCGTCATCCGCTCGGAGGAATTGACTGTCGACCGTGTCGCGCCGGACTGGCGGACGGAGCTGCTGGCCGTCATCACCAGTCCGACCGTAGCCTACATGCTGCTGCTGGCGGGCATTTACGGCCTGATGTTCGAAGGCTATAACCCGGGCGCGATTCTGCCCGGCGTGGTCGGAGCGATCTGCCTGTTGCTGGCCTTGTATGCTTTCCAGGTGCTGCCCGTGAACTACGCGGGTCTCGCCCTGATCGTCCTCGGCATCCTGCTGATGATCGGCGAAGTGTTCATGCCCAGCTTCGGCGTGCTCGGCATCGGCGGGATCGTCGCCTTCGTCGTCGGCTCCATCATCCTCATGGACACCGATGTGCCCGGCTTCGGCATTCCGACCTTGCTGATCGGATCGATTGCGGCCGTCGGCGGCACCGCGGTCATGGCCATCGTCTGGGTAGCATTGCGGGCCCGGCGCCAGCCGGTCGTCAGCGGCCGCGAGGACATGATCGGCGCGATGGCCAGCGCCGTGACCGACTTCCACGGCCGCGGCCAGGTCAGGACGCACGGCGAATTGTGGAATGCGGAATCGGGCGTGCCGGTGGGCGCAGGACAGACACTGCGGGTCACCGGCATGAAGGGACTGGTCCTGACCGTCGAGCCGTACGAACCCAGGGAGAACTGACATGTTTGGCTATTTCGGAACACTGCTGCTGGCCGGGATTGTGCTCGTGCTGCTCAGTGCGATCAAGATCCTCAAGGAATACGAGCGCGGCGTGATTTTCCAGCTCGGGCGCTTTTACAAGGTCAAGGGCCCCGGCCTCATCCTGGTGATCCCCGTCATCCAGCAGATGGTGAAGACCGACCTGCGCATCGTCGTCATGGACGTGCCTTCGCAGGACGTCATTTCGCAGGACAACGTCTCGGTCAAGGTCAACGCGGTCGTCTACTTCCGCATCGTGGATCCGGAGCGGGCCATCATCCAGGTGGAGAACGTCTACGAGGCAACCAGCCAGCTGGCGCAGACGACCCTGCGGTCGGTGCTGGGCAAGCATGAATTGGACGAGATGCTGTCGGAGCGCGACAAGCTCAACACCGATATCCAGAAGATCCTCGACGAGCACACCGACAACTGGGGCATCAAGGTCACGAATGTCGAGATCAAGCATGTCGACATCGACGAGAGCATGATCCGCGCGATCGCGCAGCAGGCCGAGGCAGAGCGCTCGAGGCGCGCCAAGGTCATCCATGCCGAGGGTGAAATGCAGGCCTCGGCGCGGCTCGTCGAGGCGGCCGAGCAGCTGGCGAAACAGCCTCAGGCCATGCAGCTGCGCTACCTGCAGACACTCGGTCACATCGCGAACGAGAAGACCAACACGATCGTCTTCCCGCTGCCGCTCGACCTGATCGCGCCCCTGCTCGGGCGCGCGGGTACCGCCCGGCCACCCGCCGGAACGGGTGACAAGGACGGGGACTGACGGAATTCAGCCGCCGCCGAGCCAGGCTGCGGAAAATGCTCCCGGGCCGACCCTGACGCCCATCGTGGCGCTCATGACGGAAAAATGCATGTCGATGCGCGCCGCCGCGGCCCGGCCCTCCAGTTCCTGGTAGGCGGGCATCTCGCGGACGACTCGCGGGTCGCCGCCGAAGCTCAATACCAGCGTCGGTGTGGCGAGGCCCTGTTCGACAGCGTCGCCGGCACGCGCCAGGGCGGCGCTGCAGGCCGCGTGGAAACCCCGCCGCCGCGCGAGGACGCGCCGTCGCCCCCCGACGAGCTCGAGTACCGGCAGCAGGTCAGAGATGCGCGACAATGCATAGTCCGTCCGGCCCAGGCCCTTCCCGTGGCCGTCCAGCCCACGACAGCGCAGGTACCACGGATCGCCCGGCACGAGCAGGCAGGTGACCCGTGGTGCCTCGTCCCGCAAGGCGCGGCGAACCTTTTCGAAGCCGAGGCGGCCTTCGCTCAGCAGCTGCAAGGCGCGACAGACGACCACCGCCTCGCCGGCGCAGATCGTGCGGCTGTCGAGCACGCGCAGTGCGAAACTGCCTTCGCGCTCGCCCTCCTCGCGTCGCTCCCGGTAGTCCTGCAAAATCGCGTACGAGGCCTCGGTGGCCCGCTGAAACATATCGCTGTATTCCGCGCAGGCGCTGATGACCAGGACGCGTTCATAGTCGAGCACCAGTTCACGCAGGAATATTTCCCTGATCTCCGCGGCGCTGCAGGCGCCTGAGCGGGCATCCACTGCGCGATCCGCGATGTAGCGGCGGTAGAACGTCACGGTTTGCTCGGGCGCACGCTCATCGAGCCAGCTCTTGCCCTCGAACTGCAGGATCGACGGCAGGATGCGTATGCCGTGCGTCTCGAGATGGACGTCGGGCAGGTCGCAGGCGGCGTCGACGACGAGGCCGATGCGCATCAGTGGCGGCCGTGAGAACTCATCGGCGGATTGTGGTTGGCAAGGCGCAAGCGCGTCAATTCCGGCCGCGCATGCCGGCCTGCAGTTCACGGACCTTCTGCCACTGTGCCTCCAGTCGCGCATGCGAGACTTTCCCACCTGCGCGCAGCTGCTGGGCGAACAGTTGCACGCGATACTCTTCGACCATCCAGCGATAATCCTCGAAGGCGGTGGCTGCGGCGGCGCTCGACCAGGTTTCTTGCCCGCCTGAGTCGAGCCGTTGGCGATGCGGTGCGAGATCGAGCGCCTGGCGCGCCTCGCCCTTGGCGAGGGCGAGGCGTTCCATTCGTTGCAGCATCCCGCGCAGGTAGCGCGGCATGGCCGCGAGGCGCTGCACAGGTGTCCGGCTAAGGAATCCAGGGTAAACGAGTGCGGACAGCTGCGCCCGGAGGTCGCTCTCCGCGCTTGGCGCGCCCGGACCGGTGAGCCCCTGCGCCAGCCGCCGGCTGCAGTCGTCGCGTAATTCCAGGAGCGTGGCGACCGACGCGATGAAATTCTCGGCCTCCGGCACTATGCGGGCGCGCCCCGCGTCGAGACGCGCTCTGAAGTCGGCCTCGTCACGAGGCGGCTCCGCGTCGCCCGGCAGGAACACCGCCGCAAATGCCGCCGCGACGGCATCCTCGGCCAGGTCGCTGCCGGCCGCCAGGCCTCGACCGCGCAGCACGAGCGCGCGGGCGGCACGCGCGTGCTGCAGCAACGCGCGCTGCTGTTGCGGCAGGGCCAGCATGAACAGCCGCAGTAGGCCGAGATGGCCCGCGCGGACGGCGGCCTCGGGCGTCGGGAACAGCCGGCACGACACGGACGCGCCATCGTCCTGCACGGCCGGAAAAAGAACCTGGCGCACGCCACCCTGGCGCAGCTCGACACGCTCCGGCACCGGGCCGAACTGCCAGGCACGAAAACCCTCGCCGCGCCACTCGATGGAGGCGCTACCCGCAATCGGCCTGTCACCCGCGGAAAATTCCTGCTTGAGGCTCGGGAGATCCCGCGAGGCCGCCAATGGCCGGCCATCGTCCCCAAGCAGTTCGACGCGGAATCGCAGCCATGGCTCCAGCTCGAGCCTGGCCCACGTTTCCGGCTCGACTTCGAGTCCTGCGGTCCGGCGCAGTGCCTCGGCGAGCGCCGCACGCACGTGCCCATGCCCGGGCCGCAACAAGGCCAGGCAGGCGCGTGCATGGTCCGGCACCGGGACGATCCTGCGCCGCGCAACCTTCGGCAAGGCGCGCAACATCGCCACGATTTTCTCCTCGAGCCAGCCGGGCACGAGCCAGTCGAGCAGCTGTTCATCGAGCAACGGCAACAGGTGCCGCGGCACCCCGATCGTCGCCCCGTCGTCGTCCGCGCCGGGGTCGAAGCGGTACCGCAGGGGAAGGAGATTCCCGCCGATGGCCAGCCTGTCGGGATAGTCGTCCTTCCCCGGCAATGGCGCGCCCGTGAGGAGATCCTCCGGCGACATCCGCAGGATGCCCGGCTCCGCCTTCTCCGCCTTGCGGCGCCAGCGCTCGAACGCCGCCGCGGAGCTGACCTCCGGCGGGACCCGCGCAGCATAGAAGGCGGCGACGGCGTCCTCGCCGGCGAACAGCTCGCGCCGCCGGAGTTTCGCCTCCAGGGCCTGCACTTCGTTGACGAGCTGCCGGTTCGCCTCCAGAAAGTCGCCCCGCGTGCGAATCTCTCCACTCGCCAGCGCATCACGCAGAAAAATCTGCCGTGCACCCGCCGGATCCACCCGCGCGTAATCGACGCGCCTGTCGGCGGCCAGCACCAGGCCATACAGGCTCACCTGCTCACGCGCGGCCACGAAGCCACGCGCCGGCTGCCAATGCGGATCCGACCAGCTGCGCCGCACGAGGTGTGCGCCGGCCGACTCGATCCAGCCGGGCTCGACCGCCGCCGCCGTCCGGCCCCACACCCGGCCGGTCTCGACCAGTTCCGCCGCCACTACCCAGCGGGGCGGCCGCGCCGCGAGTGTGGAGTCGGGAAACAGTCGGAAGCGCACGTTGCGCGGTCCCCGGTACTCGCCCTGTTCGTCGAGCCGGCCGATGTGCGACAGCAACCCCGCCAGGATCGATCGATGCAAGGCCGCGTAATCGGCGAGGGTCCCGCTTTCCCGCAGGCCCATTTCGTGCGCGATACTTACGAGCTGGCGATGCACGTCCTGCCACTCCCGGAGCCGCAGGAAAGACAGGTAGTTGTCCCGGCACCAGCGCCTCTGGGCACTTCCCGAAGCGTGCTTGCGTTGGTCCTGCCACGTATCCCAGAGCCTGCACAGCGTCAGGAAATCCGAGCGCGGATCCCGGAATGCCGCGTGGCGTTCGTCGGCGCTGCCGGCCGCGTCGGCCGGACGTTCACGCGGATCGCGGATCGACAGCCCCGCCGCGATGACGAGCACTTCACGCAGGCAGCCGGACTGCCCCGCCGCCAGCAGCATCCGCGCCACGCGCGGATCCACCGGCAGGCGCGCGAGCCTGCGACCGACGTCCGTGACCTTGTGGTCCTCGTCCACCGCGCCGAGCTCGCGCAGCAGGCGATACCCGTCGTTGACGAACCTGCCGTCCGGGGGATCGAGGAAGGCAAACTCGTCGATGGCGCCGAGGCCGAGCGTCTCCATCTGCAGGATCACGCTCGCGAGGTTCGTGCGCCGAATCTCTGGGTCCGTGTACTCCGGCCGGGCGTCGTGATCGCTCTCCTCGTACAGGCGGATACATATACCCGCCGCCTCGCGGCCGCAGCGGCCGCGACGCTGCCAGGCGCTTGCCCGGGAGATCGCCTCCACCTGGAGGCGCTGGATCTTCGAGCGATAACTGTAGCGGCTGATCCGGGCGAGCCCGGAGTCGATGACGTAGCGAACGCCGGGAACGGTCAGCGAAGTCTCGGCCACATTGGTCGCCAGCACCACGCGGCGGCGGCCTTCGCGACGGAACACCCGGTCCTGCTCCGCATGCGACATGCGCCCGTAGAGCGGTAGCACCTCGATCCCGGGCGGATGGTGCTTGCGCAGCGCCTCGGCCGTTTCGCGGATCTCCCGCTCCCCGGGAAGGAACACGAGGATGTCGCCGTCGCGGGGCATGCCCGGCCCCGTCAGTTCGTCGACCGCGACCAGCACGCCGTCGGCGATCCGCCCATCTTCCGGGTTTGCGGGCGGACGGTAGCGTACCTCGACCGGGTGCATGGTCCCGCCGACCTCGATCACCGGCGCGCCGCCGAAGTACTCCGCGAAGCGTCGCGGCTCGATTGTCGCGGACGTGATCACGACCTTGAGATCCGGCCGCCGCGGCAGCAGCCGCTTCAGGTAACCAAGCAGAAAATCGATGTTCAGGCTGCGCTCGTGCGCCTCATCGATGATCAGCGCGTCGTAGCGCCTCAGCAGGGGATCGCTGCGCAGCTCCGCGAGAAGGATGCCGTCCGTCATCAGCTTGACGCGGCAGTCCGGCCCGGTCCGATCCGAGAAGCGTACTTTCCAGCCGACCAGCGCGTCGCCTCCAGGCCCCAGTTCGGCTGTGATGCGCGCCGCCACCGCACGCGCCGCGATCCTGCGCGGCTGGGTGTGGCCGATCAGGCCCCGCTGCCCCAGACCCAGCTCCAGGCAGATCTTCGGCAGCTGGGTCGTCTTGCCCGAGCCGGTGGCGCCGCACACGACGACCACGGGATGGGCGAGGATGGCGGCAGCGATCCGCTCGCGCTCGGCCGAGACCGGCAGTTCCGGCGGAAACTCGATGCGCCCAATGGCGCGCCGCTCTCCTGCCTCAACGCCCAGCGCCCGCCTCCTTGACCTCGCTCCAGAGTCGCTCCAACTCGTCGGGCGCCGCCTGTTCCGGCGTGCGCCCCGCGGCCGCGAGCCGTGCCTCGACGGCGCGGAAACGTTGCTCGAATTTAAGGCTCGCCTGGCGCAGCGCGCCCTCCGCATCCACGTCCAGGTGGCGGGCGAGATTCGCGATCGTGAACAGCAGGTCGCCGAGTTCCTCCTGTACCTCTTCGGGGACGCGTTCACGCGCCGCGAGCGCCGCCTCGAGCTCGCGGCTCTCCTCCGTCACCTTGTCGAGCACGGCGCCGGCGTCCGTCCAGTCGAAGCCCACCCGGGCCGCCCGGCGACCGAGCTTCTGGGCCCGCGCCAGTGCCGGCAGGCTCACCGGCACGCCATCGAGCACGCCCTCGCTGCGCCCTGCCCGCTCGCGCGCCTTGTGGGCCTCCCACGCCGCCGTCTGCGCGTTCGCATCGGCGATCTCCACCGTACCGAAAACGTGCGGATGGCGGCGACGCATTTTCTCCGCCAGGCCGTGCGCCACGGCGGCGAAGTCGAAATCGCCCTGCTCCTCCGCGAGGCGCGCGTGGAATACGACCTGGAACAACAGGTCACCGAGTTCCTCGCGCAGGGACGGCATGTCGCCGCGCTCTATCGCGTCGGCGACCTCGAAGGCCTCCTCGATCGTGTATGGCGCGATCGTGGCAAAGGTCTGCGCCACGTCCCACGGACAGCCATGCCGCGGATCACGCAGGCGCGCCATGACCTCGAGCACCGCTTCCATTCCGGTCATCGTGGCTCCTCCAGCAACATGTCGCGAAAGTTGACCAGCATTGCCGCCGTGGCGCCCCAGATGCGGTGCGGACCCCACGGCATCTCGAAGTACGGCAGCGTCACCCCGAGGTACTGCTGATAACGCAGCTGCATATTCTCCCGCGCAAGCACGATCTCGAGCGGCACCTCGAAGGCTTCGCTGACCTCCTTCGCATCGGGCGCGGCACGAAACTCCGCTCGCACGAGCCCGATGACCGGCGTCACCGAGTAGCCGGTGATCGTCAGGTAGTTCGGCAGGTAGCCCGCCACTTCAACCAGCTCCGGCGCCAGGCCGACCTCCTCGGCCGACTCACGCAGGGCAGCGGCTCGCGGACCTGCGTCGGAGGGCTCGAGGCTGCCGCCGGGGAAGCTCACCTGCCCTGCATGATGACGCAGCCCGGGCGCACGCACGGTGAACAGCAATGTCAGGCCGCCCGGTCGCTCGATGACCGGCAACAGCACTGCCGCCGGCACCAGCTTGCCTGGCCTGAATCGCTCGAGCGCCGCGGGCAGGTCGCCCGGCAGCCCGGGTACGCGATAGTCCCCGGGCGGGGCCGGCCGGGTGCCGGCGAAGCGCCGGGCGATCAAGGCCTTCACTTGCGGATGCCACCCTCCGTCAGGGCCGCCGGATCGAGCAGGCGCGCGAGTTCCTCTGCCGACAGCTTAGTCATCTCGAGCGCCACGTCGCGGATCGGGCGCCCTTCCGCATAAGCCTTCTTGGCCGTCGCGGCACCGAGTTCATAGCCGATCACCGGATTCAGCGCGGTGACCAGGATCGGATTGCGGTCCAGCGCCTCCCGCATATGCGCCTCATTGACGGCAAAACCGCTGATGGCGCGGTCCGCAAGTGCTCGCGCGGCGGCGGCCAGCAGGCGGATGCTCTCGAGCAGCCGGTCCGCGATCACGGGGAGCATCACGTTGAGCTGGAAGCTGCCCGACTGCCCTGCGATCGTAATGGTCGCGTCGTTACCGATCACCTGCGCCGCCACCATGGCGGCCGCCTCGGGGATCACCGGATTGACCTTGCCCGGCATGATGCTGGAACCGGGCTGCAACGCCGGCAGGGCAATCTCGCCGAGGCCTGCCAGTGGGCCGCTGTTCATCCAGCGCAGGTCGTTGGCGATCTTCATGAGGCTGACGGCGACCGTCTTCAATTGGCCCGAGAGCTCGACGGCAGTGTCCTGGCAACTGAGGCTTTCGAAGTAATCGTCGCTGGCGTGGAAGGCCATCCCGGTGCGGCCGGCCAGATGCCCTGCGCAGCGGGGCCCGAACTCCGGGTGAGCGTTGATCCCGGTGCCCACGGCGGTACCGCCTTGCGCCAGGCGAGTCAGGCGCGGCAACGTTCCCTCGAGCCGCGCGATGCCAAGACGAATCTGCGTCGCCCAGGCGCCGAGTTCCTGGCTCATGCGCACGGGCATGGCGTCCATCAGGTGGGTGCGCCCCGTCTTGACGATCGCGTCACAGGCCGCGGCCTTGGTATCGATCGTTCCGGCCAGGTGCGCGAGCGCCGGGTTGAGCGTCTGCTCGAGCGCCAGTGCTGCACTGACGTGGATGGCGGTCGGAATGACGTCATTGCTGCTCTGGCTCATGTTGACGTGGTCGTTCGCGTGCACCGTCCGCTTTGCGAGCCGCGTGGCGAGGGTCGCGATGACCTCGTTGGCGTTCATGTTGGTGCTGGTGCCCGAGCCGGTCTGGAATACGTCGATCGGAAACTGGTCGAGGTGCATGCCCTCGGCCACGTCGCCGGCCGCCTGGCGGATGGCATCCGCTACGTCGCGCTCGAGCAGGCCGAGGTCATGGTTGGCCCCGGCGGCGGCCCACTTGATCAGGCCGACGGCGCGGACGAATTCGGCCGGCATCGTGCGGCCGCTGATCGGGAAATTCTCGACGGCACGCTGGGTCTGCGCGCCCCACAATGCATCGGCGGGTACCTGCAGCTCGCCCATGCTGTCTTTCTCAATGCGGAAATCCTGCGACGCCATGCATTCTCTCCCGTTCCAAGCGAGCGCCCTGCAGCCCTGAACCGCCAGTTCAGGTGCCTGCACGCGTTGCGGTATTATGATGCCGCAATCCTAACATCTTCGGCGCTTTTCCAATGGACACAACGCTCCTGACGGCTGTCTCGCCGGTGGACGGTCGCTACGCCGGCCGGACCGCCCGGTTGCGACCCGTGTTCAGCGAGTACGGCCTGATTCGCTACCGCGTCGCCGTCGAAGCGCGCTGGCTGATTGCGCTGGCGGACGAGCCCGGGATCGTCGAACTGGATCCGGTCGAGGGCGGGCCGCTGGCCGTGCTCACCGAACTTGCCGCCGGGCTGACGCTCGAGCAGGCAGCACGCATCAAGGCCATCGAGGGCGAGACAAACCACGACGTGAAAGCCGTGGAATATTTTCTCAAGGAGCAACTCGCTGCCGACGATCCGGACGGCCGGCTGCGCGAGTTCATTCACTTCGGCTGCACCTCCGAGGACATCAACAACCTCGCCTATGCCCTGATGCTGCGCGATGCACGCAACGACATCCTCGTGGCGGAGCAGAAAAAACTGGTGGGTCGGCTCACGGGCCTGGCGGAGGAGCACGCAGCCGTACCCATGTTGTCGCGCACCCACGGCCAGGCGGCGACACCTACCACGCTCGGGAAGGAGTTGGCGAATTTCGCCTGGCGCCTGCGGCGCCTCGAGCAGGGATTCGGCGGCGTCGAGATTCTCGGCAAGATCAACGGCGCGGTCGGTAATTACAATGCCCACGTGGTGGCCTACCCGGACGTCGACTGGCGCAGGTTGTCGCGCTCGTTCGTGGAATCGCTCGGCCTCGGCTGGAATCCCTACTCGACGCAGATCGAGCCCCACGACTGGATCGCCGAGTACTGCCACGCGCTGGCCCGTTTCAATACGGCGCTCGTCGATCTCTGCCGCGACCTCTGGGCATATATCTCTCTCGGGTACTTCAGGCAGCGTCTCGTGGCGGGCGAAGTGGGCTCTTCCACCATGCCTCACAAGGTCAACCCGATCGATTTCGAGAACGCCGAGGGCAATCTCGGCATCGCCAATGCCTTGTTGTCACATTTCGCCGCCAAGCTGCCGATATCCCGCTGGCAAAGGGACCTGACCGACTCGACCGTGATGCGCAACATCGGCGTGGCCCTCGCCCATTCGCTGATTGCCTATGCGTCGGTCATGAAGGGCCTGGAGCGGATCGAGCCGGACCCGCAGCGCCTGGCGCAGGACCTCGACCTCAACTGGGAGGTGCTCGGCGAAGCCATCCAGACGGCGATGCGGCGCCACGGGCTCGAGAACCCGTACGAGCAGCTCAAGTCGCTGACCCGGGGCCAACGCGTGACGGCCGAGGAATTGCGCCGCTTCATCAAGGGCCTCGGGCTCCCCGCCGAAATCGAGCACCGCCTGCTGGAGCTGACCCCGGCGACGTACACGGGCCTGGCCACCGACCTCGCACGCGGCCTTTGACCAGGGCAGCCGCAGATCCGATGGAACAGGTCGATTTCAACGTGCGCCTCGCCGAATGGCACCGGGACGAAGCCTCCCTGCGCACGGTACGCACCGCGGTGTTCGTCGCAGAACAGTCCGTGCCGGAGGACGAGGAATGGGACGGGCTCGATGTCGATTGTGCTCACGCACTGGCCGAGCATCCGGACGGAGGCGTCATCGGCACCGGGCGCCTGCACCCGTCGGGCAAGATCGGCCGGATGGCGGTGCTGGCCGAGTGGCGGGGCCACGGCGTCGGCGCGGCTATCCTCAGGCTGTTGCTTGACGAGGCGCAACGTCGCGGCCTGAACGCCGTCTACCTGCACGGCCAGGTACCGGTGGTCGGCTTCTATGCGCGCCACGGCTTCGTCGCCGAGGGCCCCGAGTTTGACGAGGCAGGCATTCCCCATCGGCTGATGCGACTGCAATTCTCCGCGACCGGCACGCAGGACAGCTTGTCGGCCGAGGCAACCGGCACGCGGCGTGTGTTGAGCGGCAAACACGAGTTTGCCGAGGCGGTCACGGATGTCGCGAGCGTTGCGGCCCGCTCGCTGGCCATATTCACGCCCGATCTCGAGCATGGCGTCTACGACTCGGCCCGATTCCTCGAGGCGGTCAAGCGCCTCGTCCTGTCGCGCAGCCACGCGCGCATCCGGGTCCTCATCAGCGACCCCGGCCGCATTCAGCACACCGTCAACCGGTTTCTTTACGTCGGCAGGCGCCTGTCTACGTTCATCGAATTTCGTCATCTGCCGGAATCATTCCAGGATCGCAGCGACGCGTTCCTGATCGCCGACGACAGCGCGCTGATCTACCGGGCCCGCTCCGATCGCTGGGAAGGCATCGTCGATACGCGGGAACCGCGGATGGCGCGCATCTATCTCGCGCAGTTCGACCAGATGTGGCAAGTCAGCGAGAACGCGGGCGAGATTCGCGAGCTGGACATCTGAGGCCCGGGTCATGAAAGCGGGGCCCATCATCGTTGGCATGTCGGGCGGCGTCGACTCGTCGGTCGCGGCCCTGCGCCTGCTGGAGGCCGGCCACGAAGTGCACGGCCTGTTCATGAGCAACTGGGCCGAGGACGAGCAAGGCTACTGCCAGGCGGCGGAGGATTTCCAGGATGCCCGCGCCGTCTGCGAACTGCTCGGCATTCCCTTGCACAGGGCGGACTTCGCGCGCGCGTACCGGGAGCGCGTGTTCGCCGATTTCCTCGCGGGTTACCGGGCCGGGCTGACACCCAACCCGGACGTGCTGTGCAACCGGGAAATCAAGTTCGGTACGTTCCTCGCGCATGCCCTGAGGCTCGGCGCACAGTGCATTGCAACCGGTCACTACGCGCGCACCGACGGGCACGGCCGCCTGTTGCGCGCGGCGGATGCCGGCAAGGATCAGACCTATTTCCTGCATGCCGTTGCCGGCGACGCGCTGCGCCGGACACTGTTTCCGCTCGGCGGGTTGCTCAAGCGCGAGGTGCGGGCGATCGCCAGGACCGGCGGCCTGCCCAATCACGACCGCAAGGACAGCACGGGGATATGTTTCATCGGGGAACGCCCCTTCGCGGAGTTCCTGGCACGCTACGTGGACGACGAGCCCGGCGAGATCGAGGACGCGGAAGGCCGCCGTCTCGGACGGCACCAGGGCCTGAGCCGGTATACGCTCGGACAACGCCAGGGGCTGCGCGTAGGGGGCGTGGCGGGCGCCGGGGATTCGCCCTGGTACGTCGCCGGCAAGGACCGCCACCGCAACGTGCTGATCGTGGTGCAGGGGCGCGACCATCCGCGCCTGTTCCACGCGACGCTCATGGCCAGCGGCCCGCACTGGATCGGCGGTGCGCCGCCTGAGTTCCCGCTCGCCTGCACCGCGCGCACGCGCCACCGGCAGCCGGATCAACCCTGTCGTGTGGAGGCCCTGGCGGACGGCCGGCTCGGCGTGCGCTTCGACAGCCCCCAGCGGGCCCTGACCCCGGGCCAGTTCATCGTGTTCTATGACGGCGAGATCTGCCTTGGCGGTGCCCGGATCACTGCAGTGGGAGTCGTCCTCGGACAGCCGGCGCCCTTGAGCCGGCGCGAATCTGCCTGAGACGGTTCCGCTATAATTGTCAGTCAGACCCGCCATGCTGGCCCACATGGGCCGGCTGCTATCTTTCCATCCTGGAGGCATCATGACTGACACCGTGGACGCGCGTTCGGCTCTCGAGGTGAACGGCAAGAAGTACCGCATCTGGTCGCTGGCGAGCCTCGGCCGGAAGCGGGTCGCCCGCCTGCCCTTCTCGCTGCGCATCCTGCTCGAGAACCTCCTGCGCCACGAGGACGGCGTCAACGTGACGCGCAAGGACATCGAGGCGCTCCTCGACTGGAATCCGAAGGCCGAACCCGACACCGAGATCGCATTCACTCCGGCGCGCGTCATCCTGCAGGACTTCACCGGCGTGCCTGCCGTCGTCGATCTTGCCGCCATGCGCGATGCCATGGTCAAGCTCGGCGGCCGCGCGGACGCCATCAACCCGCTTTCGCCCGCCGAACTGGTCATCGACCATTCGGTGCAGGTGGACTCCTTCGGCGCGGCGGACTCATTGCAGACGAACAACGAGATCGAATTCGGGCGCAACAAGGAGCGCTACAGTTTCCTGCGCTGGGGCCAGGACGCCTTCGACAATTTCAAGGTCGTGCCGCCGAACACGGGCATCGTCCACCAGGTCAACCTCGAGTACCTCGCGCGCGTGGTGTTCGACCTCGAAAAGGACGGCGAACTGCTGGCCTACCCCGACACGCTGGTGGGGACGGATTCCCACACCACGATGATCAACGGCCTGGGCGTCCTCGGCTGGGGCGTCGGCGGCATCGAGGCCGAGGCGGCGATGCTGGGGCAGGCGGTGACCATGCTGATTCCGCAGGTTATCGGTTTCCGCCTCACGGGCAGGCTGTCCGAAGGCGCGACCGCCACCGACCTGGTGTTGACGGTCACCGAAATGTTGCGCAAGCGCGGCGTCGTCGGCAAGTTCGTCGAGTTTTTCGGCGACGGCCTGTCGAACCTTCCGTTGGCCGACCGCGCGACGCTCGGCAACATGTCTCCCGAGTTCGGCAGCACCTGCGCGATTTTCCCGATCGATGCCGAGACCGTTCGCTACCTCAGGCTTTCGGGACGTAGCGAAGAGCGCATTGCCCTGGTCGAGGCGTACGCCAAGGCACAGGGGCTGTGGCGCGAGGACGGTCAGCCGGAGGCAGAGTACAGCGACGTGCTCGAGCTCGACCTGGCGGATGTTCAGCCGAGCATCGCGGGGCCCAGGCGGCCCCAGGATCGCATCCTGCTCACGGACTCGAAACTGGCCTTCCTCAAGCACCTGCAGCCGATCCAGGCCGAGCGCGAAGGCAAGACGGACTGTGCGGAGGATCGCTTCGAGGGCGAAGGCGGCGACGCGTCCATCGGCAATCCCGCCTCCACCTCCGCCCCCGGACTCGCCACCGTGAGCCGCGACGGCCAGGAATTCGTGGTGCGGGACGGCGCGGTCGTAATTGCAGCGATCACGAGCTGCACCAACACGTCCAACCCTGCGGTCATGCTGGCCGCCGGACTCCTGGCCCGCAATGCGGCCGCCAGGGGGCTCAAGGTCAAGCCGTGGGTCAAGACCAGCCTGGCGCCCGGGTCGCGCGTCGTGACGGAGTACCTCAAGAAGGCCGAGCTGCTCGACGATCTCGAGACGCTGGGCTTCAATGTCGTCGGCTACGGATGCACGACCTGCATCGGCAATTCCGGCCCCTTGCCGGAGGATATCGCGGCGGCAGTTTCCGACCACGACATCGTCGGCTGCTCGGTGCTCTCCGGCAACCGTAACTTCGAGGGCCGCATTCACCCGCAGGTGCGGATGAATTTCCTGGCCTCGCCGCCACTGGTCGTAGCCTATGCGCTCGCCGGGAATCTCGACGTGGATCTGCTCAACGAGCCGCTCGGCGAAACTGCCGACGGCAAGTCAGTCTTCCTGAAGGACATCTGGCCGAGTTCGCGGGAAATCCAGGACACGATCATGAGCGCGCTGAACTCCGGCATGTTCCAGGGGAGTTACGACAGCGTCTTCGACGGCGACCGTAACTGGCAGGGGCTGTCGGTGCCCGAGGGCGAGATCTACGACTGGCCGGAGGACTCCACCTATGTCCGTAATCCGCCCTACTTCGAGCACATGACGTTGACGCCCGAGCCCATCAAGCCGATCAGTGGGGCGCGCGTGCTTGCAGTTCTCGGCGACTCCGTCACGACCGATCACATCTCGCCGGCCGGGAGCATCGCGTCCAACAGCCCGGCCGCCAAGTACCTCGTGGAGAAGGGCGTGGAGCCAGGGGATTTCAATTCCTACGGCTCGCGGCGCGGCAACCACGAAGTCATGATGCGCGGCACGTTCGCGAACATCCGCCTGCGCAACCAGCTGGCGGGTGGCGTCGAGGGCGGCTGGACACGTTACCTGCCCAGCGGCGAGATCATGGCGATCTATGATGCCGCGATGCGTTACCAGCAGGACGGCACTCCCCTCGTGATCCTCGCCGGGAAGGAATACGGCTCCGGCTCATCGCGCGACTGGGCGGCCAAGGGCACGAAGCTGCTCGGCGTCGAGGCCGTGATCGCCGAGAGCTACGAGCGTATCCACCGCTCCAACCTGATCGGCATGGGCGTGCTGCCCCTGCAGTTCCAGGACGGCGAAAGCGCCGCCTCCCTGGGCCTCGACGGCAGCGAAACTTTCAGCATCGAGGGACTGGGCGACGGCAGCGCGCACGAGGTCAAGATCAGCGCGGCGCGCGAGAGCGGCACGGCGATCGAGTTCAAGGCGCGCGTACGGATCGACACGCCGAAGGAGCGCGAGTACTTTCAGCACGGCGGGATCCTGCACTACGTCCTGCGTCAACTGGCGGGGTCGTAGCTTACCCAGGCGGGGACACTGCTCCATGCCGCGCGCAACTGTTTTTCCCGCAAGTCGAACTCGGGCTCGAGGGTTGCCACCAGGCGCCAGAATGTGCGCGAGTGGTTCATGTGGCGCGTGTGGGCAAGCTCGTGCAGGAAAATGTAG
Source organism: Gammaproteobacteria bacterium (assembly GCA_035514535.1). GTDB lineage: Bacteria > Pseudomonadota > Gammaproteobacteria > Steroidobacterales > XN24 > XN24. Next base: position 136,266 of record DATKAZ010000067.1, read on the forward strand.
CGCACGAGGGCCGGCTCGAGGAACAGCAAGGCGCAGTTGAGGCTGACCGACCGACGGGCGGAACAACTGCCCCAGCGCGACCGCTGCCGGCGCACCGTGGCATTCGTGTAATGGAGGCCGGCCTCGACGCTGACGGCTGCGAGCCACGGCAGCAGGGTGTCTCTCGCCCGCCCCATCAGCCATGCCCTGAGGCGCTGCCTGCGCTGCCGCGCATCGACCGGGCCGGGGACCAGCAATCGTCCTCCCCCCGGTTGCTCAAACGCCTCCAGGGGCCCCTTGCCGGACGAATACTCGACCCGCCAGAGCTCATCCAGCGCCGCAAGGCGGATCTCCCCGGGCGGCGCGAGAGCGAAGTCTCCCTGGACTGCCTGGAAGCTTCCACGGGTCTTTTCGATCCAGCCGGCGTTGCTGCGGAGAAACTGCTCGATGCTGCCCTTGCCGGCACGCAGCGGTGCGACGACCTCGACGACGCCATGGGGGAATACCCTGAGGCCGAGCCTGCGGGCCCTGGCACTCCTGCGCACTACCACGGCCTCGTCGCTGCCAAACAACGCGAGCTGTTCCTCGGGCGCACTCACAACGACGCCGCCACCCGCGTCGCCTGGTCGATCGCCCGCTTCGCATCGAGCTCGACAGCCTCCAGCGCACCGCCGACGAGGCTGGTCGCGATGCCGCGGCCGGCAAGCTCCCCGGCAAGAGGGTGCAGCGGTTCCTGGCCGGCGCACACGACGATGTTGTCCACCTCGATGAGCCGCTCGGCGCCCTCCTGTTCGATTCTCAGCCCACCCGGCTCAACGCCGCGATACGTCACCCCGGAGAGCATCTTTACGCCCCTGCGTTGCAGGCCGAGCCGGTGCGCCCAGCCGGTCGTCTTGCCGAGGGATCGCCCCAGCTTGCCGTGCGATCGTTGCAGGAGCCAGATCTCGCGTCCGGAGTCTGCCGGAAGTGGCGTGACGCCTTCGACACCGGCCCTGGCACTCAGCGCTCCGTCGATGCCCCACTCCTTGTTGTAGCCCGCCACCGGGTCGTCGCCCTCCGCACCGTGCGCGAGAAACGTCGCCACGTCGAAGCCGATCCCGCCCGCGCCGATGATCGCCACCCTGCGCCCGACTGTGCGCCGTCCCAGCAGCACGTCGATATAGGACAGGACGGAGGGCAGATCCAGTCCCGGAATCTGCGGCCGGCGGGGCACGACGCCGGTAGCGACGATGACGTGATCGAAGCCATCTGCCGCAAGTTCCGCCGCGGTGACGCCCTTGCCGAGCCTGACGGTCACGCCGGTCGTCTCGAGGCGGCGGCGATAATACCGCAGGGTCTCCGCAAACTCCGCCTTGCCCGGCACGCGCCGGGCCATCTGGAACTGTCCGCCGATCTCGTCCGCGGCCTCGAACAGCGTCACGCGGTGACCCCGCTCTGCCGCGGTCGTGGCCGCGGCCAGGCCGGCCGGGCCGCCGCCCACCACCGCGAGCCTGACGGGATTCGCAGCCGGCCGGATCACGAGCTCGGTCTCGTGGCAGGCGCGCGGGTTCACAAGGCAGCTGGAGCGGCGGCCCGCAAAGGTGTGGTCCAGGCATGCCTGGTTGCAGGCGATGCAGGTGTTGATCTCGTCGGCCCGGCCGGAGGCGGCCTTGCGCACGAACTCCGGGTCCGCCAGGAACGGCCGCGCCAGGCTGACCATGTCGGCCTCGCCGCGGGCGATGATGCCCTCCGCGACAGCGGGCGTGTTGATGCGGTTGGTGGCGATCACCGGCACGGGCAATACGGCCTTCAGGCGCGCCGTGACCCAGGCGAACGCCGCCCTCGGCACCAGCGTCGCGATCGTCGGGATGCGTGCCTCGTGCCAGCCGATACCGGTATTGACCAGGGTGGCGCCGGCCCGGCAGACGGCCTGGCCCAGCTGCACGACCTCGTCCCAGTCGCTGCCCCCATCGACAAGGTCCAGCGCCGAAAGGCGGTAAATGATGATGAAGTCCTTGCCTACGGCCGCGCGGACCCGCCGCACGATCTCGAGCGGAAAGCGGCAGCGCCGCTCGAAATCCCCGCCCCAGGCGTCGTTCCGGTGATTGGTGCGCGCGGCGATGAACTCGTTGATGAGGTACCCCTCCGAACCCATGATCTCGACACCGTCATAGCCGGCCTCGCGCGCCAGCGCCGCGCAGCGTGCAAATGCGTTGATCTGCGCCTCGACACCGCGGGCGCCCAGGCCGCGCGGCTTGAAGGGCGAAATCGGCGACTTGAGCGGCGACGGCGCCACGGCGAGCGGATGGTAGGCATAACGGCCGGCATGCAGAATCTGCATGCATACGCGCCCTCCGGCGGCGTGTACCGCTTCGGTCACGAGGCGATGGCGCGGCACCTCACGGCGCGCCGACAGCTTGCCCGCGAACGGCGCGACCCAGCCCGCGATATTGGGGGCGATGCCGCCGGTGACGATCAGGCCCGCGCCCCCTGCGGCGCGTTCCGCGAGATACGCGGCCAGCTTGGGGTAATTGGCGGCCCGATCCTCCAGGCCGGTATGCATCGAGCCCATCAGCACTCGGTTGGGGAGCGATGTGAAGCCAAGGTCGAGTGGCGCGAGCAGGTTCGGATAAGTGTTCATCACGGCATCCGTGCAACAACGGCAGCGACTATAACCGCGGGGCCGGCCTTGTCCAATGTGTCGCGATGTCCAGGCGGGACGGTGCATGTTGTACCATTTGCGCCAGCCCGGAGCGTCCCATGACCCGCATCTCGATCACCGATTACGCTTTCCTGCTGACGGAGACCGCCGACAGCCCGCGCCACGTGGGGTCGCTGCAGATCTTCCGCCCGCCGGAGGGCTACCAGGGCGACTTTGTCGCCGACCTCGTGGAGGACCTGCGGCACCACAAGGTCGGCGAGCCGTTCAACCAGCGGCTCAAAGTCTCCCTGACGGGCCGGCCGCAATGGGTGCCCGACCGGAATTTCGACCTCGACTACCACGTGCGGCGCTCCGCATTGCCTGCCCCGGGCAGCCGCTGGCAGCTCGCCGACCTGGCGTCCAGGCTGCACGCTTTCATGCTCGACCGCGAGCATCCGCTGTGGGAACTGCATTTTGTCGAGGGACTTGACGACGGCTGTTTCGCCGTCTACACGAAAATTCACCATGCCTACTGCGACGGCGCCACCCTGGTGCGCATGGCCATCGGCTCGCTGAACACCGACCCGGGCGATCGCCTCGTGCGGGCTTTCTGGGAAATGGGCACAGGAGCGTCGGCCGGGGCCACGGAGCGGGATATTCGGGCGGCGTTTGCCGGCATCGGCGGCGGACTGAAGTCCGTGCTGGTCATGGGCAAGGAACTTTCTGGCATTGCCGGCAAGATGGCGCTGGATCGCCTCGGCTTCGCGAAGTCGCCGCTCGAGGTGCCATTTACGGCGCCGCGCACTGCACTCAACGGACACATCACCCGCGCACGGCGCATCGCCGGCAGCAGCCTGGAGATAGATCGCCTCAAGGCCGTCGCGCGCGCCACGGGCACGACCCTCAACGACGTCGTGGTGACGATCTGCGATATCGCATTGCGCCGCTACCTGGCACGCTTCGCGGAACTGCCGCGCGGTCCGCTGGTCGCGCAACTGCCGGTCAACCTGCGCCGCGAGGGTGAGACTTCGTCGACCAACATCCTCGGCATCATCCCGGTGCGGCTGGCCGGCCTGAGCCGCAATCCGCTCAAGCGACTGCGCGAGGTGCATCGCTCCACTGCGGAAATGAAAGACGCCCTGTTCGCGCTTTCGCGCGAAACGGTCATGGCCTACACGCTGCTCATCCAGGGGGCCGCGGTGATCGGCGACATCATGCACGTCTCCGGGCTCGCACCTCCGGCAGGCAACATCCTCATTTCGAATCTGCCCGGCTCACCGGCCGCGCTCTACCTGCGCGGCGCACGGCTCGAGGAGATCTACCCGATCTCCACCATCCCGCCGGACATGGTCATGAACATCACCGTGTTCAGCTACACCGACCGGTTGTTCTTCGGCATGATCGCCGGCTACGAGGCGATGCCGCATCTCGCCGAGATGCGCGGCTACATCCACGACGCGCTGGAAGCCCTGGAGAGTGAGGTCGAGGCCGTGCTGTCGTCGACACCACAGGTCGATGCAGGCCGCACCGATGGCCCCGGGGGGTCCCAGGCCGGCAGCAGGGGTCGCGCACCGCCACCGGCCGGGCCGGGACGAAAGGCCGCGCGACAGCGCGGCAAGAAGCAGGCGGTGACCCGCAAGGCCGCGGCCGCGAAGACCAGGGCGAAGAAGCCGGCCAAGACCTGACTCGCCAGGTAGCGGAGAAATCGCTTTGGCAACCACTGCCGCGGAAAGCCGTCCCGTGCCGGGTAACGCAACCAGCCTCGTCGATATCGGCGTCAATCTCGCGCACGACAGCTTCGACGCGGACCGCGCCGAGGTGATCTTGCGGGCGCGCGCCAACGGCGTCGCGCGGCTGATCGTCACCGGCAGCTCGTTGCGCTCGAGCGCCGCGGCGGTCAGCCTGGCCGGGGACTCCCCGGGGCTGTTCGCCACGGCAGGCGTCCATCCGCACCATGCCGACGAACTCGATGCAGCCCACATGCCGGAGCTTGCAGCGCTGGCGACAAGGCCGAGGGTAGTAGCGGTAGGCGAATGCGGACTGGATTTCTTCCGCGACTTCTCCCCGCGGGAACGCCAGGAGACCGCCTTCCGGCTGCAGCTCGGCGTTGCGATGCAGGCCGGCCTGCCCGTTTTCCTGCACCAGCGCGATGCGCATGCACGTTTCCTGGAGATTCTCGACGAGTGCGGTCCGGCCATGCCGGCGGGCGTGGCGCATTGTTTTACGGGGGGCCCGCGCGAACTCGCCGACTATCTCGACCGCGGACTGTACGTCGGCATCACCGGCTGGATCTGCGACGAGCGGCGCGGCGACGCCCTGCGCGACGCGGCACGCTACCTGCCGCTCGACCGCGTCATGATCGAGACCGACGCGCCGTACCTGCTGCCCCGCGACCTCGATCCGAAGCCGCGCACGCGGCGCAACGAGCCGATGTACCTGCCGCACGTACTCCATGCGCTGGCGCGCCTGATGGACGTCTCGCCGGAGCGCCTCGCGGAGGCGACCACCCGCAACGCGGAGACGCTGTTCGGTCTCTAGGGCCTGTTCACACTTGGCCAACCCGAAGGGACGGGAGCCCTTGTACAATGGCGGTTCAACTGCGCAGCGCCATACGGAGCCGACTCATGGATAACGCCAAGGTCATCGCTTTCACGGATCGCCTCTGGGACGACAGCATCGTGCCGACGCTGTGCGACTACGTGCGGATTCCCAACAAGTCGCCCAACTTCGATCCCGACTGGGAGCGCCACGGGTACATGGACCAGGCGGCCGAGTTGCTGGCCGAGTGGTGCCGCAAGCAGCCGCTCAAGGGCATGTCGGTCGAGATCGTGCGGCTCGAGGGGCGCACGCCGGTGGTACTCGTGGAAGTCGCCGGCCAGAATGACGATACCGTGCTGCTGTACGGTCACCTCGACAAGCAGCCCGAGTTCGACGGCTGGAGCGAGGGCCTGGCGCCCTGGGAGCCGGTCATCCGCGACGGCAAGCTCTACGGGCGAGGCGGGGCGGACGACGGCTACGCGATCTTCGGTTCCCTCACCGCGATCCGCGCGTTGCAGGAACAGGGCGTGCCGCACGCGCGTTGCGTCGTGCTGATCGAGGGCTGCGAGGAAAGCGGCAGTTTCGACCTGCCCCATTACATCGACCACCTGGAGGAGCGCATCGGGACACCGAGCCTGGTGGTCTGCCTCGACGCCGAGTGTGGCAATTACGACCAGTTGTGGTGCACGACGTCGCTGCGCGGCAACCTCGTCGGCACGCTGAAGGCGGGCGTCCTCACCGAGGGCGTCCATTCCGGCGGCGCCAGCGGCATCGTGCCGTCGAGCTTTCGCGTATTGCGCCTCCTGCTCGACCGCATCGAGGATCCGGCCAGCGGCGAATTCCGCCTCGCGGAACTGCAAGGCGAAGTTCCTCCCGACCGCGCACAACAGGCCGCGGCCGCGGCCGACGTGTTGGGCGACGGCGTCCATCGCCGCTTCCCCTGGGCAGGCGATACGCGGCCCGTAGCCACCGATCCGGTCGAACTGCTGCTGAACAACACGTGGCGCCCGACCCTCTGCGTCACGGGCGCCGACGGCCTGCCTGCCACCGGGTCGGCGGGCAACACCATGCGGCCGTGGACATCCCTGAAACTGTCGTTTCGCCTCCCGCCCACGCTCGATCCCAGGCGCGCGGCCGACCTGGTCAAGAAGACACTGGAAACCGATCCACCGCTCGGAGCACAGGTCGAGTTCCGCGTGGATTCCGCCATGGGCGGCTGGAATGCGCCGCCCGTCGCACCCTGGCTAGCGGCCTCCATGCAGACGGCCTCCAGGGCCTTCTTCGGCAAGCCCGCACTTTACATGGGCACCGGCGGCAGCATCCCGTTCATGGGCATGCTGGGGGAAAAATTCCCCAGCGTGCAGTTTCTCGTCACCGGTGTGCTCGGCCCGAACTCGAACGCTCATGGGCCGAACGAATTCCTGCATATCGCCAAGGGCAAGCGCATCACGGCCTGCGTGGCCCAGGTGCTGGCGGATCATTTCGAGCGGGCCAGGGCTGCAGACGCCGCCTGACGACCGCTTCAGACCGGCCGCGACGCCTTCTTGAGCGCCTGCCAGGCCTCGCTGAGCCGCGCGGGCGGCGGTTTTCGGTCGCGCGCAGGGATTTCAGCCACGAGATCCTCCGGCGTCACGACCCCCGGCGGCGTCTCGCCGGCGATCGTGACTCCGCCCACCAGCAACACGCGCCCGTCCACGGGGACCGTTGGCGCGAGCGCGTGGACCGCATGACGCCGCGCCCGCATCCCGGGCAGGGGATTCTGCAGGACCACGCGCCGGGCGCCGTCGAGCACGGTCCATTGCTCCAGCTGGTCTCCCCAGAAGAGAGTCCCGGACACGTGCCGCACCTCCAGCACGAGGATGCCGCGCGGCGTCAGCAGTGCCCTGTCCAGATGGATCTCGCCGTCCACGTCGTCCGGGATGATGACGTCCTCGAGTTGCTCCCAGGCGATCCTGCGCAGGAGATACCCAATGCTGCGCCGCCGGCGCGCGAGTGCCACTGATCCGGCCACAAGCGCCAGGGCGCCGACCAGGACCGCCGCCGCGATGAGCCAGCCCGCAGGCACGCTGCTCATGTGGCGGGGCCCGCCCCGCCACGGCGCCGCAGCCGTTCCCGGGTCCTGAGGCTGTCGATGCTGAACACCGCGAGTCCGCTCCAGATGAGTATGAACGTGACCGCCCAAGCCGCCGTAAACACCTCACCGTAAATGAGTGTCGCCAGCAGAAAGGTCAATGTCGGAGCAAGGTACTGAAAGAATCCGACCGTAATCAAGGGCAGCCGGCGTGCGGCCTCGGCGAACCACAGCAGCGGCAACAGCGTGACGGGGCCGGCGAGCACCAGCAGGAGCGTCGTGCGGACATCGCTGCCGAAAGCCGCATCGCCCTGCAGCCCGAACCAGCCGAGGGCCAGCAGCGCGAGTGGCGCCAACAACAGCGTCTCCACAAATAACGCTGCAAGCGGCGGCAGCCCGAGGCGCTTGCGAATCAGCCCGTAGAAACCGAAGCTGAACGCGAGAGTCAGGGAGATCCACGGCAGCCCCCCCAGTTCGAACGCCAGGCTGGCTGTCCCTGCGGCGGCCAGCGCCACGGCAACGGCACGGCCACGCCCCAGCCGCTCGCCGAGAAACAGCATGCCGAGCAGCACGTTGACCAGCGGATTGATGTAATAGCCGAGGCTGGTCGACATCACCTGGTCGCTGTTGACTGCATAGATATAGATCAGCCAGTTAGTGCTGACCAGCGCCGCCGTCAGCGCCAGGATCCGCAACGAGCGTGGATTGCCGAGTGCGGTGCGCACCGCGGGCCACGCGTGCGTCCAGGTGACGAACAGTGCACCGAACGCCACGCTCCATACCACGCGATGAGCCAGGATCTCGACCGGCGGCACGTGCGGAAGGAGCTTGAAGTAGATCGGCGACAGCCCCCAGAAGCCGAAGGCCGCGACCGCAAACAATGATCCGGCGCGCCGCTCGGCCGGCATCGGTTCAGGACCCGGCGACGACGCGGGCGCCGGGCGCATCCGGATTCGAAATCCAGACCTCGCTCTCGACGCCGGCAGCCGTGAAACTCGCCTGGAACGCGGCGGCGACCGCCTCGGTCCGTCCGGCCGGCGCCCACGCGAACACGGCCGGCCCGCTGCCCGACAAGGACCCCCCGAATGCGCCGGCGGCACGCGCCGCGCTCAGCGCCGCCGCGGCTCCCGGCACGAGGCCGGTGCGTTGCGGCCAGATGATTTCGTCCTGCAGGCAACGCGCCACCTGGTCGAGGTCGTTACGCAGGCAGCCCGCCACGAAGCCTGCCAGCCATGCAGATTGCCTGACCCAGCTTTCGATCGACACCGTCGGCGCGAGTATCCGGCGTGCATCCCGGGTGCAAACCTCCAGGTCCGGGTGACAAAGCACGCACAGGACGCCATCAGGCACCGGGAGCCGGGTACAGCGGAGCGGCCGGCCGGGCTCGGTGAGGACGAGACCCCCAAGCAGCGATGCCGCCGCATTGTCCGGATGCCCCGCACCGCTCGCGGCATGCTCACCCTCGAGGGCATATTCCAGCAGGGACGACTGATCCAGCGCCAAGCCCCACAGGGCATCGGCCGCAACGACTGCGGCGACCGCCGATGCGGCGGACCCGCCCATCCCGGATCCCAGCGGGATCTCCTTGTGCAAGGACACCGCAAGCCCGTCGCGAATACCGTGTTCAGCGGCCATGCGCAGCAGCGGTCGTGTGGCGGAATTCGCCTCAGCCGAATGCGGCAAGGCGGCTGGCAGCCCGGTGATCTCGACCAGGTCTATGCCGGGTTCGGCACGGCGCCGCAGGGTGACCGAATCGCCGATTCCCTCGAGCGCGTGACCGAGCACGTCGAATCCCACGCCGACATTGCCGACCGAGGCCGGCGCGTATGCCGTGACGCTATCCATGGCGCATCCGGGGCCTGTACGTATGAGCCTGCAATTTAACAGTCGCCGCCCGGGCCTGTACAAGATTCGTGTCAGGCAAAAAAAGAACCCGCCTGGAAGGCGGGATCAAGTCGCGACGGCATGTTGCTTGTTGCTTTGGTGCCATCGTCGAGTACAGTGAACATTACGCCGGTCACGCGCCGATTGCAATCGCGCACGCGAGTCTCAACTTTTGTCGCCGACTCCGGCAAGATAGCGTAGCGAAACGCACGGAAATTGTCATGCTCCAGAGCGCTGAAGAATCCCGGGAATCACCCGCTGCAGGGCCCGCGCCGATCGACCTGAATTCGCCCGAGTGGTATCTGAATCGCGAACTGACCTGGCTGGCCTTCAATCGTCGTGTCCTGCACGAGGCCCAGGACAGCCGCACGCCGCTCCTCGAGCGCGTGAAGTTCCTGGCGATCGTCAGCTCCAATCTCGACGAATTCTTCATGAAGCGGGTCGGCGGGCTGAAACAGCAGCTCGGCGCCGGCGTGCAGGAGCTGTCGGTGGATGGCCGCAATCCCGAGCAGCAGCTGCGGGAGTGCGAGGCGGAGGTTCGCGACCTCAAGCAAGGCAAAGACGACCTGCTGGGCGGCCTGCGGGAGGAGCTTGCCGGCGCCGGCATACGCCTCAGCCGGTACCGGGATCTCGATGAAGAAGGGCAGGCGGGGGTGCGTGCCTGGTACCTGGAAAATATCTATCCGCTGCTGACTCCGATCGGCATGGATCCGGCGCATCCGTTCCCCTTTATTTCCAACCTGTCACTCAACCTCCTGGTCACCATCGATCGCCCGCCGGACGTACGGGGCCCTCGACTGGTACGCATCAAGGTGCCGGTCGGCGGCGGCATCCCGCGTTTCGTTCGTATTGGTGATGCGGCACATTTCGTGCCGCTGGAGGACGTCATCGCCAACAATCTCGACCAGCTGCTGCCGCAGCTCGAGATCGAGCGATGCGACCTGTTCCGCGTGACGCGTAATGCGGTGGTGGAGCGCTACGAGGAGCAGGCCAACGACCTGCTCCAGGTGATCGAGGCGGAGCTGCGGGATCGCAAGTTTGCCCCGACCGTCAGGCTGGAGGTGAGCTCCGGCATGCCGCCGGTACACCGGGGCATGCTTGCCGCCGAACTCGGGCTCGACGAGTCTACGGACGTCTTCGAGGTCGATGGGCTGATGCAGCGCCGCGACCTCATGGAACTTGCCGGACTCGATCGGCCTGATCTCAAGGATCCGCCACACCATCCCATCGAGCATCCCAAGCTGATGGACGCGCCGAATATTTTTCACCTTATCCGTGCCAGCGGCGCCATCCTGTTGCAGCATCCGTACGAATCGTTTGCCACCTCCGTGGAACGCTTCCTCAGGGATGCAAGCCAGGACCCGAAGGTCCTGGCCATCAAGATGACGCTGTACAGGACCGCGCGGAAGTCGAAGATCATCGAATATCTGATCGACGCGGCAGAGAACGGCAAGCAGGTCGCGGTTGCGGTCGAGTTGAAGGCGCGCTTCGACGAGGAAGCCAACGTCCGCTGGGCGAATTCGCTCGAGGAGGCCGGCATCCACGTGTCCTACGGCGTGCTCGGCCTGAAGACACACGCCAAGGTCATTTTCGTCCTGCGACGCGACTACGACGGACTGCGGCGCTACGCGCACCTCGGCACGGGGAATTACCATGCGGGCACGGCGCGACTGTACAGCGACCTCGGCCTCCTGACCTGCGATCCGGTGCTAGGCGAGGACCTCACGGAACTGTTCAATTTCCTGACGACAGGCTACGTGGCCAATCGGCGCTACCGCAAGCTACTGCCGGCACCGACACACTTGAAGCGCGCGCTGCTGGACCGGATCGAGCGCGAGATTGCCGTCCACCGCCCCGACGACCCCGGCCGTATCCAGTTCAAGACCAATGCGCTGGAGGACGTGGACATCGCCCGTGCCCTCTATCGGGCGGCGATGGCCGGCGTGCAGGTCGACCTGATCGTGCGCGACAGCTGCCGGCTGCGCCCGGGGATCCCCGGCCTGTCGGAGAACATTCGCGTGATCAGCATCGTCGGGCGCTTTCTCGAGCATGCGCGCATCTATTACTTCCGCAATGGCGGTGCCGAGGAATACTTCATCGGCTCCGCCGACTGCATGAAACGCAACCTGGAGGCTCGCGTGGAGACCGTCGTGCCGGTGGAAGATGCCGAGTGCCGGCGCACCTTGCGCGAAATTCTCGAGGTGCAGTTCAGCGACCGGCGCAGCGCCTGGGAAATGCAGCCGGATGGCCGCTACATCCAGCGCACGCCGGCGGAAAATGAGGATCCGCGCGGTTCACAGGAATTGCTGATCGCGCTGGCAATGAAGCGGGCGCGCGCCTCCGGCCGCAAGAAGCTGCAAGGGCGAGGCAGGCGCCACGCCAGGGGTGCGCCCTAGCCGCGCGCCGCTGCGCCGGTGCCTAGAAGTCCATCAACATGTTGGCATTGCGCGCGAGCTTGTGCTTCTCGCGCTCGGCGCGACCACGCAAGCTCGCGAACAGCGCCTTTTGTTCCGGCGTGCCGCTCTTGGCCTCGAGTCTGATGAACAGCCCCTCGAGCCACGCTGCCACCTCGAGCCCGAGACCAAGCAGTTCGTCGGCCGTGGCTTCCGCGTGAAGCCCGTCGCGCACCCGCTTGCGAATGGCGGAGTCGTCGATGTTCATCGGGTCCCATTCCTTCAGCGAGGGGTCCGACGACCCGTGGGAGAAACTGCCCACTGCTTCCGCCATTTCCGCCTCACGGGAGCTCATGTAGTTCAGCATCATCCGCGGCCGCTGCTCGGAAATGCGCTCACCGAGCGCCGTATACATCTGCGCGAGCTCCTCGTGGAACCGCTCGACGTAGTGAAGGACTTCGCCCGTCTGGTCGAATCTCATCGTTCGCTCTCCGTGCTCACTGATCCTCCAGCGCCATGTCCTGCAATGCCCTGAGCACGTCCCGCAGGCTGATATTTCCCACTACGCGGTTGCCCTTCATTACCGGCAGGCCGCGATGGTAAAAGCGGCCCTCACGGCGCAGCAGGCGCACGATGTCCATGATGTTGTCTTCGACGTCAACGGTCTCGAACTCCGTGCTCATGAAATCGCGAATACGGCCGCCGCGGGAGCCGTGATAGCCGGCCTGCAGGGCAGGCTCAAGGCAATCGGTCTCCGACAGTACCCCCACCAACGTGCCGAGACGATCGACTACGGGGCCACCCCTGATGCTGTGCTCGATCATCAGGCCGACCGCTTCCAGCACTTCCATCTCCGGAGAAAACTTGATCAGGTTGCGGGACATGTAATCGCGTGCGACGTACGTCATGGCTGTCGCCTCAGTGCGCCGCGCGCCGCCGCGCGCATGGACGCCGGCAGCTGCCGCCACAGTCCGAATCGACGCCAGGGACGCGGTTGAGCCCGCCGCAGCTGCCTTCGATCCGGTGCCGCCCGGCCAGCACGCCGATGGACATCCCGGCGATAACCGAAGCGAACAGCAGGAATGCGATCACGAATGTCGCCATGGGTTCAGCCTCCGAAGTCGTCCAGCAGGATGTTCTCTTTCTCGACCCCCAGGTCGGCCAGCATCTTGAGCACCGCCTGGGTCATCATCGGCGGCCCGCAGATGTAGTACTCGATGTCCTCCGGTGCGGGGTGATCCCGCAGGTATTCCTCGTAGAGCACCTCATGGATGAAGCCGGTGTAACCCTGCCACTCGTCTTCCGGTAACGGGTCTGACAACGCAATGTGCCAGACGAAATTCTCGTGTTTGCGCGCGAGCTCCTCGAATTCTCCATGGTAGAACATTTCGCGACGGCTGCGTGCGCCGTACCAGAAGCTCATCTTGCGGTCGCTGCCAAGCCGTTTCAGCTGGTCGAAGATGTGGGCGCGCATCGGTGCCATGCCCGCACCGCCGCCGATGAACACCATTTCCGCCTTCGTCTTCTTTGCGAAGAATTCCCCGTATGGTCCTGAAATAGTTACATTATCGCCTTCATTGAGACCGAAGATATAGGACGACATGATGCCGGGTGGCACGCTTGGCATCCGCGGCGGCGGGGTGGCGATGCGGACGTTCAGCATCACGAGGCCCTTTTCTTCAGGGTAGTTCGCCATCGAGTAGGCCCGCATCACGGACTCTTCCACCTTCGACTCGAGCTTGAACAGGTCGAATCGCTCCCAGTCGTCGCGGAATTTCGCCGGCACCTCGAAATCCTGGTACTTCAGGTGATGCGGGGGCGCCTCGATCTGGATATAGCCGCCGGCCCGGAAATTCAGGTCCTCGCCTTCGGGCAGTTCAAGCACCAGCTCCTTGATGAACGTGGCCACGAACTTATTGGATCGCACGCGACAAACCAGGCGCTTGACGCCGAATACCTCGCGCGGCACGTCGATGCGCATATCCTGCTTCACGACGACCTGGCAGGACAGGCGCTCCCCCGCGGCGGCCTCGCGCTTGTTGATGAACGACGTTTCCGTGGGCAGGATGACGCCCCCGCCCTCCTGCACCTTGACCTTGCACTGGCCGCACGTGCCGCCACCGCCGCAGGCGGACGCCACGAACAGCTTGGCGTCCGCGAGCGCGGCGAGCAGCTTCGTGCCGACCGGGGCCGCGATCGTCTTCTCGTCATTGACGAGGATGTTCACCTGGCCGCTCGCCACGAGGCGCGAGCGCGCTGCCAGGATGATGAACACCAGCGACATGACGATCGCCGTGAACAGGAACACGCCGAGGCCAATTTCCAGCATGCCGCCCCTCCTAGAGCTGGATGCCGGAGAAAGCCATGAACGCCATGGCCATCAAACCGGTCGAAATGAAGGTGATGCCGAGACCCTGCAGCCCCTCGGGGACGTCGCTGTACTTGAGCTTCTCCCGAATGCCGGCCAGCGCGATGACCGCCAGGGCCCAGCCGAACCCGCTTCCGAGTCCGTAGGTCACGCTCTGCGCGAAATCGTAGTTGCGCTCCACCATGAACAGGCTGCCGCCGAGAATCGCGCAGTTCACCGTGATGAGCGGCAGGAAGATGCCGAGCGCCGTATACAGCGCCGGGAAGTAACGGTCGAGCGTCATCTCGAGGATCTGCACCATGGCCGCGATCACCCCGATATAGGTGATCAGGCCGAGGAACGACAGGTCCACATCCGGCAGCCCTGCCCAATCGAGCGCGCCGGGGCGCAGCATGAACTGGAAGATCAGGCTATTGGCGGGCACCGTGATCGCCTGCACCACGATGACGGCAAGCCCGAGCCCGATCGCCGTCTCGACCTTTTTCGATACGGCCAGGAATGTGCACATCCCGAGGAAGAACGCGAGCGCCAGATTCTCGATGAATACGGCGCGCAGGAACAGTCCGATAAGGCCTTCCATCAGAGGGCCTCCGTCCGGTGAACGACGTGAATCTGGTATTCCGTCTTTTCAACCTGAGCCGGCTTCCAGGCCCGGATCCCCCAGATCATCAGGCCGATGATGAAAAACGCCGACGGCGCGAGCAGCATCAGGCCGTTCGGGATGTACCACCCCCCTTCCGTCACCAGCGGCAGGATCTCGATGCCGAACAGCTTGCCGGAACCGAACAGCTCGCGGAAAAAAGCGACCGCCAGAAGGATTGCGCCATAACCCAGGCCGTGGCCGATGCCGTCGACGATGCTGGGGCCGACCGGGTTACTCGAGGCAAATGCCTCGGCACGCCCCATCACGATGCAGTTGGTGATAATCAGTCCGACGAAAACCGAAAGCTGGCGGCTGATGTCATAGGCGAAAGCCTTCAGGAACTGGTCCACCAGGATCACGAGCGAGGCAATGATCGTCATCTGGATGATGATGCGGATATTGCCCGGCATGTGGTTTCGAATGGCGCTGATGGCCGCGCCCGAGGAACCGATCACGAAGATCACCGCCAGTCCCATGATCAGCGCCGGAATCATCTGGGTCGTGACCGCCAGCGCCGAGCAGACGCCGAGTACCTGCAGCGTGATCGGATTGCGGTCCACGACCGGTTCTAAGAGCAGCTTGCTATATCTGTTCATGCTCCTCCCTCGCGCAGCTTCGCCAGAAACGGCCCGAAACCCTGCTCACCGAGCCAGAACTTCACCATGTTGCTGACGCCCATGACCGTCAACGTTGCCCCCGAGATCCCATCGACCGACCAGTCGGCCGACTCGGAACCGGCATCCACGCTGCCGCGAATCACCTGCAGCCGGACCTCGCCGTCCGGGCCATACACCTTCTTGCCCTCCCAGCGGGCGAGCCAGCGGGGATTCTCGATTTCGCCGCCCAGCCCGGGCGTCTCCGCGTGCTGATAGAAAATCAGCCCGAGCACTTCCTGCGTGTCGCCCGACAGCGCCAGGAAGCCGTACATGGTCGACCACAGCCCGTAGCCGTGCACCGGCAGGATGACCTGCTCGATCCGCCCGTCGGACTCGACGAGATATACGGGCGCGTAGCGCGGCCGACGCTGTATGCCGGCAATATCCTCCCAGGGCGGGACCGCGGTGCTGAGCGCCGGGTCGCGGGCAGCGATCTGCTGATTGTACGTGTCGGGATCGAACGCATCGCTGAACTGCCCGCTGTCCAGGTCCACCAGCCTGGCCTCCACATCCTGGAACGATTCCTCGATCGAGCGTCCGGGCTCCATGAGCCCGGCGACTTCCAGGATCCTCGCCTTGCGCGCCAGCTCGACATTGCGCTGCTGCATCGGTTTCAGCAACACGGCGGCGGAGGCGACCAGCACGGAGCACACCAGCGACAGGATGATCGTCACGAGGATCATCTTCCCCACGCTGTTGTTCGGCATCGTCGCGATTCGCGCGAACAGGCCTGCCGGTTGCGGGTGGCTGGGCTCAGACATACTTGCGCTGCCTCCTGCGAACATTCGCCTGGACGACAAAGTAATCGATCAGCGGCGCGAACACGTTGGCGAGCAGGATCGCCAGCATGATGCCCTCCGGGAACGCCGGGTTGATGACCCGGATGAGCGCCGTGAGCACGCCGATCAGGGCGCCGAAGATGAACTTTCCTTTCGCCGTCATGGATGCGCTGACCGGATCGGTGGCCATGAATACGAGCCCGAACGCGAAGCCGCCTGCGACGATGTGCCAGTGTGGCGAGAGGTGCAGGTAAGGATTGCTGTCCGGCCCCGCCAGGCCGTTGAACAACAGCACGGTGGCCACCAGCCCGACGAGTACGCCCAGCATGATTCGCCACGAGGCGATGCGCGTGTACAGGAGAAAGGCGGCGCCGATCACGCAGGCCAGCGCGGACTCGGCGCCGATCGTGCCCGGCAGCAGCCCCATCCACAGGTCCGTGAGCGTGTATCCGGCGGCCTCGATGGCCTCGAGCCCGCCCTCCTGGGCCGCCGCCAGCGGGGACGCGCCCGTAAAGCCGTCCACCGTCACCCAGACGTCGTTACCGGAGTTCTGCGCGGGGTAGGCGAAATAAAGAAAAGCGCGGCCCGTCAGGGCGGGGTTGAGGAAATTCTTGCCGGTGCCACCGAACACTTCCTTGCCGATCACGACCGCGAAACTGATCCCCAGCGCCACCTGCCAGAGCGGAATCGTGGGTGGCAGAATCAGGGTGTAGAGCATCGAGGTGACCAGGAAGCCCTCGTTGACCTCGTGGTTGCGCGCGATCGCGAACAACACCTCCCAGAAGCCTCCTGCGGCCAGGGTCACGATGTAGACGGGCAGAAAGTAGAGAAAGCCGTGCCAGAAGCAGGCGCCGATGCTTTCCGGGTCGTAGCCGATCCCCATGGCCGCCAGGACGCTGCCGCGCCAGCCCTCCACGCCGGCGATGCCCATCTCGGCCATGGCCAGGTTCGCCTGCAGCCCGATGTTGTACATGCCGAACAGCGCACAGGGTGTTACCGCGATGACGACATAGGTCATGACCCGCTTCAGGTCGATCGCATCGCGCACGTGCGGCGCGCTGGGCGTGACGTCCGGCGGCGTGTAGAGAAACGTGTCCAGCATTTCGTAAAGCGCACCGAACTTCTCGAAGCGCCCGCCGCGGCTGAACATCGGCTCGACATGGTCCAGGAATTTGCGCAGCCGACCCATCAGCCTTCCTTCTCGATCTGTTCCAGCCGTGTCCGCAGCACCGGGCCATAGTTGTACTTGCCCGGGCAGACGAAGGTACACAGCGCCAGGTCTTCCTCGTCCAGCTCGAGGGCGCCGAGCCGCTGCGCCTCGTCCGTATCACCGACGACCAGCGCCCGCAGCAGCTGTGTCGGCAGGATATCGAGCGGCATCACGCGCTCGTAGGAACCGATCGGCACCATGGCGCGCGGGCTGCCGTTCTGGCTGGTGGTAAGCGAATAGCGCCGGCTCGCCGGGCTGAAACTCGACAGGAACGCGCGTGTCGCCGAGATCTTCTCGCCGGCGGGATTCAGCCAGCCGATGAACTCGCGCCTGCGGCCCTCGGCCAGGACGGTGACCTGCTTGTGATACCGGCCGAGAAAGCCGCTCCAGCCGGTGGCGCGATAGCCGGACCAGACGGAACCGGATAATACCCGCCCCTCGATTGCGTCCTCGAGTTCATCCACGACCAGCGGCTCGATGTGGGCACCGAGGCGCGTCCGCAGCAGGCGCGGCCGCTTGACCATGGGGCCGGCCAGCGACACGACCCGCGTCGGGTCCAGCCGCCCGGTCGTGAATAGCCGGCCGATGGCGATGACATCAGGGTAGGCGAGGTGCCAGACGGCCCGGTCCGGCCCGACCGGGTACAGGAAGTGGATGTGCGTGCCGACCAGCCCCGCCGGATGCGGCCCCGAAAACTCCGCAATTTCCAGGTCGGTTATCGACTCCGGCACCGGCACGTCGGCCCCCGGCGCCTTGCACAAAAAAGTCTTGCCGGAGGTCAGCCTGGACAACACCGCGACGCCGTTTGCGAAGTCCTCCCTCGCCTCGCTGATGACTACGACCGGGTCAGGGGCGAGCGGATTCGTATCCATCGCGTTGATGAACACCGCGTGTGGTGCGTCCTGCGGGTCCGGAATCCTGCTCCAGGGGCGCGTGCGCAGCGCGCACCACAGCCCGGAGCGCGCCAGGTTCTCGACCACCAGGTCGCGATCCAGCGCCGGTAACTCGCCTGGAGACCAGTGACGGAAGACTTCTTCGTCACTCCCTTCCAGTCCGATGATCAGCGCCTGCAGTACGCGCCTCGCCCCGCGCCTCACCGTGGTCACGTGGCCCGCGCCGGGCGCCGTGATGGTCACGTCGGGATGACGCCGGTCGCTGAACAGGGGCTGACCGAGCCGCACCCGGTCCCCTTCCTGGACATGCATCGTCGGCTTCAACCCAAGGTAGTCGCGGCCAAGCACGCCGACGGCAGCCACCGGGCGCGCCGGTTCGATGTTCTGCTGTGGCTCGCCCTTGATTGGCAGGTCAAACCCGCGACGGATTCTGATGGTCATGCGCGGCCCATTGCAGTGGGAACAGGACTACGAGTCCCGCACGTTACGTGGAGCGGTTGTTCGGGCGCGTTAGTATAACTGCGTATGGCTGCTTCTTGGAGTCTCGACAAGCGGCCCGCCTCAGTGCATGAGGGCGGTGCACAATCAGCTTCCGGTGACCGGCAGGTGCGTGAACCCCTCGGGCGACCCAAGCTCGAGTCGATCGCGCCCGGCGGTGGGCGGACTTTGCATGTACAGGCCCAGCAGGTCGCCGAGTGCCTGCAGCGCTCGCAGGTGACAGCGCTCGTAGCCGTGCGTCCCATCCGTGCCGAAACACACCAGCGCCGTGCGAATATCGTTGCCGGCCTCGATCGCCGACGCGCTGTCGCAACGGTAATGCCGGAACACGTCGCGCTGGTGGCGTATACCGTAGTCGTTGCACAAGGTCAGCAACTTGTGCGTCAGGTGGTAGTCGAACGGCCCGGCAGAATCCTTCATGCAGATCGTGACGCCGAATTCGTCGCCGGCCTGGACCGGGGCCACCGGGCCGGCGTCCACCGTCACCATTTCGGCGACGTCGCCGTGCAACACGGCCGAGGCACCGGAGCCGACTTCCTCGCTGATCGTAAACAACAGGTGGCAATCCACCGGCAGCTGCGTCTTGCTCTCGACCAGTGCCTTGGCCACCGCGAGCACGGTCGCGACGCCGCCCTTGTCGTCCAGGTGCCTGGAATTGATGAATCCCGATGTCGTGATCTCGGGTTGGGCGTCGAAGGCCACGAAATCGCCGAGATGCAGCCCCAGCCTGACGAGATCGGCGCGCGTGAAGCATTCCTCGTCGAGGCGCAGCTCCACGCTTTCCCAGCTTACCGGCAGGCTGTCGATCTCCAGGTTATAGGCATGGCCCGAGGCCTTGACCGGCAGGATTGTGCCTCGATAGCTCGCCTCGTCCGTGTAGACGGTCACCCGCGCACCTTCGGCAAAGCGGCTCGACCAGGTACCGATCGGCATGAGCTCGAGTCGCCCGTTGTCCTTGAGGCCGGTGGTAATCGCCCCGATCGTGTCCACGTGGGTGACGATGGCCCGGTCCGGGCTGCTCTGCACCCCCTTCAGATCGGCGCGAATCGCGCCGCGCCGCGTGATTTCGCTGGGGATACCAATTTCCTCCAGCCGCCGCAGCGTGTACCGCACGGCCTCGTCCGTAAAGCCCGCGGGACTTGGAATCTGCACGAGTTCCACCAGCACGCGCTGGAGGTAGTCGAGGTCAATCGCCAGTGGTCGCATCGCTCACCTGCACGGTCTGCGGGAAAAGAAAATCGATGAAGCGCTCCGCCGTCGGCTGGGGCTCGTGGTTTGCCAGCCCCGGACGCTCATTCGCCTCTATGACGACGTATTCGTCGCCTGCCGAATCCGGCACCAGCAAATCCAGCCCGACTACGGGAATCCTCAGTGCCCGGGCAGCGCGCTCGGCTACCGCGCGCAGCGCCGGCGAGAGCCGCTCCGTAACATCGTGCAGCGTCCCGCCCGTGTGCAGGTTGGCGGTGTCGCGAACCCGCAGCGTATCACCCGGCGGCAGCACGTCGTCAAGGGCGTGATCCTGCCGCGCGAGGCAGCGCTTCGTCTCCGCATCCAGCGGAATGCAGCTCTCGCCGCCGGTTGCGGCCGAGCGACGCCGGCTCTGTTTCTCGATGAGCGTGCGGATGTCGTGCCGGCCGTCGCCGGTGATCTCGGGAGGCTTGCGCAATGCGGCGGCCACCACCCGGTAGTCGATGACGACAATCCGCAGGTCCTCCCCCGGCGAAAACGACTCCAGGATGACGCGCTCCGACACCCTCGAAGCCGCCTCGATGGCGGCCTTCATCTCGGCCTCGTCGGTGATATTCACGGCCACCCCGTGGCCCTGCTCGCCGCGCGCCGGCTTGACCACGATGCGCTCGTGCCGCGCGAGAAACTCACGGTCCGCTGCAGCATCGCCCGCGACCTGCTGGGCGGGCACGCTCAGGTCGGCTCCGGCCAGCAGTTTGCACGTGATGCGCTTGTCATCGCAGCGGCTCATTGCGACGGCCGAGGTCAGTTCCGTCAGCGACTCGCGGCATACGATGCTGCGCCCGCCCAGCGTAAGCGTGAAATAGCCTTCGTCGGCGTCTACGAGTTCCACGCCGATCCCCCGGCGCCTCGCCTCCTCGACGATAATCCGGGCATAGGGATTCAGGCTGTCGTAATTGTCCGGCCCGACGAACAGGGGCTCGTTGATCGCGTTCTTGCGCTTCAGCGAGAACACCGGCACCCGCTCAAATCCCATCTGTTCGTAAAGCCGGATGACGGCCTCGTTGTCATGCAGCACCGAGAGATCCATGAACTCGCGCCCGCGCGCCGCGTAATGGTCTGCAACCCAGGCCACGAGCGCCCGTCCTATCCCCGGCTGGGCTGCCTGCGGGTCGACGGCCAGGCACCACATACTGGAGCCATTCTCCGGATCGCCAAAGGCATGAACGTGGTCGACCCCCGTGACGGTGCCGATGACGCGGCCGTTGTCCTCGTCCTCGGCCACGAAGAACGACAGTGTCCGCGACTTGCGCCGGTCGAGCACGAACTCCGCATCGGGCGGCACCATCTGGCGGCTGCTCAGGAGGCGATAGATCGCCTCGGCATCGGCCTTGTCGCGCAGCCGGCGGATCGTGAAGCCACGCGGCTGAATGCGGGCCGGCCGATAGTTGAAAAACCACAACCGATAGGTGTGCGAGGGGTCGAGGAACAATTCCTGTGGCGCCATTGAGAGGACCACGTGCGGGTCGCGCAGGTACAAGGCGATGTCTCTCCGTCCCTCCTCCTCGGCCAGCAGCGTGCGTGCCAGTTCGGCGTTGTCACTGAAGGTATGGGCGAACACCAGCCGGCCCCAGCCGCAATCGAGGACGGCGTTCGGCTTGAGTTTCTTGCCCTTGTGTCGCGGATCGCCTTCCCTGAACCCGTGCAGCGTTGCGGAGCCGTGACGCTCGAGGCGATGGCGGGAGCGGTCCGTTGCCGGCATCTGGGTTTTCCCCGGGGCTCCGTCCCCGCCGGGTGTTTTCTTGGCGTTCATGCGCATCACACCCCGTGCGTCTGCAGCCAGAGCTCGAGCACCGCGATCTGCCACAGCTTCGAGCCTCGCAACGGCGTCAGGTGCTCTTCGGGCGCCGCGAGCAGCCGTTCGACATATTCGCTGCGAAACACGCCCCGCTCGCGCGCCGCCCGGCTGGTAAGCGCATCGCGCACCATTTCGAGGCTCTCGCCGCGCAGGTACTTGAGGGCCGGTACCGGGAAATAGCCCTTCGGCCGGTCGATGACCTCGTCGGGGATGACCCTTCGCGCCGCTTCCTTGAGCACGCCCTTGCCCTCCTGGGCAAGCTTCAATCGTGCCGGGCATCGGGCCGCAAGCTCCACGACCTCGTGATCGAGAAACGGCGTGCGTGCCTCCAGGCCCCACGCCATCGTCATGTTGTCGACGCGCTTCACGGGATCGTCGACCAGCATGACGTTGGTATCGATGTGCAGCGCCTTGTCCACCGGGGACTCGGCCTCGGCCGACGCGAACCACGCCGCGACGAATTCCCGGCTGTAATCCTCGCCGACGTAGTCACGCTGCACCACCGCGGAATACTCAGCGTGATCTCGATCAAAGAAGACCCGTGCGTAATCGCTCACGGGATCGGTGCTTTCCAGCAGCGGCGGATACCAGTGGTATCCGCCGAAGACCTCGTCGGCACCCTGGCCGCTTTGCACGACTTTCACGTACTTCGAGACTTCGCGGGACAGCAGGTAAAAGCCGATGTTGTCGTGACTTACCATGGGTTCGGACATCGCCGAGAAACAGCCGGGCAGGTGCTGCAGCAGCGTAGCCGAGTCGATAAACACCTGATGATGCTCGGTACCGAAGGTGCGCGCCACGAGGTCCGAGTAGCGAAACTCGTTGCCCTCTTCCTTGCCGACGTCCTCGAAGCCGACCGTGAATGTATTGAGGTGGGGCACGCCCTCACGGGCCAGCAGGCCCGTAATCAGGCTTGAATCGAGTCCGCCCGACAGCAGCACGCCCACCGGCACGTCTCCAGTGAGGCGCCGCCGCACGGCGGCACGCATGGACTCGAGCACCGCCTCCTCCCACTCCTCGTCCGTCTGCGGGTCGGCGGCGTGCGGGCCGAAGCGCAGCGACCAGAATCGATGTTCCTCGACTTCGCCGTCCGGCCTGATCCGCAGCCAGCAACCCGGCGGCACCTTGCGAACCGCCGCGAGCAGCGTGCGCGGCGCCGGCACGACGGAGTGGAAGCTCATGTAGTGATGCAGCGCCACGGGATCCAGCGAGCCGGACGCCGGGCCGTCGCGAATCAGCGCCGGCAGCGTGGACGCAAAACGAAAAGCCCCCTGCTCCCGCGTGTAGTACAGCGGCTTGATGCCGAGTCGGTCGCGGGCCAGGAACAGCTCGCCGGACGTGTGCTCGCGGATGCAGAAGGCAAACATCCCCTTGAATTCCTCGACGCAGCGCGTGCCCCAGGCATGGAATGCCTTGAGGATGACCTCGGTGTCGCTCCTCGAGAAGAACCGATAGCCCTCCCTGGCCAAGCGGGTGCGCAGATCGTCGTGGTTGTAGATGCAGCCGTTGAAGACGATGGTGAGCCCGAGTTCCTGGTCGCGCATCGGCTGCGCGCCGCGCTCCGACAAGTCGACGATTGCCAGGCGCCGGTGGCCCAGGGCGACCGGCCCCTGCGCGACGAGCCCGTCGTCGTCCGGCCCTCGGGCGCTCATCAGGTCGAGCATCCGCTGCACGCGACCGGGATCGGCCGCAGCGCCGTCAAAGCGTATCTCGCCGGCGATTCCGCACATCTAAAAGCACTCCGATGGGGCTCGGCCAGGCGGCCTCGTCAGGCACGCATGATCGGCTGCTACGCCGCGCGGGCAGCGGTCTCCAGTTCGTGAATTCGAGGCGACACAGGGTAACATGCGCAATAGTCTCCTTTGATGCCGGCGACTGAGTCCCGCAGGCTTCAGGCGGCGCGTTCTGCCTGGTAGCCGCGCCGCGCGAGATCACGCGCGATGGCCACGCGCTCCTCGGGCGTATACGACTGGCCCACGAGCGGGTCGATCATCCTGATCCGCCTGAGCAGGCCGTCCTGGTTTGCGATCTGGACATTCAGGCCCGGCCGTGCGTTCAGCTCGAGCAGCAACGGGCCGCGCTCGGCGTCGAGCACGACATCCGCCCCCAGGTAGCCGAGACCGGTCAATTCGTAGCATCGCGCGGCCATGTCGAGCACGTGTTCCCAGTGGGGAATGGTCCTGCCGGAGATCGTAGCCCCGGTATCCGGATGCTCGTCGACGACGACGTTACCGACTCCCACGGCCGGCAGGGTCAGGCCCGTGGCCACGTTGATCCCCGCGCCCACCGCACCCTGGTGCAGATTGGCCTTGCCGTCCGACTGGCGCGTGGGGAGGCGCACCATGCACATCAGCGGGAAGCCGCGATAAACGATGACGCGCAGGTCCGGCACGCCCTGGTAACAGACGTCGTTGAAGACCGCGTCGAAGCGCACGCGATACTCGACCATGACGTTGTCGGGCAGGCCGCCGAGGCTGAACTGGCCGCTGAGCGCATTGGTGAGGTGGTGCTCGAGCTCTCCCCAGTCGAGCAGGCGGCCGCTGCTGGTCCGGTAACGCCCCTTGCGACGATCGACGATGACGAGGATACCGTCTCCCTGGCTGCCGTGCGTGGGCTTCAGCACGAAATCGTTGTGGTCCGCCATGATCGCCGGCAGGTTGCGGATCTCGTGCGGTGTCGCGATCACGCCGTAAAGCTCCGGCACGGGAACGCCGTGGCGGATGGCGAGCGCCTTCGTCAGCAACTTGTCGTCAACGATCGGGAAGTTCTGGCGCGGATTGAGCGCCATGATGTAATCGGAATTGCGCCGATTGATGCCCATCACGCCCCGCGCGCTGAGCGCCCGCCAGCGTCGCCAGATCACTTGCCCGCCCCGGCCAGGGCCTTGAAACGCACCAGCTCGGTCAACCGGTAGCCGGTATAGCGCCCGAGCAGCAACACCAGGGCAAGGACGAGCAGCAGCACTTCCGGGAACACGAGCACGATGTAGCGGACCTCCGGCGTGATCATCATCATGTAGATCAGCGCGGCAGCCACCAGCGTGCCGATGCCCTCCTTCATCGCCTCGCCCGGCCCGCGTTCCTCCCAGATGATGGACATGCGCTCGATCGTCATGGCGATGATGACCATCGGGAACAGCGCGACGGACAACCCGACCTCAAGGCCGAGCCTGTGCGTGAAGATGCTTACCAGCGCCATCAGCAGCACGACCACGATCAGCACCGCGGAAAGACGCGGCACGAGCAGCAGCCGAAGTCGCTCGAGGTAGAAGCGGATCGAGAGGCCGAACGCCACGATCAGGATAAACAGCACCAGCCCGTTGACCAGCTGGGTCTCGCGGAATGCCATCGCCACGAGCACCGGCATGAATGTGCCGAACGTACTGATGCCCACGACGTTTCTGAGCAATACGACGAGCAGCGCTCCCAGAGGCACGAGCAGCAGGATCGAGTAGAGCCCCTGGGTTTGCAGCGGCAGGTCGAGAAGGGAGAATTCCATGATGCGGGGATGCTGCCGCTGAGCTCGCAACTCCGCCACGCGGAGGGCATCCTCGATCGTGCGGCGCATGGAGAAACTCAGCTCCGCTCCACGTCCCCCTTCCACATCCAGCACCGGGTCCGCGTTCCAGGACCACACCAGCAGGTTGTTGGGCAGCCCGCGACTGCCGTCGAGCGGGTCGAAAAAAAGCCACTCGGAGCCGTTGTGCACCACGACCCAGTACTCGAGAGGCGCCTCGCGCCGATCGTCGCCGAGCCGCAGGGCCTGGATGACGAGGGCCGGAATGCGCGCCGAGTGCAGGATCTTGATCGCCAGGTCGGCCTGCATCGCCGGCTCCGGCCGGCTACCGAGAAACAACCGCACTGTGCTCTCCGAGCCTTGCACGACGCGCATCGCCGCCGCGGCGAAAGTCACGATATCCGCCGACTCCTGCCGCACCCGGCTCACCAGCTCTTCCAGCGCAGTTGCGTGGGGCTCTTCCAGCCTGGGAACTTGCGGAAACGCCGTTGACAGGTTGGGAATCCCGTCCGCCTCGTCGCGGAACAGCGTCGCCCGATAATAGAGCGACTGCTCGCCGCGCGCGCGCCGCACCGCCCAGATTGCACGCCGCGCAACGCTGTCGTCCTCGGTCGTCAGGCCATAGCCGCGCGAGATGAACTGCTCGTCGAAAATAACGAAGCCCGGCGGCGCCGTGGGCAGCAACAGGATCGCCTTGACCGGCCCGGTGCTGGCCCTGCCGAAATTCACCCGCGCCTCGACCGTCCACGTTTCGGCGTCCCGGTTCGCCTGGACCGGGAAACCCATCACCTGCCACTTGTAGTAGAACAAGCCGCTGCCGGCGACCGTGAGGACCAGGACCAGGACGAGCAGGTGCCGCAGTCTCACTCCGCTATCCCCCCCGGATCACGCGCATGCGCATCCTGCGACGCGGCGCAGGCCATGGCCGCGAAGAGGCACAAGGTAATCCCCGTGATGGGTCTCAAGCTGGCACCACCTCGATCGTGAACTGGGAATCTCCGCACGCGGGTCTGGGCATTATACTGGCCGAAGCCGACCACGGCTCGTGGCAGAATTGGTGGGCCGCCTGGGACTCGAACCCAGAACCAACGGGTTAAAAGCCCGCTGCTCTACCGATTGAGCTAACGGCCCATGTGATCGACCCCGGCATCGGGTCGTTCGTGGGCGCGACAGTTTAGCCGATGCGGGCTAGGCGCGGTATCGCGTCGGGTCAGGCTCGCCGGCGGCCTCGAATCCCGCCCGCCGCAGCCGGCAGGCGTCGCATACGCCGCAGGCCGCACCGTCATCGCCGGGCTGGTAACAAGACACGGTCAGGCCGTAGTCCACACCCAGCGTCATGCCGCGCGCGATGATTTCCGCCTTGGTCAGGTCAAGCAACGGCGCGCGCAAGATCACGGGCGCGCCCTCGACCGCACGCCGGGTCGCCACCGATGCGAGCGCCTGGAACGCCGCGATGAACTCCGGCCGGCAGTCCGGGTAGCCGGAATAATCAACGGCATTCACGCCGATGTACAGGTATCCGGCCTCCAGGACTTCCGCAACTGCCATGCCGAGCGCGAGGAAGACGGTGTTGCGGGCCGGAACGTACGTTGCGGGGATTCCGTCGCTCGGCGTCTCCGGGACGGGGATGCCGGGATCGGTCAGGGCGGAGCCGCCGACGGCCCCCAGGTCGATGCCGATCACGCGGTGCGACGCGGCTCCCAGGACTCGCGCCACGCGCGCGGCTGCCGCCAGTTCGGCTGTGTGGCGCTGGCCGTAGCGAAAGCTCAAGGCATGGCATTCGAGCCCTTCATGGATGGCCGCGGCCAGCACCGTGGCCGAGTCCAGGCCGCCGGACAGCAGCACGACGGCGCGTCCGCTGTCGCCCTCAACGGCCACGTTCGTCGCCCCACAGGACCTTGTGCAACTGCAGCTGGAAGCGCACGGGCAGGTGATCCGCAAGAATCCACTCTGCCAGTTGGGCCGGGGCCAGCCGTTCCCAGCAAGGCGAAAACAGCACCTCGCAACGTGTCACCAGGCGATGCTCTGCCACGAATGCGCGGGCCCACTCGTAGTCGCCGCGATCACAGATGACGAACTTGGCCGAGTCCTGCGGGCGCAGGTGAGGCAGGTTTTCCGGCAGGTTGCGACCAGCCTCGCCGGAGCCGGGGGTCTTGACGTCCATGACGCGCAGGGCACGCGGGTCCAGCACGGATATATCCAGCGCGCCGCTGGTTTCCACCGACACGGTGTAGCCGGCCTCGCACAACTTCGTGACAAGCAGCGCGCAGGCGCGTTGCGCCAGTGGCTCGCCACCGGTGACGCAGACGTGGCGCGCGCCGTGGCAGCCGACTTCATCGAGAATCGAGGCGATGGTGCGCCGGTCGCCGCCATGAAAAGCATAGGCCGTGTCGCAGTAGCCGCAGCGGAGCGGGCATCCCGTCAGGCGAACGAACACCGTCGGCCAGCCGACGCTGCCCGCCTCACCCTGGAGGGAATAAAATATCTCCGTGACGCGGAGCTGCTGCTCGGCCGGCGCGACCTCGCGAACCTGGACGGCCATGTCGCGCTAGCGGCGCTCCGCGCGCAGCCTCTCCAGCCGCTGTTCCGCCAGCCGTGCGGCAGTCGAATCGGGAAACTGCTCGACCACTGCTTCCAGCGACCGGCGTGCATCGGCCCAGCGCTGCAGCTCGTACTCACAGAAGCCGGCCTTCAGCAATGCATCGGGCACCTTGCGGGAATTCGGATAGTCCCGGATTACGACCTGGAATGCGGCCAGCGCGGTCTCGAATTCCCGATTGACGTAGTGCGTCTCCGCCAGCCAGTACTGGGCGTTGTCCGCAATCTCGCTGCCCGGAAAATCGGCCAGGAACTGCTTGAACGCCGACTCGGCTTGCGGATAGCGGCCCTGCCGCAGCAGCTCGAGCGCCGACTGGTAACGGCTGCGATCGTCGCCGCCGGCAGCGGGCGGGGCACCCGGCACGGGCGCCTGCATATCGAGAGGCGGCGCCATCGGGTCCGGCTCGCCGCCGCGCGTGCGACGCTCGAGCGATTGCAGGCGTTGATCGAGGTCGAGGTACTGGTCGCGCTGCCGGCTCGCGGTGCCTTCGGCCTCGTGCTGCAGCGCATCGGTATGACCGCGCAACTCCCGTACCTCTTGCCGCAGCGTCTCGAGCTCCGTGGCGATCTGCAGCAGGCTCTCGTTGCGCACCACCCGCTCGATGGCGCCCAAGCGCTGGTCGAGCTCATCGAGTTTCAGCAGGACCGGGTCCTCTTCGGGCGGCAGCGCACACCCGATCACGAGCGAAGTCGCGACCAGCAAGGTCAGCCATGCAAGGGGGTTCAGATTTTTCATCGCAGGTACACAATCTCCACGCGGCGGTTCATGGCCCAGGCCTCCTCGTCGCCGCCGCTCACGGCCGGCCGTTCCTCGCCGAGGCTGACGGTGCTGATCTGGTCTCCGCTGACTCCCTGCAGCATCAATGCGCGCCGCACTGCCTGGGCACGGCGCTCCCCGAGGCCGATGTTGTACTCGCGCGATCCGCGCTCGTCCGTATGGCCCTCGATGCGTACCGCCATCCGCGAGTTGCCCACCAGGTGGGCCGCATGTGCGGCGATGGCCTGGGCATACTCGGCCCGAATGGACGAGGAATCGAAGTCGAAGTAAATGATCGTCTGGTCGACCAGCGCCTCGGGAGTATCCGTGACGCCGTACTCACCCTCCATCGGGCGCCCGTCGCCATACAGGTCGTCGTCTCCCGATGGCTGAGTGACCGCGCCGTCCCGGCCGATGACGCCGCCGGCCTCGTCGTCAGGCTTCGTCTTCTGTGCGCAGCCGGCGACCAGCGCCGCGCTGATGAGCAGAATCGCAAGTTTGTGCATGGACATGGCGTTTCATTCCTCGAGAGGCTTTGTCACTGGGGGCCCCGGACTGTGCCCGATGGCCATATGTTAACCGTTCAGTTCAGCGGGCGTAAGGCGCCCAGACGGGTTCGCGCACATCGCCCTCGGTCGCCGCGATGCGTTGCCGGACCCGTCCGTCGCTCGACACGGCGGCCAGGATCCCCCGTCCTCCGGCGCGCGATCCGTAGATGATCATGCTGCCGTTCGGCGCAAAGCTCGGCGACTCGTCCTGGCGGCCGTCAGACAAGATCCGCAATCCGCCCCGGCGCAGGTCCAGCAGCGCGATGCGAAAATTGCCGCGGTCGTTATGCACCACCGCGAGCTGCTCCCCGTCAGGCGACACCCGGGGGCGCGCATTGTAAGGGCCCTCGAAGGTGATGCGCCGCGGATTCGCGCCGTCCAGCCCGACCTGGTACACCTGGGGTCCGCCGGCGCGATCGGAAGTGAAATAAATGCTCCGCCCGTCCGGCGCCCAGCTCGGCTCGGTATCGATCGCGGGATGCCGTGTGACGCGCCGCAGCTCCTTGCTCGCGAGCGTCAGCACGTGGATATCGAGGTCGCCCTCCTTGCCGCCGAGCACCAGCGCGAGTCGCGTACCGTCGGGCGACCACGCCGGCGCGCTGTTGATTCCGGAGTGCGACGAGACGGCTTGCCGCCGTCCCGTGGCGATATCCTGCACAAAAATCTTCGAGACCCCCGTTTCGAACGAGACATAAGCGATTCTGCGGCTGTCGGGTGACCACGCCGGCGACATGATGGGCTGGGCCGACTCCGCGATGACATTGGGTCGCCCGCCGTCCGCATCCGCGAGCCACAGGCGATAGCGCGGCTTGTCCTCGTGGCGATCCACGGTCACGTAGGCAATGCGGGTGGAGAAAATGCCCGGTACGCCCGTCAGGCGTTCGTAGATCATGTCGGCGATCCGGTGTCCCGCCGCCCGCAGGTTGTTGGCCGCCGCCGGCAGGCTGTAGCCCATCAGCGGCTGTCCCCGGAAGACATCGAAGACGTGGAACTCGATTTCGTACCGGCCCGGTCCGGCCGGCTTGATCCGGCCCACGACGACGATGTCGGTCTTCAGCAGGCGCCAGTCCTCGAGCTTGACGTCCTCCGGCCGGGTCGGCTTCGCAACCATGTCGATCCGGTCCATGGGATCGAAGCGGCCGCTGAATGCCAGGTCGCCGTCGATGACGGCGGCAACGTCAACTGACGGCGTGCCCTGGCTCTCGAAGCCGAACGGTACGACTGCAATCGGCACGGCCTCGCTCACGCCCTGGGTGATCTCGATGCGCAGCTCGGCATGGACGGGAGCGGCCAGCAACCAGAGCAGGCCGATGAATAATAGTGAGATCCTGTGAGTCATGGGTCAATTCAGTCCTGCGGTTTGAAGACGAAGACAATAGTGCGTTCGAAAAGTGCCGGGTCCGTGGGCCGCGGCAATGGCGACGCGCGCTCCACTGCGGCGAGGATCGAGCGACGCACGACGTCGTCGCCATTACACCGCAGGATCTCGGCATTGACCACTTGCATGCCCGGAATCAGCGCGACGCGCACCTCGCACTCGAGCCCCGGGCGGGCCGACGGGGGACGGTTCCAGTGACGCGTCACCTGGTCCTGGATGGCGCCGAGCCAGGCGGTGTACGCGGCAGACTCCTGCAACTGCATGCGTCGCTGTTCCGACTCGATCTGGGCTGCGAGCTGCCGCCGCGCCTCCTCGCGGGCGCGCGCCTCCGCGGCTTCCCGCTCCGCCGCGATGCGCGCGGCCTCCTCCGCTCTGCGCCGGGCCTCCGCCTCGGCCTGTGCCCGCGCCTCCGCCTCGCGCCGCGCCTGCTCCGCCCTGCGTGCCTCTTCGGCCTTGCGCGCCTCCTCGGCCTGGCGCGCTTCTTCAGCGCGGCGCGCCTCCTCGGTCCGGCGACGCTCCTCCGCCGCGCGCTGCTCGGCCTGGGCCTGCGCCCTTTGTTCGGCCTCCTCGCGCTCCTGCTGCTGCCGCAGCTCTGCCGCGCGCTGCCGTTCCGTCTCCTCCTGGTGGCGCGCCGCCTCTTCGCGCTGGCGGCGCAGTTCCGCCTCGCGGACGTCCGCCTGGCGTTGCTGGGCCGACTTCAGGTCGGCCTCGCTGACCGCAAGGGCCTGGACCGGCGGACGCGACGACCCCGCTTCCGGCACCGGCGCACGGCGCGGCAGGCCCACGATGAGCAGGACGAACAGCACCACGTGCAGAATACCCGCGATGACTAGGCCGACCTTGTGCTCGCGGGCGAAATCGAGCACGAATTACCTCCGGCCCAGCGGCGTCAGTTCCTCGGGATCCGTGACCATGCCGATCTGGTTTGCGCCGGCGTCCTGGAGCACGCGCATGGCGACGGCCACGTCGCCGTAGCTGGCACGCGCGTCCGCCCGCACGAGCACGGGGCGGTCGGGGCCGCGATTGAGCAATGCGCCCGCGCGCTCGACCGCGGTCGCCACGTCGATCGCTGTTTGCGGGTCCTGCAGGTTGAGGAACAGGCGGCCATCCTTGTCCACCGAAAGGATCAGCGCATCGTCGTCGAGGTATTTCTCCGGGTCCATGGGCTCCGCGCCTACCTTGGGCAGCTCCACCTCGATCCCCTGGGTCAGCAGCGGCGCCGTCACCATGAAAATGATCAGCAGCACGAGCATGACGTCGATGTAGGGGACGACGTTGATCTCGCCCATCAGGCGGCGCTTCTGGCGTACGGCGGCCATGGCTCAGCTTTCCACGGCGCGGCGCGCGTGCCGCTGCAGGATGGTCGAAAACTCTTCCATGAAAGTGTCGTAGCGGCTCTCGATCCGGCCGACGGTGTCCGCATAGCGGTTGTACGCGATCACCGCGGGAATCGCGGCGAACAGGCCCATGGCCGTCGCGATCAGCGCTTCGGCGATCCCCGGGGCAACCATCGCCAGGGTGGCCTGCTGCACGTTACCGAGCGCGATGAAGGAATTCATGATGCCCCAGACCGTGCCGAACAGGCCGACATAGGGACTGGTGGAACCGACGGTCGCCAGCATCGCCAGGTTCTGCTCGAGCCGGTCCGACTCACGCATCTGCGAAACCAGCATGGCGCGCCGCGAGCCTTCCACGATCTGGCTGGCCTGCAGGTCGTCCTGCTTGCGCAGCCGGGTGAATTCGCTGAATCCGGCCTCGAAGATTCCGGCCATACCCGTGACGCTGTTGTCCCGGCCGGAGATGCGGCGGTACAGTCCCGTCAGGTCGCCGCCTGACCAGAATTCCTTCTCGAACTTGTCGGCGTTCGAGCGCGCCTCACGCAGCACGTGGCGTTTCTGGATGATGACCGCCCACGAGGCGACCGAGGCGAGAAGCAACAGCAACATGACCAGCTGCACGACCGTGCTGGCCTCGATCACCAGGCGGACAAGAGACATATCGTTCTGCATTCAGAATTACTCCGGAAATAGATGCGCGGGCAGGGCCCGCGGTCGCAAGGTGTCCGCATCGATGCACGCGGCTGTGACCTGCGCGGTACAGATGAGTTCCCCGCCCGCCCCGCCACGATGAATTTCCTGCCAGAAGGCCATGCTGGCGCGGCGCAGTTGCCTGAGGTCCACAGTAACCGTGAGTTCATCCTCGAAGCGCGCAGGTTTCAGGTAACGCACGTCGACCGCCGTGATCGCAAACAAGAGGCGCTCCGACTCGAGCAGGCCAGATTGCGATACGCCGAGGTGGCGCAACCACTCGCTGCGCGCCCGCTCGAGGAATTTCAGGTAATTCGCATAGTAGACGACGCCGCCCAGGTCCGTGTCCTCGTAATAGACGCGCACCGGCCAGGTGAAGCGCGCCATGGCCCGTGCATTCATGTCAGTCGGACTCCCGCTGGCCCTGCTCGAACAGGGACAGGGTCTCCGGGTCCAGCACGCGCGCGGGGGCGGCCAGGCCGAAGTGCAGGTACGCCTGCCGGGTGGCCATGCGGCCGCGGGACGTGCGCATCATCAGGCCCTGCTGGATCAGGAACGGCTCGACCACGTCCTCGATGGTGCCGCGTTCCTCGCCAATCGCCGCCGCAAGGCTGTCGACCCCGACCGGACCGCCGTCGAATTTTTCCATGATCGTCAGCAGGAGTCGGCGGTCCATGACGTCGAAGCCGCGTGGATCGACGTCGAGCATGTCCATGGCGGCGGTAGCCACTGCGGCATCGATGGTGCCGTCGCCCTCCACCTGGGCGAAATCGCGCACGCGCCGCAACAGGCGATTGGCGATGCGCGGCGTGCCGCGTGAACGGCAAGCAATCTCGCGTGCGCCTGCCGCATCCACCGGTACCTCGAGAATGCCGGCCGAACGGGTCACGATGCGGCCCAGTTCCTCGTCGTCATAGAACTCCAGCCGCTGCACGATGCCGAAGCGATCCCGCAACGGGGAGGTGAGCAGGCCCGCGCGCGTGGTCGCGCCGACCAGCGTGAACGGCGGCAGGTCGATCTTGATGGAGCGTGCGCCGGGGCCCTCGCCGATGATGATGTCGAGTTGGGAGTCCTCCATCGCCGGATAGAGAATCTCCTCGACTACCGGGCTGAGCCGATGGATCTCGTCCACGAACAGCACGTCGCGAGGCTCGAGATTCGTCAGGATGGCGGCCAGGTCGCCGGGCCTCTCCAGCACGGGGCCGGACGTATGGCGCAGGTTGACCCCCAGCTCGTTGGCGACGATGTGAGCGAGCGTTGTCTTGCCGAGGCCGGGCGGGCCGAAAATGAGCACGTGATCCAGCGCCTCTTCACGCTGGCGCGCCGCCTTGATGAAAATCTCCATCTGTCGCCGCACCGAAGACTGGCCGACATAATCCTGCAGCAGCCGGGGCCGGATCGCCTTGTCGATCACCTCGTCCTCGCGGCCCGCGACGGCCGTCACCAGGCGGTCATGCTCGATCATCACTTCACCTCGCCGCCGCCTGCAATGCGGCCCGGATCAGTTCTTCCGTCGTCTCGCCCCTGCCGTCCGCGAGCTTCAGCAGCCGCTGGGCTTCGGCTGCCCGGTAGCCCAACGCCACGAGCGCATCGAAGGCCTCGTCTGCCGGCGAGCCCGACACGCCGGCGGGCATCGCCTGTGCCAGCGCCGAACCGGCCTGCTTGAGCCGATCGCGCATCTCGACGATCAGTCGCTCGGCCGTCTTGCGCCCGACCCCGGGAATGCGGGTCAGCGAGGCCACGTCCTCCGACTGCACGCAACGCGCAAAGGCCTCGACACTGATCCCCGAGAGGATCGCCAGTGCGATCCTGGCACCCACGCCGCTGACCTTGATCAGGCTGCGAAACAGCTGGCGCTCCGCATCCGTCGCAAAGCCGAACAGCACGTGCGCATCTTCCCGCACCAGCAAATGCGTCAGCAGCTGTACCGGTTGGCCCGTCTCGGGCAGCTGGTAGAACGTCGACATCGGCGCCTCGACCTCGTAGCCGACTCCGCCCACCTCGAGCAGCAGCTGCGGCGGATGCTTGGCGGCCAGCGTGCCCCTGAGAAAGCCGATCATGCCCGTCCACCGGCGAGCGCGACGCGCAGCGCCCTTCCCTTGCGCAACTGCGCATGGCAGATGGCCACCGCCAGGGCATCGGCGGCATCGGCTGCCAGCGGCCCGCGGATGCCCAGCAGCCGGCGCACCATGTGCGCCACCTGCACCTTCTCCGCTCCGCCGCTGCCCGTGACCGCGAGTTTTACTTCGCGGGCCGCGTACTCGTGCACCGGCGTCTCATGCAGGAACGTCCCGCACAGCGCCGCCGCCCGCGCGTGTCCGAGCTTCAGGGCGCTGTCGGCATTGCGATGGACGAATACACGCTCGACGCAGATTTCGTCCGGCTGATACTCCTCGACGAGTCGCGCCGCGCCCTCGAAAATGATGCGCAGCCGCGCCGCCAACTCGCCGCCCCGAGTGCGGATGCAGCCGCTGGCCTGGTATCGCAATGCCCCGCCCTCCACGGCAATGACGCCGAATCCCGTGACCTGGGAGCCGGGATCGATGCCGAGAATGGTGAGGGCCCCGGTCATCGTCCCCGGCCCGGCGGGGCATCAGGCCTCCGCGAGTACATCGTCCGACAATTCCGCGTTGCTGTAGACGTCCTGGACGTCATCCAGGTCCTCGAGCATCTCGAGCAGCCTGAGCACCTGCTCCGCTACTTCACCCTCCGCGTATACGTCCGTCGCCGCGCGCATCGTCACCTCGGCGGACTCCGGTTTCAGCCCGCCGGCGACAAGCGCCTCGCGCACGGCGTCGAAATCACCCGGCGCGGTGATGACGTCGAAGCTGCCGTCGTCGTTTGTGACGATGTCCTCTGCGCCCGCGTCGAGGGCTGCGTTCATCAACCGCTCTTCACTCGTGCCGCGCGGAAAACTTATGACGCCGCAATGCTGGAAAAGGTACGCGACGCTGCCGTCGGCGCCGAGATTGCCGCCGCACTTAGTAAATGCATGACGGACGTCGCCGACGGTGCGATTGCGATTGTCCGTCAGGCACTCCACCAGCACGGCGATGCCGCCCGGCGCGTAGCCCTCGTAACGCACCTCCAGGAAGTCATCGCCATCACCCTCGCCCGTGCCCCGTTTCCACGCCCGCTCGATCGTGTCCTTCGGCACGCTCGCGGCCTTGGCCTTGTCGATCGCCAGGCGCAGGCGCGGATTCATCGCCGGGTCGGCATCGCCCGCACGCGCGGCGCTCGTGATCTCCCGGATCAGCTTGGTGAATACCTTGCCGCGTTTCTTGTCCTGCGCGTCCTTGCGGTGCTTGATGTTCGCCCACTTGCTATGGCCTGCCATGGAATCCCCGCGGGGTGCTTGAAACCGCTGATTTTACAGTCGCCGCTGAAAACCCGTCCATGTGCCGCTCAGAAGCGCAGGCGCAGCCCGATATGCAGCCCGGTATCGAAGGTGACGCCCGGGCCGTCCTTGAAACTGCTGCGGACCCTGCGCGCTCCGAGGTAGATCTGGCCCTGGCGCAGCACGCTGTAACCCGCCCAGGCGTTGTACTCGAAGTACTTCGTCATGTCTCCGAAGGACAACACGTCAGGCGCATAATAGAGGCTGCCGCCGACGATGAAGCGATCGTAGCCAGGGAGTGTGTAATTGACGAACCCGCCGATCGGGAGCGCCATGCCGTCGTCCTCGCCGCCGGCTTTCGCGTCCACCGCCATGAGGCGTCCGCCGAGCCCGGCGCGCAGCGGATTTGGTCCGCCGGTCGCGGCGCCGGTAAGGTGGAGCCCGGCACCGGCGACATCGCCCTTGTCCTCGTGATGCAGCCAGGACACGTCCACCAGGAGATTGTTCGACAAGTCGAATTCTATGGCGGCCCTGACCGCCTTGTTGTTGATATTAAGATCTATCCCGTTCGCGGCAGCCACGGGAGATGAGACCACCAGCATCGCCAGGAGCGGCAAGCAACGCCTCGACATAGAACCTCCAAAGTTACTTTAACAACAGTTCGCTATGTTCGGTATTATAAACGAAATTTCCTGAGACAAGACAACCATCGTGCAGCAGCGTCCGGACACCGTGTTTTCCGCCGACGAGGTACTGCCCGCGGCCATCGAGGCGGCCCGCGCGCTGGCCCGTGAAGGACACGCCGCCGCCGCGGCGCGCGGAATCGACATCGCGGGTCTGCTCGAGGAGATCCGCGCGGAGCCCGAGATCCGTGCCGCCGCCGTACTCTACCCCCTGGTCGAGTCCGGCGCGATGACCCCGGAGAGCGTCGCCAAGCGATTCGGCGGGGCGATCTGCGGTCGTGTCGAGGAGTTACTGCGGCTCGGTTCCTTCGGGCTGCCCGAAAACTGGCACTCGGGCACGCCCTTGCCGCCACCGCAGGCGGAAACGCTGCGCAAGATGTTGCTGGCGATCGTGGCCGACGTCCGCCTCGTGCTGGTCAGGCTGGCCGACCAGCTGAATCGCCTGCAGCGGGCCAGGGACGGCGAAGCGGCAGCGCGCGAGCGCGTCGCCATCGAGACCCGGGAAATCTTTGCGCCGCTCGCCAACAGGCTCGGCATCTGGCACTTCAAGTGGCAGATGGAGGATTTCGCCTTCCGCTATCTCGAACCGCAGACCTATCGCGGCATCGCAGATTACCTGCGCGAGACGCGCGAGGATCGCGAGCGGCGGATCGCCGAGGTCCTGCGGGCCCTCCGGGACGAGCTGGCAAGGGCAGGCATTCAGGGCGAGATCGAGGGCCGGCCAAAGCATATCTACAGCATCTGGCGAAAAATGCGGCGCAAGCAGGTGGGGATCGAGCAGGTGTTCGATATCAGCGCCGTGCGCGTCCTCGTGGACACCGTGCCGGAGTGTTATGCGGTACTCGGGCAGGTCCACAGCCTGTGGCCCTATATCGCCGGCGAGTTCGACGATTACATCGCCAACCCGAAGGGCAACTTCTACCGTTCGCTGCACACGGCGGTCATGGGTCCCGGCAACCAGCCCCTGGAGGTACAGATTCGTACGCGGGAGATGCATGAGCATGCGGAACTCGGCGTGGCCGCGCACTGGCGCTACAAGGAAGGCGGCCGGGGCGATCCCGCCTTCGAGCAGAAGATCAACTGGCTGCGGCAGTTGCTCGCGCCAGGCGACGATGCCGACACGGACCGCGACCTGCTCGACCAGCTGCGCACCGAGATCTTCGAGGACCGCGTCTACGCCTTCACGCCCGCCGGCGACGTCGTGGATCTGCCCGCCGGGGCGACGCCGCTGGATTTCGCCTACCAGGTCCATACGAGTATCGGCCATCACTGCCGCGGCGCACGGGTCAACGGCCGCATGGTGCAGCTGACCCAACCGCTGAAAAACGGCGACAAGGTCGAGATCCTGACGGCCAAGAACGCCCACCCGAGCCGGGACTGGCTGTTGCCGCAGGCCGGCTACCTGGTCTCGCCCCGCAGCCGCAGCAAGGTGCGCTCGTGGTTCCGCCTCCAGGACCAGGACCAGAATCGCCGTTCGGGCAAGCAGGCGCTGGAAAAGGAGTTGGCGCGCCTGGGCATGGAAGTCGACCTCGAGCCCGTCGCCAGGCGGTTCGGTCTCGGCAGCCAGGAACAGTTGTGGCTCGCGATCGGGGCGGGCGACCTTACGCTTCCCGCCGTGATCGGCGCCTGCGAGCGCGAGATTCCGCCGCCCGCGGCGCGTGTCACGGAGGAAGTGCAGGTCAAGGCGCGACGACCGACCTATACCGAGGCGGCCGTCTCGATCTCAGGCGTCGGCGACCTGATGACCAATTTCGCACGCTGCTGCCGGCCGTTGCCGCCGGAGCCGATCACCGGTTACATCACGCAGGGACGCGGCGTCTCCATACATCGCGCCAATTGCGCCAACCTGCTGCGTCTCCAGGCGGATCATCCGGAGCGCCTCATGTCGGTGGACTGGGGCCGGCGCGAGCACGCCAGCTACCCGGTCGAGATCGAGGTCCAGGCCTGGGACCGGACCGGGCTGATCCGTGACATTTCCGCGCTGCTGGCCGACGAGAAGATTGACATCAACGCCATGACCACGCGCACCGAGCGGGTCACACACGTCGCCACCATCGACATCACCGCGGGAATCGGCAGCCTCGAGGACCTCAGCCGGCTGATGCATCGCATCGGCCGCCTCTCGAACGTGAGCTCCGTGCGCCGCAAAGCCTAACGGTTGACGCCGTGGATCGCCTTGCCGTCGGCGGCCAGGGCGGCTTCGTGGATCGCCTCGGCCAGCGTCGGATGAGCATGCACCGTCCGCTGGATGTCCTCGATGCTCGCCTGGAACTCCATGGCGACCACGAGTTCGCTGATCAGCTCGCCGGCCATCGGCCCGATGACATGCGCCCCGATGATCGAGTCGTCGCGCTTGTTGGCGATCAGCTTCACCATCCCTGCCGTCTGTTCCATCGCCTTGGCGCGCCCGTTCGGCGCAAACGGGAACGTACCGACCTTGTAGTCGATGCCGGACTCCTTCGCCTGCGCTTCGGTCTTGCCGACCCAGGCGATCTCGGGCGCCGTGTATATCACTGAGGGTATGACCTCGTAATTGACCTCGGCGATTTTGCCGGCGATCAGGTCCGCCACCATGACGCCCTCTTCGGTGGCCTTGTGCGCCAGCATCGGGCCGCGCACCAGGTCGCCGACCGCCCAGACGTTCTTCACCGCCGTACGGCACTCGTGGTCGACCTTGACGAAGCCACGTTCGTCGACCTCCACGCCGGTGCCCTCGCCGAGCAAACCTTCCGAGCAGGGACGCCTGCCGACGCAGACGATGACCTTGTCGAACGTCGCCTCATGGCTGCCGTCCTTGTCCTCATACGTGAGCGTTACGCCCTTCTTGCCGGTCTTCGCGGCCTGGACCTTGGCGCCGAGCCGGATGTCGAGTCCCTGCTTCTTGAACTGGCGCTGGGCATCGCGCGCGATCTGTGCATCCGCCATCCATAGGAACGTATCCATCGCCTCGAGCATCGTTACCTTGGCACCGAGCCGCTTCCACACGCTTCCCAGCTCGAGGCCGATAACACCGGCACCGATGACGCCGAGCGTCCCGGGAACGGCGTCGAACTCCAGCGCACCCCAGGAATCCACGATTCGCTCGCCATCAAAGGGCACGCTCTTGAGTTCGATGGGTACCGAGCCGGCCGCGAGGACGACGTGCCGCGCCTCGAGGGTTTTCCTGTTGCCGTCGACATCCGTGTATTCGACCTTGCCATCGCCAAGGTAACTGCCGCGACCTTGCAGGCCGGTCACCTTGTTGGCCTTGAACAGCTGGCCGATGCCGCCGGTCAGCTGCTTGACGATACCGGCCTTGCGCGCCTGCATCGTATCGAGGTCGAGCTCGACCTTGCCCGTCTTGATGCCGTGCGTGGCGAATTCTTCCTGTGCCCGGTGCAGAAGTTCCGAGGACTCGAGCAGCGCCTTGGAAGGGATGCAGCCGGCGTTGAGACACGTGCCGCCGAACGCGCGACTGCCGTCATAATTCTGCCAGTCGTCGATGCACGCCGCGCGCAGGCCATGCTGGGCCGCCCGGATGGCGGCCGGATACCCGCCGGGGCCGCCGCCGATCACGATCACGTCGTAGTTGTCGCTCATCTGTTCACCTGGTCCGCAAGATTCATCGAAGTGGCGGGCGTGCCGTTCAAAGCCGGATCAGCAGGCGTGCCGGATCCTCGAGGCTTTCCTTGATGCTGACGAGGAACTGGACCGCCTCACGGCCGTCGATGATCCGGTGGTCGTATGTCAGGGCGATATACATCATCGGGCGAATCCGGATCTCGCCGTCGACGACCATCGGCCGCTCCTGGATCTTGTGCATGCCGAGGATTGCGCTCTGCGGCGGGTTGATGATGGGCGTGGACATCAGGGAGCCGAACACGCCGCCGTTCGTGATCGTGAACGTACCGCCGGTGAGATCTTCGACCCCGATCTTGCCGTCGCGCGCCCTTCCGGCGAAATCCCCGATCGAGCGCTCGATTTCCGCAAAGCTCATCAGGTCGACATCACGCAATACCGGCACCATGAGGCCGCGCTCCGTGGAGACCGCGATGCCGATGTCGTAATAGTCGTGATAGACGATGTCACCGTCCTCCAGCGAGGCATTGACTACCGGGAACTTGCGCAGCGCCTCGATGGCGGCCTTGGCGAAGAAGCTCATGAAGCCGATGCGCACGCCGTGCTTCTTCTCGAAGCTGTCGCGATAACGCCTGCGAATCTCCATGACCTCGCCGAGGTCGACCTCGTTGAACGATGTCAGCAAGGCGGCCGTGGCCTGGGCCTCGACGAGCCGTTCCGCTATACGTGCCCGCATGCGCGTCATCGGCACGCGCCGTTCTTCGCGCGCGCCGCGCGCCGAAGTGGCCGCCGGCGCTGCGGCGGCCTTGTCCGGCGCCACGTCACTGGTGTCCTCCTGCTTGTCGAGGAACGCCATGACGTCGGCCTTGGTGATCCGGCCATCGCGCCCGCTGCCGCGAATCTCGGCGCTGTCGAGCTCGTGCTCCTCGAGCAGCCTGCGAACGGCCGGGCTGAGGCGTCCCGCCGCCCTGCCGGGCTCTGAATCGTCGTCGCTCTTCTCCTCGTCAGCCTTCTCCTCGTCAGCCTTCTCCTCGTCGGCCTTCTCTTCGTCAACCTTTTCCTCGTCGGCTGCCTTCTCGGCCGCCGCCGCGGTCTGCGGTGCGGCCTGTGACTTGCCGCTCTTCGCGGCGCCCTCGTCGAGAATCGCGAGGATATCCCCCGCCGTCACGGTCGTGCCGTCGGAAATGCGGATTTCCTTGAGCACGCCGTCCGCCGGCGCAGGCACTTCAAGCACCACCTTGTCCGTCTCGAGGTCCG
The DNA here is from genome assembly GCA_035514535.1 of Gammaproteobacteria bacterium. Taxonomy (GTDB): domain Bacteria; phylum Pseudomonadota; class Gammaproteobacteria; order Steroidobacterales; family XN24; genus XN24. The sequence goes on from DATKAZ010000067.1 coordinate 177,503, forward strand.
CGAGATTCTCGTCCCGGCTGACCTTGTCGCCTGGCGACTTGTGCCAAGCGACGAGCGTCGCGTCCGCAATCGATTCCGGCAGCTGCGGCACCTTGACTTCGATGCTCATGCTTTCTTCCTGCTAGATTTCCGGGGAGTGGATCGGCGCTCGAGGTCGTCCGGCCCGGTCAGTGCCGCGCCGACGAGCGCCTTCTGCTGCTGCAGATGCAGCTGATAGTAACCGGCGGCCGGCGCTGCGGCCCCCTTGCGCCCGGCATAGTACAACGTGTGGCGATCCGCCAGCGGCTCCTGAAGGCGATGGCGGATCTGGTACCACGCCCCCTGGTTCTGCGGCTCTTCCTGGCACCATACGACGTCGGTGAGCGCGGGGAAATCCTCGATCAGCGCAGCGTAGCGCCGGACCGGGAACGGATAAAGCTGCTCGAGCCGCACGATCGCGACGTTCTCGAGTGCGGACTCGCGCCGGGCCTCGAGCAAGTCATAATATACCTTGCCGCTGCACAGGACGAGGCGCGTGACCTGCGCCGGTTGAATCTCGTCAGTTTCCGGAATGATGCGCAGGAAGCGGCCCTCCGACAACGCCTCGAGCGGCGAGGTGGACAGCTTGTGCCGCAACAGGCTCTTGGGCGTCAGGACGATGGTCGGCTTGCGGAAATTGCGCACCATCTGGCGACGAATGAGATGGAACATCTGCGCCGGAGTCGACGGCACGACTACCGCCATGTTGTGCTCGGCGCACAGCTGAAGGAAGCGCTCGAGGCGGGCCGACGAGTGTTCCGGCCCCTGGCCCTCGTAGCCATGCGGCAGGAACAGCATGAGCCCGCAATAGCGCCCCCATTTCGCCTCGCCCGAGCTGATGAACTGGTCGATCACCACCTGCGCGCCGTTCACGAAGTCACCGAACTGGGCTTCCCAGATGACAAGCGTGTCGGGATTGGTCGTCGCATAACCGTACTCGAAGCCGAGCACGGCCTCTTCCGACAACAGTGAGTCGGTAATGATGAAACGACGCTGGTCGCCGGCGACGTGCGCCAACGGGACATACGGCTCGCGGCCGTCCTGGTCATGCAGCACGGCGTGGCGATGGAAAAATGTGCCGCGAGCCGTGTCCTGCCCCGTAAGCCTGACATCGTAGCCCTCGGTCAACAGGCTCGCGTAGGCCATGGTCTCGGCGAATCCCCAGTCCATCGGCAACTCGCCGGCCGCCATCTTGCGGCGGTCCGCCATGATGCGCTCCACCCGCGGGTGCAGGCCGATTTCCTCGGGCACATGGGTGATCGCCCCGGCATACGCCGCAACTTGCTCCTTGCTGATGCGCGTGCGCACCGGCTGACTGAAATTGACCTCGTCGAAGCGCGTCCAGTCGACCGTGAACTTGTTGCCGACGAAACCGAGCGAACTCGACAGGACCCGGCCCTCGTCGAGCCCCTGCCGGTACGCATCGACCATAGACTGGGCCTCGTCGTCCGTGACCACTCCCGCCTCGCTCAGCCGTTCCGCATAGATCCGCCGCACGGCCGGGTGGTTGCGTACTGCCCGATACATCTGCGGCTGGGTCGCGGCGGGTTCATCCGCCTCGTTGTGGCCGTGGCGACGGTAACAGACGAGGTCGATGACGACGTCCTTCCCGTATTTCATGCGGTATTCGAAGGCCAGCCGGCCGATCATTATGACGGCGTCAGGGTCGTCCGCGTTCACATGCAGGATCGGCGCCTCGATCATTTTCGCCACGCCGCTGCAATAGGGCGTGGAGCGCGCATCCTGCGGATGGCTCGTCGTGAAGCCGATCTGGTTGTTGCAGATGATGTGCACCGCGCCACCGGTCGCGAATCCGCGCGCCTGTGACATCTGCAGTGTTTCCATCACTACGCCCTGCGCGGCGAAGGAGGCATCGCCATGGATGAGGACGGGAAGCACGCTCACGCCGGTGCTGTCCCCGCGCCGGTCCTGCCGCGCGCGCACTGAACCGATCACGACCGGATTGACGATCTCGAGATGTGACGGATTGAATGCCAGCGCCACATGGATGTTGCCGCCGGGTGTGCTGATGTCCGACGAAAAGCCGAGGTGATACTTGACGTCACCGGAACGCCGCTGCACCTGCGGGTCGTAAACGCCCTCGAACTCGGAAAACAGGTCCGTCGGCGGCTTGCCGAGCACATTGACCAGCACGTTCAGGCGCCCGCGATGCGCCATCCCGATCACGACTTCGTCCATCCCACGCCCGCCCGCCTGCTGGATGACGTCACCGAGCAATGGAATCATGCTTTCGCCGCCCTCGAGCGAAAACCGCTTCTGGCCGACGTACCGCGTGTGCAGGTAACGCTCGATGCCCTCGGCCCCCGTAAGCCGCTCGAGGAGCTGGCGCCGCTCGCCGGTCTCGAGCCGTCCCCCGACCGCGATCGCCTCGAATCGCTGCTGCAGCCAGAGCCGTTCCCCGGTGTCGGTGATGTGGCCGAACTCGGCCGCGATCGTGCCGCGGTAGACGCGCTCGAGCTGGGCCCGGATGTCGCGAAAACTCAATCGTTCGGCGCCGCCGAACCCGGCCGTCGCAAATACCGTGTCGTCATCGGCGGGTCCCAGGCCGTGAAACCCCGGGTCGAGCTCGGGCAAGGGCTGGGGCGCGACCAGGCCGAGCGGATCGAGCTTCGCGAGACGGTGCCCCCGCAGGCGGTAGGCCTCGATGAGGCGCAACACGGCGGCCTGCTTGTCCAGCAAGTCCGCGGACACTGCCGCGGGTCCCGGGGTGGCTCGCGGCAAGAGGGCCCGGGACGCCAGCTCGCGCTCGATCGGCCCGCGGGGCGTCTCGCCCGTACCATTGGCGATCCCCTCGAACCACCGCCGCAGGTCCGGCTCCACCGAGCCGGGATCGTCCAGGAACTGCTCGTAAAGCCCCTCGATATAGGGGGCATTACCGCCGAACAGCGGGCTCGTCGCGTAGCGTTCCTGCAGCGTCTTGCTCATGGGGGTGGGGAAACCGGGCCTTGAAAGTATTGCGTGGAGGGCCGCATTCTAAGCGATGCGTCTTGTGGTTGGAATGTAAGCCCATGGTTCTGCGCGGACTTTGCCGGCCCTTAGTGTTGCTTGCGCTGACCATGAATGCGGCGATGGCGCGTGATTTCCTGCCGTCGGACCACGGCCTGCGCTATGTCGGCAGAATCGGGATCGTCCCCGTGACCGTCGAGGTGACGATTCGCGAGCGCCCGGACGGCGTGCTGGAGTACGTCGAGTGGGTCACGCCGAGAACCTGGGCCAAATGGCTGCGCAGCCCGTCCTTCTCACGCGCACGACTGCGGTTCCAGGACGATGTGCTCGAACTGATCGACGTCGACACCGGCGACGGTGCGCAGCCGCTACCCTCGGGGCCGGCCAATGATGCGCTGGACGCGCTCAGCATCCGACTGCGCGCACGTGCCGATATCGCGCGCGGCCTGATGCATGCCGAGTACACGGTTTGGGACGGGGGTCATGCTCACGAGACCTGGACGCTCGAAGTTTCCGGAGCTGAGACCGTGCAGACGCCCGACGGTCCTTACGACGCACTGAAGTTTCGGCTCGGTAGCGACACCCAGTGGATCGAGGGATGGTCCGCCCCCCTGCTCGTTTTCCACTTCGTGAAAATGGACAGCTGGCGGGACGACAAGAAAACCGCCGAGCTGAGTCTCGACGACAAGCAGTTGTAGCAACGAACCCCGGTCGCGTTCGCGAACCTGGACCCTATTCGCCGACAGGCTGGTCGACGGCCGGACCGGAATAGAACTCGGCGAGCGCGTCCAGCTCGTAATCCGAGAAGGTCTGGAAACGCGCGTCCATGGCATCCAGCCCTACTGACCTGCGGCCCTCCCGGAAGTCCTCCAGGGCCGCACGCAGGTATGCCTTGCGCTGGCCTCGCAGCATGCTGGCGTCATCGACCGGTTCGGAGCCGAGATTCGTATGGCAGATCTCGCAATGACGATCGTGAATTTCCCTTCCCGCCGCCGCGAGTCCCGCGTCAAACGGATCCTGGTGCGGTGCGAATGGCTGCGCCGAGAACCAGTAGGCGAGCAGGTCGATCTCCTCGTCGCTCATCGGTCCGGCGATGTCGCACATGCTCATGTCCGGGCAGGTCCCCGCCGTCGTGCACTCGCTCTTGCGGCAGGGACGGAGTCCCTCGCGAAAGCTGTAGAGGGCATTCTCGATGACGCCCGGGGGCAGGCCGTGGATCGTCGGGACACCCGGGAACGGGCTCGGGCCCGCCTCGCCGTGACAAAGCCCACACAGCGGTACGGCCGGCGGCGGTTCGTGGGCGCCCGCGATCGCAGGCGCGAGCAGCACCATGATCAAGGGCGCAATCAGACGATAAGCGGTTGCAGTCACGACGATGCTCCTCGTGGCCCTGGAACGTTGATCCTTATCCCTGTGGATACCCGCCTGCGCCGTATCAGTTCATCAAGCTCACTGTTGCAGTCGACCCACCGCATGCCCGGCGCAAGTGGCGCCCCGGGCAGGAATCGAACCTGCGACCTACCGCTTAGGAGGCGGTTGCTCTATCCCCTGAGCTACCGGGGCGCGGCGGCGAGGTATTGTGCCACCGACGCGGCGCGTGCCACAAACCAGGCTGAGGCAGCTAGCCCGCACTGTGCATCGCGCTGCGCTGCAGGCGCAACCGAAAGGCCGCGGGCTCGATTGCAGGATCGAGCCGCCGCGATCACAATGAATAAGAGGGAAGTGGTGGAGCCGATCGGAATCGAACCGACGACCTCCTGGGTGCGATCCAGGCGCTCTCCCAACTGAGCTACGGCCCCACGGGAAGCCCGGAATTCTATTGCATGGATATCCTCATTCGCAATGCCGAGCCCACGGACTGGGCCGCGATCGCGGAATTCAACCGGGCCCTTGCCGCCGAGACCGAGGACAAGGAGCTGGACTGGGACACCGTTGCCGGCGGCGTGCGCAAGGTCCTCGGCGATCCGGGCAAGGGACGGTACTTTATCGCCGAGTCGGGTGGGCGCATCGTCGGCATGACGATGATCACCTACGAGTGGAGCGACTGGCGCGATGGCTGGATCTGGTGGATCCAGAGCGTCTACGTCCATCCGGATTTCCGCGGCGCGGGCGTGTTCGCGCGACTCTATCGCCATATCGAGGCCCATGCGGCGGAATCCGGCGTGCGCGCCGTGCGACTCTATGTGCTCGACGGCAACACCCGCGCCCGCGCGATCTATGCCAGGCTCGGCATGCGCGAAAGCGGTTACAGGGTGCTGGAGTCCGGCGACAGTGAGCCTGAATGACGCCCACGTCGGAGGAGAACGAAAATGCTAGGACCTGGTGATCGTGCCCCGGACTTCACTCTCCCCGACCAGGACGGGCGCGATATCTCGCTCTCTGAGCTCCTCGCGGACGGCCCGCTGGTGCTGTATTTCTACCCCGCGGACTTCACGCCGGGCTGCACGAAGGAGGCCTGCACGATCCGCGACATGCACGGCGAGATCGCCGCGGCGGGGATGCGCGTCGTCGGCATCGCGCCGCAGGATGCGGCCAGTCACGCGCGCTTCCGCGCAGAGCACAAGCTGCCGTTCACCTTGCTGGCCGATCGCGACAAGACGGTCATCAGGGCCTGGGGCGTCGACGGACCGCTCGGCATCGGCGTGCGCCGCGCGACCTTCCTGGTCGGCGGCGACGGCGTCATCCGGGACGCGGTGCTCGCCGACATCCGCATCGGCAGGCACGAGGAATTCATCCGCGCGGTCATCGCGACCGCTGCGCCGTCAGGCAACCAATAGCGCCAGTCCCGCCCCGGCCGCGGCCGCGAGTCCGAGAACGGCGAGCATTCCCCAGCCGCGCCAGGCCAGCAGCGCCAGCGCTGCCGCTGCAAACAATATGGCTGGCAGATTGGCGGAATCGAGGGACGGCACCAGCAGCCGCACGGGACCGAATCGCAGTTCGCCGACCACACCGAACAATACGTGCAGCGCGAACCACAGCGACAGGTTGAGTACGGCGCCGACGACTGCTGCTCCCACCCCCGCCATGGCGCCGCCCAGCTTCGGCCAGCCCAACAGCCGATCGACCCACGGGGCGCCGAGGAAGATCCACAGGAAACACGGCGCAAAGGTCGCCCAGGTGGCCACGGCGCTCGCCAGCAATCCCGCGATCACCGGATCGAAGGGCGCAGCATCACGCCATGCCGCAAGGAAGGCCACGAACTGCAGGACCTGGATCAGCGGTCCGGGCGTCGTTTCTGCAAGGCCCAGACCGTCGACCATCTCGGCTGGCGACAACCAGCCCTGTGACTCCACCGCATGCTGGGCCACGTAAGCCAGCACCGCGTATGCGCCGCCGAAGCTCACCACGGCGACCTGGCTGAAGAACAGGCCGACCTGGCTCAAAACGTGTTGCTGCCCCAGGGCCAGCGCGACCAACGCCAGTGGTGCCAGCCAGGCCAGCAACCCGGCGGCGGCCGTAACGAGCGTCCGGCCGGGTCGTACCGCACGGTGAGGAGCCGCCGGGCCGGCCTGATCTTCCCGCGCCCGCCAGAATCCCAGCGCGGCTGAAACGAGGATCACAAGCGGGAACGGAAATTGCAGGAAAAACAGGCCCGCGAAGGATGCGGCCGCGATGAACAACAGCACCGGATCCTGCAAGGCCCGCCGGCGCAGGCGGTCGAGCGCGACGAATACCACCGCCAGCACGGCCGCCTTGAGGCCGAACAGCAGCCCTTCGACTGCCGGCACGTCGCCCAACCATACGTATATATAGGAGAGTGCCAGGATCGACAGGAAGCCCGGCACGATGAACAGCAGGCCGGCGACCAGGCCACCACGGACTCCGTGCATGATCCAGCCGAGGTAAGTCGCCAGCTGCTGGGCCTCCGGGCCGGGCAGCAGCATGCAGAAGTTGAGCGCGTGCAGGAACCTCCGCTCCTCGATCCACCCCTTTTCCTCCACCATGATCCGGTGCATGACCGCGATCTGCGCGGCCGGGCCGCCGAACGACAGCAGCGCCACGCGCGCCCAGGCGCGGGTGGCCTCGCCGAATCCGGGTGGGGTCACCTGCGGTTCACCATGCGGAGATGGTACGAGCGGAAAACCCGCATGGCGAGGCATCTCGACCGGGCGCACGATAGGGAGCGATTCGCCGGACTGCAGGAGGCTGGAACATGACATCAGTGCTGGTGCTCTACATGAGCAAGGGCGGCCACACCGCCAGGATCGCGCGCAGGATCTGCGCGAGCATCGCGGCCGCCGGCAGCCGGGGCGACATGATGGACATCACCGAGGCCGGCCACGAAGGCGTGGACTGGGCCCGCTACGACGTGCTCGTGCTGGGCGCGCCCGTGTACTACGGCACCTGCGACAAGTCGGTGTTCGAGTTCATCACGGCGAACAAGTCGATATTCGAGTCCGCGCCCAACAGCTTCTTCAACGTCTCGGTGGTCGCGCGCACGCCTGAAAAAGCCACCGTCGAGGGCAACCGCTACATGCAGAAATTTCTCGAGCTGTCGCCCTGGAAGCCCGGCGACCTCAAAGTGATCGCCGGCAAGGTCGATTACCCGTCGTGGGGCTGGCTCGACACGCTCATGATCCAGATGATCATGAAGTTCACCAAGGGCCCGACAGACAGGACCGCGGTGATCGACTACACCGACTGGGACGATGTGGACGCTTACGGGCGCCACCTGCTGACGCTGGCTCGCTAGGGCCTAATAGCGTAGCTGCAGGAGGCGCGTGCCGCGCAGCCTCGAATAGGTGATGACCCACAAGCCGGCATAGTCTTCCTCGCTGAGCACGCCGATCTGCGCGCCCAGCTCCTCTGCGATCGCCGGCACCGTATTGCTGTGCCCGACGACCAGCACGACATCGCCGCGGTGACGCCACTTGAGCCGCCGCATCAGCCGCTTGTGTTCCGCCGCGGGTATCACGCGCGGTTCGAGACCGCTGGCGACCGCCACCGGCGCCGCGGTCTCCCGCGTGCGTTGCCACTCGGTCACGTAGATGGCAGCGAGCTGGGCGTCCGCGAGCATGTCCGCCAGCCGTTGCGCGCGCGCCCGGCCGGGCGCGGACAGGCCCGGATCGCCGTCCTCGAAAAGCTTCTCGGCGTGCCTGAGGAGCACGACGGTCGTGCTGCCCCACGATGTGACGAGCCAGCCCGCCGCCAGCACGACAGCCAGCACCGAGGCGATCACGATGGCGAGCGGCGTGTAGAGCGGCCGGCGCCGCAGCGCACGGTGCTCTTTCTTCAGGTTGTCCACCTCAATGGTCTCCCCCGCCGCGCCGCTCGGATTCACTTCGGTCCTTGCTTTCGCCCAGCACCCGGTATTCGCCTTCGATCGCATCGGCCGGTCCGCGCCGGCGATCGCCGCGCCCGCCGGCGTGGCGCGGTGGGTCGCTCCCGGGCGCGCCCTGCAACCGGCGCTTCGCCCACCAGATTCGGATCGCCATGACCACCGAGGCGATGAAAACCAGCCCGAGCGCGGCGAGGAAAAAGAATGCGCCGAGAAACGCCGCAACGACCAGCGCGCACACGGCCAGGATCGTCACCAGTATGCGGGCAAAAATGCCCGGCCGGCCGCCCCCGCCTGGGTCGGCTCCCGGACCGGTGATCTGAATTCTGATACGCTGCATTGGGCTCGGGCGTTCGCGTGAGCACACACTGTCGGGCATTGTGCGCTGCGCTTCAACCCTGGCCGCGGGGATTCATTCACGGCCTGCCCGCGGTGACGATTACTCGCCCGCGATGCGTTCACCGCAATGCAGCAATTGCATTAAGTCAAGTGCCTGTATTGCATAAATTTCTCGCTCGTGTCCGGCGCCGCGCCCTGTGCTTGACACGCTCCTGAGCGGGGGGCACTCTCCGAGGTACCGCTGGTCGTCGTGCAGGGCATGAACGAACAGCAAGGCCGCCTGAAGAGTGGCCGAAGGAAGCCAAGATTCCAAACAACAGCGCAGGGTCACATGACCCCAGGGGAGATGATGATTGACGCATTCCGCCGACTGGCGTGTCCTATGCCGGTCACCCTCGCCCGCGCGCAGCCTCACCGTACCGTGTACCCAGTCATTGGGCGTGGTGCATATTTCATTTCAATGCAACTGGAGCTCTGAACATGAGGAAATTTCTGCGTACGGCGGCGCTCGGCATCGTAGCCGCGCTGTCATTCGGTCTCGCCACGGCATGGGCACAGGAATCTGTCCCCGCCGCCGCGGCCGAAAACACCAATATGTGGTTCGTCGAGCTGGTGGGTGCCCCCACGGCTGACGGCAACCGGCCCAACAACGTGCGTGCCGAAAAGGCCGCGTTCCGCCGCGAGGCCGCGGCCGCCGGCATCAGCTATCGGGAGCTGCGTTCCTTTGACGTGCTGTTCAACGGCTTCTCGGTCGAGATCGGACCTGCCGATCGCGCAAAACTCAGCACCCTGCCCGGCGTCAAGGCCCTGTGGCCCGTCGAGGTCATCGAGGCGCCCGAGCCGCCGGCTGCGGGCGGCTCCCCGGACCTGATGACCGCGATCGCCATGACCGGTGCGGACGTCGTGCAGAACTCGCTCGGCTACACGGGCGCCGGCGTGCGCGTCGCCATCATGGACACGGGCATCGACTACGATCACGCCGACCTCGGCGGTGACGGCATCGCACGCTCCAACAGCGACCAGTTCCCGAACTCGCGCGTCGTGGCCGGCTGGGACTTCGTCGGTGACGATTTCAATTTCGGCCTCACGCCGGAACCCGACCAGTATCCGGACGACTGCCAGGGCCACGGCACCCACGTGGCCGGCATTTCCGGCGCCGATGGCGAACTCGTCGGCGTCGCGCCCGGGGTGGTGTTCGGCGCCTACCGCGTCTTCGGCTGCCAAGGCTCCACCTCCGCCGATATCATGCTGGCCGCGATGGAGCGCGCCCTGGCGGACGACATGCACGTGCTCAACATGAGCATCGGCTCGCGCGCGCAGTGGCCGCAGTACCCGACGGGCGCCGCCGCTACGCGCCTACTGAAGAAGGGCATGGTCGTGGTCGCCTCGGCCGGCAACAACGGCCCGGGCGGCTCCCTGCCGGACGGCCCCTATGCGTCCGGCGCCCCGGGCGTCGGGCATGACGTCATCGGCGTCGCGTCGTACAACAACACGCATGCCGCGTCGCCGTCCTTTATAGTCGATCCGGGTGGGATACAGATCGTCTATAACTTGGCCTCTGGGGCACCGCCGCCACCGACCAGCGGAACCTTCCCGATGGCCAAGACCGGCACGCCGGCAACCGGCGACGACGGTTGTGACGCGGCGTATTTTGCCGGCTTCCCCGCGGACCATATCGCGCTGATCCGCCGCGGCGGCTGTACATTCCACCTCAAGGCTCTCAACGCCCAGAATGCGGGTGCGGCCAGCGTCGTGCTTTACAACAATATCGCCGGCGGGCTGAATGCCACGGTGGCGGGCGACCCGCCGATCACCATTCCTGTTGTCACCATCACGGCCGACGACGGGGCAGTCATCGACGGGTTGATCGCAGCCGGAGAGACGTCGCTGACCTGGGGCGGCGCCACGGTCATCACACCGAACCTCGGCGGCGGCCTGATCTCCAGCTTCAGTTCCTTCGGCATGGCGGCCGACCTGACGCTCAAGCCGGACATCGGCGCGCCGGGTGGCGCGATATTCTCGACCATTCCGCTGGAACTGGGCGGTCACGGCCAGAACAGCGGCACCTCGATGTCCGCGCCGCACGTGGCGGGCGCGGTCGCGCTGCTGCTCGAAGCGGACCCGGGGATCGCGCCCGCGGCCGTGCGTGACCGGCTGCAGAACTCGGCCAAGCCGACGCTCTGGAACCTGGCTCCCCAATTTGGCTTGCTGGACAACGTCCACCGCCAGGGCGCAGGGCTGCTCGACATCGAGGACGCGATTCTCGCGACCGTCGATGTCACGCCCGGCAAGCTGTCGCTCGGCGAGAGC
>DATKAZ010000068.1:0-3201 GCA_035514535.1 Gammaproteobacteria bacterium
GACGGCCGCCTTCGGCGCCCGCAGCTTATCGCCAGTGTGCGTTAGACCGGCGACGAAGCATAATGACAGCAGACACAGCGCAAAGGAGCTTGTCTATGCGAAACCGAAATGATCGTCGCATGCGCCACCTGAGCACCGGCATTGTCATCGGCCTGCTGTTCCTCCACGGAATGCCGGTGGCTGCGAACGCGCAGGAACGGGAGGTGAAGATCGCGGATCTTCGCGAACGGGTGGTGCCGGTCCGGAGCATTGCGCCGGTGGACGACGACTTCTCCGATCTGGCTCCGATAGCCGCCGCGATTGGCAACGCCCGCATCGTTCAGCTCGGCGAAACGACGCATGGAGACGGAGCTGCCTTCGCGGCGAAGGTCAGGCTTGTCAAGTTCCTCCACCAGCACCACGGGTTCGATGTGCTCCTCTGGGAGTCGGGCATGTACGACGTCCGTGTCGTGAACGACTCCATCCGGGCCGGCGCGGATCCGGTGGCCTCCGCAAAGCTTGGCATTTACGGAAACTGGTCGCATAGCGCGGAGGTCCTGCCCCTGTTCGAGTATGTCGGGGCGTCGCACAGGGGAGACCGACCGCTGGATATGGCCGGCTTCGACATGCAGTTCTCCGCGCCCGGCGTCGGCGACGATGCGCGCGCGCTCGAGCGCGGCCTGCTGCGTTTCGTCGGCGGGATCGACGATGACGCCGTGCGCGACACGGCGACAGTGCTCGCACGCGGAGTCAGTGAAGGGTTTCGCCGTCTCTACGCCGTGGCGATCGCACAGACCGAGTTCCAGCGGGCGCTCCGAGAGGCCGGCGTGACCGATGCCGGACGGGACTCGCTGCGGGCGTGGCGACAGACGCGGCAGGCAAGCTTCGCGCCCTCGGCGCAGGACCTGGACCGCTTCCTCGCCGCAACCGATGGGCTCCTGCACATCCTGCAGCAGCGGCAGTCCGCGCTTGCGGGCACGCGCGCGGAGCTGGAGGTGGAGTTCATGGCGCGCGTAGTCGGCAACCTGCGCGACTACGGGCTCAACATGTACGTCCTCAGCCGCGCTGCGCTCACGGCCGCCGAGTACAATCCGACGGAGAACCGGCGCGATGCCAGGATGGCCGACAATATCGGCTGGTTGGCCGAACGGATGTACCCGGATCGAAAGCTCATCGTGTGGGCTCATAACGGCCATATCCTCAACGCCCATTATGGTCCCGATTTCACCGGCCCCACCTCCCGGCCCGTCGATGGTGGCTTGAAGCGCATGGGTGCATACGTCGCGGAGAGGTTCGGCCAGGCCGTCTACACGGTCGCCTTCATCGCCTTCACCGGAGAATACGGATCCGCGAGAACCGGAAACCGGAATCCGATCGGGACAATGCCGGCGGAGGGGATCGAAGCCATGCTGCACGAGCTCGGCCATAGCTATGCCTTTCTTGACTTCCGTCGCCTCCCGTCCGGGCACTGGCTACGCCAGCCTGCGACGATGGCCACCTTGAACTACCGGCCCGAGACCAGTGATGACTGGACGCGGATTTTCGACGGGGTCTTTTTCATTGACCGCATGACCGCGGCCCGGCCCATCCAGCAGCAAGGCGATTCGCTAACCGTCGAAGTTCTCGCGGCCGGCCATCTCCTCAACAAGCACCCGCATCGGCAGGTCCAGCTGGATTCCGCATTCGCGCTGTCCGGGCACGCGCCCGGTAGTCCCACCGCCGGCCTTCGTCCCGCAAATCGCAACCGCTTGCTCGCCGACTCGTTGGAAGCTCGCCTGTCGCGCGAACAGCCACTCGGGACGGCGAGACTGACCCTCTCGGAACCGGAATTCGCCGGGGACAGCGCGATGGTGACGGTTACCGTCTCGTACGACACGGGCCGCCGCCCTTCTGGTCGGTTCTATGAGACTGTGCTCGTCTTTCTTCGTCGAGCTGGCTCCGCGTGGCGCGTCGAGCGGAGTGAGCAGCTGGGTATCACCTAGAACACTCTGGAGAGGCAAAGGACATGGCAGACAACGGTCATATCCACCACGCGATCGACTATATCGAATTCGCCGTCACCGACATGGCCCGATCCAAACGCTTCTATGAGGCAGCGTTTGACTGGAGGTTCACCGACTACGGCCCTGACTATGCCGGGATCCAGAAACAGGGTGGTGAGGCCGGCGGCCTGCGGCTGGAACCCGAGGTATCGACGGGTGGTCCTTTGGTCATCCTGTACTCCAATGATCTCGACGCGACCCTCACGAGGGTCCGCGAAGCGGGCGGGCGGATCAAAAAGGAGCCGTTCGGCTTTCCTGGTGGTCGCCGCTTTCACTTTGAGGACCCGAGCGGGAACGAACTCGCGGTTTGGTCCGAGAAATGAGCTGATCGCCGCACAACACGCCGCTGCAGCCGACTGCCTTCGGCGGCGGCTGAGCGGCCAACCGTTATGCCGCGCGCACTACGGAACAGCAAATGCTGGGGGTTACTCAGCGTGGGATCTTGAACGGAGTGAGCGCGGCAACTTGCGGCGGCTCGCAGGCGAGCCGCATCCTTTGTGAAACGCCGCAGCTAGACGCCGGCACGTTAGCGTCGCAAACCGCCAGAACATTGCCTCCCCCCATGCGTTCACCGTGATGACTTCGCAAACATGCGCCGGCTGCGATCACGTCCTGCCGACGAACGCACAGTTCTGCCCCCGTTGCGGCGAACCCACGCCGACTCGAACGGGCGAGGAAGGCGACAGCGGGGGCCAACCAGTCACTGAATCCGCGAGTAAGCTCGATTACCGACACCGGCTGGCGCACGCGCTCGGCGACGACTACGAGCTGCGGAATTTGATCGGCCGCGGAGGCTTCGGCGCGGTGTACAAGGCATGGGATAAGCGCCTCGACCGCGATGTCGCAGTCAAAGCGCTGAGACACGACCTGTTCCCCACGCCGGCGGTGCTTCAGCGATTCGACCGCGAGGCCAAGGCGGTCGCGAAACTGCGGCATCCAAACATCTTGCCCGTCTACGCTGTCGGCACGGGCGATGGCGTCGCGTACATGGTCATGCCGCTCGTGGAAGGCGAAAGCCTGCAATCTTGTCTGGAACGTCAGAAGGCGCTCCCAGCCGCTGAAGCGGCGCGCATCACAGCAGAAGCGGCGGCTGCGCTCGAGGCCGCGCACAAGCTGGGGTTCGTCCATCGTGACGTGAAGCCCGCCAACATCATGCTTGAAGGCGAAGAGCGTCGCGTCC
>DATKAZ010000069.1:0-248697 GCA_035514535.1 Gammaproteobacteria bacterium
TCGATGGCCCGCACGGGCATTTCGTGGTTCCCGCCGGAGCGCACGACGGCCTCGCGTTCATCGCCGGCGGCGTCGGCTTCGCGCCCGTCATGAGCATCCTGCGGCAACTGGGTGCCGAGCGATGGCCGGGGCCCATGTGCCTCGTCTACGGCAACCGGCACGAGGCGAAGATCCTGTACCGCGAGGAACTCGAGGCGATGGCCGCCGACATGAGACTCACGGTGAACCTGGTGCTGTCCGAGCCGCCGCCGGGATGGCAGGGACTCACGGGCGAACTGACCACGAGGACGCTGGACGCCTGCCTGAGCCGGGAGCAGAGGGAGCGCTGGACCTTCTTCGTCTGCGGACCGCCGCCGATGATGCACAGCGTCGAACACGACCTGCTCGCCGGCGGCGTGCCCGGCCGGCGGATCATCGCCGAGCGGTTCAAGTTTGACTGAGGTGACCGGATGACCCACCGCTTCCTGGTCAGGTTGTGCTGGTCGGTCCTGCTGGCGCTGCTCGTCTTGGTCGTGCTGTTTGCCGCGAGATAAATAAAGATAATCTATCGAATCGAGAGAAACAATTCATTTTACTGATTGTCTGCCGCCCCCTATTCTGCGCCCTACAGGCAAACCGCCAGGGGGCCATTGTGACCAAGACACTCAGCTTTGCAGCCGTGCATTTTTCGGTCGCCTTCAGCGTCGGCTACGCGCTCAGCGGCAGCATCGCGGTCGGCGGCGCCATCGCCCTGGTCGAGCCGGCGCTGAATACCGTCGCATACTTCTTCCACGAGAAGGCCTGGGAGCGCCGGCGCACCCCCAGGCCGCAAGCCGCCTGAAGCTCCGCTCCGGCTGCGCGAGACGTTCCCGGAGCGAACCGTCCTCGAGCGGCGCACTTGCTTACCAGTTCTTTGGCCCGGACTTCACCGTCATGATGCCGGTCTTCGCGTCGAGCGCATGGCAGTGCAGGCAGTTGCCGCCGTAGTCGCCGACGAAGGCATTGTCGGCAGGCTTGTCGTAATGCAACAGGTGCGGCAGCTCCTTGAAAGGCGTGAACCCGCCGTCCTCGCTGTGACACTCGTTGCAGTCGGTCGGCACGGTCTCGGTCATCTTGTCGACATTCTTGTGCCCGAGGTCGGCGAGAATCGCGCCGAGCGGCCCCGCGCCTTCCGCCGTATGGCAGTCCACGCAGCCCTGCGGATAGGGCCCGGGGCCGGCATCGCCCGGCAGCTTAGCCTGGTCCGAGCTTTCCGCCGTGGACCCGCCCGCGGCGAGCAGCACGATGCAGAACGTTGCCGCGGCCGCGGACGATAAAACTTTCATTCCATGTGTCATCAGAGTCTCCTTGACTTTGTTCACCAGACAGCACCCCGAAGATAGCAGTCGGTACGCCGCCCTGCCGTGCGTTGCCGGACAGTTCAGCTCAGCAACCAGGCCAGCGACAGCGCCAGTAGGACGACCAGCAGGCCCGTCACCGACCAGGCGGCGATGCGCGCCTCGCCGCGACCGAACCGTGCGGACCAGGCGGGCCCGCCCCGGACCAGCGGCCCCGCCAGGTCCCACAGGCCGTCCAGTGCGCGTGGCAACCCCTCGCCGGCGAGGCGCCCAAGTCGCCGGCCGAGCCCGACGAGCGCACGCTCGAGCGGAATCCCCACGTCCCCGGCGGGGATCCGCGGCAGTGCCGGAATACGCCCCGCACGGCGCAGCAGGACGGCCCCGGTCGCAACCGCGGCGGCCAACGCAATCGGCCAGGCCGCACCCCACAGGGCCGGCACGCCGGCAGCACCCGCACGCAGTGCCGGCGGCGCCACGATCCAGGGCCAGGCGAAACACCCCCCGAGCAGGGCCAGCCATGGCGCCCACAGGCCCATCGCGGCGGGCGGTGCCGTGCTGCTCGAGCGCGGCCAGGCGAGCCACAGGAAACGCAGCATCAGCACCGCCGTAAGCGCGGCACTCAAGGTGAGCAGGCCGGGCACCGTCGCGCCCCAGGGCCCGGCGACGCCGTCCGCCGCGTGCTTCAGCCCGTGCTTCGCCAGGTAGCCGCCGGTCAGCGGCCCGCCAGCCAGGGCCAGCGCCCAGAGGCACAGCACGCCGGCGGCCAGCCGCGCCGCGGCCGGCCGCAGCGGATGCTGCACCAGGCCGGCGCCGAGAAACAATCCGCCCTTGGCCAGCCCATGGTGGACCATGTAGACGAGGACCGTGCCGAACAGCGCCGGCCAGTGCGCGGGAAACAGCAGGCCGAGGCCGACCGCGAGCGTCATGACGCCCATCTGGCTGACGCTCGAGTACGCCAGGACCGTCTTCGCCTCGCGCTGCGGCAGGCCGGCGAGCACCCCGTAGCAGGCCGTGAACAGCCCCAGTATGGCCAGTACCGCGCCCCATCCCGGCAGCGCGGCGTCGCCGAGCGGCAGCAACCTCAGCCACGCGACCAGGCCGGCCTTGATCATCGCGCCGGACAGCACCGCGCTCGCCGGGGCCGGCGCGACCGGGTGCGCCAGCGGCAACCAGAAATGCAGGCCGAAGACGCCCGCCTTGATGCCGAACCCGACGATCAACAGGCCGATGATCAGGTTGTTTCTGCCCGCGTCGCCCGCCACCACGGCGGCCTGCATTGCCGCAAATCCGACCGCCCCGCGACTGGCGAGCAGCATCAGGCCCGAGATGACGCAGAGTTCGCCGATCACGACCATCGCGATGTAGTAACGCCCCGCGTGGCGGGCGCGCGCGTCGCCGTCGTGCAAGACCAGCCCGTAGGAGGCGAAACTCATCAGCGCGAAGCCCAGGTAGAAGACGAGGACGTCCAGGGCCGCGAGCAGCAGCAGGTTGCCGACAAGCGCCGCGAGGAACCAGGCGAAGAAGCGGTCGCGACGTATGCCGGCCTCGAGGTACCCCTGTGCGAACAGCCCGGCGACCAGCCACAGCGCAGCCGTCACCGGCAGCAGGACCCGCGCTACGGCATCGAGCCCGAGCGAGCCGCCCAGCAGCAGCCAGGGGATGTCGAGATCCGCCGCGCCCGTCATCCCGACCAGCAGCGCCGGCAGCGCCGCCCACGGTGCGAGCGGGCGTACCACGGGCGCCGCCCGGTGCTGCAGCAGGCACGCCGCCAGCACGACCGGCCAGCACAAAGCGGCAAGCAGCGCGTAACTGCTCATGCCGCCAGCAGCCAGGCCGCGCCGAGCGCGAACAGCAGCAGCATGAGGCTGGTGGCGGGCCAGGCGCGCAGGCGCAGGTCGAGATAGAGAATCCGCCGCGACCAGGCCTCGCCGTCCCACAGTCCGAGCAGGCTGGCTATGAGGCGGTCGCGCAGCCGCGGCAGGTCCCGCATGCAGGCGGCGTGGAGCGCACTCGCCAGGACACCGACGCCACGCTCGACCGGTCCTGGCAGATCGCCGCGAGGGACATGCGGCCGCCGGCGGCGCGGCAAGACCCGGTATGCGACCAGGCCGAGCGTCACCGCGACCGGGGCGAGCCACAACGCGTCGAAGCCCGGCACGCGCGTGCCCCACGCAAGGCCGAGTGCGGCCGCCGCGAGGGCCAGGGGGGCGAACACGAGGCGCGTCGTGCCCTCGCCCGTGCCATCAGCGGCCGCCGCGGGCGTCCGGCGGGCCGTGACCGTCAGCAGCAGCGTCGCGATGAGTGCGCCCACCGGGGCCAGCCATGCGCCCCAGCGCGGCAGCACGGCGGCCGCATGCAGCGCCGCGAGACCGCCCGCCAGGCCGTGCACGCCCAACGCCACGGCGATCGCGGTATCGCGAGCGCTGCCGGGGCGCAGCAGCGCCACCAGCGGCAAGGCGGCACAGCACGCCAGCAGGGCCACGCCGAGCCAGGCCAGGCCCGCGCCGGGGCCGGCGCCCGTGGAGGCGGCCGACAACAGCAGCGCCGCCGTCGCACCGAGCGCGTAGCCGAGGGTGGTGCGGGGCCGGGACCGGGCCAGCCCGGCGAACAGCATCCAGACCGCGCCCGCCGAGCCGAGCAGAATGCATGCCGCGGCGACTTCCGGCAGTCCGCCGGGAAACATCTTCAGGAAGCCGAACAGGGCGGCGCCAGGCGGCACGGCCACCAGCAACATCGCGGTCGGCGGACGGACGGCAGCCAGCGCGGGGGGTAACCAGGCGTGCGCCGGCGGGACGCCGCCGCGCAAGGCCATGGCCACAATCACGAGCGCCAGCAGGCCCGGCCCGAGCGCCGCCGCCGGATGCGCCGCCTGGCTCAAAAGCACCTCGAACACCAGCAGGTCGCTGACGACCAGCAGTACTACCATCGTCCGGCCGGCGCGCCGCCAGGCATCCCCCGGCTCGCCCGCCATGACGGCATAAAGCCCGTAGCCGGTCGCGAGCAGGCCAGCGTACACGAGCGGCCCGCCCTCGGCGAGAGCGAGGGTGACGGCTCCCGAGAGCCCCACGAGCAGCGCGGCAGCGCCGGCTCCGGGCACGTCGTCGTGGCGCGTCAGCAGCAGGCCGGCGGTGACCCACAGGCCGCCGAACAGCAGCAGTGCGGCGCGGGACGTCTCGTCGAGGACCAGCGCGGAGTTGCCGAGCACCAGCAGGTCGGGCAACGCGAGCCGCTCGCCGGCGGCCAGCGCGGCGACCGCCACCGGCAGCGCCGCGACGAGCGCGACGATCCAGCCGGCACCGGGGAGGTCTGTGCGCGAGGAGCGCGCCAGCCAGGCCGCGACCGCCAGCGGCAGCATCGGCAGGGCCAGCAACAGGCTCATGGCGCGTATTTCCGCGCCGCGATGAGGTGGACCCAGTCGAGCGGCGTACCCGGCATCGAGGCGAACAGTCCCCAGGCGAGGGCGGCCAGGGCGGTGGCGATCGGCGGCAGCAGCAGCGCCCAGGCGGTTTCCTTGCGGCCGAAGTCGCGCTCGTGCGGCCACTCCTCGGGCGGCGGGTCGAACCAGGCCGTGCGCAGGATCGGCAGGAAGTAGGCGGCATTCAGCAGGCTGCTGCCGGCGAGCACGAGGACGACCCAGTCCTGGCCCACTTCCAGGCCGCCGAGCCCCAGGTACCACTTGCTGATGAAGCCGGCCATCGGCGGTACGCCGATCATGCCGAACGCCGCGAGCGTGAACGCGGTCATGGTCCACGGCATGCGCCGCCCCGCGCCCGCCATCTCACTGACCTTATGCACGCCGAGCGTCTCCGCGAGATTGCCG
This sequence comes from Gammaproteobacteria bacterium, assembly GCA_035514535.1. Classification (GTDB taxonomy): domain Bacteria; phylum Pseudomonadota; class Gammaproteobacteria; order Steroidobacterales; family XN24; genus XN24. The sequence goes on from DATKAZ010000069.1 coordinate 5,137, forward strand.
GCGCAGAAGAACAGCGTGATCTTCATGAATCCCTGGTGCACGAGATGCACCAGCCCGCCGATCGTCGCGATCGGTCCCGCGATGGCCACGCCCAGCGTGATGTACGACACCTGGCTGACGGTAGAGAAGGCGAGCCTGCGCTTGAGGTCATCCTGGAACAGCGCCCGCGTCGAGCCATAGATGATCGTCACGGCGGCGAGGACCGCCAGCGGCAGCGTCACGCCGAGGCTCGCGGCGAACTCGATGCCGAACACGTCGTACACGATGCGCACGACGCCGAAGGCGCCCGCCTTGACCACGGCCACGGCGTGCAGCAGCGCGCTGACGGGCGCCGGCGCCACCATCGCCTGTGGCAGCCAGGCATGCAGCGGCACGAGCGCAGCCTTGACGCCCACGCCCATGATCAGCACCGCGAAGATCATGCGCAGCACGTTGGGGTCGAGCCCGAGGCCCGCGACGAAGCCGCGATCCACGAACTCGAGCGTGCCGGTGAGCGAATACAGCCAGATCGTGCCGGTGAGCAGCAGCACGCCGCCGCCGAGCGTGTAGATGAGGTAGGTGCGGCCCGCCCGGCGGGCTGCCTCCGTGCCGCGATGCACGACCAGCGGATAAGTCGTGAGCGTCAGCGCCTCGTAGAAGACGAGAAACGTCAGCAGGTTGCCGGCCATCGCGAGACCGACCGTGGCGGTGACGCAGAGGCTGAAGTAGCCGAAGAAGCGGCTCCGGTTCGGCGAGTCCTCGAGATAGCCGATCGCGTAGACCGTGGTCGCCAGCCACAGCACGGCGGAGAGGTTGACGAACATCAGCGACAGCGCGTCGGCATGCAGCACGAAATCCAGCCCCGGCACGAACGGCACGCGGAACTCGTAGGTCACGCCGTGGGACACGCCGATCATCATCAGCACCAGCAGGATGATCTTGAGAACCGCGCCGCCGAGATTGAGGGTCGTGCGCAGGACGACGGCACGCTCCGGCAGCATGAAGATGATCATGCCCGGGATGAACGAGCTGGCCAGGACCATCACCGGCAGCCAGACATTCGCGTTCACGGCAGCACCCCGTCGAGCAGCGGCAGGGCCCACGGCGCCACGAAGCCCAGCAGCACGGCGCCGAGGGCGAGCAGCAGCGCAGTCCATTCCATCGTTCCCGGGACGCTGTGCGACTCGTGGCGGTGCGGCGACGTGGTGAACGCGAAGCCGAGCACGCGAAATACGTAGGCGGCCGTTAGCGCCCCGCCGCCGATCAGCACCAGGGCCCAGCCCCAGAGCCCCTGCTCCATGGCGGCCTGCAGCAGCATCCACTTGCCGACGAACCCGCCGCTGGGCGGCAGGCCGGCCAGGCTGATGCCGGCCAACGCGAACGCGGCCAGGGTCAGCGGCATGCGCTCCACGACGAGATCGAGTTCGCCGATCTCGTCATGGCCGCTCTCGGTCATGATGCTCCCCGCTGCGAGGAACATCGCGCCCTTGGCGAATGCATGCGACAGCGCCAGGTAGATCGAGCCGCCCCAGGCGAGGGCAGGCTCCATTCCCGCCAGCGGGAACGCGATGAACAGGTAACCGAGCTGTGCGACGGTCGAGTAGGCGACGAGCAGCTTGAGTCTGCGCTGCCTGAGCGCCTGGATGGAGCCCCAGAAGATCGCGGCCGTACCGAGCGCGCCGAGCAGGATCGGCAGCCCCTGCCCCGCCGGAGTGAACGTGAACCACAGGCGCAGAAGGAGGTAGAACGAGGCCTTGACGACGAGCGCGGACAACAGCGCGCTGACCGGAGCGCGCGCGCTGCCGTGCGCGGGCGGCAGCCACACGTGAAACGGGAACAGGCCCGTCTTCAGCAGCAGGCCCGCGATCATGGCGCCCAGCGGAACGGCGAGCTGTATCCCTCCTTGCGCACGCTCGCCGAGCAGCGCGAGGTCGACCGTCCCGTAGGCGTGGTACAGCAACGCGACGCCGAGCAGGTACGCCAGCGAGCCGAACAGGCTGACCAGCAGGTAGCGCATCGCGCCCGACAGCGCGGGGCCGCTGCCCGCGAGGGCGACGAGAGCCACGGCCGAAAGGCCGAGCAGTTCCAGGGTCACGTAGAGGTTGAAGACGTCGCCGGCCTGGAACAGGGCGTTCAGCGCGGCCCACAGGAACATCCACAAGGGCCAGAAGCGGCGCACCTTGTCCGGCGCGGCCACCAGGTAGACCCTGGCGTAGATGCTGATCGCGACGCCGATGACGGCCGTCATCGCGAGCATCAGCGCGCTCAGGCCGTCGGCCACGAGGTCGATGCCGAGCGGGGCGCCCCAGCCGCCGACCTGGTAGCGGCGCGGCCCACCCAGGGCGACCTGCAGCAACACGGCCAGGGCCGCGGTCGCGGTCAGGAACGCCACGCCGAGCCCGATGGGTGCGGCCCGGCGAGGGAACAGGAAGGAGAGCAACGCGCCCCACAGCGGCAGGACGATCGCCCATGGCATCCAGGCTGCGCCGGCGAGATATTCAGGCAGCACGGCTCACCGTCCTTCCTCGTCCATCAGGTCGCGCTCGCGATCCTCCGGCAAGGTGGGCCTGCCGGTCGCGTGTGCAAGGCGCAGCAGGAGCGCCAGGGCCAGCGCAGTCGCGGAGATGGTCACGACGATCCCGGTGATGACCATCGCCTGGGGTACGGGATCGACCTCGCCCGCGCCCATCGCGCCCGTCCCGACCAGCATGAGGGACACGCCGCTTGCCATGATATTGATCGCCAGCACCTTGCGGACCAGGTGCGCGCGCAGCACCAGGCCCCAGGTGCCGATCACGAACAGGCCCAGGCCGGCACAGGCAAACAGCAGCGCGCTGCTCACGGCTCGCCCTCCGGCCGGCCGCCGATGAACAGCCCGGCGAGGATCACGGCGATGGACAGCGTTGCGGCCGACTCGACGAGCAGCATCAGCATGCCCGCGAGGCCCGGCGGATACTCGAGGAAGCGCCGCTCGCCATTCATGACGCCCACTGCGACGCAGAGGAATGCCGCGAGGCCGACGATCGCGATCCAGCGCATCGACCTGCCGGGCAGCGGCACGTGCGGTCGTTGCCCCGAGAGGATGAACAACACGCCCGCCGCCGCCAGCACCGCGCCCGCCTGAAAGGCGCCGCCGGGAAGCGTGGCACCGACCCAGAGCAGGTAACCGCAGATCACCGGCACCAGTGGAATCAGCACGCCGTTCATGGCAAGCAATATCGGGCTCGCGTCCGACTCCTCGATACGCGGCGCCGGCCCGAGCGCCCACACGCCGACGAGGGCGACCGTCAGAACCGCGATCTCCAGCAGCGTGTCATAACCGCGAAAGTTGAGCAGGACCGCCGTGACGGAATTCCCGACCCCGCTGCTCGCCAGGTTGGCCTCGACCGCGGCGCCGAGGCCGATGCCGACAGGTGGCGCGAGAAGCGCGAGGCCCACGCCGACCATCGCTGCCGCGAGCAGTAGCACGAGGGCCGCACGCAGGAAGATGCCGGGCTCGCCGTTACCGCGTCCTGTTTTCATCGTCCGCTCCGGTCTGCTCGTCGCCGGCGTCGTCGCCCGACCTGCCCGGCAGGCGTCCCCAGGTCGCGAGCAGCAGCGCCCCCGCCAGCCCCGCGCCGATGGCCGCCTCCGCGAGGGCGACGTCCGGCGCACCCAGCCTGGCCCAGGTCATGGACAGCACCAGGCCGAAGGCGATGAACAGCACGATGCCGCGAAACAGGTCGCGGCCCGACAGTGCCGTCCAGGACAACGAGAACAGCATCAGGACCAGCAGGAAGTCCAGCAGCAGGTCAGCGTTCATGGCGCCGTCCAGGGCTTGATGCCGCGCCTTAGGCTGGAGCGGGCGATCAGGTGGGAGGCGGTCGCCCCGGCCAGCAGAACGAGCATCCAGATGAGGAACAATTTGCCGACGATCGCCGGCGACTCCGCGCGCAGTGCCAGGCCGAGTACCGTCAGGCCGAGGCCGACGTTGTCGCCCTTGGTCACTGCGTGCAGGCGGCTGTAGACATCCGGAAAGCGCAATACGCCGACCGTGCCGGCGAAAAAGTAACAGGCGCCCCCCAGCAGGAACGCCGCGCTGAGCAGGTCAATCGATGCCATCGCCAACCCCCCTGCTCCAGACCCGCTGCACGAAGGCGACCGCCGCGACCGCGGCGAGCAGTGCAAAGATGAGCGCAATGTCGCGCAACGCTGGGCGCTGCATGCCCTCGGCGAGCAACAGCAGCACGGCCACGGCCGTCGTGCCGAACAGCTGCGCGGCCAGCATGCGGTCCGCGGCCGTGGGTCCGCGCATGACACGCCACAGGCCGGCCGCGAGGTTCAGCAACAGGAATGACGCGAGGCCCAGGAGAAGCGTGTTCATCGCGGCACGGCGGCTGCACGCTGCGACTCGAGGTCGAGGCCGAATACCGCGGCGATGCGCGGCTCGAGATCGACCACCATCGCGTGCAGATTGGTGCGCGTGTCGAGTGCATGGATCAGCAGACGGTCCCCGTCGAGGTTCGCGCTGAGTGTGCCGGGCAACATGCTGACGACGTTGGCGAGGGCGACGCGCGACGCGCCCTCCGGCAGGCGCAGCCGAAGGGACACGAGCCCCGGGTGCAGCGGCATGGAGGGTCGCAGGGCCCGCAGCGCCACGTCCGTCGCGCCCGCGAAGGACTGTCGCACGAAGTAGGGAACGAACCTGATCACGCCGAGCAACGACAACGGCGGGTCGACCCACAACTCGCGACTGAGCCAGGCCGCAATGAGGCACACCGGCGCGCCGATGAGCCAGCCGCTCGGCGACCCGCCCGAAAGGATCCACCATAGCGCCGCGAACAGCGCCAGGCGGCGCACCCAGCCCCACCCTTCGCCGCTGGCGCCGGCATGGCTCATGACGATGCTCCCTCCCTGGCAGGCATCGGTGCTGCGCACGCAAAAACCCGGATATCCATGATGGACCCGGCGAATGCTCATCGCGTTGGGGATTACCGAAGTATCGCGCCGCGTGCCGGCCGCGGTCCGGCCGGAATCAGGGGAGGTAGTAGGTTGGCGACGCCGGCCCGACCGGCAGGCCAACGACGAACACCCACAGGAAGTAGAACGCCGTCCAGCATAGGAGCAGCGCGATCGAATACGGCAGCATCATCGAGATCAGGGTGCCGATACCCGCCTTCGGCACGTAGCGTGCCGCGAACGCCATGATGAGGCCGAAATAGCTCATCATCGGCGTGATGATATTGGTGGTCGAATCGCCGATCCGGTAGGCCGCCTGGACGATCTCCGGGCTGTAGCCCAGCAGCATCAGCATGGGGACGAAGATCGGTGCGGTGACGGCCCACTGCGCCGACGCCGAACCCAGCATCAGGTTGACGCAGGCGCAGATGAGAATGAAAAACACGAACACCAGCGGTCCGGTGAGGCCGATCGCCGTCAGGAAACTCGCCCCCGTGACCGCCGTGACGGCGCCCAGGTTGGTCCACGAGAAGAACGCCACGAACTGCGCGGCGAAGAACACCAGCACCATGTAGAGGCCCAGGGTGCTCATCGCCCCGGCCATGGCATCGATGACATCACGGTCGCGCCGGATCGTGCCCACGACCCTGCCGTAGGCGATCCCCGGCACGAGGAAGAAGATGAAGATCAGCGCAACGATGCCGCGCAGGAACGGCGAGTTGGCAATCTCTCCCGTCGCCGGATTACGCAGCACGGCGCCCTCCGGCACGACCATCAGCGCGATCAGCCCCGCCATCAGCAACGCGGCGATGCCCGCGTTGCGCAGCGCGCGCTTCTCGAGCGGCGAGAGCGGGTCCATGCGGTGTTCGTCGTCCGCATCGAAGGACGCCTGGCTCGCATCGTACTCGCCGAGGGCGGGCTCGACGATCCTCAGGCTGACCCAGCTCGCCACGGTGACGACCAGGAACGTGCTGCCGATCATGAAGAACCAGTTCGCACTCGCGTCCACCAGGTAGTCCGGCTGGATGAGGCGCGCGGCCTCCTGCGTGATCCCGGCGAGCAGCGGGTCCACGGTGCCGAGCAGCAGGTTGGCGCTGTATCCGCCGGACACGCCGGCGAATGCCGCCGCGAGGCCCGCCAGCGGGTGGCGGCCGAGCGAATAGAAGACGATCGCCGCGAGCGGCACGAGCACGACGTAGCCCATTTCGGAGGCCGTGTTCGACAATACGCCCGCAAGGACGATCGTAACCGTGACGCTGCGCGCGCTGGCCTTCAGTACCATGGCGCGGATCACCGCGGTCAGCAGCCCGGAGCGTTCGGCCACGCCGACGCCGAGCATCGCGACGAGGACCGTCCCGAGCGGCACGAAGCTGGTGAAATTGGTGACGAGGTTCTGGACGATGCGCCGCACGCCATCGCCGTTCATGAGGCTCACGACGCGGATCATGCCGTCGGCGGCGCGACCCGCCGCACCCTCGGGACGCGGATCGTCGACCGCGAGGCCGATCGAGCCGAGCAGGCCGCTGAGCAATACGACCCCGAGGGCAAACAGCGCGAACAGCGTGACCGGGTGCGGCAAAGCGTTGCCGAGCCATTCGACGACGCGCAGGAAGCGCGTGATCCGGCTGGGGCTGTCGTTTCCCGAAGCCTCGTCCGGCTCGGTTTCTGCTGGATCACGCTCGTCTGGCACTCGCCCTGCCCCACGGAGCAAAAAGAGCACGTATTCTAAGGGAACCTTGACCTCGTCGCCCGGGGAGCGCCACGGTGCCCGGGCATTTGGCAAAATCGACGGCCTGTAACGGCCCGGGAGCAGCTGCGCAGTGCCATTCCTGATCGCGGTATTGACCGCCCTCGTCCTTGGGGCATTCTTCGTCTCGCGTCGCGGCGGCATGATCATGCTGGCCGGCGCCGTCGTCGCCGTCGCGGGCATGTTCGCCTGGACCTGGCACACCGGTCCCGGCATGGAGATCCGGCGCGACGCCGTGCCGATCGAAGAGGTCGAGATCCTCGACACGCGAATGCGCGGCAACACGACCGACTACCTGATCCGGAACCACAGCGAAAGCTGGACGCTGACGGCGATCGACACCGAGAGGCTCGCGCGCCGCGAGGACGGCACGGTGGCGGACCGCAAGACATTCACGCATCGCATCGACGTGCCGCCGCAGGAGGCCCGCTGGCAGACGCTGCGCTTTTTCGGTCTCGAGATCGGCCTGGAGTACGAGCTGCGGGTCATCGGCACCGAAGGGTCGGGCCCGCAGCGCCGCTGATCGGCGCCTCGCCCGTTCGGCTAGAATCGCCGCCATGGCTAGGATCATGGTCCTGAAACACGTTGCGGCCGAACCGCTTGGCCTGCTCGACCCGATGATCCGGTCGCGCGGGCACCGCATCCGCTACGTCAATTTCCAGCGCCACCCTGACGCGGCGCCCGTACTGGACCGCTACCAGGCGCTGGTCGTGCTGGGCGGACCGATGCACGTCACTGAAACGCAGCGCTATCCGCACCTGCTGACCGAGTGTCGCCTGATCGAGCAGGCTCTCGCGCAACGCATCCCGGTGCTCGGCATCTGCCTCGGCGCGCAGCTGCTGGCGCACGTGCTCGGCGCGCGTGTCGCGCCGGCCCGTCGCCCCGAGATCGGCTGGTATCCGGTGCGGCCGTGCACGCCCGCCATCGCGGACGACCCGGTGTTGCACCCGCTGGAGTCGGAACAGCCGGTGTTCCAGTGGCACAGCTATGGCTTCGATATCCCGGCCAACGCCGTGCACCTCGCGGCGAGCGCCGACTGTCCGGGGCAGGCCTTTCGGTACGACGACACCGCCTGGGGTTTCCAGTTCCACCTCGAGCTGGACGAGGGACTGATCCGTCGCTGGCTGAACTCGCCGGCATACCTCGAGGATCTCGAGGCCTCGGGCCTGGCGCAATCGCCCGCGGCGATTCTCGCGGACACGCGGCGTTTCCTGGCGGGCACGGGCCGCCTCGCGGATCAGGTGTTCGGCAACTGGCTGGGCCGGCTCGGCCAGAACGGAGGGCGCCGGTTGCTGCCGTCGCGCTGAGTCTTGCCCCGAGCCGCCCGCCGCACGGCCGCCCCACCGGCCGCAATGATCCCCGATTCGCCGCGCGAATTCCTCGGCGTGTTCCGCTTCAGCCGGCGCGCGCTCGGGCTCGTCTGGACGACGAGCAGCCGCCTCACCCTCGCCCTCGCTTTGCTCACCCTGATCGCGGGCATCCTGCCGGCCGCGATCGCGTATGTCGGCGCGCTCATCATCGACGCCGTGGTAGCCGCCGCGGGCGCGTACCGGGATCACGGCACGGCAAGTTACCGCGAGGTGATGACGTTCGTGGCGATCGAGGGCGGCCTCGTCGCCGCCTTGGCCGGCGCCCAGCGTGCGCTCTCCGCATGCCAGTCGTTGCTCCGCGCGCAACTGGGCCAGCGCGTCAACGTCATGATCCTCGAGAAAGCGCTGCAACTCGAGCTGGCGCAGTTCGAGGACTCCGAATTCTACGACAAGCTGACCCGTGCGCGGCGCGAGGCCTCGAGCCGCCCGCTGTCGCTCGTCATGCGGACTTTCGGACTCGGCCAGAACGCGATTTCGCTGGTCAGCTACGGCGTCCTGCTCGCGCAGTTCTCGGTGTGGGCCGTGCTGCTGCTCGTCCTGGCCGGGCTGCCGGCATTCCTTGCCGAGGCGAAATTTTCGGGCGACGCGTTCCGCCTGTTCCGCTGGCGCTCCCCGGAAACGCGCATGCAGATGTACCTCGAGACCGTGCTTGCGCGCGAGGATCACGCCAAGGAGGTGCAACTGTTCGACCTCGGGCCGAAACTGCTCGACCGCTACCGGGCGATCTTCGAGAGGCTCTACCGCGAGGATCGCAACCTCACCCTGCGACGCGACGGCTGGGGCTTCGTCCTGGGGCTGCTCGGCACGCTCACGCTGTACGGCGCCTACGCATGGGTGGCACTCACCACCATTCTCGGGCGCATCACGCTCGGCCAGATGACCATGTACATGATGCTGTTCCGCCAGGGCCAGTCGGCGGTCTCGGCCAGCCTCTCCGCGATCGGCGGCATGTACGAGGACAACCTGTACCTGTCCACGCTCTACGAGTTCCTCGAGACACCCGTCCCGGTGCGGCTGGCGCGGGCGGCGCGCGGCCCGAATCCGGGCGACGGAATTCGCTTCGAGGGTGTGACTTTCAGGTACCCCGGCGCGGAGGCCGCGGCGCTGACGGGCATCGATCTCCACGTGCGGCCCGGCGAGTCACTAGCGCTGGTCGGCGAGAACGGCTCCGGGAAGACCACGCTGATCAAGCTGCTCGCGCGCCTGTATACACCGACGGAGGGCCGGATCCTGCTGGATGGGCTCGATCTGCAGGCCTGGGACGACGTCGCGCTACGCCGGCGCATCGGCGTCATCTTCCAGGACTTCGCGCGCTACCAGCTGAAAGTCGGCGAGAACATCGGCGCCGGCGACGTGCACCACTTCGAGGACGAGGCGCGCTGGCTCGAGGCGGCGAAGCTGGGCATGGCGCAGCCGTTCATCGAATCCCTGCCGGACGGCTACACCACCCAGCTCGGCAAATGGTTCAAGCAGGGACGCGAGCTGTCGGGCGGCCAGTGGCAGAAAATCGCCCTGGCGCGCGCCTTCATGCGCTCCGGCGCCGATATCCTGGTACTCGACGAGCCCACCGCCGCGATGGATGCCGCCGCCGAGGCCACGATCTTCGAGCACTTTCGCGGCCTGACGCGCAATCGCATTGCGATCCTCATCTCGCATCGCTTCTCGACGGTGCGCATGGCCGACCAGATCGTGGTGATTGACGGCGGGCACATCATCGAGCGCGGCAACCACGACGAACTCATGGCGCTGGACGGCCTGTACGCGCGGCTGTTCTCGCTGCAGGCGCGCGGCTATCGCTAGGCGGTACCGGTCGACCGGGGGGGCTCGGCAGCGACCTTGTTGCGCCCGGCCGACTTGGCCACATACAGCGCCTGGTCCGCCGCACCCAGCAGCTGCCTGCGACTGCATCCTTCGCGCATCGTGGCCACGCCCGCGCTCAGCGTCGCCCGCACGCCTGGCACGACCGCGGGCCACTCGGCGGACTCCACCGCCACGCGGATCTTCTCGCAGGCCTCCCTCGCGGCCGCCATATCGGCCTGCGGAAAACACAGCAGGAATTCCTCCCCACCGTAGCGCGACACCAGGTCCGTGTCGCGGCAGCACTCCCGGAAGATCGTCGCCACCGCCTTGAGCACCTCGTCGCCGGCGTCATGCGAAAAATCGTCGTTGATGCGCTTGAAGTGGTCGAGATCGACGAGCGCGAGTGCGAATCCACGGCCGTAGCGTTCGAACTCCGCGATGCGTTCCTCCAGGTAGGCGTCCGCGTAGCGGCGATTGTGCAGCCCGGTGAGCGGGTCATGGGTCGCCATGCGCTCCATTTCGCGGTGCTTCTCTTTCAGTTCGCGCGTGCGCGCGTCGACGATGAGCTCCAGCCGCGTGCGCATCCGTGCCAGCTCCATGAGCGACACCATGCCGAGGACCATGACCAGCAGCAGCAGCGCGACGGCCGCCAGTTCCATGCGGTTGTACACGACCGCCACGAGGATTCCGCCGAGGCCCGCGCCCGACTCGACGATGAACGCGAACGGGCTGAAATCCCGCGGTACGCGGCGCTCGACGAGCATGATGTAGACGCGCATGCCGACGTCGTTGAGCGCCTGCATGCTCAACAGCAGCAACAGCAACGCGGGGATGTCGCGCAATTGCAGCGCCAGCAACGGGGCCGATCCGCCGACCTCCCGGTAGAGCAGCCCGCACAGCAGGATCATGAGTGTCATCAGTCCGGCGTTATGCAGTGCCGCCGTCAGGACGTCGAGCAGCGGCCGGCCCTGCCGCAAGCGATGCCACGGGTACAGCAGCGAGGCGACGCCGTTCAGCCAGGCGGCGGCCACCGGCCCGAAGATGAGGATCCCGGCGACCTGTGCAATCCGGTCGAAAGACACGTGCCCGACGCGCGGGTGCATATACCCCATCGCGATGAAGAACAGCGCGCCCACGATGAACAGCGGCGCGGTCCAGGGAGCGTGTCCGGCCGGCAGCGCCCCATGGCGGGAGACGGCGAGAGCCACCGCGGAGACGGCCACGATAAACAGCACGATCGAGTAGGCCAGTTCCGGACTGTGCAAGCCGTGCCGGCGAGAACTCGCGTCGTGTCCACTATCCACGTTCATTACTGCGTCACCCGTCGTCTCTCGCTACCCGGCGAGGAGCCGCACGACCCACGGCAGCAGGAATGCAGTCAGCAACCCCGCCATGCCGAGACCCAGGCCCGCGAACGCGCCGGCCCGCAGGCCGATAGTAAGCGCATGCGCCGTGCCGAATCCATGGGCGGCGATGCCCAGCGCGAAACCCTGTGCACGCTCGTCGCGGATCCTAGCGAGGCGAAAGAGCGGGCCGGCGGCCACGGCGCCCACTGCGCCCGTGACCAGCACGATCCCGGCAGCGAGTGACGGAATGCCGCCGACCTGCTCGGCGATGCCCATGGCGATCGGCGTGGTCACGGACTTTGGCGCGATAGACAGGAGGGTCTGGCCGCTTGCGCCTGCCAGCCAGGCGAGGCCCACCGCGCTGGATACCGCCACGGCCACGCCGACCAGGCAGGCGAACGAAAGCGGCAGCAGCATCCGCCGGATCTGGTGCAGGTTGTCATACAGCGGGATGGCCAGCGCGACCGTGGCCGGACCGAGCAGGAAATGGATAAACTGGGCGCCCTCGAAGTAGGCGTCGTAACTCGTCCCGGTAAGCAGCAGCAGAGCGATCAGCGCGAGCATCGCCAACAGGACGGGGTGAGCGAGTGGATGGCCGCCGAGCCGGCCGTTCAGCCAGGTGCTGGCGACGAAGATGGCCAGGGTCACTGTCAGCCACAGCAGCGGCTCTGCCGCCAGGTACACCCAGATCTGGCCGAGCTCACTCATGGCCCGGCTCGTCGGGCGCCTGGCGCGCGATCAGCCAGCCGACCAGCACCATCGTCAGCAGCGTGCTGCCGACGATCGCCAGCAGGATGGGAAACCAGTCGGCCCTGAGGCGCGCTCCATGGGCGATGAGTCCGACGCCCGCGGGCACGAAGAACAGCGGCAGGTGATTCAGCAGCCCGGTGCCGGCTCGCCGCAAGGCATCGGAAGGCCCGTTTGCCACGGCCAGGCCGGCCAGCAGGATGACCATGCCCACGACGGGCCCGGGTACGGGGGCGTCGAATATCCTGGCCAGCGCCTCGCCGGCGAGCTGGCACAGGAAGATGACCGTCAGGCCTCGCAGCATCGTCGCAGCGGCTATGGCCGCATCGGCTAGCGCTTCATGGAGTCGAAGAAATCGACGTTGACCTTGGTATCCTGCAGCTTGGAGAGCAGGAACTCGACTGCGGCCAGCTCATCCATGGGATGCAGCAGCTTGCGCAGGATCCACATTTTCTGCAGCTCTTCCGCCACGGTGAGTAGATCCTCGCGCCGCGTGCCGGAGCGGTTGATGTTCATCGCGGGGAAAATGCGCTTCTCGGCGATTCGGCGATCGAGGTGGATCTCGAGGTTGCCGGTGCCCTTGAACTCCTCGTAGATGACGTCGTCCATGCGCGAGCCCGTATCGATCAGCGCGGTCGCGAGGATCGTCAGGCTGCCGCCCTCCTCGATGTTGCGCGCGGCGCCGAAGAAACGCTTCGGCCGGTGCAGCGCGTTGGCGTCGACGCCGCCCGTCAGCACCTTGCCCGAGGACGGCACGACGGTGTTGTAGGCGCGCGCCAGGCGGGTGATGGAATCGAGCAGGATGACGACGTCTTTCTTGTGCTCGACCAGTCGCTTGGCCTTCTCGATGACCATCTCGGCGACCTGCACGTGGCGCGTCGCCGGCTCGTCGAAGGTTGACGACACCACCTCGCCGCGCACCGTGCGCGACATCTCGGTCACTTCCTCGGGCCGCTCGTCGATGAGCAGCACCATCAGGATGCAGTCGGGATGATTGGCCGCAATGCTCTGCGCGATGTTCTGCAGAAGCATGGTCTTGCCGGCCTTCGGCGGGGAGACGATCAGGCCGCGCTGGCCCTTGCCGATCGGCGCCACCAGGTCGATGATGCGCGCCGTCAGGTCTTCGCGGCTGCCGTTGCCCTGCTCGAGGCGCAGGCGCTCGTTGGGAAACAGCGGCGTAAGGTTTTCGAACAACACCTTGTGGCGCGCGCTCTCGGGCGAGTCGTAGTTGATCTCGCCGACCTTGAGGAGGGCGAAATACCGCTCGCCCTCCTTGGGCGGCCGAATCAGGCCCGAGACGGTGTCGCCGGTACGGAGGCTGAAGCGGCGTATCTGGCTCGGGCTGACATAGATGTCGTCGGGCCCGGCGAGATAGGAGCCGTCGGCGAAACGCAGGAAACCGAAGCCGTCCTGGAGTATCTCCAGCACGCCGTCGCCGTAGATGTCCTCGCCGTTGCGCGCATGCGCCTTGAGGATGGAAAAGATGATGTCCTGCTTGCGGGAGCGCGCAAGGCTGTCGAGGCCCATCGATTCCGCAAGGGCGACGAGCTCGTGAGCCGGGCGCCGCTTGAGCTCCGCCAGGTTCATCGCGTTCCTGGTCCGCTCGAGGTCTTCCTGGGAGATGACTTCGACTTCCTCGAAGTCCGGCAACATATCCGGGTGATGGCGATCGCCGCCGCCTCCGCCGCCCCCCCCGCCGCCGCCGCTCTTGCGTCGCCGGGATTTCTTGCGACCGCCGTCGCGCGGGCCGCGATGACCGGATTGCGGGTTGCCCATCTGGGGACCTTCGTTTCTAGTGCCGTCTGAGGCCATATTTGTTATTCCGACCGAGCTTGCGGTTTAGGTTGCTGCCCCGGGCGGGATTGCCCGGATGAGCCGTCAAAGATACTGGTCCAGAAATTCGGTGAGCTGCTTCTTGCTCAAGGCGCCGACCTTCTGGGCCTCCACCGAGCCGTTCTTGAACAGCATCAGCGTGGGAATGCCGCGGATGCCGAACTTGGGCGGCGTCTGGGGGCTTTCGTCAATGTTGATCTTCGCGACCCGCAGGCGACCTTCGTATTCGCGGGCCACTTCCTCGAGGATGGGCGCGATCATCTTGCAGGGTCCGCACCACTCCGCCCAGAAATCGAGCAATACCGGAACTCCGGACTTGATTACATCGCTCTCGAAACTGGAATCACTCGTGTAAACGATCTCGTCGCTCACTGTTTCTCGCCTCCGCAAGCCTGATGTCAAATGTGTACAAGAGAATTCGTGACAGGGATAAAACCCCTGGACAGGGGTCGGGCGATGCAGCTACGGGATGTGACGCGCCCCGTCTGATGAGGCACAATGTCGCTGCGCTCGCGGCTTAAAGCTTGAGAATTCTTCTGCGCGGGGGGCTCCGGGAGGGCTTCCGGAGCCGACAGGCCTGTATTCTGGCCCGACTTTCGTGCGAGTTGCAATACCTATTGGTTTTTTTCCCCCAGGAACAAGCAAACAACAATGTCTGAAGGACTGCTTACCCAGCTCCGCTTTGCCGAGCTGAACCTGCCTGAACCCGTCATGAAAGGGCTCGCCGATGCCGGCTTCGAGCGCTGCACGCCGATCCAGGCCGAAACCCTGCCCATCGCCCTCGAGGGCGATGATGTCGCCGGCCAGGCGCAGACGGGCACCGGCAAAACCGCCGCTTTCCTGGTCGCCTTGTTTACCCACCTCGGCCGGCAGCCGCCGCGCCCGACGCGCAGCCTCACCGACCCGCGTGCGCTGATCCTTGCGCCGACCCGCGAGCTGGCGATCCAGATACACAAGGATGCCGAACTGCTCGGGGCCCATACCGGGCTCGTGCTCGGGCTCGCTTACGGCGGCACGGACTACGAGAAGCAGCGCGCCCACATCCAGGCGGGGGTCGACGTGCTGATCGGCACGCCTGGACGGCTCATCGATTATTTCAAGCAGCACATCTACGGCCTCCAGCATATCCAGGTACTGATCCTCGACGAGGCCGACCGGATGTTCGACCTCGGTTTCATCAAGGACATCCGCTACGTCATGCGCCGCCTGCCGGCGCCGCAGGAGCGGCTGAACATGGTGTTCTCCGCCACGCTTTCCCACCGCGTGCTCGAGCTCGCGTACGAGCACATGAACGACCCCACGCTGTTGCGGATCGAGCCGGAACAGGTCACGGCCGAAAAGGTCCGGCAGTGCATCTACTTCCCGGCCAACAACGAGAAGCTGCCCCTCCTGATCGGGCTGCTGCGACAGAAGGACGCAACGCGCACCATGGTGTTCGTCAACACCAAGCGCGAGGCCGACCGCGTGCGGGACTTCCTCGAGGCCAACGGCCTGCCGGCCGAGGTCATCTCCGGGGACGTGCCGCAGAAAAAGCGCCAGAAGGTGCTCAGCAGCTTCCAGGCGGGCGAGCTGGCGATCCTCGTCACGACCGATGTCGGCTCTCGCGGCCTGCATATCCCGGGCGTGTCCCATGTCGTGAATTACGACCTGCCGCAGGACCGCGAGGACTACGTCCATCGGATCGGCCGGACCGCGCGTGCAGGCGAGTCCGGCGACGCCATCAGTTTCGGCTGCGAGACCTACGTGCAGACCCTCCCGGAAATCGAGGACTACATCGGGATGAAAATTCCCGTGGGAACCATCGACCGGGCGAGCCTGCCGGAGATCGTCCGGCCGGCGCGGAGCAGCCGCCGGGAACGCACCGAGTGGGGCTCGCGCCCGCCTGAAGGGCGCGGCGAGGGCGGTTCGGGCGGGCGAGGCCGCGGCCCGGGCGGCGGCGGGCGCGGCGGCGGGCGCTCGAGCGGCCGGCCGCCCCGGCGCGACGCGCCCTCCGCGGCCGTACCGGCGCAAGCCGCGGAACCCGCCCCGGCGGCCACCGGAGATGCGGGCGGTGCCCCGAAGAAACGGCGCCGCCGGCGCAAACGCAGCAACGCGGGTAGCGGTGGGCCGCCGACTGCAGGCTGACGCCACCGGGCCGGACGGTTCAGGAACCACGAGGCGTCCGGCGCTGCAGCAGGTCGGCCACGCCCTCGACGCCGTGAAAATCTTCCACCGCGTTCGGCGGCCGCGAGGAATCCGGCCGCAGGATCGCCACGACTCGGCCGATGCCGTAGGCATGGGCCGCGCGCAGCACGGCCAGGCTGTCGTCCACCAGCACGGTCCGCGCCGGCTCGAAGGGCTCGATCGCCCGCAGGCATCCCCAGAACGCGCTGTGCTCCTTGGGCAGCCCGAGGTCGTGGCTGGAGTGAATGGCGTCGACGTAGCGCTCGAGGCCCGTGCGCGCCAGCTTGACCGCCAGTGAACCGCGGTGCGCATTGGTCACCAGCACCACGCGCTTGCGCAGTTCCCGGACCGCCACCAGGAAATCGGGGACGTCCGGCAAAAAGTCGATGTGATCCTCGGCCTCGCGCTTCAGCGCCGCGACATCCAGGCCGAGCTCGCGACTCCAGTGATCGAGGCAGTACCACTCCAGCGTGCCCCGGGCGGCGGCAAACCGCGGCTCGAGTACCGCGACGGCCTCCTCGTGCGGCAGGCCGTTCAACGCCGCGTAGCGCGCCGGGATCAGCTCCTGCCAGAAGAAATTGTCGAACCTGAGGTCGAGCAGCGTGCCGTCCATGTCCAGCAGGACGGTGTCATAGTGGTGCCACTCGAAAGGCTGGCGAGAGACGATCTCCATGGACCGGTATCATATACGCCCCGACCCGCTGGAGCGCCGCACGTGACAACCCCGGATGACGACCTGCTGGATGCGGTGGCCGCTATCGCCGAGTCCGCCGGTACGGCGATTCTCGAGGTCTACGAGACGGATTTCGCGGTCGAGGCCAAGGCCGACGCATCGCCCATCACCGAGGCCGACCGGCGTGCCCACGACGTCATTCGCGGCGGCCTGCTCGCCCTGCCGGGGGAGCGCCCTATCCTGTCCGAGGAGGCACGGACCGTGCCCTGGGAAGTGCGCCGGCACTGGAAGGAATACTGGCTCGTCGACCCGCTCGACGGCACCAAGGAGTTCATCCAGCGCAACGGCCAGTTCACCGTGAATATCGCCCTCGTGTGTGCCGGGCGCCCCGTGCTCGGGGTCGTGCATGTGCCCGTCTCCGGCATTACCTACGGCGGCATCGTCGGCCGGGGCGCATGGCAACGCGCGCGTGGTGAAGAGAGACAGGCGATCGCGGCTCGGCCGCCCGCCGGCGGACCGGTACGGGTTGTCGGGTCACGCTCTCATCGCGGCCCGGACCTCGACGGCTACCTGGAGCGGCTCGGACCGCACGAGATGGTGCCGATGGGCTCCTCGCTGAAGTTCTGCGTCGTTGCGGAAGGCAACGCCGACGTCTACCCGCGCCTCGGCCCGACCTCGGAGTGGGACACCGCCGCCGCCGAGGCCGTCCTCACCGCGGCGGGAGGCCGGGTGGTCGCCGCCAACGGGCAGCCGATCGTCTACAACAAAGGACCGGACCTGCTGAACCCGTGGTTCATCGCGTCCGGCGCCGACGCGCGCGACTGGACCCACTATATCCCGTGAACCTCCACTCGATGATGGTTGTCGCCGGCATCGTGCTCGCGATCATCTGGTTCTGGCATGCCAGCATGTCGGCAAGGGAACAGGCGAATCGCGCCGCCCGGGAGGCCTGCGACCGCCTCCGCCTCGTGATGCTGGACGGCACGGTCGCGATCGTGCGCCTGTGGCTGCGGCGCGATCAGGACGGCCGGCTGCGGCTCGAGAGAACCTACGGGTTCGACTACACGGACGACGGGCATCGCCGCCTCAGGGGCTTCGTCGTGACGCTGGGAGCACGCGTCACCTCGGTCGGGCTGGCCGCCGCGCGGCCGGTTGGCTAAGCTTGAGCAGGCTCCGCGATCGACTGGCGATCCACATGAATGACAACACGGTCGACACCTACATCTTCAGCAACATGACGCGCCTGAAGGAGTTGCGGGTCGCCCACCGGGACCTGGACGACGTCATCACCCGGCTCGCCGAAAACCCGCTGGTGGACCAGCTGCAGCTGAAGCGCCTGAAAAAACGCAAGCTCGTGCTGAAGGACCAGATCGCGCGGCTCGAGAGCGAGCTCATTCCCGATCTGAACGCCTAGGCGTCTTCCGGCGTACGCTCGAGCTGGTACTTCGCCGGCAGCAGCCAGGTGGCCAGCGCCGGCAGGAGGAGGATGGCGCCGAACATGTTCACCAGGAACATGAAGGTGAGCAGGATGCCCATGTCTGCCTGGAACTGCAGCGGCGAGAACACCCAGGTGAAGACGCCGATCGCGAGCGTGATGCCGGTGAACACCACGGCGTTGCCGGTGACCCTGAGCGTCATCGTGTAGGCGTGCTGGATGCTCATGCCCTGCCTGAGGAAGTACTGGAAGCGACTGTAGATATAGATGCCGTAGTCCACGCCGATGCCGACGCCGAGCGCGGCGACCGGCAACGTGTTCACTTTCAGGCCGATGTCGAGGAAGGCCATCAACGCATAGGCGAGCAGCGACACCAGGGCCAACGGAATAACGATGCAGGCCACGGCACGCAGTGAGCGGAAGCTGGCCCAGCACAGCAGGATCACGGCGCCGAAGACGTAAATCAGGATGGGGAACTGAGAGCTCGAGACTTCCTCGTTCATCGCGGCCATCACGCCGACGTTGCCGGTCGCGAGGCGGAACTCCGTGCTGTCGACGGCATGCTCGTCGCGCCAGTCCTTGACCTCCTGCACGACGCGCTCGATGGTCTCCGCCTTGTGATCCTCGGTATAGACCATGACGGGAATAACGCTGCAATCGCTGTTCAGCAGTCCCGTGCTGGTTTCCACGCGGGCGAGCGCCTGCACCAGCACCTGCTCGTTACGCGACAGCACGCGCCACGTCGGATTACCCTCGTTCCAGCCGGCGGTGACGATCTTCGCGATCTGCGGCAACGCAATGACCGCCTGGACACCCGGCACGTTCTGCATGTGCCACGCGAACCGGTCGATGACATCCATGACTTCGTAGTCGATACAACCGTTCTCGCCGACCTCGACGATGACGTTGATGAGGTCCACGCCGATCGAGAAGCGGTCCGTGATGTCCTGTGTATCCAGGTTGTAGCGGGAGTCCGGGCGCAGCTCCGGTACGCCTGCGTGCAGGTCGCCGATGCGGACCTGTGAGCCCTTCCAGGCGCCAAACACGAACAGCCCGGCCGCGATCACGATGATCACGGTCGCGGGACCGCGCGTCGCCACCCTCGACAGGCTGTCCCACAGCCCCCGCATCTGCATCGCGCGATTGAGCAGCTTCTCCTTGTACTCCGGGCCGGGCCGCACGTAACTGATCAGCACCGGCAGCAGCACCAGGTTGGTCAGGATGATGAAAGCCACGCCGAGCGACGCGGTGATCGCCATCTCCTGGATGATGCGGATGTCGATGAACAGGATCGTAATAAACCCGATCGTGTCGGACAGCAGCGCGATGCCGCCGGGCACCAGCAGGCGACGGAAAGTGACCCGCGACGCGGTTTCCGGGTCGGCGCCGTCGTACACCTCCGCCGCATAGCCCGAGATCATCTGCACGCCGTGCGAGACACCGATCGCAAAGACGAGAAACGGCACCAGCAGCCCCATCGGGTCGATGCCGAAGCCGAGCAGCGGCAGGGCGCCGAGTTCCCAGATGACGGCAAAGACGCTGCATACCAGCGGCACGATCGTCAGCTTGACCGACTGGCTGTAGATGAACACGAGAATCGCAGTGATGAACAGCGCCACGCCGAAGAACAGCACAATGCGGTTGGCGCCTTCCTTGATGTCGCCGACGACTTTTGCAAAACCGATGATCCTGACCTTGATCTGGTCGGTCTCAAACTTGTCCCGGACTTCCGTCTCGAGCAGTCGCGCCACGTCGAAATAGTCCAGGCGTTCGCGCGTGTCCGGGTTGATCTCCAGAAGCTGGGCGCTGATGACCGCGCCCGAGAAGTCGTTCGCGACGAGACGGCCGACGATCCCCGCCTTGAGAATGTTTTCCTTGACGCGCTCGAGGTCCGACAGGGTGTTCTGGAAATCCGCCGGGATGACGTCGCCGGCCTCGATGCCTTCCTCGGTGACCTCCAGGTAGCGAACGTTCGGCGTAAAAATCGACGTGACCCGGGCCCGGTCGACGCCGGGGATGAAGAACACCGCGTCCGTGGCCCGGCGGAGGGCGCGGAAGAAATCCGGGTTGAACATGTCGCCGCTCTCGTCCACGAGCGCGATCAGGATGCGATCGGCACCGCCGAAGTCCTCGTAGTGCTCCGTGAAAGTGGCCATGTACTCGTGCTCGAGCGGCAGCTGCTTGCTGAAGCCGGCATCCACGCGCAGGCCGCTGACGGCACTCCAGGCGAACAGGACCGTGACCAGCGCGAACACCGCGATGACCAGCGGGCGGTTGCCGAAAATCAGCCTCTCGAGCGCAGTGGTGATCCGGGGTGGTGTGGACGCTGTCATTCGCTAGTCCGCCGCGAGCGCACCGGGCTCAAGACGCTCGATGCCCGGCTCGCCGATGACGATCAACGCACCGTCGCCGGCCAACATCGCGGATACCAGCGCCTTGCGGTCCCCCCGCTGGACGAGGCGAAAGCGGTCGCCCTCCCGGCTGATCAGCATGACGCCCGCCGTACCCACCACGACGATGCCGCCGTCGTCGAGCCGTGCCCCGCCGAACAGCGAGGTATCGACCGGCAGGTCGACCTGACGCCAGGTCTCGCCCGCATCCCAGCTGCGGAACATGTTGCCGCGCAGCCCGAACACCAGCAGCGAGCGGTCGTCCGGCGGCAGGCCACCGAAGAACGAACCGTCGTACGGCGGGGCAAGCGCCACCCAGGTCCGGCCCCGGTCCGCGGAGCGAAACACGGTGCCGGCCTCGGCGGCAATGTACAGCCGGCCGCCGGTACCCGGGACGATCTTGTTCAGGTGCAGGTCCGCGGCGATCGACTCGTCGTCCAGCCAATCGTCGTCCCAGGCATCCTCGGCCTCGACATCGCCCGCGTCGTTACCGTCTTCGGCATCATCCGCATCGGCATCGTCGGCATCGTCGGCATCGGCATCCGGCGCAACGGCGTCGACGAGCGCCAGGCTTTCCTCCCGCCAGCTGAGTCCACCGTCGGAGCTGCGCAGGACATAGCCGTAGGCACCCACGGCGAACCCGTGCTGCGCATCCTCGAACCACACGTCGAACAACGGTCGCTCGAGTTCCGGGGCCGCATGGACCAGGCACCAGGTTTCGCCGCCGTCCTCCGTGCGCAGGATGACCGCGTCGTGCCCGACTGCCCAGCCGAGGTTACGATCCTGAAACCACACGCCCGTGAGCAGCATGCGGGTCGGGGCACGCTGCTGTATCCAGCTGCGCCCCTGGTCCTCGCTGATGAGTACATGCCCGCGATCGCCGACCACGACCAGCGTATCGCCGACGCTCGCGATATCCAGCATCAGGGTACGCGCCGCAAGCGGCATGATCAGCGACCACTCGCTTTCGGGGACGGGCGTCGGGCAGGCGGCCAGGGCCGCGGCCGGAATCCCGCCCAAAACGACGCTCACCAGCAATGGACAGACGAACTTCCGCACTATCAATGCGCCTCGCATTGCGGGTAAGGCGGGCTGTGGCGACGGGGGCGCCGGCCGGCGCCCCCGTCCATGCAATTAACGGACGCCCGCGCGGCGCAGTGACGCGGGGCTGAAGTCGGCTGGCGTGTAGTTGGGACTGAAGTCGTAGGTCCCGCGCTCCTCGTTGTTCAGGCCGATGCCGAGGTAGCGGCCGGACTGCAGGTCGAGCGTCAGCTCGAGCGTGGTCCAGAACGACGGCACGTCGTAATAATTGATCGAGTGGGCTTCCTGGACGCGCCAGATCTGGTCGCGATTATCGTAACAATCCACGACCATGGCCTGCCAGGAGTCCTCGTCGATATAGAAAGTACGCCGCTTGTAGACGTGGCGCGTGCCTTCCTTGATCGTCGCGTCGACCACCCAGACGCGATGCAGCTCATAGCGCGCATGGTCCTGGTTGATGTGCAGCGGCGTCAGGACATCGCTGTACTTCAGCTGGTTGCTGTGCAGCTTGTAGCTGTTGTACGGAATCAGGATCTCCTTGCGACCCACCAGGTTCCAGTTATAGCGCTCCGGGCTGCCGTTGAAGATATCGAGCTGGTCGGACGTCGCCAGGCCGTCCGAGGCCGTGCGGGGATTGTCGTGGGCGACGTTCGGCGCGCGGCGCACGCGGCGCTGGCCCGGGTTATAGAGCCACGCCTTGCGGTTCTCGCGAGACTGGTTCAGCGTCTCGTGCACCAGCAGCACCTCGCCGGCAAGGCGCGCCGGCGCGGTGACCGTCTGCTTGAAGAAGATGATGATGTTGTCGAGGTCTTCCTCGCGGGCGCCGGCCAGGCCGTAGGCGCCGAGGTATTCGTCGGTGAACATCACCATCGTGTAGTTGCCGTCGCGCGTCACCGGCGCCTGGCCGATGGTGCGGCGCGCGTTGTCGGTACGGTAGCGGGCGATATGGTTCCAGATAGCCTCGGTGCCGTTCTCGGGAATGGGAAACGGAATGCCCTCCGCCCCGCCGCTGAAGCCGTTGCCACCCTCGATGAGGTGCGTCGTGGCGGCGATGCGCTTGGTGGCCTCGTAGATGCGCTCCGGCATGGCCGCGCTGCGACGCGTCGGGTACACGTCCATGAAATAGCCCGGATAGGTACGAAACATGGCCTTGTGGCCTTCGGTGAGGATGTCTTCGTACTCCGCCATGTTGGCGGCCGTGATGCGATACAGGGGCTGGTCGGCGGCGAACGGGTCCGGGTGATGCCCGCCGGAGACGAAGTCCGGGAATCCCGCCTCCGCAGAGCTGCGGATCCCTCCGGTCCACTCCGGGATCGTCCCGGCGTCGTTACCGGCCCGGATCGCACCGATCGGCGTGAGGTCCGCGTCGAGCCGCGCGATCTGGTCGGCCGACAGCTCGCCCGCGATTCCGGGGGCAGCCATGCCGGCGAGTGCCACCGCGGCGAGAGTCCTGATTAGTCCGTAGTTGCTCATGAGATGACTCTCCTCGCGTTCCTAGAACGAAACCTTGGCCGTGAAGGAAATGAAATCACGGTCACGAGTCGTGTTGTAGATCCCTGCGCCACCGAACTCGGCATAGTTGAGCTCGAGCTCGTACTTGTTCCGCAGCGTTCCCTTGAGGCCGAATGACAAGGACCTGCGGCCGTCGATGAAGTTCCCGGCCGGTCCGGGGCTGTTGCCGTTGACGTCGTGGCTCCAGCCGACGATCGGCGTGATCGTCCAGGGGCCGATCGCATTGTTGTAGATCAGCGCGCCGCGGAAGCGGTAGCCCCACGAGGTCTTGTGCGGGAAGGCGCTGCGGGGATCCAGCTCGCCGAAATGCGCTGCGGACAGCGGCACATTGCCGGACAGCGACGTGCCCTCGCCGTTGAGCCGCAGGCCGCGCCCGTTCGGGCCGCCGGAATTCGTATCGGGCAGATCGGGCACGTAGGTCACGCCGGCCTCCACGACGAACGCGCCGGTGTTCGCGCCGAGCATCGGCCCGGACAGGTATGTGAACGTCGTCTGCGTCTGCCAGACATCCAGTTCCACGTACCCCGGGATGTAGGTATTCAGGCCGAAGACGCCGAGCTGGTTGAAGCAGCCCAGGTTGCCGCGCGCCGCCGGATTGGTCGCGCACACGTAGGGGTTGTCGGGATTGAACGTGAGGTTGTCGAGCGGCCCGAGGGCCGCGAACAGCAGCTCGACGTCGTCGACCTGCAGAGGCGAGTCGGGCTTGTAAGAGACCTCGCCCTGCCAGGCGATCCCCGTGTTGAACAGGTAGCCGCTCCAGCTGAACCCGAACAGGTCCAGGTCCTCGGGATACTCGGTGAAGTACCGCGAGGTCTGCGCCAGCTCGTCCTGCGCGAAGGCATTAGCGAGGCCCCCGACGGCCGTCGAGCCGGCGCCGAGGAAGGCGTTCGCGGCGATCGTTGCACGGTCGCGGGCCTTTTCCTCGGTGATGTCGCCGCCGAGCGATGCCGCGGTGCCCATCGCCTGTGCGGTCGCCGTGTTCACGGCGGCGTCGAACGACAGCCCCGAGGCGAGCCCCAGCGCGGCCGCCTGCGCGGCCGTCGCCGCGGCCGCCGCGTTGCCGAACCCGGCCTGCGTGCCCGTCATGCCGCTGACCACCGGCAGGCGGCTGTGATAACGCAGGTAATAGAGACCGAATTCCATCCCTCCCATGACCTGGTCGGCGAAGTAGCGCAGTGCGAGGCCGTACTGGCGGCCGTCGTCCGCCTCGACCGATTCGCCGCGCGGCACGAACACGAAGGTCGGATCGAAGGCACCGCCGAGCGGCGTGAAATCGGTCCCGAGGTCCGACCACCGGCCGAAGCCGAGCATCGCGTGCGTCCCGCCCTTGCCGGCGAGGTCGTTCCCCGAGAAGTAGCTGCCGACCGGGTCGGGCACGACCTTCTGCCAGTCATACTGGTAGTAGGCCTCGATACTGAAGTTCTCTGTCGGCGAGACGTTGAAATAGGCCATGCCCTGCGGCACCAGCGCTTCCTTGAGCTCGGAGCCCGGCAGGCGCAGCTGCGCGACATCGAAGGAATTCGTCAGGTTGATGCCGCCCTGGATAAACGTGCTCTCGCCCCAGCTGATCACCTGGTTGCCGAGCCGGAACTCGGCAGGCATGTCGCCGAGGCTGAACGGCACGTAGACGAAGTAATCGAGCATCTTCGCGCCTTCCTCGACGCGCGTCAGCGCCGATTCGGACAGCTCGGTACGCGCCGTGTCGCCGGCCTTCCAGTCGTAGAAGCCGGTGCCGCGCGCGAAGAACCCCCACGAATCGCGGAACCGCATCTCGATCTCGGAGGTGGCCTTGACGAGGCTGGAGACACTGCCCGTGGGGTAGTTCAGGTTGCCGTCGTCGATGTTGGCACTGCGCCCGCAACCGCCGTTCGCGTTGGCGATCAGGCGGCAGTCGGGGCCTTGCACGCGCCACAGCGCACCGTAGGTGAGCGTGGTGTCCCAGCTGCCGGACCAGTTGTTCGTTTCGATCGGCACCGCGGCGGCCGGCACCGCGTAGGTCGCAGCAAGTACGGCCGCGATCGCGGTCGCCAGAATGCATCCGTTGCCCGGCCGGGCCCAGGAGGGTTGCGTGCTCATTCGGGACTCCCCAATTCTAGTTAGTGTCAGGCACGTTGCCCCGCGCGCGGACTCCGCCGCCGCGTCCCGCTACTCTTACAGAATCCGTGCCCGGAAAACAACTTGCTGGATCAACTCGTGCAGCGAAACTGCCTCCGCGAGTGAAACGATATTGCGCGAATTATGACCCACGATCCGCCAACGCTATTAAGGCGCGCCTGAGGCGCGCCATCGCGCGTTGCAGTGCAGCATTCCATGCCCTTGCGGATCACAGGTTCATCGCCTGCAGGACGTCCTGGCGCAGGCGATCGCCGAGGAACACGCGGGCGTCGTCCATCGCCCGCGTGAGGCCCTCGTCGAAGACCAGCAGGCCGGTCTCGTCCGTGCTCAGCACGCCGTTTCTGCGCAGGCGCCCGATGAAGCCGCGGAACAGGCTCTTGTCGAAGAACTCGGGGGCGCTGAACTGGAACAGCATCGACATGCGCTGGGCCATCAGGTGGCAGAGGTCCTCGAGCTGCCCCGGGCGGAGCGTCCCGGAACCGTGCTTGGCGAGCAACGCGGCCGTCATGTAGAAGCGCTCCAGCGTCTGCACCGAGCACTGGGCGAGGATCCACAACCGGATCGCCTCCGGCGTGTGCGGCGGCGGGCGCCGCAGGCAGGGCCGGCCGCCGGCGTCGTCACGGCGCAGCAACCCGAGCTCGACCAGCGTGTCGATGACGCGATCGATCTGGGCGTCGACCTCTGCGGGCGGCCAGCGCAGGAACAACTCGCCGCCGAGGTAGGGATACACCATGCGTGCCAGGCCGTGGATGCGCTCGACGGCGAGCACCGGCTTGTCGAGGAAGCAGCAGGCGACCAGGGACGGCAGCGCCTGCAGGTGCGCTATATTGTTGCGGTAATAGGTCGCGAGCAGCGCTTCCTCGGGGGCAAGCGTAATGATGTCGCCCAGCCGGTGCGGCCGGCGCTCGAGCAGCCCCAGGCGCTCGCCGTAAGCGATCATCGCCGCGCCGTCCATCTCCGTCACCGTGACGCCCTCGTCGTACGGCGCCTCGCGCAACAACGCGGCAAACAGTTCGAGGATCCGCACGAGCGGCTGCTCGACCATGCTCTGGCGGGGCGTCGCCAGGAGCACCATTGCCAGCAGGTTGACCGGGCTGACCGCTGCCGCGGCATTGATTCGCTTCAGTATTTCCTCGCCCAGGGCATCGACGACAGGTCCCGACCAGGCGGGCTTGTCGTCGTCGGATATTTCCTCGGCCCGCCAGCCCGGGCGGTGGCCGTCCAGCACTGCGTCGAGGAAGAAGGGTTCGCCGAAGTTGACGTGCACGCGGCCGAACTCTCGCCGCAGTTGCCGCACCGCCTTGAGGATCCCGAGCAGCGTCTCTTTCTGCTTCGGGCGGCCGGCGAGCTCGGCGACGTAGGAGCGCCCTTCGAACAGCCGCTCGTAGCCGAAATACACGGGCACGAAAACCACCGGTCGCGTCGGTTCACGCAGGTAGGCCCTGAGCGTCATCGCAAGCATGCCGGGCTTGGCAGGCAACAGGCGGCCGGTGCGGCTGCGGCCGCCCTCGATGAAATATTCCATCGCCACGCCCTTGGCGAGGTTCAGGGAGAAGTACCGGCGGAACACGGCGGCATAAAGCGGATCGTCGCGGAAGCTGCGACGCATGAAGAACGCGCCGCCGCTGCGCAGGATAGGCCCGATGATCGGCAGGTTGAGGTTCACGCCCGCCGCGATGTGCGGCGGGACGAGCCCGTTGCGATACACGACATAGGACAGCAGCAGGTAGTCGATGTGGCTGCGGTGGCAGGGCACGTAGACGACCTCGTTTCCCTCGACCACGTCCTTGAGCCGCTCGATGCCCGCCACTTCGACGCCTTCGTAGAGCCGGTTCCACAACCACGCCAGCAGGCGTTCCATCACGCGCACGGTAGTGTAGCTGTAATTGGCGGCGATCTCGTTGCCGTAGCGGCGCGCCCGCGCCACCGACTTGTGCACGGGGCGCTTGTTGACCTCGCTGTCGCGCCGGATCGCCCGGCGCACGGGATCCGAGTTCAGTACCTGGTTCAGCAACGTACGCCGGTGCGACAGGTCGGGCCCGATCGTGGCGATCCGCAGGCGGCGAAAATGCACGCGCAGGACCCGTCCGAGCTTGCGCGCCACCAGCGCCGGGTTGGGACCCTCGGCAACCAGCCGCGACAGCGACACCGGTTCGCTGAACTGCACCAGCACATTGCGGCCATGAAACACGATCATGAACAGCTTGCGCAGGCGCCCGACGATCGCCCAGTCCTCGGAGAACAGGAGCTTGAAGAAGGAGCCTTCCTTGTCCGGCGAACGGCCCCAGAACACGGACACGGGCACGATGACGACTTCCGGCACGCGGCCCGCCTGGATTGCCTCGGCGAGGCGCTCGAGGCGCCCGGGCCGGCCCTTGCGGTGCCGCTTCGGCGCGCGCCGCAGGTAGGCCACGGCACGCCACTCGCGCACGCGCGCGAGCGTCAGCTCGGCGCCGGGTCGCGGCAGGCCCTTGCGGATGCACTCCTGCTCCAGCACCGCGAGGTCGGCCATGCCCGGGCGCTCGAGGACGTAGCAGACCGGCTGTCCGGACAACGCGCTGAGCCTCTCGAGCTGCGACTCGAGGGTGCGCGTGCGGACCCAGAGGAACAGCAGCTTCCTCGTGAGCAACAGCGAGAGGCGCCAGAGGCCGTGCCATGGATACATGAGGTCCGGGAGTGTACTCGTGCAGCGGGGCGCCCGTCAGCGCCGCGCGGCGCTCGCGCCGCGCGATTGGTGTTCGGCGGCCGCGGCCATTAACCTTGTGGCCATGATCGCGCCGTCCGCGTTACCGGCATGGGATGCCCGCCGGGCCTTGTTCCTCGACGTCGACGGGACCCTGCTCGAAATTGAGCGGCATCCCCGCGACGTGCGGGCCGCGCCGCAACTGAAGGAGTTGCTGGCCGCCGCTGCCGGCATGCTTGGCGGGGCGCTGGCGCTGGTCAGCGGCCGCTCGATCGCCAGCCTCGACGAAGTCTTCGCACCGCTGTGCCTGCCCGCCGCGGGATTGCACGGGGTAGAGAGGCGTGACGCCACGGGGCGGGTCCATTACCCGGGCGGCTACGCCGAGCGGATCGCCGCGGCCCGGCGCGGACTGCTGGGCTTCGTCCAGTCGGAGCCGGGCCTGTTGCTGGAGGACAAGGGCGCTGCACTCGCTCTGCACTACCGGAATGCCCCGCAGCTCGCGGACGCATGCCGCCGGCAGATCGAGATCGCCCGCACCTCGGCCGGAGAGGACTTCCACGTGCAGCAAGGCAAAATGGTTTACGAGCTCAAGCCCTCCGGCCACGACAAGGGCACGGCCGTGACCGCCTTCATGGACGAGCGGCCATTTCGCGGCCGGCAGCCTGTGTTCATCGGCGACGATGTCACGGACGAGGACGGTTTCCGTGCCGTCAATGCCCTGGGCGGACTCTCGATCCGGGTCGGCGAGCACGCCGACTCCGCCGCGCGGCATACGGCCCGTGACGTGCAGGAAATTCTCGACTGGTTGACCCGCGGCCTGGAGCAGACCGATGCCCCCACCACCTGAGCCCTCGCTGGAACTGGGCGTCATCGGCAATTGCCAGGTCAGCGCGCTGGTCGACGAACTGGGCCGCATGGTCTGGGCCTGCATGCCACGCTTCGACAGCAACCCGGTGTTCTGCGCCTTGCTGAAGGGCGACGAGCACCCGGTGGAGCGCGGCATATTCGAAGTCGTGCTGGAAGACTTCGTGCGCGCCGAACAGCACTACGTGACCAACACGCCGATCCTCGAGACCCTGCTGCATGACGCCCACGGCGGCTGCGTCAAGATCGTCGACTTCGCGCCGCGCTTCGAGCAGTTCGAGCGCACATTTCACCCGGTGATGTTCATCCGCCAGCTGGTGCCGGTGTCCGGCAACCCGCTCGTCACCGTGCGCCTGCGCCCTGCCGGGAACTATGGCGCCGAGGACGCCAGGCAGACTTTCGGCAGCAATCACGTGCGCTACGTGCTGCCGGACCTGACGCTGCGCCTCACCACGGACGCCTCGCTGACCTACGTGCGCGAGGAGCGCCCGTTCCGCCTCGCGCAACCCGTGAGCTTCATCCTCGGGCCCGACGAAAGCCTGCGCGAGTCCGTCGCGCACACCAGCCGGCTGTATTTCGCCCACACCCGCAGTTACTGGCGGGACTGGGTGCGCGGCCTCGCCGTGCCGTTCGAATGGCAGGAGGCCGTGATCCGTGCGGCGATCACGTTGAAGCTGTGCTCGTTCGACGATACCGGCGCGATCATCGCGGCGATGACCAGCTCGATCCCGGAGGCGCCCGGCAGCGCCCGCAACTGGGATTACCGCTATTGCTGGCTGCGCGACAGCTACTTCGTCGTGCACGCCCTGAACCGCCTCGGGGCGACGCTGACGATGGAGGCCTACCTGGGCTGGATACTCAACGTGGCCGCCTCGGGAGACGGCGACGGCCTGCAGCCGGTCTACGGGATCAGCGGCGAGGCCGACCTCTCCGAAACCATCGTGGCCCACCTGCCCGGCTACCGCGGCATGGGGCCGGTGCGCGTCGGCAACCAGGCCTTCAAACAGGTGCAGAACGACGTCTACGGCGCGGTCGTGCTGTCCTCGGCCCAGTCATTCTTCGACCGTAGACTCACGACCGCGGCCGGGAAGGAGCAGCTGGAGCTGCTGGAGGACATCGGCCGCCGTGCCTTCGCGCTGTTCGACCAGCCCGATGCGGGCATCTGGGAGTATCGCGGCCGGGCGCGCGTGCACACGTTTTCCAGCATGATGTGCTGGGCCGCCTGCGATCGCCTTGCACGCATTTCCGCCCACCTCGGCGACGCCGGGCGCGCGCGCGACTGGCGTGCGAAGGCGGGTCACATTCATGGCGAGATCTGCGCGCAGGCGTGGGACGCCGAGCAGGGTTGCTTCACGGAGAGCTTCGGTGGCCGCAGTCTCGATGCCAGCATGCTGCTGATCAGCGACCTCGGGTTCCTCGACAAGAATGATCCGCGTTTCCGTAGCACCGTCGAGTGCCTGGAGAAGCACCTGCGGCGAGGGCTGCACATGTTCCGCTACGGCGAGCCGGACGATTACGGCGAGCCGGAGACGGCCTTCAATATCTGCACCTTCTGGTATATCAACGCGCTCGCCGAGATCGGCCGCACGGACGAGGCGCGGGAGCTGTTCGAGGCGATGCTGAAGTGCCGCACGCGCCTCGGCCTGCTGTCCGAGGACGTCAACGCTCACAACGGGGAGCTGTGGGGCAATTTTCCCCAAACCTACAGCCTGGTCGGTATCATTCTCGGTGCGATTCGACTGAGCCAACCCTGGGAGGATGCGTTTTGAGCCGCCTGGTCGCGATCTCCAACCGCGTCGCGGCACCGTCCCGCGGCAAGTCCGCCGGCGGCCTCGCCGTGGGCATTCTGGCCGCGCTGCGCCAGTCGGGCGGCATCTGGTTCGGCTGGGGTGGCAAGACCTGCCACGGCGAGCCGTCGGAGCCGAAGCTGGAGCGGCACGGCGAGATCACTTTCGCCACCATCGACATCGACAAGGCCGACTTCGACGGCTATTACAACGGCTACTGCAACGGCTCGCTGTGGCCCCTGTTCCACTACATGCTCGGCATCTTCAGGTACCAGCGCGACCACCAGGAAGCCTACCAGCGGGTCAACCAGACCTTCGTCCGCAAGCTCAGGCCGCTGCTCCAGGCGGACGACCGCATCTGGGTGCACGACTATCACCTGATCCCGCTAGCCCAAGAGCTGCGTAACGCCGGGGTCGACCAGCCGATAGGCTTCTTCCTGCACGTGCCCTTCCCCTGCTTCGACGTGCTGCGCACCCTGCCCGACCACCGGCGCCTGCTGCAGGCGCTGACCCAGTACGATGTCGTCGGCTTCCAGACGACGCAGGACTGCGACAATTTTCTCGGCGGCTTGCGCAGCGCGGGGCTCGCCGGCAAGCAGGATGCCGACGGGCGCGTCGCGACAGCGGGGCGACGCGTCCTGGTCAGCGCGTTTCCGATCAGCATCGATGTCGAGGAAGCCCGCGAACAGGCCGCCGCCTCGGTGCGTACGACGACGGTGCAGCGTCTCGCGCGGGACCTGGGTGAACGCGAACTGGTGATCGGCGTGGACCGGCTGGATTACAGCAAGGGCCTGCCCGAACGCTTTCACGCCTTCGAGGCACTGCTCGAGCGTCACCCGGCGAGCCATCGCCAGCTTGTGTTCCTGCAGATCGCGTCACCGACCCGCACCGGCGTGCGCGCCTACCAGGACATCCGCATTGCCCTCGAACAGTCCGCGGGCCACATCAACGGGCGCTTCGCGGAGCCCGACTGGACGCCCATTCGCTACATCAACCGGGGTATCTCGCGGAAGATGCTGATGGGCTATTTCCGCGTCGCGGGCATCGGCCTGGTCACGCCGGTCCGCGACGGCATGAACCTGGTGGCCAAGGAGTTCGTCGCCGCGCAGGACCCGACAGACCCCGGCGTGCTGGTGCTGTCCCGCCTCGCCGGGGCCGCCGCCGAGCTCGCGGACGGCGCCGTGCTCGTCAATCCCTTCGATACGGTGGGCGTGGCCGACGCCATCCTCAGGGCGTCGGAGATGTCGCTGGCCGAACGATGCGAAAAACACGCCGCGATGATGCGCGTCCTGCGCGCCAACGACATTCACGCGTGGCGCAAGCGCTTCGTGGACGCGCTCGGCGCATGATCGGCCGGCGTCAGATCCGGCCGCGCACCACCAGGTGGCGGTCGCTGGCCGCCGCCACCGAGAAATGCCCGAGCCCCGCCGCCGCCAGCTGCCGGCGCACCTCGCCGGGCTCAAAGGCCGCGAGCAGGGAATTGTAGAAATCCCGCCGCAGCACCTCCGGTTCGCCGGCTGCATACTCGTCGACCAGCGCCTGCGCCGCCGCCTCGCTCGCCGGGCGCATCAGGTCCATGACCAGCACCGCCGCGTCACGCGCCCCGTGCGTGCGGATCATCTGCCAGAGCCCGGCGGGCTCGTGGAGATGGTGCAGCAGGCTGTTGGAGACGACCGCCTCGTAGCCGGTCCGCGGCAGGGCCGCGCCGGGGACCATCCCCTCGACGAACCGCACGCGCTCCTGCAGCGCGGCGTCGGCCGCCAGCGCAGCACGCCCGAAGGCCAGCATCGCGGCAGAGCCGTCCAGGCCGTGCACCTCGATCGCCGGGTCCGCCGCGGCGATCCTGAGCGTGATGTCGCCCGGTCCGCAGCCCAGGTCGAGCACCGCCGCGCCGGGCGGCAGCGGGCCGACGAAATCCTCGTAGAGCGCGACGAAGCGCGCGTTCGGCTCCTCGAAATCCGCCTCGGCGTAGGCCCGCGCCTGCGCCTCGTCGTCCATCAGTTCCGGCTCGACCACGCGTTCCATGCTTAGGGCCTACTCTCCGTAGGGATCATCCTCGTCGAGCTGCCGGTCGAGCGCGCGCTTGCGTTCCTCGGTCTGCTCTTCGACGGAGCGGGCCTTGTCGAGCGCACGCACCTGGTCCTTGAAGACGGTTTCCTCCACGGGTGGCGGCTCCTGCCGCTCGCCGCACGCGGCCAGCACCAGACAGGCGGCCAACAGGGTGATCGGTGCGGATCGGTTCATGGCGGGTCTCCAGGCTGCCGGGAGAATGCCCCGGGATGTTAGCGTATTGCCGAGTCGTGGCGTCTTCAACAGCGGAGCGGCGGATGAACGAGTTCAGCGGCAATGTCGTCGTGGTGACCGGGGCCTCGGAAGGCATCGGTCGCGCCCTGTGCGAGGCGCTCGCGCCCCAGCGACCGAAGCTCGTGCTGGCGGCCCGCAATGCGGAACGCCTCGAATCGCTGGCTGCGGCCTGCCGGGCCGCCGGCGCCGAGACCCTGGTCGTGGCCGGCGATCTCAACGACGAGGCCCGCTGTCGGGCGCTCGTGGATGCCACGCTCGAGCATTTCGGCAGGCTCGACACGCTGGTCGCGAACGCCGGACGCACGATGTGGGCGCGCGTGGACGAGATCCGCGACCCACGCGTATTCCGGGAGGTCATGGAGCTGAACTATTTCTCCGTCGTGTGGCTGACACTCGCCGCCCTGCCCCACCTGAAGGCGTCGCGCGGCAGGATCGTGCCGGTCGCCAGTCTCGCCGGGCTCACGGGCGTGCCCGCGCGCAGCGGCTACTGCGCGAGCAAGCACGCCGTCGTCGGGTTCTTCGACTCGCTGCGCATAGAGCTGGCCGGCACCGGCGTCAGCGTCACGACGGTCTGCCCCGACTTCGTGCTGTCGGAGATCCATCGCCGCGCCCTGGACGGCGAGGGGCGCCCGCTCGGCGAAAGCCCGATGCAGGAAGCGAAGATCATGACCGCGCCGGAATGCGCCGCGCTGATGGTGCGCGCCATGGCGAGCCGGCGACGCATGCTGATCACGTCGCGGCGCGGCAAGCTGGGCCGCTTCCTGAAGCTCTTCGCCCCCGGCGTGATCGATCGCATCGCGGCCCGCGCCATCGCCGAACGGAAGTAGCGCTCCGGTCGGCCGCGGGCACCGGCGACGGCGCAGCGGGATCGGGACGTCACATAGATACCGGTTGACCGCGGGGCGGACCGTCACATGCTCGCCTCGCTCGGGAAATCTTATCTCCCTCGGCGAGCATGTGACGTCCCACCCCGCTGCCGCGTCGACCGATTGGCGATGGCGACTTTGCTCGACTTCGCTGCCGTTCACTGCTCGCGATGCGCTGCGCGGATCCCGTCACGCCGGCACCGCCGCTGACGGTCGCCGCAGGCGAAACGGCGGGGTCATGACGACGACGCCGGCCGCCGGCGATAGCGTAGCGGGATCGGGACGTCATAGGCCCGCTGAGGGAGATAAGATTTCACGAGCGAAGCGGGCCTATGACGGCGCGGTCCCGCGGTCCAGCGAGGAAGTCGCGGGCAACGGCGCGGTCCCGCGGTCCAGCAAGGAAGTCGCGGGCCGGCTACAGGTCGTCGAGGAACCAGTCGAAGAAGCGGTTGATCTCGAAGATGTGTTCCGTAAGGCGATGGTCGCCGTCGATGAGGTGCAGGTTCGCGCGGTACTGGGCCGCGAAACGGATGCTGTGCGCGGCGGGGATCACGTCGTCGCGCCAGCCGTGCACGATGGTGATGCGCCCGGCCCGCGGCACCGGCGCCTGGGACTCCTGGCCGGGCACGAAAAACGCGGGCGCCATCAGGAAAAGTCCCTGCACGCCGGGCAGGCGCGCGGAAGCAGCGGCCGCGACATGGCCGCCCATACTGGAGCCGACCAGCACCAGCGGACGGTCGAGCAGGGCGCAATGCGCGACGAGCTTGTCGACCCGCGCCGCCGGATCGTTCATGCCCTGGTAATTCAGGCTCTCGACGGCCAGGCCGCGATCGCGGGCGAGATCCGCCATCGCCGCGATCTTCGTGCCCCACGGCCCGCTTTCCTTGCCGTGCGAGAAACAGACGTACGGCACTTTGGCCATCGGCGCTACCAGTGGATCCCCTTGGTGAACTGCGCGAGGGCGATCTGCTCGGCCGAGGCCGCGCTCTGGTCTTCCTTGACGCCCTTGGCCGCCGTCGAGTCCGGGAACATCTGGAAGGCGGTGTTCATGCTGATTTCCATCGCCTTGGGGAACAGCAGGTGAAGGATCTGTGCCGAGATCCCCAGGCGCGTCGCGACCCGCTTCGGCTTGTGGATGACGGCCTCCGCGACGAGTTCGGCCGCCTCCTCCGGACTGATGGTAGGCACGTTCTCGTAGATCTTGGTCGGCGCGATCATCGGCGTGCGCACCAGCGGCATGTTGATGGTCGTGAACGCGATGCCCTTGTGCGACAGTTCCGACGCAGCGCAGCGCGCAAACGCGTCGAGCGCCGCCTTGGAGGCGACATAGGCCGAAAAGCGCGGCGCGTTCGACAGCACGCCGATCGAGGAAATATTGATGACGTGGCCGCGGCGCCTCTCGATCATCGCCGGCAACAGGCCCATCGTCATGCGCAGCGAACCGAAGTAGTTCAGCTGCATGGTGCGCTCGAAATCGTGGAAGCGATCAAAGGAGAGCGCGACGCTGCGCCGGATCGAGCGTCCCGCATTGTTCACCAGGATGTCGACGTGGCCGTGGTCGGCGAGCACCCTGGCGATGAGGCCGTCGATCTCCTCCAGGTTCGTCAGGTCGCAGGTGTACCAGTGCGCTTCGCCGCCGCGCTCCTCGATATCCGCCTGGGTCTCGCGCAGCGCCTCCTCGCCACGCGCCACCATGATCACCCTGGCGCCGGCCTCGGCGAGGCGGCAGGCAGTCGCCTGGCCGATGCCCGAGGAGGCGCCGGTGACCAGCACGGTCTTGCCGCCGATGGCGCCGCGCAGGCTGCGATCCACGAACAAATCGGGATCGAGGTTGCGCTCCCAGTAATCCCACAGGCGCCAGGCGTAGTCGCCGAGATCCGGCAGCTTGATGTCGGTGCCCTTCAGCAGCCGCTCGGTCTCGCGTGAGTCGAAGCGGGTCGGATAGTTGATGTAGCCCATCACCGAGCGCGGGATGCCGAGGTCGTTCAGGACACTGTCGATGACGCGCTTGACCGGCGGCAGGCTGGCGACGGTCTTCCAGATGTAGCCGGGCACGATGCCGAACATCCTGGCGTTGAACCGCGCGCTCATCTCCGGGGCATGCGCGGCCCTGGCAAACAGGTTGAGCACCTCGCCGATGCGGCGCGGATGCGGATCCGTCAGGTGGAAGCACAGGCCGTCCTCGCCGGGCGCGTGAGCGATATGGTCCATCGCCGCGACCAGCCAGTCCACCGGCACCAGGTTGATGCGCCCGCCCTCGATGCCGATCAGGGGCATCCAGCCGGGGAGGGCCTTGCGCAACTTCTGGATCAGCTTGAAGAAATAATACGGCCCGTCGATTTTCTCGATTTCGCCCGTGCGCGAATCGCCCACCACCATGCCGGGGCGGTAGATTCGCCAGGGCACCTGGCATTCGCGCCGCACGATGCCCTCGGAATCGTGCTTGGTGCGGAAGTAGGGATGCTCGAGGCCGGTGGCCTGTTCGAACATGTCCTCGCGGAAGATGCCCTCATACGTGCCCGCGGCGGCGATCGAGCTGACCTGGTGGAAGCAGCCGGCGTCCACGGCCTCCGCGAACCGGACGGCCTGGCGCGTGCCCTCGACATTGACCCTCAGCTGGATCTCGAGGTCGGCGTTCATATCGTAGATCGCCGCGAGGTGGAAGAAGTGCCCGATCCGACCCTCGAGGTTCTTGCGCGTCTCCTCGTCCACGCCGAGCAACGGCTCCGCAAGGTTTCCCACCACCGGCACGACCCGCTCGCCCGCCGGGCCCCAGAATTCGCGCAGGGCGTCCATGCGCCCGAGCTCGCTCTCGAGCATCAGCACGTAGACCGTGCCCTCGCGCTCGAGCAGTTTCCTGATCAGGCGCCGGCCGATGAAACCGGACCCGCCGGTGACGAAATAACTCATGTCGGAGCTCCCCTGGGGGTCGTTCTTTTTGGTGGCTCGTCCCGGATATTAGCAGGGGAGGGGGACACTGCTAAAAAGGGACATTTAGGAGTGTCCCTCTCCCCACAGCAGTTCGTCGAGCGTAGCGCGCCAGCCATGCTGGCGCATGTCGACACGCTGCCCGGAGAAGGCGACGCCCTCCTGTTCCAGCTGGGTGCGCTGGCGCCGATAGGCCTCCGTGTCCGGCGCGAATGCGAGGCGCCCGCCGGCGCAGACCACGCGGTGCCATGGCACTTCGCTGCCTGCCGGAAGGCGGGACATCACGCGGCCGACGAAGCGCGCCCGGCGGCCGAGTCCGGCGTCCCGGGCGACCTGGCCGTAGGTTGCGACCCGCCCGGGCGGGATCCCGCAGACCGCGCGCCGGACGACCTCCTCCGCCCCGGATGGGGACACTCCTGAAAACGCGTTTTTAGGAGTGTCCCCTTTTTTCCCATCCTCAGGCACGGGGGCTCCTCAGGCGGGCGGCCAGGTCCCGGCGCGCCTGCGCGAGGACGGAGTCCCGGTCCACGGACTCGAGGATCTCCTGCACGACGGCCTTCGGCCCGCCCTCGCCCCACGACTTTCCCTGGGCGAAATATCGTTCCGCGACCCGGCCGATCATGTAAGTTCCGTAGTAGGCCACGGCGCCCTGCGCGCCGGCGGTCACCACTGTGGAAAGCCCTCCCGTGACGCCCTTCAGCGCCGTCGACACGAAATGCGCCAGCCACACGGTGCCCATCAGCAGGGTCATCTGGGTCGCAATCACCGTGACCAACGAACCGGCCTCGGTGCGACTCAGCGGCAGCGCATAAAGCCTGGAAAGGTGAAACACGAGCCCCGCGTCGAGCGCGGCGGCTGCGACCAGGTCGGCGATCGGCACGGGATTGACCGCGACCGCGATACCCTTCGCAATGCAGTACTGGCGCACCAGCCGCTCGGCCGCGGCCCGGCGCACCTCGACGACACGCTGCCCGACACGCTCGCTGACGCGCCCGGCGAACATCCCGGCCGTCACCGCGGCAAGCGTTCGACCCTCGGCCTCGAGGATTCTCCACAGCCGCTCGCGCAATGCCTCGACGTCCGGCGGCGGCACGCGGCGTTCCTCGTGCTCCGTACCGTCCGGCCCCTGCACGATGCGCGTCACGGGGGCCGGGTCCGCGGCCGCGGCGATGATGTCTTCCGGCCGCAAGCGGCCCTCCAGCCGCCCGGCGAGGCGAGCGAGCAGCGCAGTGCGCTCGTCGGCCGTGTAGCGGTCCGCCTTGTTGAGCACCAGCAGCACCGGCCGGCCCGGCTCGAGCGCAAGCTCCAGCGCCGCCTGCTCGGTCGAGTTCAGGTCGCCGTCGACGACGAACAGCACGAGGTCGGCACGCTCAGTGACCTCGCGCGCCATCCTTTCGCGTTCCTCACCGCCGATCTCGTTGATGCCCGGCGTGTCGAGCAGGTGCACGCCGCCGCTGCGCGCCTCCTCCCAGCGCGCCTCGGCCGGCTTGCGGGTCTCGCCGTGCAGCGGGCTCGTGTTGAAGCGCGCCTCGCCGAGCAACGCGTTCAGCAGCGAGGACTTGCCGACACTGACCTCGCCGAGCACGGCGATGTGGATCTCGCCCTGCTCCAGCTTCTGCAGCATGCGCTCGACCTCGGCGAATTCCGGCGCGAGGGCGTCCCTGACGCCGGCCGGCAGGCGCGGGTCCTCCAGCAGCCTGCGCAGGCTGTCGCGCGCGAGGGCGAGATGCGCATCGCCCGCGGTGGCCGGTGCCAGCGCCTCAGTCGCGCCCGGCGCGGCGCGCTTCCATGGCCAGCCGGGCCAGTTGCCGGGCTCTTTTCCCGATGTCTTCACCGAACTGGTCTCCCACCTTGCGAGCCGCGGCCGCGGGGCGCAGGTCGCCGGTCGTTTCCAGGCTGTTGGCCAGCCCTTTGCCCATCGCGTCAAAGATGATGCCGTAGGCGACTGCGTGCACCAGCCCCCCGGCGACGGTCCCCGCGCCGGGAAAGGCTTTCAGCACGTTACCGGAAATCGCCAGCAGCAGCGGCAAGGCGCGTCCGACGTAGCCCTGCGCGATATCAAGGAAGCGCTGGATGTCGAGGTCCCGGGCCGGGACGTCGTACAGCTTGCACAGGGCCTTCACCAGCGACGTGCCGAGATAGCCCTGGATCAGCACGTCCGTGCCGGGCGTGACGGCCGCGAGGGCACCGATCACCGCCTTCTTCGTGTAGTCCGAGACGACGCGCTCCGCCTCCTCGCGGCGCCGCCGGCCGGCCGCGGTTTCGAGCCGCGCGGCGGCGAGCCGGAACACCGACGCGTCGCGCAACGCCTCGAGCGCCTCCACGTCGGCATCGAGCCGCGCCTGCAGTGCCTCGCGCAAGGGCTCCACCCGCGGCGGCCGCGGGCGCTCGAGCGCCACCTCACGCCCCTCGGTATCGGCCTGCAGCACGCGCTCGACGCCGCCTGCGACCACCGGCACGACGGCCGGCGGCGGCTCCAGGTGGGCCAGGCGCTCGGCCAGCCGCGCGACGATGCGCTGCAGGTCTTCTTCCGCATACCAGTCTGCCTTGTTGACGGCGATGACCAGCGGCTTGCCGAAGGCGGCGAGCGTCTCGACATCGGCGAACTGGGTGCGGCTCAGGTCGCCCTCGCAGACGTAGACCACGAGGTGCGCGCGTACCGCCTCCTCCAGCGCCGCCTCGCCCAGCTCGCGCTCGTCGCCGCTGCCCGGGACGTCGGCGAGTTCGATCACGTCGCCCGAGGCGAGGGTCCACTCGTATTGCCTGACGGCGCGCGTGGTGCCGGCCGTCACGGCGATCTCGGGCTCCGCACCCGGCACCAGGGTGCGCACCAGCGAGCTCTTGCCGGCGCTCGCGTCACCGAACATCGCGATGAAAAGTCGCCCGCCCTCGCGCCGGCGCGCAAGCTCGGCCAGCTCCCGTTCCGCCGTGGCCGTATCCGTGCCGGCGGCCTCCTCCCGCACCAGTTGCTCGCGCAGGGCCTTCTCGTCGAGTACGTCCGCGTCTTGCGAGGGCCCGGGCTTGCGCCGCGGCGGCGCAAGCAGCCACCACAGCAGCCACGCCGCAGCCACACCGCCGGCGGACAGCAGTGCGAGGAAACCATAATAGATCCACGCCGGCCCCTCGCGCAGGCGCTGGACGATGGACAGCACGGTGTCGGCGACCGCCAGCAGCGCGCCGGCAAACAACACGATCGCCACGATTACGACCGCGGCGAGCAACAGCCGGATGCGGCGATCACGCCTCACGCGGGCTGTCCCCGTCGCGCCGCCGTGGCACAAACAGCCAGCGACGCGAAGAAAGGCACCAGGCGCTCCAGCCAGTCGCCCGGCGTGCCGGGCAGCCAGTAGAACGCCACCGTGCCGGCGAAGCCGACGGCCATGGCCGTAAACACGCGTGCCGGCGGCAACTCGAAGCCGGCGAGCCTGACGAGCAGCGGCGGTCCGAAGGCCGCGCCGAGCGCGGTCCACGCGAACAGCACGCGGGCGAAAATCGTCTGCGGCAGCAGCACGGCGACGACCACCGCGAGCAAGCTGATCACCGCCACGACCAGCCGCGAAATGCGCAGGCTGCCCCGGCCGCGGCGCGGCAGGTCATGGCTGACGGACGAGGCCGCGACCAGCAGCTGGCTGTCGGCAGTGGACATGATGGCCGAGAGCACGGCGGCGATCATGATGCCGGACACGACCGGCGCGAACAGCCGGGTCGTGACCTCGAACAGCACCTGTTCATTGGCCAGCAGGCCGCCGTACAGGGCGCGCGCCGCCAGGCCCACGGTCAGCATTCCCGCATAAATGATCACGGCCCAGGCGATGGCGATGATTTTGCCGTCGCGCAACGCCCGCGGGTCGCGCAGTGCCATGAAGCGATTCACGACGTGCGGCTGGCCCGGGTAACCGAGGCCGATGCCGAGCGTGCCGAGGACGAAGCCTACGGCCGCGATCCCGGCCGTAGGCGGCCCGCCGACCGAAGGTCCATCTGCCGCGAGCGTGGCGAGCACGGCGCCCGGCCCGCCCGCCGCGATCACGGCCGCGAGCGGCAGCACGAGCGCCGTCAGGGCCATCACCAGGCCCTGCAGCGTGTCCGTGACGCTCACCGCCCAGAAGCCGCCGAGCAGCGTATACATCAGTACGACGACCGCGCCGATCATGACGGCGGTGTGCATCTCCAGTTCGAAGGCGCTTGCGAAGGCATTGCCCGCCGCCTGGAACTGCGCCGCGATATAAAAGGTGAACGAGAACAGCACGACGACCGACGCAAGTATGACGACGCGCCGCGGCCACCCGTCGTGGGGGTCCGGCCCGGCGAGAAATTCCGTCAGCGTAAG
The DNA here is from genome assembly GCA_035514535.1 of Gammaproteobacteria bacterium. Lineage (GTDB taxonomy): Bacteria > Pseudomonadota > Gammaproteobacteria > Steroidobacterales > XN24 > XN24. The sequence continues at coordinate 45,985 of DATKAZ010000069.1, forward strand.
CGCCCCGTTTTCACGACTGGCACGCATCAGGCGCGGCGCCACCCACAGCCAGTTGATCAGGAAACCCGAGAGCGTCGCCGGGAACAACCACAGCGCCGGCCAGCCCCACAGGTAAGCCATGCCGCTGACGGCCACCAGCGTCCATGCCGACGACGAGGAAGCCGACGCGCTGATCGCGGCAACCCAGGCGCCGAGTTGGCGCCCGCCAAGGAAGAAGTCGCCGGTGTCCTGCGTGCGCCGGGTCGCCCACAGCCCGATCGCGACCAACACGACCTTGTAGACCACCAGCGTATAGAGAATGGCCTCTGCCCGGCTCATCGCGCCCCCGGATTCGAAGGCCCGGAGTGTAGCAGGGCCGCCGCCGGACCTTGCCGGCGCGGCACGCGCTGTCAATGCGCCGCGGCGATACTTAATATCCACAGACAGTCCGTGCGTGGAGGTCCCGTCATGTATGTCCGTAGCCTGTCCGTCGTGCTGCTGCTGGCGCTGTCCAGTGTATTGAGCGCGCAGGAGACCAGCTGGGTAGAGCGCAGCAACCGCCATGCCGAGGTGATGATGGCGGTGCGCGGCGCGTTCCAGCCCGAATTTACGTCATTCTTCGGCGTCAGCGATTACGACGAACAGGTATTCGACCTCGGTCCGCGGCTCGGCGAGCGATATCGCGCCGCCCTCCGCGAGGCCCGCGCCGAGTTACAGCGGCGCCTGGCCGACGAGCGCGATGCCAACGTGCGCCAGGACCTCGAGATCATGATCGCCGCAGCGGAGCAGGAAATCGAGGGCAGCGCGCTCGGCGAGAAATACGAGTTGCCCTGGTTCCCGCTGATGCAAGCCTTGTTCATCGGCCACCGCACGCTGCTGCAACCGCAAGTAGCCGCGGCCCGCCGCTCGGCCGCGCTGGTCCGGCTGCGCCGCTACACCGGCCTGGCGGCAGGCAGCGAGTCGATTTTTGCCCAGGCGCGCGCGCGCTTCGAAGAACGCATGGCGGACGAGAACCTGCTCGGCCCGGTGCGGCTCGAAGTGGAGCAGGCCCTGGCCGACCAGCCGGCGCTGGTGGCGGGCATCCGCCAGCTGTACGAAGAGTTCGGGATGGCGGAAGCCGGGGAAGTTCTCGACGTGTTCGAACAGCAGGCGGCCGAGTACGCCGCGTGGCAGCGCGAGGTCGTGCTGGCGCGCGCGCGCGACGACTTCCGCCGCCCTGCCGAGCTGTACGCCTTCCAGCTCAAGAGCGTGGGCGTCGACATCGACCCGCGGCTACTGATGCAACGGGCCCAGGTAAACTTCATGGAGACGCGCGCCGCGATGCAGGCCCTGGCCCCGGTCGTGGCGGAACAAAAGGGCCTGAAGGTCACAGATTACCGCGACGTTATCCGCGCGCTCAAGCAGGAACAGCTTGGCACGGACGAGATTGAGCCCTACTACCGTGAGCAGGTGATCCCGGAGCTCGAGCGGCTGATCGCCGAGCACGGCATCGTCGAGCTGCCCGGCCGGCCGATGATCATGCGCCTCGCCAGCGCCGCCGAGACCGCCGCGCAACCGGCGCCCCACATGCAGCCTCCGCCGCTGGTGAACAATACCGGCCAGATGGGCCAGTTCGTGCTGCCGCTGGGTAACCCCGGCATCGCCGGCGAGGTTGACTCGAACTACGACGACTTCAATTACCCGGCGGTCGCCTGGACCCTGACGGCGCATGAGGGTCGGCCCGGCCACGAACTGCAGTTCACCGCAATGGTCGAGCGCGGCGTGAGCCTGGCGCGCAGCCTGTTCGCCTTCAACAGCGCCAACGTCGAGGGCTGGGCACTGTACGCCGAGGCGGAGATGGTTCCCTACGAGCCGCTCGAGGGACAACTGATCGCCCTGCAGTTCCGCCTGATGCGGGCGGCCCGGGCAATGCTCGATCCGATGCTCAACCTCGAGCTCATCAGTCGCGCCGAAGCAGAGCGCGTCTTGCGCGAGGAAGTCGTGCTGTCGGCACCGATGACGCGCCAGGAACTCGACCGCTACACTTTCCGCTCGCCCGGCCAGGCCACCAGCTATTTCTACGGTTACAGCCGCATCCTCGAGATGCGCGCCGAGACGGAACTCGCGCTGGGCGAGCGTTTCGACCGCCTCGAGTTCAACAATTTCCTGCTCGACCAGGGCTTGTTGCCCCTGGACCTGCTGGCCGAGATCGTGCGCACCGGGTTCGTGCCGGCTCAGAGGGCAAAGGCGCGTCCTTGACCTGCCGCAGCCGATGAATCACGTCCCGGGTGACGGCTGGCGTTTCTGGATCGACCGGGGCGGAACGTTCACCGACATCGTCGCGCGCCGTCCCGACGGCCGCCTCGAGACGCTGAAACTGCTCTCCGAGGCGCCGGAGCGCTACACGGATGCCGGCATCGAGGGCATGCGCCGCCTGCTGGGCCTGGCGGATGCGACACAGCTCGCGGATGCGGCAATCGACGTCGTGCGCATGGGCACGACGGTGGCGACCAACGCGTTGCTGGAGCGGCGTGGCGAGCCCACCGCGCTGGTCATCACGCGCGGCCTCGGCGACGCGCTCCTCATCGGCACTCAGCAACGTCCGCGGCTGTTCGATCTCGACATTCGCCTGCCGTCACCGCTTTATACACACGTCATCGAGGCCGATGAGCGACTCTCCGCCGACGGCCGCGTGCTGCGCCCGCTCGACGAGGCGGCGCTCGCGGCCGCACTGCAGACCGCACGCGAGACCGGCTTCGCGGCCGTCGCGATCGCCCTGCTGCACGGCTATCGCCATCCTGCGCACGAGCGCGCGGCCGCCGCCCTGGCACGCGCCGCGGGCTTCGCGCAAGTGTCGGTCTCGCACGAGGTGAGCCCGCTCGCGCGCCTCGTGCCGCGCGGCGAAACCACGGTCGCGGATGCCTACCTGTCACCGGTGCTCGGGCGCTACGTGCGGCGCCTGCGCGCACCGCTGCCCGACACGCGCATCCTGTTCATGCAGAGCAATGGCGGGCTCGCCGAGGCCGAGCGCTTCCGCGGCCGCGACAGCGTGTTGTCGGGCCCCGCGGGCGGGGTGGTGGGAATGGCCGCGGCGGGGCTGCGGGCCGGCTGCGAGCGGCTGATCGGCTTCGACATGGGCGGCACTTCGACCGATGTCTGCCTGTACGAGGGCGAGTTCGAGCGCAGCCAGGACAATCGCGTCGCGGGCGTGCGGCTGCAGGCGCCGATGCTGTTGATCCACACCGTGGCGGCTGGCGGCGGCTCGATCCTCACGTTCGCCGACGGGAGGTTCCAGGTCGGCCCGGCGTCAGCCGGCGCGGACCCCGGACCGGCCTGCTACGGCCTGGGCGGCCCGGCGACCGTGACGGACGCGAATCTCGTGCTGGGCCGGCTGCAGGCCGCGGCGGTGCCCGCGGTGTTCGGGCCGGGTGGCGATCGGCCGCTGGACGCCGCGGCGGCCGGCGCCCGCCTCGGCGCGATCGCGGCGGAGGTGGCGGCCGCAGGCCAGCCGGGGATGAGCGTCGAGAGCGTCGCCGCCGGCTTCCTCGAGATCGCCGTCGAGCGCATGGCGCGCGCAGTGAAACATGTCTCGGTGCGGCGCGGTGCGGATCCCGCCGCCTTCACGCTGTGCGCCTTTGGCGGCGCCGCGGGGCAGCACGCCTGCGACGTCGCCGACGCTCTCGAGATCCGCACCGTGCTGCTGCCGCCGCTCGCCGGCGTGCTTTCCGCCTGGGGCATCGGCCTCGCCGACCTGGTGGAGTTGCGCCAGGCGTCCGTACAGGCGGTACTCGATAGCGCAGTGCTGGCGCGCGCGGCAGAACGGCTCGACGAACTGGCGGCAGCGGCGGCCGATGCGCTGGCGGCGCAGGCGGTGCCCCGCGCCGAGATCACTGTCGCGCGACGGCTGCGGCTGCGCTACGAGGGCAGCGACACCACGCTGGAGCTGCCGCTCGACGCCGAAGAGGCGGTGCGCAAGGCGTTCGCGGCCGCCCACGAGCGACGCTTCGGCTTTGCTTCGCCGCACCGCGTCGTCCTCGAGTCGGTGGAGGCGGAGGCGCGCGGCGGCGGGCGCCTGCCCGGCGAGGCGCTCGTGCCGGACGGTGCGGCCGCGGCGCGCTCCACCTGTCGTGCCTGGCTCGACGGCGGCTGGCGTGACGTACCCCTGGTGCCGCGCGCGGCACTGCGGCCCGGCGAGCGGCTGAATGGGCCGGCGTTGATCCCCGAGACCAACGCGACGACCTGGCTGGCGCCGGGATGGCGCGCGCAGGCGGATGCGCTGGGCAACCTGGTGTTGCGCCGCCCGGCGCGCCGACGCTCGCGCAAGTCATCCACCCGCTCGGACCCCGTGCTGCTCGAAGTGTTCAACAATCGCTTCATGCATGTCGCGGAACAGATGGGTGCGGTGCTGCAGAACACCGCCAGCTCGGTGAATATCAAGGAGCGACTCGACTATTCCTGCGCGGTGTTCGACCCCGCCGGCGGCCTGGTCGCGAATGCCCCGCATATGCCCGTGCATCTCGGCTCGATGGGTGAGAGCGTGCGCGCCGTCATGGCACGCTTCGGCACCGCCATGCGGCCGGGAGACAGCTTTGTGCTGAACGATCCCTACGAAGGGGGCACGCACCTGCCGGACATCACGGTCGTGACGCCGTACTTCGGCGCCGCCGAGCGCCCGGCCCTGTACGTCGCCTCGCGCGCGCATCACGCTGATATCGGCGGCCGCACGCCGGGCTCGATGCCTGCCGACAGCCGCCACATCGACGAGGAAGGCATACTCATCAAGGGCCTGCGCCTGGTGTGCGCGGGAGAATTCGATGAAGCGTCGATGCGCGCGCTGCTGGCCGGCGGCCGCTGGCCGGCCCGCAGTCCGGACCAGAATGTCGCCGACCTGCGCGCGCAACTCGCGGCGAATCGCCGCGGCCTCGAGGCGCTGGAGCGGATGATGGCCGAGTTCGGGCCGGCGGTCGTGCAGGCCTACATGGGGCACATCCAGCGCAACGCCACGGCCGCGGTCGGCGATGTACTCGCCACGCTCTCCGACGGCCGCTTCGAGTGGCGTATGGACGGCGGCGAAACCGTCCGCGTCGAGATTCGCGTCGACCGGGCGGCACGCCGCGCCATCGTGGATTTCACCGGCACGTCGGCGCAATCCGCCGGTAACCTCAACGCGCCCGCGGCCGTCTGCCGGGCGGCCGTGCTGTACGCGTTCCGCTGCCTCGTACAACGCGACATCCCGTTGAACGAGGGTTGCCTGGCGCCGCTCGAGCTGCGCATCCCCGCGGGCAGCCTGCTGAATCCACGCTGGCCGGCGGCGGTGGCCGGTGGCAATGTCGAGACCTCGCAATGCATCGTGGATGCATTGTTCGGCGCCCTCGGCGTCGTCGCCGCGGCGCAGGGCACGATGAACAATCTCAGCTTCGGCAATGCACGCCACCAGTACTACGAGACCCTGTGTGGCGGCGCCGGGGCCGGGGCGGGGTTCGACGGCGCGTCCGCGGTCCACACGCACATGACCAACAGCCGGCTCACCGACCCGGAGATTCTCGAGTTGCGCCATCCGGTGCGAGTCGAGTCCTTTGCGGTGCGGCGCGGCTCGGGCGGCGACGGCCGGCATCGGGGCGGCGACGGCGTCGTGCGCCGCCTCGTGTTCACCGAAGCCGTCAGTGCCGCGCTGATTTCCAATCGCCGCCTCGTGCCGCCGTTCGGCCTGGCCGGCGGTGACGCCGGCCGGCCGGGCTGCAACCGCGTGATCCGCGCCGACGGCGAGGTGGAAATCCTGCCCGGCAACGCGGCGGCCGAGCTTGCACCGGGCGATGCGCTGGAGATCGCCACGCCGGGCGGAGGCGGCTTCGGGTCGCCTCCGTGACTTTGCTCACGGTCCCAGCGGACGATACTTGCTAGCGTGCGGTCATGGAACACGCAAGTCCGGCGGGACGCCAGCATTGGGATCCGTACGCGGTGTGGCAAATTCTGCTGCACAGCCACCCGGTGCACATCGAGGATCCGTCCGGCTCCTGCGGCCACATCGATCGTGACACGCTGGTCGAGTTCTGCGAGGCGATCGCGGACTACCCGGATTTTCTCCAGGATGTCCTGCTCCTCATCGCCCATGCGGAAGGTCTCGCTGCGGCCGTGAGCGCGCTTGACAGCGCCATCCGGGAACACCTCGCGGCCGCCGCCGCGCAACCGCCGGCCTGCGTCGCAGGCGAGCGGGCGCGCTAGGTCCCCTGCGCCGCTTCCTGATCGATTACCGCGAGTGCGATGGCGGCCCGCGCGCGATCCGGATCGGCGGCGACCGGCACGGTCTCGAGCCAGCGTCGATGAGCCTGCGGCAGCCCCTGGAGCGCCGCGCCCGCCCGGATGAGCGCCACGTACCAGTCCCAGGGCAGCAAGCCGTCCTGGATCTCCGCCGGCTCGGCGCGCCAACCGAGCGCCGTGAGCGGGCCGGCCGTCGTCTCGATGAGCAGTTCTTCCGCCCGGTAGCCGGCGCCCGCGGCACCCAGCCGCTCGAGGTCCTGGATCTGCACCCTGTAAAGGACGCCCGGCAGCCGATCGGTCGCCGCCCCCGTCCGCCAGGCGTTCGAGCGACCGGCGCCGTCGCGGCCGCGCTTGTGGAACGCGATCCGGTGAGCGGGAAGTTCGCCGGGGCCGATCCGGATCGCATCGGGTATGCGGCGTCGCAGCCAGCCCGGATGGATGTTCGCCCCGTAGGCGAAATAGGGAATGCTGCCGCCGGGTCTCGTCACCCGGCCTCCAGGCCGATCCCTGGTAACCCGGTTGCGGTCTCCTCCGCCTGCTCCGCCGCTTTCGCCAGGGGCGCGTCGTGCCCGCGCATGGGTTGTGTAATCGCCCAGCGCTCGGCCGACACCGGCGCCAGGCGCGCGCCATGCAGCCCCTGGCTCACCCGGTAGATGATGAACTCCCCGGGCTGGCGAGGGGCGAATCCGACGGTGAATTCGACCCGCATCGGCCGGTGCGGCGCCGCTACCTCGTTGACGTCGACAAACCATGCCGTGCCCGGATCGCCCGCAAGTCGCCCCGAGAAACGCAGCGATTCGAGCCAGCCGCTCAGCTGGCCGTGCAGCCTCCTGGCGAGGTCCGGGCCGGGCGGCTCGAACACGACCCAGCGGGTGCCCTGCAGCAGGGTCCGCTCGATCGACAGCGCGAGGCGGCGCGCGGCGATCGAACGCCATTCCTGCACCGGGCACTCCGCCGAAACGAGCGTGCGGTCGCCATCGAGGACGAAACGCCCGCCGCGGCCTCGCGCGATCACGTTGATGCCGGCCGCCTGCAGCCGACGGCGCGCGTCGGGTGCCACTTCGGAGACCGGCCTGAACTGAGCGCCCAGCAAGGGTTCCGCGTCAGCGGGTGCGCGTGCCAGCGCGCCGGCCACCGCGCCGATGGGCGACCGGCTCTGGTTGCGCGCGTCGCCGGCCAGCGGCGGGAACACGACGATCGCGTTCTCGCCGGCGATGTTCAACTGCTGCAGCCACGCGAGTGCCGCATCCGAGTCGCGCGCGGCGGACGGGGGCTCGAGCAGCAGCATCGCCCCCCGCTTGCGGCTGTAGCGCAGCGCGGCGAGCAACAGCGTCGGCCCTGCAATGCGCCCGTCCAGCCCGGGCGGCAGGCAGAGGAAGTCGATCGGCCCGACGGCATCCAGTGCAAACAGTCCGCTGCCGTGCACCGACGACCCTACGAGATCGTAGTCGGTCAGCATCGTCCCGTCGGCACCGTCGTCGGCCGCTTCGACCCAGGCCACAGGATATCCCGGCGAAGTGCTGATCGTCGCCGCGGGCCGGCTCGGCGGCGTGGCACCGCGCACGCGCGCGAGGCGCGACTCGAGCAGGACGTCGGCGACATAACGCTCGGACGATGGCAGCAAAGAGAGTCGCGCGTAGATCTCCTGGTCAGCGACGCGTTCCGTGCCGGGCGCGCGCAGTCGCTGGATCACCAGGTTGAACGTCAGGTCGTCCGACGGCGCGATCTGGTCATAGTCGACCGATGCCCGCAGGAACTCGTGCCGGCCGGGGCTGAGCGCCTCGAGCACCAGCACGCCCTCCCGGGCCGGCAGGTGAATCGTGGCCGGCCGCGCGCCGTTCGCCACCCTGACCACCGCGGCACGCTCGCCGCCCGCGAGAAAGAAATCATGGATGCAGGACTGCAGCGGCAGGTCCATCCCGGCGACGCCGAAATGCCGCTCGAACTCCGCGAGACTCTCGATGACGACGGCTTCGTTCAACGGCCCGCGCGGTGCCGCGCCGACGAAGGCTGCGAGTCCCGCGGGGGACACGTCGAGCGTCGTCTCACGACCGGGCATCTCTTCGACCAGGATCCCGGGGGTGAGACTGTCAGCCATAGTGTGCTCCGGCAGGACGGGACGACGGGACGTGCGCGGCCAAGGCTATCAGCGCGCTCACGCTGCCGCCAGTGCAAACAACAGCGTCAGCACGACGACTGCAAGCGTGAGTTCCGTGCGCAAGCCGCGGTACCAGCGCGGCAGCGCGCTCGCGACCGGCGGGCTCGCCTCCCAGGCGCGCACCGCCAGGAATCCCGCCAGCAGCAGCCATGCGGCCGTAGCAACCGGCAGCAGCAACGCGGCCCAGGCGAGCAGCGCAGGCAGAATGCTGATCGCCATCCGCATCACCGGCACGCGCCCGCCGCCGAGTGCGCGTCCCCAGTGGACCGCGCCGATGAATGACAGGATGACTGCGCCGTAAGCGATGAACTGCCCGGCAAAGTAAGCCCGGCGCGCATCTGCACTGAAAACGAAACCGAGCAGCGCGGCGACGAACGGAATGAGGCCTGCGTAGCCGAGCCGGCGGCCCGCGCTCGCCGTCTCGCCGCCGAATCTCGGATGGGCAAGCAACTCGGTAGGCCCGCCGATGAAACGGCCGTCGATAAACACCTGCGGCAGCGTCTTCCTGCCGGTCCATTCCTCGAGCACGTGGAAGCGGTCGCGCGATGCGGCATCGGACATGGACAGCGTCACGACGCGATGCTCGAGGCCCAGCTCGGCGAGCCGCGCCTCGAGTTCGCGCAGGTCCGTGAGCGGCGATGCGAACAGCACGACCGGGGCGCTGCTGGCGTCCCTGCGAAGCGCGTCAAGGTGGTCTGTGCCATGCATGCGATCCGGCCTGTCGCGTTCCCGGTCGTGAATCCTGCGATGATAATAGCGGATGGTGCCTGCCGACGAGTGTCCGAGGTATGTGACGACGATGAGCTCCGGTACACGCAAGCGCGGCACGCCGCCCGCGGGACAGGCGCTGCGCGAGGCACTGCGCTGGCTGTCGGCCGACGGCCGGCATGACGCTGTCGCGATCGAGGAGGCCTGCCGACGATTCGACCTCTCGCCGCTGGACGAGGAATTCCTGCTCGCTGAGGCGCGCCGCATGCGCGCCGCCGCGGGCGACGCCCTCCCGCCCGGCGCCGAAGGAACGAAGGCGCGATGAGCGAGCTCGCCCTGGCCGACCGTTTCCCGGCGCTCGCGGAGAGCCTGGCGACAACTCCGCTCGGCGACTGGCCGACGCCGCTGCAGGCCGCCGACGCGACTGCACTGCCCGGCAGCTGCGCGGGCCTGTGGTTGAAGCGCGATGATCACTGCGCGTCGCCCTATGGCGGCAACAAGGTGCGCAAGCTCGAGTTCCTGCTCGCCGACGCGCTGCGCAGGGGACACGACTCCGTGTTCACCTTCGGCGTGGCCGGCTCCAACCATGCGCTCGCCACCGCGATCTATGCCGGCGGGCTGGGCCTGGACGCGCGCCTGCTCCTGACGCCCCAGTCGAACTCGTCGTTCGTCGGCCGCAACCTGCTCATGGGCCGCTGGTCGGGGGCAAAACAGCGGCACTGCGCTACGGAGGCGGAGGCGAATCGGGCCGCACGTTGCCTGGAGCTGCTTGGTCGCGGCGTCGCTCCGCCACCGTACCGTATCCCCGGCGGAGGATCCTCCCCGCTCGGGGCCGTCGGCTTCGTCAATGCGGGCCTGGAGCTGGCCGCACAGGTGCGTGCCGGCCTGATGCCGGAGCCGGACGATCTCTACGTCGCGCTCGGCACCATGGGCACCGCCGCCGGGCTCGCACTCGGCTTCGCCGCCGCCGGGCTGCGCACGCGCCTCGTGTTCGTGCGCGTGGTGCGCGCCGACATCGCCAGCCCGCAGCGCTTTCGCAGCCTCTATCACGGTGCCGCGCGGCTGCTGCATCGACGCGATCCGCGCTTCCCGCTCGCGCCGCTCGATCGCACGCGCATGGAAGTCCGCCATAAGTTCATCGGCCCGGGCTACGCCCGCTTCACGGCGGAGGGCATGGCAGGCTTGCAGCTGGCCAGGCAGGCCTTCGGCATCGACCTGGAAGGCACGTACACGGGCAAGGCCTTTGCCTGCCTGCTTGCGGACCTCGAGGCGGGACGCCTCGTGGGGCGCAACGTCGTGTTCTGGAACACGTACAACGGCCAGCCGCTACCCGCCGAGGCCATGGCGCTCGACTACCGCGAGCTGCCGCCGCCCTTTCACCGCTACTTCGAGACGCCCTTCCAGCCGCTCGACCCGAGCCGCGACGGCGGCTAGGGTGGTGATGGGCGCTTACCGGCTGGCAGCCTGCCGTAGCAGCGTCTCGAGCGCGTCGCCGAAGTACCAGTCACCGTTCACCATGATGCCGACGGGGTCGGACGAAGCTCGCACGTCTTCAAGAGGATTTTGCTCAAGTAAAAGCAGGTCGGCCCGCAGACCTTCGCGGACAGCGCCGAACTCGTCCACCTCACCGAGAAATTCGGCCGCGACGACTGTGGCCGCAGCCAGGGCGGAATACGGTGACAGTCCTGCCCTCCTGAACTCCAGCAGTTCTTCATGCAGGGACGATCCGGGAGCGACGATGTCTATTCCGGAGTCTGTGCCGAGCAGAAGCGGAACATAGCCCTGATGCAGGGCGCTGACCAGTAACCGCCGGTTCTCGGCGACGACCCTCGCGTCATCAGACGAATGATTGCGCTGGGCAAGGGCCTTGACCACCACGAGCGTCGGGCAGACATATGCACCGGCTTCCCATGTCCACATGACTACGTCCGGAATCCTGGCCGTGTTCATTTTCAGCCAGCCGGCCGTGCCCCGTGTGCCGCCCAATTCAATGTCGTAACCGCCCAGGTGTTCCAGCGAGAACTGGCCCGCCAGCAGTGCGTCGCGCAATCCGACGCGGTGTGGAACGTGGCCCATAAAAGGAACGCCGTGCTCGCGGGCCGCCTCCACTACGGCGCTGTACACGTCGGGCCGCAAATCCTGGTATACCTTCAGCATTGTCCAGCCGTCGCCGACCAGCCGCGCAACTGTTTGCTGCGCTTCAGCAGCAGATTCCACAATTTGCGTGACGGGCCATTTCGCGGGTGGTCCGTCTATTCCCGGGCTCGTCGAGTAGACCATGGGTCCCGGCAGTTCGCCCGTCGCGATCCGCTCCATCATGTCGCGCACCGCGCTATGGCCCCACATGTTCCGCACGGTGGTGATGCCGCTGGCAAGATATCCGGGAAGATCTTCTTCCGCCAGGTGAACGTGCATGTCCGCGAGACCAGGCATCAGGACGAGCCCTTTCCCGTCTATCTGCTCGGCGTCGTCCGGAATCGCGATGTCGCTTCTCAAGCCGACACTTGTTATCCGCCGGTCCCTGACAACGACAGTCTGGTCGATGAGCAGAATTTCCGAATCCATGGGGACGACATCGACGCCAACGAAAGCGACCACCGCGGACGTCACCGGGGGTACGTCGGCAGGAGGCGGTGCCGGCCCCTCCGTCGCAGATTGGCCGGAGCCGCCGCAACTTGCCAGGAGGGCAGCCGCCAGCAGAGCGAAATTGCGCAAAGCTGCACCTGCCGGGCAAAGCTGGACGATCACATGCTCAGGAAATTTGATGCTATGTCTGCCTCGCGTGTGGATCGCCATTGGTGTGGATCGCCATTGCGTCGAATGAATTTCGACCGCTCGACTCTGGACTGGTGCGGGAAGCAAACGCGATGAAAGAAACGTGAATTTCCCGTGAAATCTGCGATGACAGGAGTCTTCAGAAGGCAGCGAAGCTGTCGACGCCGCGCAGCAGCAGGTCCCAGCGCGCCTGGGCCGCCTCGCGGGCCGCGACCGCCGGGAGCCCCGTGATCAACGCCTGGCGCGCAAACAGCCAGCCGACCGCGTCGCGCGGCCCGAGGCTCAGGAAGAAGCCCAGCTGGCGCGCATCCCATGATTCCGGCTCGCGGCCCTGCGCGAGACTCGCGATGGTCGCGGCGACGTGCCGTCCCTTGCGCACGGCCGTCTGCGCGGTCGCCGCGTCGAACGGCACGCCGTCCCAGCGGGCGCAATCACCGGCCGCGAAGATCGCGGGCAGCGGCCGGCCGCCGCGTAACACGCGGCCCGCAGCATCGGCCGCGATGCGCTGCGAAGTCGGCCCCGTGCACAGCAACGCGCCGCCGGCCGGCTCGGAAACCACGCCCTCCCGCCCGCGCATGCGCACGCGCCCGCGGCCGAAGCCCTCGTAAAGCATGCCCGTGCGCAGTTCCACGTCGAGTGCCTGCAGGTGCCCGACGACCGCGCGCCGCAGGCCCGCCGGCTCCGCGGGGAGGAGCGTGTCGTCGGCCTCGATCAACCCCAGCGGCGCGCCGTCGGGCCGCGCCGCGGCCAGCTCGAACAGGCACTGCAGGCCACTCGCGCCGGCCCCCACGACCCATGCGCGACCCTCGGTCGCGGCGAGCCGCCGCAGCGCATTCACGCCCGCGCCGGTCGCGAGCGTTTCCAACGGCACCGGCGGCGTGGGGCTGCGGGAAGCGCGGCCCGCGACCCCCGGCAAACCCGTCGTGACGACCAGCGCGTCGAACTCCAGCGCGCGCTTCCCGATCCGGATCCTGCGCAGGCGCGACCATTCGGCCAGCTGCGCCGCGGACCAGGCGACGCGCGCCCGGTGATGCCGGAAATCCCAGCGGCGCGCAATGGGCGCGAAGTCCGCACGCAGCTCGGCCAGCGGCCTGCGCAGCGTCTCGTGTAACTGCGTGCGGCGCAGGTGCCAGCGGCCGGGGTCGACGAGATGACGCTCGGCATCCGGCACGACACGCGCGAGGCGGGCCAGGCACGCCAGGCCGGCATAACCGCCGCCGATGACCACGACCTTCATGCCGGCGGGATACGCGGCCGGAACTGCCAGCGAGCCAGCACCATGCCGCCCAGGATCAGGCCCAGCGCCGCGAATGCGCGCGTCGGCAGGCGCTCTCCCAGCGCCAGCGTACCGAGCACGACGGCCCATACCGGGATCAGGTAGTTGATGAGCGACAGAAAGGTCGGCCCTGCGCGCGCCACCAGGCTGAAATAGACAACCGTCGCCAGCCCCGTGGCCAGCGCCCCAAGCGCCAGCAGTGCGCCGGCCGGCGCGACAGCGATCGCGGCATGTGCTACGGCCGCCCGGCCTTCCCGCAGCGCGCCGGCGAGGAGGAATACGCCGACCACTACGCCCGCGATGGACAGCACCGCCGCGGACGTGACGACCGGGTTCAGTACCGGCCCGCGACGGGCGATGATCGCCGCCGCGCCGTAACAGACCGCCGCGCCCAGCACGGCGAGCTGGGCGATGAACGATGCCTCCCGCCCGATCATGGCGGCACGCGCTTCGGGGCCGATTAACACGAAGACGCCGACGAAGCCGAGCACGAAGCCCGCCAGGCGGCGTGGCGTAAGGCGCTCGCCGGCCACCAGGAAGTGCGCCAGTACCAGCGTCACCAGCGGCATCACCGCCATCAGGATGCCGGTCAGGCCGGACGGGATGTCGCGCTGACCCCAGGCGATGAGAAAGAACGGCAGGGCATTGCCCACCAGGGCCATGACGAGAAAGAACAGCCAGGTTCGCAGCGCCCCGGGGGGACGGCGGCGCGTCAACAGGAGGAGCAGCACCAGCACGCCGGCACCGATGAGCAGGCGACCCGCCGTGATAGCTACCGGAGTGAACGCATCCAGGGCCACCCGCACGAGCATGAAGGAACTGCCCCACAGCGCTACCAGCGCGAACAGCAGGGCCCATTCGACGAGGCCCTGCCGCAGCGGGCCGTGCGACGGAACCGTCGCCTGGGAAGTAGCCAAGGCGACCTCAGCCGGACCCGGGCGGATCCGCCGGACGCGGCGAACGCCCGGCCTCCTGCGCCCCGTTCCCGGTAGCGGATTTGCGCCGCTCGCGCTCATCCTCGATCTCGGCCTGTTCCCGCTCCTTGCGTCGGACCTCGTCCAGCATGAGCTTCAACCACTCGTTCAACGCGCTCGCCTCCCCAGCAGGAACAACGGAGTCAACGCCAACCCCGCGACGAAGCCGCCGAGGTGCGCCCTGAACGCGACGCCGCCTTCTCCCGCCGGCGTCATCAGCGACGACACCAGCTGGATCGCGAACCAGAGCCCGAGGACCCACACCGCGGGCAGCCTGATCGCCTGCAGGATAAAGCCGAACGGCACGAGCACCAGCACGCGGGCGCGCGGGAACATCAGAAGGTACGCGCCCAGCACCCCCGAAATCGCGCCGGAGGCGCCCACCATCGGCACCTGGGCCTCGGGCGCCGGCAGCGACTGGGCGAACACCGCGGCCACGCCGCACGCCAGGTAGAACACCGGGAAACGAATCTTCCCCATCCGGTCTTCGATGTTGTCGCCGAAGATCCACAGGTAAAGCATGTTTCCCGCCAGGTGCAGCCAGCCGCCGTGCAGGAACATCGAGGTCACGACCGTCGCGGCCGGCGGCACCATCGCGACCTCGGGCGCGAGCTGCGCATGGCCGAACAATACGGCCGGGATCACCCCGAGGGAAAATATCACCCGGTTGAAATGCGGCGCGCCGAATGACACCTGCCACAGGAACGTGAGGATGCAGGCCACCACCAGCGCCCAGGTCACCACGGGCACCGACGACACCGGGTTCTCGTCACGCAACGGGATCACGGTCGTTCCTGCGTGTGCCGGCGTGTCTCCTGCACGGTCAGCGCGAATTGTCCCGGTAGCGGCCGTCGCCCAGCCGGATGGCCCGGGCCTTCAGTTCGCTGATCGTCTGCCTGACGAGGCCGCGGACCGGGCCGCGCCAGCGCCCCGCGGCGCGCAAGGTGTCCCGCAGCACGTCCAGGTCCTGCAGCTCGCCCAGCACATCGGCGAGCTTTTTCAGCGTCGCGCGCTCCATGCGATCCGGCGGCCGCCCGGACAGCTCGCGCTGGTGAAGTTCGCGCTTGACCGCCTTGCGAAAATCGTGGAACCGGGGCAACACCGGCTTGGCCGCGACGTGCCGGAACGCGTTCGCGGTCTCGGCCCAGGCATCCGCCAGGCCCGCGTCCAGCGCCGCAGCGTCGACCCGCTCGAAGGGGAGCGCCTGCACGTCACGCGCGACGCCGCGCAGCTCGCCGGCGACCGCCATCGCGATCGGCCGCGCCAGGCCCGGCGCGCCGGCAAGCGTGGCATGCCGGCGCGCAAACCACTGAGCCACTGCCTCGAGCGCCTCGAGCTGGCGCGCATCGGCCCGCAGGCGCAGGCGCGCAACGGTTTCGCCGGCGGCATCGGCATCGCGCAGCGGGGCCAGCTGCCGCCCCGCGGCGCCACAGCGCTTCTCGAGCCGGCGTGTCGGCAGCACTTCCCCGCAGAGGCGCAGCAGGGCGCGCGTGCGCTTCAGGTCCTTGCGCACCTCGTGGACTACCCAGGCCGGCTGCAGCGAGGGATCCTCGAGACGCTCGATGCAGCGACCGAGACGTTGGGCAAGCGTCTCGCCGACCCCTCCGGGCGCGGGGGTTTCGTCGGGGGACAGCTCATCCGCCTCGCGCCGAGGCCGCCGTTCTGTCGACATTTCTGCTCCCAGGAAGCGGGTATGCGCATCTGCCGCGGGGTAGCGAACTCTATCACGAGGGCAGGCTCATGCGGCGATGCAACATCCCGGATTGCGGTCCCGCTGCAGGCGTCCCATGATGTTCGCGGGGCGTATCGGCCGAGGAGTTGCAACCATGTCTACGTATCGAGCTCCAGTCCCGGTTCTCGTCGCGCTGGTCCTGCTCACGGCCGGGCCCTGGACGCCCGCGGCAGAGGCCGCGGGGGTATTGCAGTTTCGCGAGCCGCGCATGAGCGTGGTCGAGGGCGAGACGCGCGCGATCACCGTGATCCGCAGCGGTAGTTCGAGCGGCGAGGTCACGGTGGTGCTGAACGCCAGCCTTGGCGGCACGGCTACGCTCGGCGAGGATTTCACCGTGGACCTGCCGCTCGGCGTCGTGCGCATCCCCGACGGCAGCCTGTTCGCCCGCGTCGAGCTGGAGGCCCTGGCGGACACCGACGTCGAAGGCACCGAATACGCGGTGCTCACCCTCGCGAATCCCACCGGCGCCACCCTTGCACGCGAGCAGACCCTGCTGCTGCAGATCGAGGACGACGACGAGGCCGCGGCCCAGTTCGCGATCCTGGGCGATGGCGTGCGGCGCGTGACGGCCGGCAACGTACTGCCTATCGAGGTGAGTCGCAACGGGCTCGCGGCGCAGGCCCTCACGGTGGACCTGTTCGGCGTGCCGGACACCGCCGCGCTCGGCGTCGACTACAGCGATCTGACGACGACGCTCGAGTTTGCCGCGCAGGACGATATTGCCGAGGCCACGCTCTCGACGATCGGCGGCACGGGTGCGGTCGGCCCGCGCGCGCTCAGCCTGATGCTCGCGAACGCGACTCCCGCCGGCGAGGCCGCCTTCGCCGGCACGGGGCCATTGGTCATCATCGAGGCGCCGACGGCGGATCGCGCCGGCGAATTCTCGCTGTTTACCGCGACCCCGAGTGTCGACGAGGTCGACGGCAGCGTCCAGTTCACCGTCGACCGCAACCGCGGCAGCAGCGGGGACGCGACGGTCAGCTGGGTCACGCTGGACGGCGAAGGCAGCCGTGTCGCCCTGGCCGGGACCGACTACGTCGCCGCCACCGGGACGCTGGCTTTTGCGGCCGGCGAGACGCGCAAGACCTTCGCCGTGGATCTCGTCGCGGGCGAGACGGCGCGCAGGGAGCGACGCTTCGAGGTCGTCCTGGCGAACCCGACCGGCGAGGCGGGGCTCGACCCGGAAGGACGCCAAGTGACGGTCACGATTCGCGCCGACGAGGGGGCGCAGCAGGAGGAGTGCAAGGGCTTCTGCGATTGTTTCATCGCCACCGCCGCCTGGGGCAGCTGGATGGACCCGCACGTGGCCAGCCTGCGCCGCTTCCGCGACACCGTCCTCATGCCGTACGCGCCGGGGCGGGCGTTCGTGGCGTTCTATTACCGCCACTCGCCGCCGCTCGCGCAACTGATCGGCCGCCATGCGCCGCTGCGCGCCGCGACGCGTGCGGTCCTGGCGCCGCTCGTGTTCGCCATCGAACAGCCGGTAGGCACCGGCGGGCTGCTGCTCGGCCTGCTCGCGATCGTGAATCTGCGCCGGTCATCCCGCCGAAAGCGCACCGCATGAAGAATGTTCTCATCACCGGGACCTCCTCCGGCCTGGGGCGCAGTATTGCGCTGGGGCTCGCCGCTTCCGGCTGGCAGGTATTCGCCGGCGTGCGGAAGATCGAGGACGCCGAGTCGCTGGCGGCGGAGGCGGAAGGGGATCTCGTCCCGCTGCAGCTCGACGTCACCCGGCGCGAGGCCGTGGCCACGAGCATCGCGCAGCTGGCCGACGCCACCGGCGGCGAGCTGCACGGGCTGATCAACAATGCCGGCGTCTACCTGGGCGGGCCGCTCGAACTGATGCGCGCCGGGGAAATCGAGCAGACGTTCAGCGTCAACGTCGTCGGGCTGTTGCGCGTCACGCAGGCCTGCCTGCCGCTGCTGCGGGCCGCGCAGGGCACGCTCATCAACATCAGCTCGATCTCCGGCCTGGTCGCCCTGCCCGGCGTCAGCGTGTATGCCGGCTCAAAGTACGCCGTCGAGGCGGTCACCGACTCGCTGCGCGTCGAACTCGAGCCCTTCGGCGTGAAGGTCGTGGCAATCGAGCCGGGCGGCATCAGGACACCTCTCTGGGAGAAAGGCGCGGCACGCGACGCCGCGATGCCCGACGACGCGGCCACGACCGCCCTCCGCGAGCTGTACGCCCCGCTGGTCAAGCTGCTGCGGAAACTCAATGCGAAACCCGGCGGCCTGCCGCCCGAGGATGTCGCGAAGGTGGTCATCGGCGCGCTGGAATCATCCCGGCCGAAAAACCGTTACGTGGTCGGCAACGATGCGAAGTCGCTGGCCTTGCTGCGCCGCCTGCCCGTAGCGCTCCGCGACCGGGTGATCGCCGCGAAGGTCTGGCGCTAGGGCCTGTTCACAGGGGGCTCAGCGGCCGCCCAGTACGACGGCCTCCGCCCCGGCCTCCCGGTAGTTGCCGCGGGCACGGTTCTCGACCTGCGGCGCGCGCGCGAGCCAGCGCTCCGGGTCCGGGCTGCCCGCCCCTACCGGCAGCGGTACGCCCATGCCCGCCGCGCTGATCGCGGCGGCGCGCGCCCACTCCACGCCGTGCTCGCCCGCCCGCTGGCGGAGAATCTCCAGGCCGGTAGTCCAGTCCCCGTGGCCGTCCTCGAGATAGCCATGAGCCTCGAACAGCAACTGCCCGTCTTGCCGGCCGGCAAGCCACGGCTGGTCCACCATCACGACGGGCGTACCCCGGGGAAGGAAGTCGTACAGCCACTCGATGTCTTCCGGATAGAGCCGGATGCAGCCATGGCTGACGCGCATCCCGACCCCCGCCGGCTTGTTCGTGCCGTGCAGCAGGTAAACGGGGTTACTGAGCCGGACGGCGTGCCGGCCGAGGGGATTGTCCGGGCCGGGCGGCACGACCGCGGGCAGCGGGTCGCCCGCCTCCGCGTGCTCGCGGCGCACCGAGGCCGGCGGATACCAGCTGGGGTCCTTCGTCCGGGAGAGGACCTCGTACTCGCCGACCGGCGTCGACCAGCCGACCCGGCCGATGCCGATGGGGTGCGTGACGACCGTCTGCCTGCCCTCTGCGTCCCGCGGGCCGAACCACCAGAGTCGCATCGCGGGCAGGTTGATCACCACGCCCTCGCGCGCGGCGGCGGGAATAATGTGCGCTGTCGGCAGGAGTATTTCCGTGCCTTCGCCGGGCAGCCACGGATCGACGCCGGGATTGGCCGCGCGCATCTCGTCGTAGCCGAGGTTGAATCGCCGCGCAATGTCGCTGAACGTGTCCGCGTGCCGCGCGACGACTTTCTGGGGGCGCCCCAGGACCTCGGTCTCGCCGCTCACGCCCTCGTAGACGTCGGCCCGCTCGAGCCCGGGCCACGGCGGCGGCTCGTCCTCCGGGCCCGGGGTACCGGCCAGCTGCGCGCATCCGGCCAGCAGCAGGGCGGCGCCCAGGATGCTAACGCCAGCGCGACAGCATCCCACCGAGACGTCCTTCTTCCATCGCGGCCGCGAGTTTCTCCATCAGCCGCCGGTGCCCGCGCCACTGGACGTTCCACGCGTCCGCATCGTCGACCAGGCGCGCCAGCCAGTCATCGCTGGTGCCGATCTCGTCGACGAGGCCGAGCTCGAGCGCGCGCGTGCCGTACCAGTATTCGCCGGTGGCGACGCGCTCGAGGTCCAGCGCCGGCCGGTGCTTCGCGACCATGGCCTGGAACAGCGCGTGCACGTCCTCGAGCTCCTCGCGCAGCTTGTCGCGATCCTCGTCGGTGACTTCGCCGAACATGCTCACCGTGCGCTTGTAGCGCCCGGCCTTGACCTGCTCGACGGTCACGCCGCGCTCGTCGAGCAGGCGGCGGAAATTGGGGATCTGCGCGAGGACGCCGATAGACCCGACGATCGCGAACGGCGCGGCGACGATCCGGTCAGCGACGCAGGCCATCAGGTAACCGCCGCTGGCCGCCACCTTGTCCACGGCGACGGTCAGCGGAATGTCGCGCTCCTTCACCCGCGCGAGCTGCGAGGCCGCGAGTCCGTGTTCGTGCACCAGGCCGCCCGCGTTCTCGAGGCGCACGAGGACCTCGTCGCCTTGCTCCGCCACCGCGAGCACCGCGCTGACCTCTTCGCGCAGCGACGCGGTCGCGCTGGCGCGAATGTCACCGCGGAAATCCAGCACGAACACGCGCTTGCGGCGTCGGCCCCGCGCGGCCTTGGCCTCCTGCTTGCGCTGCTTCACGAGGCGCTTGCGCTCCGGCTTGGGAAGGAGTGCACGACGCAAGCCGTCGGCCGCATCGCGCAGTCGCGTGTTCAGGTTCGTGACCTTCAGGCCCTCTGCCTCCCGGCCACGCCGCGACATGTTCACGAGCAGCCCGGCGAGAAACGCCAACGCCATCACGAGCGTCGCGGTCTTGGCGAGAAACAGCGCGTATTCCAGCAATGCCTCGGTCACTGTGGACTCACTTCCCGGCGGTCAGGTTGCGAGCTATGTTAGCGCAAGGCAGAGGGCTCGCGCGGCAGCGCGGCGCACGGCCCGCGGACCGGGCACGTGGCGCACGCCGCGGGCGGTCAGAACAGGTCACCCTGCGGCGTCGGCGGACGAAACAGGTCGCAGCGCAGGTCGAACTCCCTTTCACTGCCGAAGCCGAGGCGCCGTGCCGCCACCCTGAATCGGCGCGCGATGAGTTCCGCGAACACGCCTTCGCCCTTCATGCGCACGCCGAAACGCGGGTCGTTATCACGCCCCCCGCGCATCTGGCGCACGAGGCTCATCACGTGCTCCGCGCGCTCGGGCAAGTGCAGGTCCAGCCACTCGCGGAACAGCTGCGCCACCTCGTGGGGGAGGCGCACGAGCGCATAGCTGGCACGGCGCGCCCCTGCGGCATGCGCTTGCGCGAGGATCTCCTCGAGATCCGTGTCGGTCACCATGGGAATGACGGGCGACACGAGCACGCCGGCCGGCACGCCCGCCTCGCTGAGCCTGCGAATCGCCGCGATGCGCCGGTGCGGGGCCGAGGCCCGCGGCTCGAGCTTTGCCGAGAGCCGGTTGTCGAGGCTGGTCACCGAGACGAACACTGCGACGAGGCCGTCACGCGCGAGCTCCACCAGCAGGTCGAGGTCGCGCTCAACCATCGCGCTCTTGGTGATGATCGTGCACGGGTGGCGCGCCGCGACGAATACCTCCAGCAGCGCGCGCGTGATCGCGTAGCGCCGCTCGATCGGCTGGTAGGGATCGGTATTCGCGCCGATCGTGATCGGCACCGGACGATAGCCGCGCGCCGCGAGCTTGTCCCGCAACAGCTCGGCGGCGTTGGTCTTGGCGAACAGCCGGGTTTCGAAATCGAGCCCCGGGGAGAGGTTCAGGTAAGAGTGGCTCGGCCGCGCATAGCAGTACACGCAGCCGTGCTCGCAACCGCGGTACGGGTTGATGGAGCGGTCGAACGGCACGTCCGGCGACTCGTTGCGCGACACGATGCCGCGCGCGCACTCCTCGGTGACCGTCGTCGCCGCCCTGCGGCCGTCTTCCGCCTCGTCCGGGAACCAGCCGTCGTCGCAGGCCCCGCCGCGCACGGATTCGAAACGCCCGGCGGGATTCGAGGCGGCGCCGCGACCCTTGGCCCTCGTGACAGCCACTGCGGCGCTACAGGCCGACGTTGTTGTGCTCGAACACGCGGTCCGCCCGGTAACTGGAGCGCACGAGCGGGCCGGAGACGACCTCGAGGAAGCCCATTTCCAGGCCGAGGCGACGATACTCCGCAAACTCCCCGGGCGTCACGAAGCGCTCCACCGGCAGGTGGTTCGAAGTCGGCCGCAGGTACTGGCCGAAGGTCACGATGTCCACCGCGGCGGCCCGCAGATCCCCGAGCGTCGTGCGGATCTCCGCCGCGGACTCGCCGAGCCCGAGCATCAGGCTGGTCTTGGTGAGGACCCCCGGGCGATAACGCTTGGCATGCGCCAACACGGCGAGGGTCTGGTCGTAGCCGGCACGCGGATCGCGTACCGGGTGGGTCAGGCGCCGCACAGTCTCTACGTTCTGCGCATAGACCTCGAGGCCCGAGTCCACCACCGTCTCGATCGCGGCGAGGTCGCCGCAAAAATCGGGCGTCAGCGCCTCGACGGCCGTATCCGGGTTCAGCGCCTTGATGGCGCGCACGCAGGCGGCATAGTGCGCCGCGCCGCCGTCGGGCAGGTCGTCGCGATCGACGCTCGTGATGACGACATAGCGCAGCGCCATCAGCTGCACCGAGCGCGCGGCGTTGGCCGGCTCCCCGGCGTCCAGCCAGCCGCGCGGATTGCCGGTGTCCACGGCACAGAACTGGCAGGCGCGCGTGCACACCGAACCCATGATCATCAGCGTGGCGGTGCCGTTGTTCCAGCACTCGCCGATGTTGGGGCACATCGACTCCTCGCAGACCGTGGCAAGTCGATGCTCGCGCACGTTCTGCCGGACGCGCGCGAAGCCCTCGCCGGACGGCATCTTCGCGCGCAGCCAGGGCGGCTTGCGGCCCAGCGGCGCGGCCGCCGCCCGATTGTTCCGCTTCACGCCGTTCTTGATCGCGGCGACGCCCTGCTCGTTGCGAAACTTGGCGCCGCTCGGCACGGCCACCGGCTGGACGATCGGGATACCCTTGAAACTGGATTCCATGGGCAAGAATTCTCGCACGGGATGACCTGCCGGCGGAAAGACCATATTTGCTAATGCGAACGATTCGCATTACATTCATAAGCCGTCGAAAACCAAGGGCTGCTCCATGTCCCATATCCACCGGACGCCTGCCGGGCTCGTCCTCGTCGCCACCCTCGCCGCGCTGGTGCTGGCTGGCGGCTGCAGTCGCGAGCCCGATTCCGCGGCGGGCACCATCAACATCTACTCCGCGCGGCATTACCAGAGCGACGATGCGCTTTACCAGGCGTTCACGGATGCCTCCGGCATCGAGGTGCGGCGCATCGAGGGCACGGACGACGCGCTCATCGAGCGCATCCTGCAGGAGCGCGCCGCCAGTCCTGCGGACATCCTGTTCACGGTGGACGCGGGACGCCTCTGGCGGGCCGAGCAGGCGGGCGTGTTCCAGAGCGTCGAGTCGCCCATGCTGCGGCAGCGCATCCCCGCGCAGCTGCGCCACCCCGAGGGCAAGTGGTTCGGGTTCTCGAGCCGCGCGCGCCTTATCTTCTATGACCCCGCGCGCATCGAGCCCGGCGCGATCACGCGCTACGAGGATCTCGCCGACCCGCGCTGGGTCGGCGAACTTTGCGTGCGCTCCGGCGGGCACATCTACAACCTCTCGCTGATGGCCTCGATGATCGCCCACCACGGCCTCGAGGAAGCGGAGGCGTGGGCCCGCGGCGTGGTCGCCAACCTCGCGCGAAACCCGCAGGGCGGCGACACGGACCAGATCCGCGCCGTCGCCGCGGGCGAATGCGGCATCGCCATTGCCAACAGCTACTACTTCGCGCGCCTCCTGGGCTCGGACGACCCGGCGGATCACGCCGTCGTCGAATCGCTCCGCTGGATATTCCCGAACCAGGACGACCGCGGTACCCACGTCAATATCTCCGGGGCGGGCATCGTGGCCAACGCGCCGAACGCCGGCCAGGCGCTCGCCTTCCTGGAGTTTCTCGCCTCGCCCGACGCCCAGACACGCTTCGCCCGCGGCAACAACGAGTACCCCGTGGTCGCCGGTGCGGCACTCGAGAACCCGGCGCTCGAGCAGCTCGGGCCGTTCAAGGCGGACGAACTCGACGCGGCGGTGTACGGCGTGCACCAGGCGGACGCCCAGCGGGCGCTCGATCGCGCAGGCTGGCGATAGGCTCCCACATGGCCCGAGGCCGCACGCCGCCGTCGCTGCCGGTCGCCGCCATGCTGGTCGCGGCCCTGGTCGCGCTGCCCGTGGTGACGGTCGCGCTGCACGTGTTCCTGCCGGACCAGGGCGCCTGGCGGCACATCGCGCGCGTGCTGTTGCCCGAGTACGTGACCAACACGGTCCTGCTGGTCGCCGGGACCGCATTCGGCGTGCTCACGCTCGGCCTCAGCACCGCGTGGCTGGTCGCCGTGTGCCGCTTCCCGGGGCGGCGCGTGCTGGAGTGGGCGCTCGTCCTTCCGCTCGCCTTTCCGGCCTACGTGATCGCTTACACCTACACCGACCTGCTGCAGGTGTCCGGGCCCGTGCAATCCTGGATTCGCGATGCGACCGGCTGGTCCGCACGCGATTACTGGTTCCCGCCGATCCGTTCCCTCGGCGGCGCCGTGGCGATGCTGTCGCTGGTGCTCTATCCCTACGTCTACCTGCTCGGGCGCGCCGCATTCGTGCAGCAGTCGAGCGGCATCCTCGAAGCCGCCCGGACGCTGGGTCACGGGCCTTGGGGCGCGTTTCTCAAGGTCGCCCTGCCGATGGCGCGCCCCGCACTTGTCGCGGGCGTGCTGCTCGCGCTCATGGAGACCCTCGCGGACTTCGGCACGGTCGCGTATTTCGGCGTGCCCGTATTCACCACCGGGATCTACCGCGCATGGTTCTCGCTCGGTGATCCGGTTTCCGCCGCGAAGCTGTCTGCGGTCCTGCTCGCCTTCGTGTTCACGCTCGTGGCCATGGAGCGCTGGAACCGCGGCGGGATGCGCTTCCACCAGGTCGGCGCGCCCGCCGCCGAGCGCAAGCCCTACACGCTCACCGGCGGTCGCGCGGTGCTGGCCGTGGCGGTCTGCCTCGTGCCGCTCGGCTTCGGCTTCCTCCTGCCGGCGGCACGCCTGGGCTGGCTCGCGTGGGTCGGCGGCGATGCCCAGCTGGGCACACGCTACATCGGGCTGCTGTGGAACAGCGTCAGCCTCGCGGGCGTGAGCGCCATCGCGGCAGTCTCCGCAGCGGTGATCGTCGGCTACGGCCTGCGGCTGCGGCCCGGCAGGCTGATGCAACTGGTGCACCGCGTCGCCGGGCTCGGCTACGCCATTCCGGGCTCGGTGATCGCGGTCGGCGTGCTGATCCCGCTGACGCTCGCGGATCACGGCCTGCGCACCTGGCTGACCTCGTGGTTCGGCGTGGAGCCCGGGCTGATCCTGACCGGCGGCATCATCGGGCTGCTGTTCGCGTATGTCGCACGCTTTCTCGCGGTCTCCCTGCAGAGCGTCGACGCGGGGCTCGCGCGCATCACGCCGGCGATGGACGATGCCGCGCGCGCGCTCGGCGACGGGCCGGGGCGCACGCTACGCCGCGTGCACCTGCCGATCCTGCGTGCCAACCTGCTGACGGCGGGCCTGATCGTGTTCGTGGACGTTATGAAGGAATTGCCGGCCACCCTCATCCTCAGGCCGTTCGACTTCGACACGCTCGCCGTGCAGGCTTACAAGCTGGCGGCAGACGAGCGCCTCGCGGAGGCCTCCACCGCCTCCCTCGCGATCGTCGTGGCGGGGCTGATCCCCGTCATCCTGCTCGCGCGGCAAGTGTCGCGGCCTGTCAAGCGACGCGAGCGGAGTGCGACGGCGACGCTGATGGCGCCAGCGCCGGCCTGACGCTCGCCGCGGCAGCGTGACGGGGTCTAAACGGGCCGGACCCTATCGGTCAGCCGCGACCGTGACGATGTCCGCCTTGGTCGTGCCGACGATGGCGAACAGTTCCTGTTGCTCCTTTTCCGGGACGCCGTGCTTCGCCAGCACCTCGCTGAAGATCGTGGCCATCCGATCCCACTCCTGCTCCGTGATATTCAGGTGAGCGTGCGAGGGCTTCATGGCGCGGCCGTGATAGTTGCAGGGGCCGCCGGTCGCCTGGCACACCATGGCGGTGACGTGGTACTTCAGGTACGCGCGCGGCACCCGCTGCCGCGCGGCGTCGATGGCGGGATTCTGGTTGAGCATGGGATCCGGCACCATGGCATCGATGAAGTCGCTGACCACCACCGAGATCGGCGCGAGGCCGCCCAACCGTGAATACAGGGACGGCTCGTCCCCCTCCGCCGCGTCGTGCGCGAGAGCCGCGAGGGGGGCCCATGCCATCATGCCGACGAGTGCAAGGGCCGCCCAGGGCCTGCTGCTGTTGCGTGTAATCATCATTCTCTCCTGTTGTAGCGGGAAGTCGGTCGCAAGGACGCACACAGTTCCGTTATTGTTCCCGCCGACGACAAATAGTCGTCGCCGGAACTTATTCGCCGCCGTAAACGTCCTTGCAGCGAACCCGGACCGTTCCAGTGCGAAGGCGGGCCCATGCCCACGACAGACATCCACAAGCAGTCGCCGCCCGGCTGCGCGGCGCACCGGCAGTTGTTCGAGGACACTGTCACGCGCCTGATGGACCGGCTCTACGGGGCGGCCCTGCGGCTGGCGCGCGATCCGGACGATGCCGAGGACATCGTCGCAGAGGCTCTCGGCCAGGCCTGGGGCAAACTGGACCAGCTGCGCGATCCCGGACAGCTCGAGGCGTGGCTGTTCCGCATCCTGAACAACTGTTTCATTGACGCCTGTCGCCGGCGGCGCTCGCGCCAGGACCGGGAGACGGAACTGGAGGAAGCCGAGTTCGAAGATGAGGCGTTTTCGCTGTTCGAACAGCTGCACCAGCCTTTCCTGCTGTGGTGGGGCACCCCGGAGTCGGAGTTCATCGGCAAGTTGCTGCGGGAAGACATCCAGCGGGCGCTGGACGGCCTGCCGGACGCATTCCGGGTCGTTATCGTGCTGGTGGAAATCGAGGGCTACACGTACGAGGAATGCGCACGACTGCTGGACGTGCCGCTCGGCACGGTGCGCTCGCGCCTGAGCCGGGCCCGCAGCCTGCTGCAGAAGGCACTCTGGCAACAGGGCCGCGAGGCCGGCCTGGTGCCGGCGGGCCGGCACAGGCCCGTGGCGAAGCACGGAGGCGCATCATGAGCCGTGAACACATCAACTGCGAAGAGCTCATCGAGCAGCTTTTCGTTTACCTCGACCGCGAACTGGAGGGCGGGACCTGCACCGCGATCGATCACCACCTGGCGCGGTGCCGCGAGTGCTTCAGCCGGGTCGAGTTCGAGCGGCAACTGCGGGACCGGATCGGTGACGCAGGGATCGAAAAGGCGCCCGA
Organism: Gammaproteobacteria bacterium; assembly: GCA_035514535.1. Taxonomy (GTDB): domain Bacteria; phylum Pseudomonadota; class Gammaproteobacteria; order Steroidobacterales; family XN24; genus XN24. The sequence continues at coordinate 72,848 of DATKAZ010000069.1, forward strand.
GCGCCTGCGCATGCGGGTGAAGGCCCTGCTGGACGAGTATTGATCCGCCGTCCGAAAACCCGGACACGAAGGAGGACGATCGGGTGGTTGCCATCCTCGGTTACTCGCGGGAACAAATAGTCTACGCGGTGCAGGACATGTACACCGCCGTCGCCGACGCACCCGCCTCGCCGTTCCACTTTCCCGTAGGCGGCCCGGCCTGTCGCGCGCTGGGTTATCCCCCTGAGCAGCTCGAGGAATTGCCGCCCCGCTTGCTCGAGTCCTTCGCAGGGGTCGGCTATCCGTTCAGTGCGGGCGCGGTCCGGCGCGGCGACACGACTCTCGATATCGGGGCGGGCGCCGGCAATGACAGCCTCATCGCCGCCCGCCTCGTCGGCCGCGACGGACATGTCGTCGCCGTCGATCTCACGCCCGCGATGACACGCAAGCTCAGAGAGTGCGTGGCAGAGCTCGGCGCCGACAACGTCGACGTCCTGCAAGGCTCGGCCGAGGCCCTGCCGCTGGCCGACGAGAGCGTCGACAGCATCACCAGCAACGGCGCCCTGAACCTCGTGCCGGACAAGCGGCGCGCCGTCGCGGAAATGTTTCGCGTGCTGCGCCCCGGCGGCCGGCTGCAGATCGCCGACGTGGTGATCCGTCGCCCGGTGACCGTTGATTGCCGGCAGGATCCCCGGCTGTGGGTGGAGTGCGTCGTGGGCGCGACGGTGGAGGAAAACCTGCTCGCCATGTTTCGCGACGCCGGTTTCGAGAACATCGAGATCGTCGGTCGGCACGATTACTTCAGCCACAGCCCGAGCGCCCAGACGCGCGACGTCGCGGCCGGCTTCGGCGCAAGCTCCCTCGAACTCTCGATGCGCCGGGGCCCGCACGCCCCGGGCCGTCTCCGGCAAGGGCTGCGCCGTTGCGACCCGCGGCGCTTGCTGGCGGCGACCCGGCGGCAGGGCCTGGCCGGCGTCGCGGGCCTGCTGCTGGCGCTGCTGGCCTGCTACGGCACGCTCGCCGCCGTCGGCCTGCTGGCCGTGCTCGGCGTGGGGCTGGCCCTGAACGAGACCGCGTGGGCCGGGGTCATCGCGGCCTTCAGCCTGCTGACGGCCGCGGCCGTGGCTGCCGGCTATCAGCGTCACCGCACGCTCGGGCCCGCCCTGCTCGCAACAGCGGGCACCGCGGTAGTCCTGTACGCCCTGTTCGTGCACTACCGCGTGGCGACGGAATTGTCAGGCTTCATCCTGCTTGCGGCCGGCGTCGCATGGGACCTCCGCCGACGCCGGCGCGAGGAATCGCGGGCGCTGGGGCTGCAGACCGATTCACGTACCTGATGAGCCGCTACCGCCCGCCGCAACCGCGATCGTCGCCTTACATCACGCCGGAAGGCGCGGCGCGGCTGCGGGAGGAACTCGATCGCCTGTGGCGCATCGAGCGTCCCGAGGTCGTGCGCGCGCTCGCCGATGCGGCGGCCGAGGGCGACCGCTCGGAAAATGCCGAGTACATCTACCGCAAGAAGCAGCTCGGCGGCATTGACCGACGCATCCGCCACCTGCGCAGGCGCCTCGGCGTTGTCAAGGTCGTCGAGCGCAGCCCCGCCGGCACCGGCCAGGTTTTCTTCGGCGCCTGGATCACCGTCGAGGACGAGTCCGGCGCCGAATCGCGCTTTCGCATCGTCGGGCCCGATGAATTCGATCATGCCCCCGGCTACATCAGCATGGACGCACCGCTCGCCCGCGCGCTGCTCAAGCGTGAGGCAGGCGACGAGGTGACGCTGGAGCTGGCAGGAGGGCGGAAAACGTACCTGCTGCTCGAGGTCAGTTACGGGGGGAAAGGGGACACTGCTTAAAAGCAGTGTCCCCGGTCGCCCCGGTCGACGCGGCAGCGGGATCGGGACGTCACGTGCCCGCTGCGCGAAGTTGTCAAGTTTCCTGAGTGCAGCGGGCACGTGGTGGTCCGGTCCCGCGGTCAACTGTGCGAATAAGGGGACACTGCTTGAAAGCAGCGTCCCCGGTCCCGCGGTCACTTGTGCGAATAGGGGGACACTGCTTGAAAGCAGTGTCCCCGTGAGCAGTGTCCCCGTGAGCAGTGCCCCCCGCGAGCGGTTAGAATGGAGCGCTTGTTTGGCGCCCTGCCGGGAGACTCCCCATGGACTTCTCGTTCACCGAAGAGCAACTCATGATCCAGCAGGCCGCGCGCGACTTCGCCGAGCGCGAAATCCTGCCGATCGCCGCCGAGTTCGATATCAGCGGCAAGTTCCCGGCGGAGACCATCCGCAAGGCCGGCGAGCTCGGCTTCATGGGCGTCGAAGTCCCCGAGGAATACGGCGGCGCCGGGCTCGACGCGATCGGCTTCGTGCTGCTGATGGAGGAAATCGCCGCCGCCGACGCCGCGCACTCGACGGTCATCTCGGTGCACAACTCGCTCTACTGCAACGGCATCCTGCAATACGGCACCCAGGAGCAGAAACAGAAATACGTGACTCCGGTCGCCTCGGGCGAAGTGATCGCGGCCTACGGCCTCACCGAGCCGCAGTCCGGCTCCGACGCGGCCAACATGCGCACGCGCGCGGTCCTCGACGGCGATCACTACGTCATCAACGGCAAGAAGTCGTGGATCACGTCCGGCACGGTCGCGAAATACATCCTGCTGTTCGCGGCGACCGACCCGTCGGCGGGCCCCAGGGGCGTGTCCGCGTTCGTGATCGACACCGCCCGGGACGGCTTTGGGTGCGGCAAGATCGAGCCGAAGCTCGGCATCCGCGCCTCGGCGACCTGCGAGATCGAGCTGACCGACTATCGCTGCCCGGTCGACGCACGCATCGGCAGCGAAGGCGACGGATTCAAGATCGCCATGAGCATTCTCGATGCCGGGCGGATCGGCATCGCCGCGCAGGCCGTAGGCATCGCGCGCGCCGCGTACGAAGCGAGCCTCGAGTATGCCCGGGAGCGCCACGCATTCGGCGCGCCGATCGGCAGCTTCCAGATGATCCAGGCGAAGATCGCCGACATGAAAATGCGCCTCGAGGCCGCACGCCTGCTGACGCTCAAGGCCGCCTGGAACAAGAGCCGGGCCGCCGCGGCCGGGCTGCGCAATACCACCGAGGCGTCCTGCGCCAAGCTGTTCGCGTCCGAGGCGGCGATGTTCATCACGCATGCCGCGGTGCAGATCCACGGCGGCATGGGCTACAGCAAGGAACTGCCCATCGAGCGCTACTTCCGTGATGCCAAGATCACCGAGATCTACGAGGGCACCAGCGAGATCCAGCGCCTGGTCATCGCGCGCCAGGAAACGGGTCTGCGCTAGGGCCTGTCTAGACGTGGCGGATCGCCGCGACGGGCGCCCCAGGCCGTCAGTCGTCGTCGACGATCGTGACCTCGACGCGGGCCGGCGTGCCGAGCGGCGGACCCATGGGGACTTCATCGAGCTCGACCAGGAAAGTGCGGTCGTCTCCCGGCACGCTGTTGTCGACGATCGGAATGAAGATGATCAGCCACTCGGCACCGGCCGGGGCCTCGGCGAACTGCCAGGCCGGACTGCCGATGTAGGCGATGCCGTCCCGCGCCGACTGGTCCACCGTGCGCCACCTCACGCGCAACGGGCCCACGTAGCCGGCCGGGCGGCGCAAGGCCAGGCGCAGCGCCCCGCCGTTCTCCATGACGCGAAAACTGCTGAAGGCAAAGGCGAGGGCCGGCGGGCGCGGCGGCAGGGCAGGTCCTGCGGCCGGCTCTGGCGTCGGCTCCGTGGCCGGCTCGGGCGCGGGCTCGTCGCGCGGCTCGGGGGCGCCCACCGCCTGCGCCCCGTCCTCGGGCTCGGGCTCGGGCTCGCCGCGGGCGGTGGGCGCCTCGACCACGCGTGCCGCGGGACCGGTCTCCTCGGCCACCACGACCGGCCGGGATTCGGCGCCGCCGGTTTCGCTCGGGCTGGCCGGCATGTCATTCACCAGCTCCGCCGGCAGCAGCTCGACCGCTGACGATTCCACTGGCGGCGATTCCACCGGCGGCGATTCCGCGGGCTGCCCTGCAACGGCGCGCGGCTCCGCCGGCTGATCGCGCGACTCGCCCGGCCCGAATACCGACAGCGCGACCCCGACCGCTGTCCCGCCCAGCAGTGCGGCGGCGACCAGCGGCAGCAGGCGGCGGGGCGACCGCGATGGCGCGAAGAATGCGGCGCCGAAGGCCGCCGCATTCGTGGGGCGATCCGCGGCCCTGAATGCGAGCGCCTGTTGCAGGATCCGCCAGCTCGCCGCCGACAGTCCGGCGGGGCGCACCAGCGTGAGCTTGCGGTGAATGGCTTCGTCGGCCGGCAGCTTGCCCCACGGATGGCGTCCCGTCAGCATCTCGTAGACGACGCAACCTAGGCTGTAGACGTCGTCGCGGAAATCGGGCGGCGCGCCCGCGAGCGTCTCCGGGCTGGCGTACAAGGGTGTCCATGACTTCGGCGCCGGGCTGCCGGGAACGCCCGCGCGGTCGATCCAGGCGGCCAGGCCGAAGTCGATCAGCCGCACGTCGCCGGCTGCAGTGATGAAGATATTGGCCGGCTTGACGTCGCGGTGGGCAAGCCCGCGGCGGTGCAGGTAGGCGAGCGCGTCGCTGAGCTGCCGCGCGATGCGCATGGCCTCGGCCACGGGCAACGGCGCGGGACCACCGCGCGCGAGCCGGTTGCGCAACCGCTCCCCGTCGAGCAGTTCCGTCACCAGGAAGGCATACTTGCCATGCTGGTCGTAGTCGAGCATCCGCACCACGCAGGGGTGAGAAAGGTCGGCGAGCAACGCGGCCTCCCGCTCGAGGGCGGCGCGCGACTCGCGGCCTACGTACTCCGGGGCGAGCAGCTTCACGGCCACCCAGGCCGCATCGACCCCGCCGCCCATGCGGCGCAGGTCCTCGGCCCGATAGACCAGGCTCATGCCGCCGCGCCCCAGCAAAGCCTCCAGGCGATAGCGGCCGGCAAGGGTCGTGCCGACGCCGGGGGGAGGTTCGTCCCGCGGCGCAGGCTCGTCGGCGGGGCCGGCGACCGTCTCCGCGCGCCCTGGCTCGCCGTGGCCGGAGGGTTCGTCGTCTATCTCCTCCGCGCCGAACGGCGGCGTGATATCCCCGCTCGAGCTGCGGTCGATCTCTTCCGACATGAGGGCATGCAGGGAGGCGGATAGTCGCCCGGCCCGCTTGAGCGAGTCCAGCCGCAGCAGCGTGCCCTCCATCAGCTCGGGGTGCCGCGCCAGCTGGTCCTCGACCACGGCGCGGAAGCGTGCGAAATCCGCCCGCCCGTCGATAAAGGCCTCGATGACCTCGTCCAATGTCATTTCCCGTTTCATTCCTGAATTGATATCACGATCCCGGAGCCAACGCGAAATGCCGCGTCTCAGGTTGGCGGGGCTCGCGACGCCTCGTTAAACTGGGCCTGCCGGGAACACAGCGTTCCACCCCCCGAGTGAAGTACGAGTGGTCAGACTGTCCATATACCTCAGCCTGCTGCTTTTGTTTGCGGGCTGCACCACATACGCGGGGCAACGACCTGCCGACGACGGCCCGGGGTCGGCCGGTCCGCCCGCGGCCGCAATCAGCTATCCCGAGGCACGCCGCGTCGACCAGGTGGACGATTACTTCGGCGTGCGGGTCGCGGATCCCTACCGCTGGATGGAGGCGATGGATACGCCCGAACTCGACGCCTGGATCGCCGCGCAGAACACGCTCTCCGGCACGTTCCTTAGTGAGCTGCCACAATTCGAGGCCATTCGGGCCCGCGTGGCAGCGTTGTGGCAGACGGAAAGGATGACGGTGCCGCAGGTCCACGACGGCAAGTACTACTTCGAGTACAAGGCGCCCGATGCCTCCGTGCGCCGGCTTATGGTGAGCGACGGGCTCGAGGGCCCGTGGCGTCTCCTGCTCGACCCGCGCGAGATCGCGCCGGACGGCACGACGCTGCTGGTACGCTGGAATGTCGGCCCGGACGGCCGGCTCGTCGCCTGGGCCGCGAATGTCGGCGGCTCGGACTGGACGACCTGGAGAATCCGGCGGACGGACACCGGCGAGGATCTGCCCGACAGGCTGGACGGCACCAAGTTCACGAGCGCCGCGTGGCTGCCGGACGCCAGCGGCTTTTACTATGCCCGCTATCCAAAGGACGATGCCGGCGACTGGGACGACAAGCAGCAGGCGCAGATCTGGCTGCACCGCATCGGTACGCCACAGGCGGAGGACACGCACGTCTACTCGGTCACCGATCATCCCACGCGAACACCGTTCCCGACGATGTCCTCCGACGGACGCCACCTCGTCCTGACGATCGCACAGGACAACCGCACCAACGGGATCTACCTGTTGCCGGCAGGGGAGCCGGACGCCGCGCCGCTGCGCCTCGTGGACAGCTGGGACGGCCGGGCGTCTTACCTCGGCACCGTCGGCGACACGGTGTACATCAGCACGAATATCGGCGCGGCCCGTGGACGGGTCGTGGCGATCGACCTGGCGCGCCCGGCGCCGGAGCAGTGGCGCGACGTCGTCCCCGAGTCCACGCTGCCGATGGAAGGCGTGACGATCGTGGGTGACACGCTGATCGTGCACTACCTCGAGGACGCGAAAAGCCGCGTGGAGCTGATCGCTCTGGATGGCACGGCGAAAGGCCCCCTGCCGCTGCCGGGGATCGGCAAGGTGTCCGGGTTCGCCGGCAAGCCGGACGCAGTAGAGACCTTCTACATGTTCGAAAGCTTCGACAACCCCGGCACGGTGTTCCGCTTCCGGCCGGTTGAGACGCGGCGCGACGAGTTCCACCAGCTGGCGACCGCGCTGGACACGAGCTCGCTGGCGACGCGACAGGTGTTCTACGAGAGCAAGGACGGCACCCGCGTACCCATGTTCCTCGTGCACGGGGAAGGCGTGCGGCTCGACGGCGGCAACCCGACCATGCTGTACGGCTACGGCGGCTTCAACGTGTCCATGCTGCCGGAGTGGGACCTGCGCCTGCTGGGCTGGCTGGACCTCGGCGGCGTGCTCGCCATCGCCAACCTCCGCGGCGGCGGCGAATACGGCTCTGAATGGCATGCGGCCGGGACGCGCGAGCACAAGCAGAACGTGTTCGATGATTTCATCGCCGCCGCCGAATGGCTGATTGCGGAGCGCTGGACCTCGCCCGAGAAGCTGGCGATCTACGGCCGCAGCAATGGTGGCCTGCTGGTGGGCGCCGTAGAACTGCAACGCCCCGAGCTGTTCGCCGCCGCGGGGACCGCCGTCGGCGTGCTCGACATGCTGCGTTATCACACGCCGAGCGCGAACGCGCGCGCATGGTCCGGGGATTTCGGGCTGTCGGAAAACGAGGCCGACTTCCGCGCCCAGTTTGCCTACTCGCCGGTGCACAACACCCGCCCGGGGACCTGCTACCCGGCCACCCTCATCCATTCCGCCAAGGGGGACGACCGTGTCGTGCCATGGCACAGCTACAAGTTCGCCGCGGCGCTGCAGCGTGCCCAGGGCTGCGATCGCCCGGTGCTGTTGCGCGTGCAGATGCCGACGGGACATGCGTCCGGCGGCGCCAAGCCGCAGGAGTTGCTGGTCGAGGAGTTTGCCGAACTTTATGCGTTCTTCGCCTGGGCGCTGCGGATGGGAGCGCTCACAGGCCGAGGCGAGTCAGGAATGCCCGCAGTCCCTCCACGTAGCGCCGCTCGCTGACCAAAAAGCCGGTATTGTGGCCGCCGTCCAGCTCCAGCAGTTCTTTCGGCGGGTTGGCCGCCGCGTGCAGGGCCTGGCCGTGGTGGAAGGGAATAATCTCGTCGCTGCGACTGTGGATGACGAGCACCGGCGCGTGCACTGCCGGCAGCATGTCCTCGACCGGGTATGCGATCCGGGCCAACATGCGCACGGGCAGGAAGCGATAGAGTTCCGCCGCGAGGTCCGGCACCGAGCGGAAGGTCGATTCCAGGATCAGCCCGCGCGGCGGATGCTCCACGGCGAGCCGGGTCGCGACGGCGCCGCCGAGCGAGCGGCCGAACAGGAGGACGCGGTCGGCGGGCACGCCGCGCGCGTCGACGAGATGGCGCCAGGCGGCTCGCGCGTCCTCGTGCGTGCCTTGTTCCGACGGGCGTCCCGTACTGCGGCCGTAGCCGCGGTAGTCGAAGATCAGCACCGAGAGGCCGAGATCATGAAAGATGCGCAGCGACTCGAGGCGGTGGGAGATATTGCCCGCGTTGCCGTGCAGGAACAGCAGCACAGCGCGCTCCTCGACCGCCGGCACGAACCAGCCGTCGAGCTCCTCGCCGTCGGCCGTGGCGATCCGCAACGACTCGTAGCCAAGGCCGATCGCAGCGGGGGTCGCGGTCAGCTCGCGGGAAGGAATATCCGGCAGGAACAGCATGCTTTCCTGCCTGAACCACAGGAAGCCGACCAATGCAGCGTACAACAGCGCGAACGACAGCAGGGCGAGCACGAGCGTCTTCATGGCGTGCCACCCACAATGCGGTGCCCCGAAACGCGCCGTCAAGCTGGCCCCGGAGTGGCTGTCCTTCGTCCAAGGGAGACCATCACGTTGCGCGAGTCGGCCGGTTGAGCGCGTGAGCAGCAAAAGTTCAGACCGCGCGATCCTAGCGCCCGGGCGCAACTGCTGGCGCCTGGAGCATGCGGACCGGGTCGCGTTCCTGGTCGACGGTGCGGATTATTTCTCCGCCGTACGTGCTGCAGCGCTGCGCGCCAGGCGGTCGATATTCATCCTCGGCTGGGACATCGACAGCCGCATGCGCCTCGTGCCCGAGGGCGCCGACGACGGCCTGCCGGAACCGCTCGGCGATTTCCTCAATGCCCTCGCGAAGCGCACGCGCGCACTGCACATCTACGTGCTCAACTGGGATTTCCCCATGCTGTATGCGCCCGACCGCGAGGTGCTGCCACGCTACAAGCTCGGCTGGCGCACCCACCGGCGCGTGCATTTCGAGCTGGACGGCGCGCATCCGGTCGGCGCCTCGCACCACCAGAAAGTCATCGTCGTCGACGATGCGCTCGCGTTCGTCGGCGGCCTCGACCTGACGCACTGCCGCTGGGATACGCCGGAGCATCGCCCCGACGACCCGCGCCGATGCCACCCTGAGGGCGACCCTTGCCCGCCGTTCCACGACCTGCAGATGGCGGTCGACGGCGACGCGGCGGCCGCGCTGGGCGACCTGGCGCGTGAGCGATGGCAGCGTGCCACGGCGAAGAAAATCGCCGCGGGACCGCCCGCCGCCGGTGCCGCCCCGTGGCCCGAATCGCTGGACCCCGATCTCACGGACGTGCCGGTCGGCATCGTCCGCACGGTGCCCAAGTACGAAGAATATCCGCAAGTCCAGGAGATCAAGCAGCTCTACCTGGACGCGATTGCAGGCACACGTCGCTGGTTGTACCTGGAGAACCAGTATTTCAGCGCCGCCTCGATGGCGAACGCGCTCTGCGAGCGCCTCGCGGAACAGGATGCGCCGGAGGTCGTATTCGTCAGCCGCTACAGCGACAAGAGCTGGCTCGAGGAATTCACCATCGGCGTGCTGCGCGCCCGCCTCCACAAGCAGCTTTGCGACGCGGCTCCGGAGAATCGCTACGGGAGTTTCTACGCCCACGTCCCGGGCCTCGGCGAAAACTTTCTGAACGTCCACTCTAAAGTGCTCATCATGGATGACGAGCTGGTGACCATCGGCTCGGCCAACCTCAGCAATCGCTCGATGGGCCTTGATACCGAGTGCAATCTCGTGATCGAAGCCCGGGACGACGAGCGCATTCAGCGGGCCATCCGCAGATTGCGCCACCGGCTCCTGGCAGAGCATCTCGACACGACAGCTGAGCGCGTGGCGGAGCTGGAAATGGAAACCGGCTCGATCCTGGACGCCATAGCCGGGCTGCGCGGCAAAGGGCGCACGCTGAAAGTGCTCGATCCAGAGGTTTCGGACAATGTTGACGAATGGGTCCCGGACGGCGAAATCATCGATCCGGAACTGCCTGTCGAACCGGAGAAACTCGTCGCGCGCGCACTGCCCGGGGAGACAAGCGCATCGATCATGGGTCGCGTGCTCGTGCTCGGCGGGCTAGTGGCATTTTTCCTGGCGCTGGCCGCGGCCTGGCGGTGGACCGAGCTCGGCGAGTGGCTGGAACCAGGGAAACTCCGCAGCCTCGGCGAGTCGCTCAAGCAACTGCCGGCCGCGCCGCTCGCCGTTCTCGGCGGGTTCGTCGTCGGCTGCTTGCTGGTGGTGCCGGTCACGGCGATGATCGCCGCCACCGTGATCGTATTCGGGCCATGGCTCGGGCTGCTGTACTCCTTCGGCGGCTCGCTGCTGGGTGCCGCCGCGACCTACGGGATCGGGCGCCTGGTCGGCCGGCAGACCGTGCGCCGTCTCGCCGGCGCCCGCCTGGATCGGCTCAGCCGCGCACTCGGCCGGCGCGGCATCCTGTCGGTCGTGACGGTACGCATCATCCCGGTCGCGCCCTTCTCCATCGTCAACCTCGTCGCCGGCACGACACACATCGGCCTGCGCGATTTCCTGCTCGGCACATTGCTCGGCATGGCGCCCGGCATCATCGCGATCGCGCTGTTCATCGACCGCATACTCGCCGCCATCCGCAATCCCGGCGCCGGCACGATCGCGATACTCGGCGCCGTGATCGTGGTGATCGTCGCGGGCATATTCGTATTGCGCCGCCGGCTGCGCAGGGAACACGCGGGCAAGGGCGAAGCGTGACCGGGCCGGGGGCAGCAGCAGACGTCATCCGCCTGGCGACTTACAACATCCACGCCAGCGTCGGCCGCGACGGCCGCCACGACGCGGGGCGCATCGCGGGCGTGATCAACGAACTGGCAGCCGACGTCGTGGCGCTGCAGGAAGTCCAGTCGCGCCGGGAGGAGCCCGATGCGCTGGAATTCCTCGCGGCCGAGACCGGCATGACCGGGATTCCGGGGATCACGATGTTGCGCGAGGACGGCAGCTACGGCAACGCCCTGCTGACGCGCATGCCGTTACTGGACACACGAAAGATCGACCTGAGCTTTCCGCGGCGTGAGCCGCGTGGCGCGATCGACGTCACGCTGGCGGCGCACGGCCGGCGCTTGCGCATCGTCGCGACGCACCTCGGCCTGCGTCCCGCGGAGCGCCGCCACCAGATCGACATGCTGCTGACCAGGCTCGACCGCGACGATCCCACGCCGACGGCCCTGATGGGGGACCTCAACGAGTGGTTTCTGTGGGGCCGCCCGTTGCGCCGCCTGCACAGGTGCTTCGGCGCGACGCCCGCGCCGGCGACCTTCCCGTCGCACTGGCCGCTGTTTGCGCTCGACCGGATGTGGGTCAAGCCGCTGCACCGGCTGCGCCGCCTCGGCGTACACGACAGCCCGCTGGCGCGTTGCGCCTCCGATCACCTGCCACTCGTGGCGCTGCTCGACGCCTGAATAGCATCGCTTCCGGCCGGGTGAATGCGGCCATCGCCCAGTGCCGCGAGTGCGGCGCCGACGATGCCGGCGTCGTTGCCCAGCGCCGCCACGACGACCGGGGTGCGGCACTCGAGCAGCGGCATGAACTTCTCGTGCCTGCGGCTCACCCCGCCGCCGAGGATGAACAGGTCCGGCCACAACAAGCGCTCGATGGTCACCAGCACCTCGGACAGCCGCAATGCCCACTTGCCCCACGACAGGTGTTCCAGCTTGCGCACCTGCGCCGCGGCGCGGCGTTCGGCCGGCTTGCCGCGGATGTCCATGTGGCCGAACTCCGTGTTCGGCACCAGCGTGCCGTCGACGAACAGCGCGCTGCCGATGCCCGTGCCCAGGGTCAGCATCACGACGGTGCCGCGCAGGGCGCCACGCGCGCCGAAGCGCATTTCCGCCAGGCCCGCCGCATCGGCGTCGTTCAGCACCACCACGGGCCGGCCGAGCGCCTCCCCGAGTATTGCGCCGGCGTCGCAACCGATCCACGCCGGGTCGATGTTGGCGGCCGTCAAGGTCGTGCCGTTCTTGACGACGGCCGGGACGGCAACCCCGATGCCCGCAGGGGAATCGAACTGCGCGGTGAGCGCGGCCACCGTCGCCGCGACCGCGGCGGGCGTGGCGGGCTGCGGCGTGAGGATCTTGCGTCGCTCGACCGCCAGCCGTCCGGAGGCGAGGTCCACCAGGGCGCCCTTGATGCCCGAGCCGCCGACGTCGATGCCGAGTACGCTCATTGCGCGGGCCTCACCACATCGACCGCATCCGCGACGCGACGTCGATCACCTCCGCCGGGCGCGTGACCGAGCGCGCGTGGGCATCCGCCGCACCGTGAAAGCGCTGCTCCATCGAAGCCAGCATCGCCTCGTCGATGAAGCGGCTGCGCGCGCCGTAGACATGCCGGTCGCCGTGGCGCGGCTGCTGCGGCACCCAGTACTTCAGGGGCGCGACCAGGTGCAGCGCCGATCGCGCACGCGTCATCGCGACGTACAGCAGGCGGCGTTCCTCCTCGATCAGCGCCGGCTTGCCGGTGGAGAACTCGGACGGGAAATTGCCGTCGGCCACGTTCAGCACGTAGACCGAGTCCCACTCCTGGCCCTTCGCCGAATGGATCGTCGACAGCACGAGATAATCCTCGTCCAGCAGCGGCGGGCCGGCGAGGTCCCCGGTGGCCTGCGGTGGATCGAGGGACAGCTCGGTGAGGAACTGCTCGCGAGTGGCGAACTTGCCGGCAATCTGCTCCAGCGCGTCGAGATCACCGAGGCGCACCGGCCACTCCTCGTAAAGCCGCTCGAGCTGCGGACGATACCAGTCCCGCGCGCGGCCGATCTGCACCTGCCAGTCACCCACTCCGGCGCCGCTCTCGACCAGTAACTGCACAAGCGCCGGCCAGTACGGCGCCGCTGGAGGCGGCGGGCGCCAGTCGGCGAGCGCGGCGGGGGCGAAGTCCCGTGCCTCGAGCACGGCGAAGGCCTTCGCGGCCGAGGCCGGGCCCACCCCCGGCAACAGCTGCAGACAGCGGAACGCGGCGATCCTGTTGCGCGGGTTGTCGGCCCAGCGCAGCACGGCGAGCAGGTCCTTGACGTGCGCGGCCTCGAGGAATTTCAGGCCGCCGTACTTCACGAACGGGATATCGCGCCGCACGAGCTCGAGCTCGAGGCGGTCGCTGTGGTGGCTGGCGCGGAACAGCACCGCCTGGCGGCGCAGCAGCTGGCCCGCCTCGCGCGCGGCGAGGACGGCGCGGAGCACGTAATCGGCCTGGGCCTCGTCGTCGGGCACCGTGACGTAGAAAGGTTTCTGGCCGGAGGCCTTCGCCGAACGCAGCTCCTTGCGAAACTGCTTCTCGGCCGGGCGCATCAAGGCGTTCGCCGCATCCAGCACCGGCTGCACGGAGCGGTAGTTCTCCTCGAGCGTGACGATTTCGGCCGGCGGCGCGAACTGGCCCGGAAAGCGCAGGATGTTTTCGACGTCGGCGGCGCGGAACGAATAGATGCTCTGGGCATCGTCGCCGACCACCGTGAGGCCCCGGCCGTCCGGCTTGAGTCGCAGCAGGATCTCGGCCTGCAGCAGATTGGTGTCCTGGTACTCGTCGACGAGCACATGGTCGAAACGCGCGCCGATCGCGGCGGCCAGCGCCGGCGACTCCAGCAGCCCGTGCAACCACAGCAGCAGGTCGTCGTAGTCGAGCAGGCTGCCGGCCTGCTTGAGCTCCACGTAGCGGCGGAACAGCGCGCGCAACTCGTCCGCCCACTCGGCACACCACGGCCAGCCCTCGGCCAGGCAATCGGCGAGCGCGAGGCGCGCGTTCACCGAGCGCGAGTAGATGGCGAGGCAGGTGTCCTTCCGCGGGAAGCGGCGCGCCCCGCCGCCGAGCGCCAGCTCCTGGCGCGCGACGTCCATCAGGTCGCCGGCGTCGCCCCGGTCGAGCACCGAGAAGCCGGGATCGAGCCCGAGGTTGGCGGCGTACTCGCGCAGCAGGCGGTTCGCGACCGAATGGAAGGTGCCGGCCCACGGCAGCTTGACGGCCTCGCCGCGGCCCTGGTCGGCAAGCGCCTGGCCGACGATGCGCCGGGCGCGCCGCGTCATCTCGCGCGACGCGCGCCGGCTGAAGGTCAGCAGGAGGATGCGGGCGGGCGGCACGCCGGCGACGACCAGGTGCGCCACGCGATGCGCCAGGGTCATGGTCTTGCCGGTCCCCGCGCCGGCGATCACCAGCAGCGCCCCGGTCTCGACGCCGCGGCCGTCCGGGCCCGGCCTGCCGAATGTTGCAGCGCGGCACTGGGCCTCGTTCAGGCCCTCCAGGGTGGCGGCGGGGAGCATGTCCGGGACTATAGCAGAGGGCAATGCCGGCCCAAGCGGGTAGAATGGCGTTCTTTTGACTGGGGCGGTTTCGCCCGCACGCACCCTGGAGACGCACGATGATCCGACGCCTTACCCTCCCCCTGGTTTTCGCCGCAGCCGTCGCGCTCACCGCTTGCGGCAACTCGACCGCCGACAGCACCACGGAGTCACCGCAGGAACCCACGGCCGACGCGGCCGAGGGCGACGCGGCCGAGGGCGACACGACGCAGAACCCGTTCTTCGCCCCGAGCGATCGCCCGTACGCCATGCCGCCGTTCGACCGGATCAAGGACGACCATTACCTGCCGGCGTACGAGAAAGGCATGGCGGAGGAGCTCGACGAGATCGAGGCCATCGCGACCAGCACCGAGCCGCCGACCTTCGAGAACACCATCGTGGCGATGGAGCGCGCGGGCGCGATGCTCGATCGGGTTCACCGGGTGTTTGCCAACCTGAACAGCGCGCACACCAACCCGCAGATGCAAGACATCCAGAAGACCGTGGCGCCGCAACTGGCCGCGCACGAGGACGCGATCTTTCTCAACGGTCCGCTGTTCGCGCGCGTAGAGGGTCTCTACAAGCAGCGCGAGACCCTCGGCCTGGACGCGGAGTCCGCACGCCTGCTGGAGCGCTATCACACCGACTTCGTGCGCGCCGGCGCGCGGCTGTCGGACGACGACAAGGCGAAGCTGCGCGAACTCAATCGCGAACTGGCCTCGCTGTCCACGACGTTCGCCCAGAACGTGCTGCAGGAGACGAACAACTCGGCCGTCCTGGTCGAGGACGTCGCGGAACTGGAAGGCATGAGCGACAACCAGATCGCCGCCGCCGCCGCCGCGGCCAGGGATCGCGGCCACGACGGCAAGTACCTGATCACGCTGCAGAACACCAGCGGCCAGCCGCCGCTGGTGTCGCTCGCGAACCGCGCCCTGCGGCAGCGCATCCACGAGGCTTCGGTGAACCGCGGCGCTCGCGACAACGAGCACGACAACCGCCCGGTAGCCGCACGCAGCGCGGCGTTGCGCGCCGAGCGGGCCGCCCTGCTCGGTTATCCGAGCCATGCGGCGTACATCCTCGAGAACGAGACCGCGGGCTCCGTCAAGGCCGTCAACGACATGCTGTCCGGCCTGGCGCCGCCCGCGGTCGCCAACGCGAAGCGCGAAGCCGCCGACATCCAGGCGCGCATTGAGGAACAGGGCGGAGACTTCAAGCTGCAGCCCTGGGACTGGAGTTTCTATGCCGAGCAGGTCCGCCAGGCACGCTATGACCTCGACAGTGACCAGCTGAAGCCCTATTTCGAGATGGAACGCGTGCTGCACGACGGCGTCTTCTACGCCGCCAACAAGCTCTACGGCCTGACCTTCAAGGCGCGCCCCGACCTGCAGCCGCTATACCACCCCGACGCGCGCGCCTGGGAGGTCTTCGAGGAAGACGGCACGCCGCTCGGCCTGTTCATCGGCGATTTCTGGGCCCGCGATTCGAAGCGCGGCGGCGCGTGGATGAACGCCTACGTGCCGCAGTCCGGCCTCAAGGGCACGCGGCCGGTGGTGGCGAATCACCAGAACGTTCCCAAGCCGCCCGAGGGCCAGCCGACGCTCATGACCTTCACCGAGGTCGAGACGATGTTCCACGAGTTCGGCCATGCGCTGCACGGCCTGTTCTCGAGCGTGCGCTACCCGCGCTTCAGCGGCACCAGCGTGCCGCGCGACTTCGTCGAGTTCCCGTCGCAGGTCAACGAGATGTGGTCGGTCTGGCCGGAAGTCCTGGAAAATTATGCCAGGCACTACGAGACCGGCGAGCCGCTCCCTGCCGAGCTGCTGCAGAAGGTGCTCGACTCGCAGCAGTTCAACGAAGGTTACAAGACGACCGAGTACGTCGCCGCCGCGATGCTGGACCAGGCATGGCACCAGCGTGCCGCCGGCGAGGTCCCGACCGACACCCTCGCCTTCGAGGCCAAGACGCTGAAGGCGATCGGCCTGGACTTCGCCCCGGTGCCGCCGCGTTACCGCAGCACCTACTTCTCGCACATCTTCTCCGGCGGCTACCATGCCGGCTACTACGCCTACATCTGGAGCGAGGTGCTCGACGCCGACACGGTCGACTGGTTCAAGGAGAACGGCGGCCTGAAGCGCGAGAATGGCGACCACTTCCGCGCGGCGCTGTTGTCGCGCGGGGGCAGCAAAGACGCGATGGAACTTTATCGCGGCTTCGCCGGTCGTGAAGCCTCGGTGGAGCCGCTGCTGAAGCGCCGCGGCCTGCTCGATTCCGCCGACGACTGAGTGTCCCGGTGCGGGCGTCGCCGCTTCTCCGGCGGCGGCGCCAGCTCCCAACCCGAACCCAAGCGAGTGCCGCCATGCGCTATCCCCGGCTGATCCGTCTGTTGTCCTTTCTCGTGCTGCTCCCCGGTCTGCCTGCCATGGCCGGCGCCGAGTCGGGCGTCGACATCCCGTTCGAGGAATTCACCCTGGACAACGGCCTGCGTGTGATCGTCCATACGGATCGCAAGGCACCGATCGTGGCGGTCAACCTCTGGTATTTCGTCGGCTCCAAGGACGAGCCTGAGGGCCGGACCGGCTTCGCGCATCTGTTCGAGCACCTGATGTTCCAGGGCTCGGAAAATTTCTCGGGCGAGTACTTCGAGCCGCTCGAGCTGGTCGGCGCGACGGGCGTGAACGGCACCACCAGCTTCGATCGCACCAATTATTTCCAGAACGTGCCGACCACCGCGCTCGACCTCGCGCTGTGGCTGGAGTCGGATCGCATGGGCCACTTCCTCGGCGCGATCGACCAGGCCTTGCTCGACGAGCAGCGCAGCGTCGTGCAGAACGAGAAGCGCGAAAGTGAGAACCAGCCCTACGGCCGGGTGTGGGAATCGATCTTCAAGGCACTTTATCCCGCCGGGCATCCCTATTCATGGATGCCGATCGGCTCGATGGAGGACCTCGAGGCCGCCACGCTGGAGGACGTCAAGGACTGGTTCCAGACACGCTACGGCCCCAACAACGCCGTGCTCGTCCTCGCGGGCGACATCGACGTGGCGACCGCCCGCGAGAAGGCGACGCGCTACTTCGGCCACATCCCCGCGGGACCGCCGCTGACGCGCAGGAACGTGTGGATCGCGCCGCGCACCGAGTCGGGCCGCGAGACCATGGTCGACCGCGTGGCACAGCCGCGCATCTACCGCATGTGGACCGCGGACCATTACGGCACGGCCGCGGCCGACCATCTCGCGCTGTTCGCCGAAGTGCTCGGCGGCAGCCAGTCGTCGCGCCTCACGGCCAGGCTCGTGCACCGGGACCAGCTCGTCGACGACGTCAGCGCGACCATGTTCCCGCTGGAGATCTCCGGCGTGTTCATGATCGTGGCGACCGTCAAGCAGGGCGTGGACCCGGCGCGCGTCGAGGCGATCATCGACGAGGAGCTCGCGCGCCTGCTGGACAAGGGCCCGACGCGCGCCGAGCTGGAGCAGGCGCGGATCCGCTACCGGGCGGCGTTCATTCGCGGCATCGAGCGCATCGGGGGTTTCGGCGGCAAATCCGACGTGCTGGCGGAATGTGCCGTCTACACCGGCGACGCGGCCTGCTTCCGCGACAGCCTCGCGCGTCTCGAGGGTGCCACGGTTGCCGACCTGAAAGGCGCCGCCGAGCGCCGCCTCAGGCAGGGCGACTACACCCTGACCGTCGTGCCGTTGCCGGAGTTCGCCACGGTGCCGAGCGACGTCGACCGCAGCCAGGGGCCGCCGCAGGTCGACGAGTTTCCGCAGGTGAGTTTCCCCGCGCTGCAGCGCGGTCGGCTGCAGAACGGCATCGAGGTGGTGCTCGCCGAGCGCCCGGAGATTCCGGTCGTGCAGGTCCGGCTGCAGTTCGATGCCGGTTACGCCGCCGACGTCGGCCGCAAGCTGGGCAGCGCCAGTTTCACCATGGCGATGCTCGACCAGGGCGCCGGCAAGTACAGCGCCCTCGAGCTGGCGGCGGCGATCGAGGCGCAGGGCGCGCAGATCGGCGCCGGGGCCGGGCTGGACACCGCGGGGATCTCGCTGTCCGCGCTCAGCGAGCGGCTCGATCCCTCCCTCGCGCTGCTCGCCGACGTGGCGCTGCGGCCGCAATTCAGCGAAGCCGAGATCGAGCGCGTGCGCAAGCAGTGGCTCGCGGGCATCGCGCAGGAGAAAACCCGCCCGCAGAGCATCGCCCTCAGGCTCCTGCCGCCGTTGCTGTATGGCGAGGGACACGCCTACGCCATTCCCTTTACCGGCAGCGGCACCGAAAAGTCCATCGCCGCGCTGACGCGCGACGACCTGGCGGGATTCCAGCGCGACTGGCTGCGGCCGGACAACGCCAGGATTCTCGTGGTCGGCGACACCACGCTGGACGAGATCGTGCCCTTGCTGGAGAAGCACTTCGGCCGCTGGCAGGCGCCGCCTACGCCGCTGCCGGGGAAGAACATCGCGGCGGTGGAACGGCCGGCCACGCCGCGCGTCTACCTGGTGGACCAGCCGGGCGCCCTGCAGGCGAATATCCTCGCCGGGCTGCTGGTGAATTCCACTGCCGACGAAGAGGCGCTCTATTTCGATATCGCCAACGGCGTGCTCGGCGGCACGTTCACCGCGCGACTCAACATGAACCTGCGCGAGGACAAGGGCTGGTCCTACGGCGTGCGCAGCTCGGCGAGCGCGGCCAAGGGCCAGCGGCCGTGGATCCTGCGCGCGCCCGTGCAGATCGACCGCGCCGCGGAGGCGATCGCGGAACTGCGGCGCGAGCTGACGGAATTCGTCGGCGAGCGTCCGGCCACCGCGGAGGAGCTCGACAAGGTGCGCAACAACCGCATCCGCGGCCTGCCGGGCAGCTACGAGACGTCGTCCGCGGTGCTCGGGACGGTCGGCAATATCATCAGCTACGGCTGGCCCGACGATCACGTCGTGCGCGAGCAACGGCGCATCGAGGAGATGTCGCTCGACGAGGTGCACGCGGCGGCGGCCATGCTCGATCCGGAGGCGCTCACCTGGGTCATCGTCGGCGACCTGGCGCAGATCGAGGGCCCCGTGCGGGCGCTCGAGCTCGGCGAGATCGTGATTCTCGACGAGGACGGGCTGCCGGTCCGGTAAGTACGGCGGGGCGGGCCATGATGGGGCCCTCTTGGCTGAAAATGCCTGCGAGTGCCCCATCATGGCCCGCCCCCGCCTGGGCCGTAGCAATATCCGGCCGCGGTCAGTTCGGCGCGTTCTGGCCGTCCTGCGCGTAGACGCGCTCGTAGTCGTCGAGATTCTCGGTGAGCATGCGGTGGTACTCGCTGCAGAAGAACTCGAACGCCTTCTGCTTGTCCGCGCGGAACTTATCCGCGTCGGGCGCATGGCTGGCGACGATGAAGGAATTGAAGCGCGCGGCGGCGTACAGCATCGCCAGGCTGACGTGCTCGCGCTTGACGCTCTCGATCTGCTCGTTGGCGAGCTTGATGAACCGGTCAACGACCATGCGGAATTCGCGGTCGATCTCGTCCTGTTCGCGTGGGTCGTCACTCATGTAGCGGGTCCTCGCCAGGGTCAAAGGTCGGATTCTACAGGCCTCGGCGCCGCGCGCGGGACAGGCGCCACTCGTCGCGCGCATGGGCGGCCAGGGCCCGGCCGATGGGCAGTGCCGAATCGGGCGGCAGGCCGTCGGCGAGGCGCAGGATCTGGCGGTAATACCACGCCGTCTCGCCCTGGATGTTGAGGAACTTCATCAGCAGCAGCGGGCTCGCCGGGCCCAGCCAGCGGCTGCGCCCGAAGCGCAGCGTGGGCAGTGGGTGCGCGCCGGCCACGCTGCCGAGTGCCAGGCGCCCGGCGAGATCCGGCTCGACACACAGGGGCCGCGCCAGGCCGACGACCTCCAGTTCGTCCGCGGCCAGCGCCTCGGCCATGGCCGCGCGGCTGCGAAACCCGCCCGTGACCATCAGCGGCACGCGCGTCGCGGCGCGGACCTCGCGCGCGTACTCCAAAAAATATGCCTCGCGGTGACGCGTGCTCGCGCGCTGCGGCTCGGCCGCGTCCGCGGCGCGCCCCGCGTGGCCGAGCAGCTGCGGCTGCTCATACGTGCCGCCGGAAATCTCCAGCAGGTCGATGTGCTCCTCCGCCAGCCAGCCGGCCACCCGCACGCAGTCCGGCAGGTCGAAGCCGCCCTTCTGGAAGTCGGCGCTGTTGAGCTTTACCGCGACGGGAAAGTCCGGCCCCACCGCGGCGCGTACCGCGCGCACGACCTCCAGCAGGAGGCGCGCCCGGTTCTCGAGCGGCCCGCCCCACTCGTCCGCGCGCCGGTTGGTCACCGGGGAGAGAAACTGCGCCAGCAGGTAGCCGTGCGCGCCGTGCACCTGCACGCCGGTGAACCCCGTCTCGCGCGCAATCGCCGCGGTGGTGACGAAGCGGCGAATGATGTCTCCGATCTCGCCGGCGACGAGCGCGCGCGGCTCGGCGAACAGCCCGAGGAGGTGCAGGCCCTGCCCAGAGGGTGCGACCGGCCGGGAGGAACTCATGCGGCTGGTCTGGCGGCCGGGGTGGCTGATCTGCATCCACAGGTGGTTACCCGCCGCCGTGCCCGCCGCCGCCCACGCGGCCAGCGCGGCGCGGCCGCTGCGATCCTCGACGACGACGTTGCCGGGGCGCTCCAGCCAGCGGCCGTCGATCATCACGTTGCCGGTCAAAAGCAGCCCGGCGCCGCCGGCGGCCCAGCGCCGGTAGAGTCGCACGTGGCGCCCGTTGGCCCGGTCGTCGGGGCCGGCGAGGCCCTCGGTCATCGCCGCCTTGGCGATGCGGTTCGGCAACGTGGCGCCGCACGGCAGGCGCAGCGGATCCGCAAGCTCGGGCATGATGGCATCCATCCTGGATTCGGGCGTGCAGCATAGCGTGACCGCCGGCTCGTATAGAATCGGCCCGCCGCCACAAGGGAAATCGCTGATGGAACCCGCCGCACCGCTGGTCAGCAACGATGCCGTCGTACTCGGGCTCCTCGCGGTGATCCTCGGCGGGGTGTTCTGGACGAAGCAGAGCAAGCACCCTTTCTTCCAGCGTTTTTACACCTACGTGCCGGCGCTGCTGCTGTGCTACTTCATCCCGTCGCTGCTGAACACCTTCAACATCGTCGACGGCAGCCAGTCGCGACTCTATTTCGTCAGCTCGCGCTACCTGCTGCCGGCCTGCCTCGTCCTCCTCACGCTGTCGATCGACCTGCCCGCGGTGGCGCGCCTGGGCCGCAAGGCCGTGATCATGTTTTTCACCGGCACTTTCGGCATCATCGTCGGCGGGCCGCTGGCGCTGCTGATCGTCGGCGCGATCCATCCCGAGACGGTCGGCGGCGACGGTCCCGAGGCCGTGTGGCGCGGCCTGACGACGGTCGCCGGCAGCTGGATCGGCGGCGGCGCCAACCAGGCGGCGATGAAGGAGGTCTTCGACGTCGGCGACGAGCTGTTCGGCCAGATGATCGCCGTGGACGTACTGTGCGCCAACGTGTGGCTGGCGGTGCTGCTGTTCCTCGCCGCGCGCGCGACGGCGATCGATGCGCGCACCGGCGCCGACACCTCCGCGATCGAGGACCTCAAGCGCCGCATCGAGGACTACCAGGCGAAGCACGCGCGCATCCCGAGCCTCGCCGACCTGATGTTCCTCGCCGCCGTAGGCTTCGGCTGCACGGCGCTTGCCCACGCGGGCGCCGACTTCCTCGCGCCGTGGATCGCGGCCACCGCGCCGGGACTCGAGCGCTTCAGCCTCACCAGCGGTTTCTTCTGGCTGGTGGTCATCGCCACCACTGCGGGGCTGCTGCTGTCGTTCACCCGCGCACGCGCGCTCGAGGGCGCGGGGGCCTCCACGGTCGGCTCGGCGTTCCTGTACATCCTCGTCGCCAGCATCGGCATGCAGATGGACATCACCGCGGTGTTCTCCAACCCCGGCCTGTTCGCGGTGGGGATGATCTGGATCGGCTTCCACGCGGCGCTGCTCTTGATCGTCGCGAAACTTATCCGCGCGCCGCTGTTCTACCTCGCGGTCGGCAGCCAGGCGAACGTCGGGGGGGCGGCCTCGGCCCCCGTCGTGGCGGCGGCCTTCCACCCGTCGCTGGCGCCGGTGGGCGTGCTGCTCGCGGTGCTCGGCTACGCGATCGGCACTTATGGCGCGTGGCTGTGTGGCCAGATTCTGCGCGTGGTCGCGGCAGGCGGATGAGCGTCCCGGCACAGGCGTGCGTCGCGTCTCTGCTCGAGACCTGCGCGCCTGCCAGCCTGCTGGTCATCGGCGCGCCGCCAATGCCACCGAAGACGGATGCGGAGGTGACCTGCGTGGCCGTGGCGGATGCGGCAGCGGAGCTCGCCAAGCTCGGGCGCTTCGATTATGCAATCGTGAGCGAGCTGGTGGAGCGGCTCGATGTGCCGACCGCGGAGACCGTGCTCGGGCGGCTGAAGAACCTGCACACCGACCGGTTCGTGCTGCTCGCGGATCCGGCGCGCTCCTGCCTGGGTCGCGACGCGTTGCTGGCGCTCGCCCTCGCGCCGTCCGAGCGGCTGGATGACGGTCGCATCGCCTGGTGCTATGACATCGATCGCTACAACCCGGAGCGGGACTGGAACAACCCGGAAGACTGGGCGCACCCGAAAAACTTCGATCGCTTTCGCTGGTGAGGCGTGCTCGGGGACATTGCTCGGGGACATTGCTCGGGGACACTGCTCGGGGACACTGCTTTCAAGCTGTGTCCCCTTATTAAGGTACGACCGCGGGACCGAACCGTCACATGCTCCCCGCGCTTGGAAATCTTATGCCGCGCGGCGAGCATGTGACGTTCCGATCCCGCTGTGCGGTCGATGGTGTTGACGTCGTCGGGCGGCCCTGCAGCTACGTGTCGGCCGACTTTGCCCAGGCAGCGGCCCCGCAACGCTGCCTTTGTCGATGGCGCAGCGGGATCGGGACGTCATAGGCTCACTGAGCGATATTGAAATTTTTTGAGTGAAGGGAGCCTATGACGGCGCGCTCCCGCGGTCTGACAGTGAGGAAGGAGTGAAGAAGGGGACACAGCTTCTGCGGAGCAGCGTCCCCGAGCAGTGTCCCCGGGCAGCGGCCCCGGGCAGCGGCCCCGGGCGCGGCGGTCAGCGAATGCCCGGCAAGGCGCTGAGCCTCGGGTCGCCGAGCAGAATGAGATCGGGTGCGAGCATCCGGATATAGCGGTCGAAATAGAGGAACTGCTTCACCAACAGCGTGAACTCGCGCGGGAAGCGGATGCCGTGGCGCCGTCCCACGGCGACCAGGTCCATCAGCGCGCGGTTGAGGTCCTCGTCCTCCGGCGGCGTGTCCGCGCCCGGCGCGGCCGGCGTCAGCTCCATGCGGCGGAACAGCGCCTCAAGGTCGCTCGCGAGCCGCGTCGTGTCCACGCCCTCGCGCGTCGCGCCCATCACAGCGAGTCCCTCCGCGACCGCCTTGAAATCCCCCCTCGGCAGCCCCTCGGCGAGGGCGAACATCGCCTTCCAGGTCTCCTCGCGGATGCGCCCGACGATGCCGAAATCGATGAACCCCACGCGGCCGTCGCGCAGCGCCATCAGGTTGCCGGCATGCAGGTCCGCATGGAAGGTCCGGCAATGCACCAGGCTGCCGAACCAGGTATTCAGCGCGGACACGAGCAGGCCCTCGGGGTCGTCGGTGCAGCGGCGCAGGCCGGCGGGATCGGTGAGCGCGGCGCCGAAGAAGCGCTCCATGGTCAGCACGCGCGCGGTGCTCAGCTCGGGGTAGACGCGCGGCACGGCGGCGTCGCGGTTCAGCGTCTCGTCGAGATAGTCGCGGAACGCCTCGATGTTGGCGGCCTCCCTGAAAAAATCGCATTCCTCCATCATCGAGCCCTGGATCTCCTCGACGATCGCCGCCAATGAAGCATGCGCCGCGCCCGGGGTCACGCGCTCCGCGACTCTTGCTACCAGGTGCAGCAGGTTGAGGTCCGTGACGATGATCTTTTGCACGCCCGGCTTGCGCACCTTCAACACGACGTCCTCGCCGGTGCTGAGTCGCGCGGCATGCACCTGCGCGATCGACGCCGAGGCCAGCGGCTCGGGGTCGATCCACTGGAACGCCGACTCGAGCCGGTCGCCGAGTTCTTCCCGCAGCGCGCGGTGGATGGTGCGCCAGGGCAAGGGCGGCGTGCGATCGAGGCACTGCTGGAACTCGGCGACCCACGCCTCCGGGAACATCGACGGCGAGCTCGCGATGAGCTGGCCGAGCTTGATGTAGGTGGCGCCGAGGCGCTCGAAGGTCTGGCGCACGAGGCGCGGCGTCGGCGGCCGGTCGCCGAGCAGCCAGCCGACGCCGGTGCCGGCGAGCACGCGCCCTGTCTGGCCGAGGCGCAGCGCGCCCTTTACCGTCAGGCCCAGCATCTGCGTGGCGGACGTCATCGGCGGCCTCCCCGGCCGCTTCAGTGGCGCTGCAGCAGGGTGGCGCCGATCGCGCGATCGACGAACTCGCGCACCTCGGTATGAAAGCGGAAGCCGAGGTGCCCGCCCGCGTACCAGCAGATCTCGGGCCGCTCCCAGTGGCGCCACAGCGCCTCGACCTGCGGGGGCGGCACGAAACGGTCGGCGAGCGCGCCGAAGATGAAGCGCCGCTCGCGGGCGATGCGCGGCGTGAGCATCAAGGGCGCGACGGGCGTGAGCGCGGCCGCGAGCCGCTCGGGCGTGATGTTCGCCTCCGCCGCGAGGGCGAGCGCGCGCCCGGTCGCGTGGTAGCACGTCAGTTCGCCGAACTCCGCCGCCGGCACCCCGGCGATGGCGCAGTCGAGGCCGTCCTCCAGCGACGCGACCAGGACCGTAGTGTAGCCGCCCAGCGACAGGCCGACCACGCCGATGCGCCCGGCGCCCTCTGCGCGCAGCCAGGCAACCAGGCGGCGGATGTCCCACACCGTCTGGGTCAGCGCATGCAGCGTATTGCTGACGTCGCCGCCGATGAAACCGGCGCCGCTCACGAGGGTGTTGACGGCGCGTGGACCGTGCAATGGCAGCACCGGAAAGGCGAGGTTGACGCCGCGACGGTGCAGCCAGCCCGCGCCCATGGCACGCATATCGAGCCAGCTCCGGCCCATGGCCAGGCCGTGAACGCAGATCAGCCAGTCGCGGCTGTGGCGCACGCGGATGAGCCGCACCTCGGCGCTGCGGTTGTTCGCATAGCCGAGCCAGCGATCGCGCCCGGGCGCGCCGCGGCGCGGCTCGAACTCGCTTTCGTAGCGCATCACCTCGTAGTCGAGCCCGGCCGTGCGCGCGCCGGCGATGGCGGTCGGGCCGAGCACGGGCGGCGTCTCGTGAAACGCGGCTGGGTCGTCCATCCAGCCGCCCGCGCGCACCCAGTCGAGCGTCTCCTCGAGTTCCTCGCCGACGCGCCACTGGATCGGGCTGTTGTACACGCCGATCATCGTCGTCAGCACGCCGACCACCGACTCGTCGAAGGCGATTTCCGCGGACAGCTGCAGATCCAGCTCCGGCACGGGCTGGTCGTCGGGCATCTCCAGGTCCTCGGCCGCGAGCCGCGCCGCCGCGAGCCCGGCGGCGGCGGAGAGCGCGCCGAGCAGCAACGCCGCCAGGGGCGCGAACAGCAGCATCGGCACCGCGAACAGCACGCCGACCAGCGCACCGGTAGCCGCTGCGCGCGGGATGAGGCGGTCGCCGGGGAAAAACAGCGTGCCCGTCGCGCCGGCCAGCAACAGCGCACCCGGCAGCGTCGCCGCCACGATGCCCGCGAAGCCGCCTTCGGCGCCACAGGCGAACCAGGAAACGCCCGCGAGACCGATCAGCCACGTTTCCGGCCTGCGTGCCATTTCGTAATCCATGCCCGAGATCCTCGCGAGTACCCGCTGTGCCGATGTCCTGTGCGGGCGCCTTTTGGCGGTCCCGCGACTGCAAGCATAATGAACTGCCGCGAGAGGGTCATGTAGTGCGGGTAAACTGGCTCCCGTTGCCACCCATCACCGGAGGCCTGTGAGCCGCCTATGTCGCTGACCGAACTGCTCGCCTACCTTGTCGCCGCCGTCATCGCGGTGCCCGTCGCGCGGCGCCTCGGCTTCGGCTCGGTGCTGGGTTACCTGGCCGCGGGCATCGTCATCGGGCCCTGGGGCCTGAAGCTGTTCGCCGACGTTGACCGAATCCTGCACCTGGCCGAGTTCGGCATCGTCCTGCTGCTGTTCATCATCGGCCTCGAGCTGCAGCCGACGCGCCTCTGGGCGCTGCGGCGCGGAATCTTCGGCACCGGCTCGGCGCAGGTGCTGATCACGGGCGCGCTGCTGTCCGGCGCGGCGATGGCCTTCGGCCTGGCCTGGGAGTCGGCGCTCATCATCGGGCTGATCCTGGCGTTGTCGTCCACCGCCTTCGTGTTGCAGCTGCTCGCCGAGCGCAAGCAGCTGACGACCCGCCACGGGCGCACGGCATTCACTATCCTGCTGCTGCAGGACATCGCCGTGATCCCGCTGCTGGCGCTGATCCCGATGCTGGCGCCGAGCGCTACCGCGTCCGAGTCTCCGATGGCCGACCTCCTGCTGCAGCTCGGCGCGGTGCTCGCGCTGGTCGCGGGCGGGCGCTGGCTGCTGCGGCCGATGTTCCGCATCGCGGCCCGTGACGGCGGCCACGAGATCTTCACTGCCACGGCCCTGGTCGTGGTGGTCGGTTCGGCGTTGCTGATGGTGCGGGTCGGCCTGTCCGCGGGCCTCGGCGCCTTCCTCGCCGGCGTGCTGCTCGCCGATTCCGAGTTCCGCCACGAGCTTGAGGCCGAGATCGAGCCGTTCAAGGGCCTGCTGCTCGGCCTGTTCTTCGTCGCGGTCGGCATGTCGACCAACCTCGGCCTGTTCCTCGACATTCCGTGGCGCATCGTCGCCATGACCGCGGCGCTGGTCGCGCTGAAGGCGGCCGTGCTGTTCGTCGTCGGGCGCGTCAGCGGGCTGCCGGCGATGTCCGCCCGCAGCCTCGCCGTGGTGCTCGCCCAGGGCGGGGAGTTCGCCTTCGTGTTGTTCGCCGCCGCGCTGCAGGGGCGCCTCATCGAGCGCGAGCTGTTCGAGCTGCTGATCCTCGTCGTCACCCTCTCCATGATCGCGACGCCGTTTTTGGTCATCGCGGACGAGCGGTTGAACCGTGCCGGGCGCGCCCGCGAGGAGCGGCGCGCCTGGGACGAGGTCGAGGCGGACCGCGACCACGTGGTCATCATCGCCGGCCTCGGGCGTTTCGGCCAGGTGGTCGCGCGCGTGCTCAACATGCGCGGCATTCCGTTCACCGCGCTGGAGTCCGACAGCCACCAGGTCGACTTCGTGCGGCGTTTCGGCAACATCGTTTATTACGGCGACACGACGCGGCTCGACCTGCTGCGCGCGGCGCACGTCGAGCGGGCGAAGGCGTTCGTCGTGGCCGTCGAGGATGTCGAGGCCTCGGTACGCACCGTCGAGCTCGTCAAGCACCACTTCCCGCACCTGAAGATCTTCGCCCGCGCGACCGACCGCGCGCACGCGCGGGCCCTGCGCGACCGCCACGTGGATTACGTGATTCGCGAGAACTACGTGTCCAGCCTGGAGATGGCGGAAAACCTGCTGCTCGCCCTCGGCGACCCGCCGGAGCGGGCCGGCGACAGCATCCGCCAGTTCCGGCGCTTCGACGAGACGCTGCTGGAACGGGAGCGCGCCGTCGACCAGGACGAGGGGCGCCTCGTGCAGACCATCAGGGAGGCCGAGCGGGAGCTGGCGTTCCTGTTTCACAGTGACGAGAAGGACGCCGTCGCGGCGACGGAGGAGACGAAGTCATGACCACCCTCACCGACGACTATTTTCGGGACCTGCCGCCGAAGCCGCGCCGCTACGACACGCCGCTCGGCGAGGGCCTGGTGTTCTCGGTGTTCCCGAACGGCACCAAGTGCTGGGTGCTGGTGTATTCCGCCGGCGGCTACGCGCGGCGCCGCACCCTGGGGCTGTTCCCGGAGATGAACATGGCGGGCGCACGCGAGGCCGCCGGCCAGGCACAACGGATCCTCGAGGTGGAGACCGAACTGGCGCGCGCCGGGGAGCCGAGCGCCGTAGCCAGCCGGCGCGGTGTGCTGGTCGGCCTGATCGAGGACCGCCCGTTCCTGGCCGCGGGGCTGGGACTCGGTTTCGCCGCGCTGCTCGGCCTGGCCGTCGTCTGGCTGCTCGGATGAGTCTCCCGCTGCGCCTGCTCGCGGTCGGGCTGCTGTCCATGACCCTGGCAGGCTGCGGCGGCGATCATGCGCCGCTGCCGACGGTCGAGCATGTCGACCTCGACCGTTACCTCGGCACCTGGTACGAGATCGCGCGCTACCCGGCGCCGTTCCAGGAGGGTTGCGTTACGACGCGCGCCACCTACAGCCCGCGTGACGGCGGCGGGATCCGCGTGCTCAACCAGTGCCGCGTGGAGACGCTCGACGGCGAACTGCGCGAGGCCGAGGGGCGCGCCAAGGTCGTGGACCGCGACACCAATGCCAAGCTGAAGGTGTCCTTCTTCTGGCCGTTCTACGGCGAGTACTGGGTGCTCGGCCTCGGGCCGGACTACGAGTGGGCGCTGGTAGGCGAGCCGTCGCGCCGCTACCTGTGGATCCTGTCCCGCTCGCCGCGGCTGGACGCCGCGACTTTCGAGGAAATCGTCGGCAGGCTGCCGGCGCTCGGCTATGATGCCGGGCCCCTGATGATGACCCTGCAACCGGAGAGCCCCTAGGCAGCCTGGATGAGCACCGCGAGCCACCGTAACCCGAGCCCGACCGCCCGGCCCGCGCCGCGGCTGTTGCCCGGCCTGCTGCTGTGGCTGGCCTGGTGCCTGGCCGGCAGCGCGCCCGCCTACGGGCAGCTCGTCCCGGGCCTGGGCATTTCACCCGAGCCGCGCGGCGACAGCAGCGAGGCGCGCGCGGAGAACGGCCCCGCGCGCGCCGAGCCGGCCGTGATCCAGGCCGAACGCATCCCGGCGCAGATGGAACAGTCCCGTCAACTCGCGCGCCGTGCGACGGAGGCCGCCCGGCCGCATGCCGATATTGACGCCATCCGCGCCCAGATGTCGGCCCTGGCCGCACAGATCGACCAGCTCGGCGAGCGAAGCCTCAGCGAAAGCCTGGCGCGCATCGACCTGCGCAGCCTGGAAGGGGCGCTGGAGCAAGTCGCCAGCCTGCGCAGAACGATCAGCGCCTGGCAGACCACGCTGGGGCGGCGGGCGGCGGAGCTGTCCGGCTGGCGTGCCGACCTGTCGCTCGCGCGCCGCTCCTGGTCGATGACCGAGGAAGACGTGACGGCGCGCGAACTGCCGGCGGAGATCCTGGCCGGCAGCAGGAACCTCCAGGCGGCGCTGCGCGACGCCGCCACGCGGCTCGGCGCGCGCCAGGACGAGATCCTCGTGCTGCAGAGCACGCTCAACGACTGGCTGTCGATCATCGCCGAGCGCGAGGCCGTCATCCAGGCGGAGCTCGCCCAGGCGCGCATCGCCCTGTTCCAGCCCGAGCACCCGCCGTTGTGGAAGAGCGATACCTCGTCGCTGGCATTCGCGGCGTCGCAAGAGGCCTGGCTGGCCGACTGGCAGGCCCTGCGCGCATACCTGCTCGAGCGCCAGGGCAATGTCCTGGTGCATTTCGCGCTGCTCGTGCTGCTGCTGGGTGCATTCGCGACCCTCGCCCGCAAGGTGCGCGCCTGGACGGAGGAGAAGCCCGACCTCGCCACGCCGCTGGCCGTATTCCGACATCCGCTCGCCGCAGCGCTCGTGCTCGCGATCCTCGTCGGCCCGTGGCTCTACCCGGATGCGCCCGTCGTCCTGCGGGAGTTGTTCGCCCTGCTGCTGATCCTGCCGCTGCTGAGGGTGCTGCCGCTGATCGTCGCGCCGGCGTTGCGCGGTGCGTTGTACGTCCTCGCCGGACTGTACCTGCTGCTGAAACTGAACGGGCTGCTGGGCGTGGGCACTGAGCTGGAGCGCTACGGCCTGCTGCTGCTCACTGCATCCGCGGCCGCCGCGGTCGCGTGGATCTTCAAGCCCGCCGGCCGCGCCGCGGCGCTCGAGGCCGGCCGCTGGTGGCGCGCCGCACGGCTCGCGACGCGGCTCAGCCTCATCGTGCTGGCGGCGGCGATCTTCGCCAACATCGGCGGCCTCGTGACACTGTCGGGCCTGCTGACGAATGCCGTGATCAGCAGCGCCTTCGTGGCGATCGTGCTGTTCGCCGGCGTCGTCGTGACGCGCGCCATGATCATCGCGCTGTTCCAGACGCGCCCGTTGCAGCACTTCAACCTGGTGCGCTGGCACAGCTCGGTCGTAGACCACTGGATCATGCGCATCCTGCCGCTGATCGCGCTCGTGGCCTGGCTGCTGACCACCGCCCGCCTGTTCCGCATTGACGGCGTGCTCGGCGGCGCCCTGTCCGCCATGCTCTTCAGCAGTGTCTCCATCGGCACGGTCGAGATCTCGCTGGGGGACGTGCTGGGCTTCGGCCTCGCGATCTGGCTCGGCCTGCTTGCATCACGCGCGCTGCGGTTCGTGCTGAGCGTGGATGTGTTCCCGCGCGTCACCCTGCCGCGCGGCGTGGCCGCCACCGTCTCGATGCTGGTCAACTACCTGGTGCTCGGCATCGCCTTCGTGCTCGCCGTGGCGGCGGCGGGCATCCAGCTCGACCGCTTCGCCCTGATCGTCGGCGCGCTCTCCGTGGGCATCGGCTTCGGACTGACCAACATCATCAACAACTTCGTCTCGGGGCTGATCCTCGCCTTCGAGCGCCCGATCCAGTCCGGCGACACCGTGGAGTTCAGCTCGATGTTCGGCAAGGTGACGCGCATCGGCGTGCGCTCCAGCACGGTGCGCACCTTCGACGGCGCCGAAGTCATCGTGCCGAACGCCAACCTGATTTCCAACGAGGTCACCAACTGGACGCTGTCGGACATGCGGCGGCGCATGGAAATCCTCGTGGGCGTCGCCTACGGCACGAACCCCCACAAGGTGCTCGAACTGCTGCTGAAGGTCGCCAAGGCCGACGAGCGCCTGCTCGAGACTCCCGAGCCAAACGCGCGGTTCCTGGGCTTCGGCGACAGCTCGCTGGACTTCTCGCTGCGCGCCTGGTCAGACGACTTCGACAATTACCTCACGATCAAGAGCGACGTGACGCTGGCGGTGCACGACGCGCTCTACGCGGCCGGCATGGAAATTCCCTTCCCGCAGCGCGACCTGCACCTGCGCTCCGTGGATGCGCAGACGCTCGGACGCTTCGGTGGGCGTCAGTCGCCCGAGGCCGGTGATGGCGATGCAGCGGAACCCGCCGAAGACGCTGCGGCCCGCCAGGCGGGTGACGAGGAAAAGCCCGGCTAGGGCGATTGCGCTGCGCCCGACATGCTCCGCCAGCGCAGCACCGCCGGGATCAGTTCCGCCGCCGAGCCACCGGAGGCAATCAAGGTTCCTGATTGCAACATGCCCAATTTGGGCATGTTGCAACATAGTCAAAGACCCTCATAGACAAAGGCGCTGCGGATCGCTGCGCAGTCATCGTCGCTCACGCCCGCCCGGCGCATCGTCGCATGCCAGGAGGCGCGGACGGTGTCCGTCACCCGCGTGAAGATGGTTTCGGCCTCTTGCTCGTCAAGGAGAAAGCGGCCGGCGCCGGCGAGGAGATTCGCCTTGTTGGCGGACCGGCCGACCGGCCCGCACGCCATCGCGAGATCGCGGTTTTCGACGGCGACCGACGGTATCGGCGTCAGGTCGTATGCCGGGCTCAGGCGCCAGCCTCCGCCCTTCGCGAGCACGGCGTGATTGCGCGGATGATCGTCGAGATTCGATACTGCCGCGTTGAAGCACATGCGCGTGAAGAGTTCGCGCAGGTCTTCGGCGGGCGACTGGCTGACGCGCCTGACCTCGTCGGCAAGAAGCAGGTAGGACCAGCGCGCGCGGCCGGCCTGGCTGTCATCCGTCTGCAGCAGCGTCAGCGCGCTGACCATCCGGTGACGGTAATAGCCTTCGCCGCCCCAGTGGCGGTCGAAGCGCCGCACGAGCAGTACGTCGCGGGCCGCAACGTTTTCGACGCGGCTCGCCGCGGTGCTGATGCCGCATTCCCGCGCGAGCGCGAGCAGGCCATGCTCGATGCGCGGCTGGTTCCAGCGATCATCATGCCTGCTGAATTTCGCGATCCAGAGTGCATGATCGTCCCGCACTACGGCCTTCGGCCGGGCGCCGCCCAGCGACGTGACTTCGAGTAGCAGTTCCTGCACCTGCTCGGCAGCAGAACCCGCCTGCGCGGGGTTGCCCGCGATCAGCGCGTCAGCGGCCGTTTGAAGGCGCTCAAGGTCAAGCGTGCGATTGAACTGCCGCCGGGGCGCGGGCGGCTCTGCATTCAGCCCGAAACCGAGCGCGCCCGCCCGGTCGTCCGCGCCCTCCAACAGGTAGTCGAACTCCTCAAGCCCCGCGCGGCCTGCATGTTTCCCGATGACGAGGCGGCCCCAGTAGTCGGGCATGGCGTCGCGAATGGCGCCGAAGAACCCTCCCATGCGGCCGGTCTCGTAGATCTGCGGCGCAAGCCGGAGCTCGACCGGGTCGAATTCCACGGCGTCACTGCGGCGCAGATACTTGCGCCCGTAAACGAACTCGCCTCGGGGCGTCCCCTCGCGAGTTGCGGCGATACGGAAGCGCCCGGCGGTCACGAAGTCTGTCGCACCCCGCAAGACGATGTAGACGAAGCACTCGCGCTCAGAAGTCATTGTCGAGACCCCGCAGGCGGCGCGCCTGTCTGGGGCTCCGAGCGCTTTCAAGCACCTTGCCTTCCTGGTCGCGGTCGGGATCGGCGAGGTCGCGGGCCTGCTCCAGCAGGCCGAGCGCCCATAACGCCCCGAAATAGGCGGCCGCGGACGTGCCGGGCTTGCCCTTTTCGAGATCGGAGACGGTGAAACGCGACGCGCCCATCCGCTCGGCCACGTCCTCCATCCGCAGCCTGCGGCGCAGTCGCGCCGTGCGAATATTCCGACCGAGCTGCTTGAGCGCCTCCTCGACGGCGGCCGGGGGCGAGTCGATGATTCTGCTCGTGTTCGACATGTTAGTTTAAGCCTACTTATTAGCCTTTTAAGTTTGCTCAAACCATCATATGGTAGTTCGATTCTCCGATCAAGGAAATGCCGGTTTGACGCTACCTAAGGATGCCGGCTCATGACCTTCGTATCACTCGTCCCCGGATGCTGTGCCCGACTCTCCATCGTAGCGCTCGAACCACGCCAGAATGTTTCCCACCTTGGCCATCAGGTGCGTGGGCCGGGCCGCGATGTGGTGCGGCGCGCCGGGCACCCTCACCAGCATCGTGTCCACGCCGCGCAGCCGGAGCGCCTGGTAGAACTGCTCGCTCTCGGA
Source organism: Gammaproteobacteria bacterium (assembly GCA_035514535.1). Taxonomy (GTDB): domain Bacteria; phylum Pseudomonadota; class Gammaproteobacteria; order Steroidobacterales; family XN24; genus XN24. Next base: position 106,397 of record DATKAZ010000069.1, read on the forward strand.
GATCGGCGTGCGGTGGTCGTCTTCACCGGTCATCAGCATGGTCGGCGTCTTGACGTTGCCGACCAGCGACAGCGGCGAGCGGCGCCAGTATTCCTCGGGCTGCTCCCAGGGCTTCGCCGGGAACCAGTTGCGCGAGAAGAAGCTGTACATGTCCGCGGTGAGAACGAAGCTCGACCAGTTGATCACCGGCTTGACCGACGCGGCGGCGCGAAAGCGGTCGGTCTTGCCGACGATCCAGGCGGTGAGCACGCCGCCGCCGCTGCCACCGGTGACATACAGTCGTTCCGGGTCGACGTAGCCGCGGGCGACGACCGCGTCCACCGCGCTCATCAAATCGTCGTAGTCCTCGCCCGGGTAGTTGTCCTCGATCAGGTCGGCGAACGCCTGGCCGTAGCTCGAGCTGCCGCGCGGATTGGAGTACAGCACGACATAGCCGGCCGCCGCGTAAAGCTGCATCTCGGCGGAGAACCGCGGCCCGTAGTTGGCATACGGCCCGCCATGGATCTCGAGGATCAGCGGCCACTTCCTGGCCGGATCGAAGCCCGGCGGGAGCACCAGCCACGACTGGATGCGGCGCTGGTCGAAGGCGGACTCCGTCCAGAATTCCTCGACCTTGCCGAGTTCCCGAAACGGCAGCAGGTCGTCGTTCAAGCGGGTCAGGCGCTGCACGCGACGCCCGTCGCCGGCGGCGACCTCCGCCGGGAATTCCGGCGCCGTCATGGTGTAGGCGAATGCGCCCTGGTCGGTCACCGTGAAGCTGCCGCTCGAATACGGCCGGCCGAGCGACGTGCCGCCGACGTCCGCCGCGAGCGTGGCCACGTCGTTACGCCCCGGCTCGATCCGCCCGAGCCGCGTGCGGCCCTCGACGTCGTAAAGGAAATAGAGGCTGCGGCCGCGGTTGCCCCAGGCCGGCGCGCGCACGCCGGCGTCGAGCCCGCCGCTGAGCTCGGTGACCTCCTCGCTGTCGAGGTCCAGCACGTACAGCCGCTCGTCGTGGTAGCCCAGCAGCTTGTCGTCGAAGCCCGTGAAGGCGACGCGGCGCCCGTCCGGCGAGACCGCCGGGCTGCGGTCCGGCCCGAACCGCGTCGTGAGCCGGCGCAGGCCGCCGTCGGTAACCGACACCAGCCAGAGATCCGAATCGAGCGGCTCCAGGTCGGCGTCCTCGCGCCGATTGGCGGAGATCACGAGCTGCTCCGCCCCCGGCAGCCAGGCCGGCTCGCCCTGGTGGTTGAAGTCGCCTTCTGTCACCTGCCTCGGCGTGCCGCCCTCGGACGGCACCACGAACACGTGGCTGTAGCCCGGCTCGAGATAGCCGCGGCCGTCGGCGCGGTAGATGAAGGTGTCGATGACCTTGAACGCGGGCGCCCACTCCGCGCCCTCGGGCTTCTCCGGCAGGCGGGCCGGCGCCTCGCGCTCCGCCTTGACGTGCATGGTGAAGGCGAGCGCGCTGCCGTCCGGCGCCCAGGCGAGGCTGTCCGGCTTGCCGCCCGGATCGCTGATCGCGGCCGACTCGCCGCTGTCCATCCAGCGCATCCAGATGCGGGTCTCCTTGTCGCGTGTGCCGATCCAGGCGAGGCGCGCGCCGTCGGGCGACCAGCGGGGATGGGTGACGGCGTCGAAGCCGGTCTCCAGCGGCCGATGTCGCCCGCCGTCCGTACCGACCGTCCACAACGAGCCGCCCACGCGATCCGTCATGCGATCCGCCGCGCGCCGCACGTAGACGATGCGCCGGCCATCGGGCGAGATGCGCGGGTCCTCCGCGTACTCCAGCGAGAACACGTCCTCCATCGACAGCGGCGGCGCGGCAGCGAGGGCCGCGGCCGAGGCAAAGAAAAGGAACAGCGCGGCCAGGCACGCGCACACGAGTGCAGGCTTCATTCAGCGTCTCCCGGGATCAGGCGGCGTCGCGCGCCCAACTATATCGCAGCCACACCGGCGGTACGGCCGGCCGGCGGCGGCAACGGTGGCCGCTTTGCGCATTCCGCCGGCTGTACTATGCTCAGGGCGCGTCGTCGGGCGACGGCGCCTGTGACCCTGTTCCGTTCCTGAGAGCCTCTTGCGATGAAGTCAATCTACGTGGGCAACCTGCCCTTTACCGCTACCGAAGAAGAAGTACGCGGCCTGTTCTCGCCGTTCGGCGAAGTCGAGTCGGTCAAGATCGTCAGCGATCGAGAAACCGGCCGGCCGCGCGGCTTCGCGTTCGTCGATATGGAAGACGACGGTGCCGACAACGCCATCAAGGCCCTGGAAGGCCACCAGATGGGTGGCCGGGCGCTGAAGATCAACGAGGCGCGCCCGCGGGCGCCGCGACCTCCGCGGTTCTGACGCCCAGCGACACGAAGTCGAACAGCCTGTTGTCCATCAGCTGCGAGGGCGCGACGTTGCCCAGCGCCGCGGCGATGGATTCGAGCCGTCCCGGGAAGCGCCGCTGCCAGTCAGCCAGCATGGCCTTGATCTCCTTGCGCTGCAGGTTTTCCTGGCTGCCGCACAGGTTGCAGGGGATCAGCGGGAAGTCCATCGCCCGGGCGTAGCGCGCGAGTTCGCTTTCGCGGCAATAGGCCAGCGGCCGGATGACGACGTTGCGCCCGTCGTCGCTCTGCAGCTTCGGCGGCATGGCCTTGAGCGTGCCGCCGAAGAACAGGTTCAGGAACAGCGTCTCCATGATGTCGTCGAGGTGGTGCCCGAGGGCGATCTTCGTATAGCCGTGCTCGGCCGCGTAGCTGTAGAGCGCGCCGCGCCGCAGCCGCGAGCACAGCCCGCAGGTCGTCTTGCCGATCGGGATCACGCGCTTGACGACGCTGTAGGTGTCCTGCTCGATGACGTGGTACGGCACGCCCAGCGCCTCGAGGTACCCGGGCAGCACGTCGGCCGGGAAGCCGGGCTGCTTCTGGTCGAGGTTGACCGCGACGAGCTCGAAGGACACGGGCGCAGCGCGGCGCAGCGCCAGCAGCAGGCTCAGCATCGCGTAGCTGTCCTTGCCGCCGGACAGGCAGACCATGACGCGATCGACGTCGGCGATCATGCCGTAGTCCTCGATGGCCTTGCCCACCTGGCTGCGCAGCCGCGATTCGAGTCGGCGGGCCGTGGCCGACGGTGACGGTTGTGCGTTCATGCGCTCTCCTTTCGAGGCGGAGCATTCTACCCGAGCCGAAAACGCCTGCCTGACTTGACCGGCGCGGTAGAATGGCCCGATGCCCCCGAAGTCGCTCCTGGTCGCCTGTCTGCTGTCGCTGGCCCCGCTGCACCTCCCGGCAGCGCAGGATGCCCCGCTGCAGGTCGCGGTCAGCATCCTGCCGCAGCAATTCCTCGTGGAGCGCATCGCCGGCGACCGGGTCGAGGTGCTGACCCTCGTGCAGCCGGGCGACAACGAGGCGACCTATTCCCCCGGCCCGGCCACGCTCGCCGCGCTTGACGGCGCCCGCGCCTGGTTCACGATGGGCGTGCACTTCGAGGACACCTGGCTGGCAAGAATCACGCGCGACCGGCCGGGGCTCGAAATCGTGCCGCTCGCCGAGGGCCTGCCGCTGCGTGACATCGAGGACAACGGGTCGCATGGCGACGCGCACGACCACGCGGGCCGCAGCGACCCACACGCCTGGACGGACCCGCGGCTCGCGGCCCGCATGGCGGCGCGCATCGCGGACACGCTCGCGCGCCTCGACCCGGCCGGCGCGGCCGGCTACGCCGCGGCGGCGGCCGCGCTGCAAGCGGAACTGCTGGCGCTGCACGAGGAGCTCGCCGCGCTGCTCGCGCCGGTGCGGGGGCGGGCGTTCATCGTGTTCCATCCTTCGTGGGGCTACTTCGCCGACGCCTACGGACTCGTGCAGGTGCCAATCGAGACCGGCGGGCGAGAACCGGGGCCGCGCGGGCTCGCGGAAGTCATCCGGCGCGGCCGCGAGACCGGCGCGCGGGCGGTGTTCGTGCAGGACCAGTTCAGCCAGCGCAGCGCCAGGGCCGTCGCGCAGGCCCTGGGCGCGCAGGTCGTCACCGCCGACCCGCTGGCGCTCGACTACGCGGACAACCTGCGCCGGGTCGCGGAGCGCATTGCGGCGGCCCTCGCGGGCCCGGCCCCCGGAGCCGCGCGGTGACGGCCTCACTGTCCTTCCAGGACGTGAGCTTCGGCTACGGCGACGGGCCGGACGTGGTCGAAAACGTCACGCTCGAGATCGGCCCGCAGGAACTGATCGGCCTGATCGGTCCCAACGGCGGCGGCAAGAGCACCTTGCTGAAACTGGCCGCGGGCCTGCTCAGGCCCCGCAGGGGCATGGTGCAGGTGTTCGGCCGCGCGCCGCACGAGGCGCGCGACGAGATCGGCTACGTGCCGCAGTTCGCGCTGTTCCCGCGCCAGTTCCCGATCACCGTAGCCCAGGCCGTGCTGCTCGGCCGGCTCGGCGGCGGCTTCGGCCTGCGCTGGAGCGCCGCGGATCGCAAGGCCGCGGCGCGTGCCATCGAGGAGACGGAACTCGGCGCGCTCGCGGAGCGGCCGCTGAGCGCGCTGTCCGGTGGCGAGCTGCAACGCGTGCTGATCGCCCGCGCCCTCGCCGCCGAGCCGCACCTGCTGCTGCTCGACGAGCCGACCTCCAACCTCGACCAGCGGGCCGAGGAGGACATCTTCGCGCTGCTCGCCAGGCTCACGAATCGCATGGCCGTGGTGCTCGTGTCCCACGACGTGGGCTTCGTCACGGGCTTCGTGCAGCGCGTCGCCTGCATCAGCCGCACGCTGATCTGCCACGGCACGTCGGAGCTCACCGGCGAAGTCATCAACGAGCTGTACGGCCACCCGGTGCGTGCCGTGCACCATGCGCACCACCACCATTCCGCCCCGCCGGGCGACGCCTGATGGAATTTTTCCAGGCACTCATGGAGCACGAGTTCCTGCAGCGCGCGCTCGCCGGCGGGCTGCTGGCGAGCATCGGCTGCGGCGTGGTGGGCAGCTATGTCGTCGTGCAGCGCATCAGCCTGCTCGCCGGCGCGATCGCCCATGCGGTGCTCGGCGGCATGGGCATCGCCTGGTATTTCGGCGCCGAGCCGCTGGCGGGCGCGCTGGTGGCCGCCGTGATCGCGGCGCTCGTCATCGGCTGGGTGAAGCTGCGCTTCGCGGAGCGCGAGGACACCGCCATATCCGCGATCTGGGCGCTCGGCATGGCGGTCGGCATCCTGTTCATCGCCAAGACGCCCGGCTACAGCGTCGATTTGATGGGCTACCTGTTCGGCAACCTGCTGATGATGACGAGCAGCGACCTCAAGCTGATCGCGGCGCTCGACGTCGTGATCCTCGGCCTGACGGCATTGTTCTTCCGCCAGTTCCTTGCCGTGTGCTTCGACCCGGAGTTCGCGCGCGTGCGCGGCCTCAAGGTCGAGCGTTATTACCTGCTGCTGCTGGTGCTGGTGGCGCTCACGGTGGTGATGCTGATCCAGGTCGTCGGCCTCATCCTGGTGATCGCGCTGATGACCCTCCCCGCGGCGATCGCCGGGCGCTTCACTCACGCGCTCGCCACCATGATGGGCCTCGCGGTGCTGCTCGGCATGGCGTTCACCGCCACCGGGCTCGCCATCTCCTACGCGCCGGACCTGCCCTCGGGCCCTGTGATCATCGTGCTCGCGGGTATCGCCTACCTGTTCGCCGCGTTCGTGCGGCGCGGCGAACGCTGAACTGGAGGAATCCTCGCCATGATCGACCGCAAGCTGCTCGAAATCCTCCGCTGCCCGGTGAGCCGTGAACCCGTCACGGTCGCGCCGAAGGACCGGCTGCGCGAACTCAACGCCGCGATCGCCGCGGGCGAGCTGCAGCATGCCGACGGCCGCAAGGTCGAGGCGCCGCTGGAGGCCGCGCTGCTGACGGCCGACGGCGCGCGCGCCTATCCCGTGCGCGACGGCATCCCGGTCATGCTGGCGGACGAGGCGATCACGCTCGCGGCGGACGCCTAGCGGCTAGGCGGCACGACCATGCAAGCCGGCCTGGTCAGGTTTGTCGGCACCCTCGCCGACTACCCGGCGCGCATCCTGTTCGCGTGGTACCTCGGCCTCATCGCCGCCGGCACCCTGCTGCTGCTGCTCCCCGCGTGCCGCGATGCGGGCACCGCCGCGCTCAGTTTCACGGACGCCCTGTTCACCGCCACCAGCGCGGCGTCGGTCACGGGCCTGATGGTGACCTCCCTCGAGACCGACCTGAGCTTCATGGGCCAGGGCGTCGTCCTGCTGCTGATCCAGCTCGGCGGGCTCGGCGTGATGTCCATCGGCACCCTGCTGTTCGTCAGCCTCACCGGGCGCCAGCCAGTGCGCTTCCACGTCCTCACCAGGGAGACGCTCGGTGCGCCGCTCGGCGCGGACGTCGGTCGCCTCATCCTGCTGGTATTGACCGTCACGCTGGCCCTCGAGGCCCTCGGCGCGGGCGTCCTGCTGCTCGCGCGGCTCGGTGACGGGCCGTTCACGCAAGTGCTGTGGTGGGCGGTCTTCCACGCGGTCTCGGGCTTCTGCAACGCGGGCATCACGCTGCAGGACGCCAGCCTCGCACCGTGGTCGGGCGAGCCGGCCGTCATCCTGACGATGGCCGCGCTGATCGTCGCCGGCGGCCTCGGCTTTCCCGTGCTGCTGGACATCCTGCACCTGAGCCGCGCCAGCCCGGACCGGCGCAGTTTGCGGCTGCACACGCGCCTGGTGCTCACCGCCAGCGCGATCCTGCTGGCCGGCGGGGCGCTCGCGATCTGGCTGGTCGAGCGCGGCGGGGCGCTCGAATCGATGCCGGCAGGCCAGGCGGCGATGAACGCCCTGTTCCAGAGCGTCACCGCCCGCAGCGCCGGCTTCTCCACGGTGCCGGTGCAGCAGTTCGCCTATCCGTCGCTGTTCTTCCTGCTGCTCTTGATGTTCGTCGGCGGCAACTCCTGCTCGACCGCCGGCGGCGTCAAGGTCACCTCGGTCGCCGTGCTGGCGCTCGAGGGCGTGGCGCTCGCGCGGCGGCGCTGGCAGACGGCGGCCTTCGGGCTGCGCGTGCCGGAGCGCGTCCTCGCCACGGCGGCCGCCGTCGTCGCCGTCTATGCTCTGGTGCTGGTGATCGGGATCATGCTGCTGCTGGTGCTCGAGATGTACGACCGGCCGCATGCCGCTGCCGGCGGGCATTTCATGGACATGGTCTTCGAGGCGGTCTCGGCGCTCGGCACCGTGGGTCTGTCCACCGGAATCACCGGCGAGCTCGGCGAGGCCGCGCGCATCGTGCTCGTAGTGATGATGCTGCTCGGTCGCGTGGGGCCGCTGGCCATGGTATCCGTGCTGCTGCGCAGCCCGCAGGGGCCGAAGATCCGGTATCCGGAAAGCGAGGTGATCGTTGGCTGAGAAGCATTCCAGGTTCGTGGTCATCGGGCTCGGCCACTTCGGCTCCGCCCTCGCCCGCCGCCTTGCGAAGCACGGCCACCGCGTCACGGGCGTCGATCTCGACGAGGCGGCGGTACAGCGAGTGCAGGACTGCCTCGCCAACGCGCTGGTGGCCGACGGCGCCGACGAGGAGGTCTTGAAGGCGCTCGACCTGGCGGATGCCACGGCGGTGTTCATCTCGCTCGGCGATCATGCCAACCGCAGCATCGTCGCGACGATGTACGTGCTCGAGCTCGGCGCCCCGCGCGTCATCGTCAAGGGCATCGACACGCTGCACGCGAAGATCCTGCGCAAGCTCGGCCATGTCGAGGTGATCTTCCCCGAGGAGGCGATGGCCCGCTACGTCGCCGACCACCTGGTCTGACGTCCCTCCCTGCGGGGGACACTGCTTTCAAGCTGTGTCCCCTTATTCAGTTTGCTCGCTGGACCGCGGGACCGAACCGTCACATGCTCCCCGCGCTTGGAAATCTTATGCCGCGCGGCGAGCATGTGACGTTCCGATCCCGCTGCGCTGTCGATGGGGTTGACGTCGTCAGCCGGCGCCGCAGCAGCGCGGCCGCGGTTTCGCCCAGGCAGCGACCCGGTGAAGCTGACCTCGTCGACGGGGCAGCGGGATTGGGACGTCATAGGCTCACTGAGCGATATTGAAATTTCTTGAGCGAAGGGAGCCTATGACGGCGCGGTCCCGCGGTCCAGCAGCGAAGAAGGGGACACAGCTCCTGCGGAGCAATGTCCCCGGGGGCTGGCTCAAGAAGGGGACACAGCTTGAAAGCAGTGTCCCCTGAGTGTCCCCCGGCTGGCCGAGCGGCGCGCGCGGCAGTACCCTGTACGGTGACACGACAACAGGCGGCGGGCCCTTGAGCGAAGAATCCAGCATGAAAATTGAACTCGGCAACCTCGAGCTGGCCGACTACAGCGAGCTGCGCAAGGCCATGGAGGAGGCCTACGCGGACCTCGGTGGCGACTACTGGCCGCACGCGGCCATCGAGAAACTGCTCGAGCTGTTCCCCGAGGGCCAGCTGTGCGTCAAGGTCAACGGCCAGGTCGTGGCCTCCGCGCTGTCGCTGATCGTCGACTACGAGGAGTTCGGCGACCGCCACACCTTCCGCGACATCACCGGCGATCACACCTTCAAGACGCACGATCCCGAAGGTGACGTGCTGTACGGCATCGAGGTGTTCGTCCACCCCGAGTACCGCGGCATGCGCCTCGCGCGGCGCCTCTACGACGCGCGCAAGGAGCTGTGCGAGAATCTCAACCTGCGCGCCATCATGGCCGGCGGGCGCATTCCGAACTACGAGAAGTACGCGGAGCGCATGACGCCGCGCGAGTACATCGAGCAGGTGCGGCTGAAGAACATCTACGACCCGACGCTCACCTTCCAGATTTCCAACGGCTTCCACGTGAAGAAGCTGTTGCGCAACTACCTGCAAAAGGACACGCAGTCGCTCGGCTACGCGACGCTGCTCGAGTGGAACAACATCTACTACGAGGACAAGCCGGCGAAGCTCATCAACCGGCCGCGCAGCGTGGTGCGCATCGGGCTCGTGCAATGGCAGATGCGGCTGTTCGCGGACCGCGAGGCGCTGATGAGCCAGGTCGAGTTCTTTGTCGACGCGATCTCGGCCTACAAGGCCGACTTCATCCTGTTCCCGGAGTTCTTCAACGCGCCGCTCATGGCCGAGTTCAACAACCTCGACGAGCCCAAGGCGATTCGCGAGGTCTCCAGGCACACCGAGTGGATTCGCAAGCGGTTCCTCGAGCTGGCCGTGTCCTACAACATCAACATCATCGCCGGCAGCATGCCGCTGGTCGAGAACGAGCGTCTCTACAACGTCAGCTTCCTGCTGCGCCGCGACGGCACCTGGGACCAGTCGCGCAAGATCCACCCGACGCCTGACGAGATCTCCATCTGGGGCATGTCCGGCTGGGACCGCGTCCCCGTGTTCGACACCGACTGCGGCCGGATAGGGATCCTGATCTGCTACGACGTGGAATTCCCGGAGCTCGCGCGCATCTGCGCCGACCAGAACATGCATATCCTGTTCGTGCCGTTCCTGACGGACACGCAGAGCGCCTACATGCGGGTGCGCATCTGCGCCAAGGCGCGCGCCATCGAGAACGAGTGCTACGTGGCGATCGCCGGCTCCGTGGGCAACCTGCCGCAGGTGCATAACATGGACGTGCAATATGGCCAGTCCGCGATCTTCACGCCCGCGGACTTCGCCTTCCCGACGAATTCGATCAAGGCGGAAACCACACCGAACACGGAAATGACGGTGATCGCCGACCTCGACATGGACCTGCTGAAGGAACTGCACGAGATCGGCAGCGTCACCAACCTGAAGGATAGGCGCAAGGATCTCTACGAGATCATCGTCAAGGCGCCACTGGCGGACAGCGATCTCGAGGCGGAGCGCCGGCGCGGTGAAATCGCCAAAGTGGTGGCCGACCAGGACGCGGCCGACCTGGAGGCCGAGGCGGCCGACGCCGAGGCGGATGCGGAAGCCGCGACCAGGGCCGGCTGACGGGATCGCGAGGGGGGAGCATGGCGGAACCGAAGACTTACTCCGCCTGACCATGGGCGAGTACACCGCGGAGGTGCTCTGGGAGCGTGGCGAGCAGGAGTTCGTCGACGGCCGCTACAGCCGCCGCCACCTGCTGCGCTTCGACGGCGGCATCGACGTGCCGGGCTCGGCCTCGCCGCGGATTGTGCCGCCGCCGGGCGCGGATCCGGCAGCCGTGGACCCGGAGGAGGCCTTCGTCGCCTCGCTCTCCGCCTGCCACATGCTGTGGTTCCTCGCGATCGCCGCGAAGTACGGCTTCCGCGTAGACCGCTATTTCGATATGCCGGTCGGGCGCCTCGGCCGGGACGGGGACGGCCGCATGGCGATGACCCTCGTCACCCTGCGCCCGGAGGTGCGTTTTTCCGGCGAGAAGCGTCCCGCCCCGCAGGAGATCCGGCACATGCACCACGAGGCCCACGACGCCTGCTTCATTGCGAATTCCGTCAAGACCGAAGTCCGCTGCGATCCGGTGCATGTCGCCGACTGATCGTGCCCGCGTTCACGCTGGCCGCCGGGTAGACTGAGATGACCCGGCAACGGCTCGTGGACCTGAGCCACGCGATTACCAGCGGCATGATCACCTACCGCGGCCTGCCGGCACCGCTGATCTGCGATCACCTGTCGTTCGACGCATCGCGCGCGCATTACGCGCAGGGCACAGAGTTCAACATCGCGCGGATCGACATGGTGGCGAACACTGGGACCTACATGGACGTGCCGTACCATCGCTATCGCGACGGCGACGACCTGTCGCGGGTCGGGCTCGAGCGCATCGTCGACCTGCCCGGGATCGTCGTCGACGTCACGGGCTCGGCCCACCGCGCCATCGATATCGCTGCGTTCAGCTCGAGCGAGGTCGAGGGTTGCGCGGTCCTCGTCCACACGGGCTGGGACCGGCACTGGGGCACGGATGCCTATTTTGAGGGCCACCCGTTCCTGACCGAGGACGCCGCCCGCCACCTGCTCGAGCGGGGCGCCGCCCTGGTCGGAATCGACTCGTTGAACATCGACGACACGAGCGGCGGCACGCGGCCTGTGCACTCGGCGTTGCTTAGCGCGGGAATCCCGATCGTCGAGCATCTCACCGGCCTCGCGGCCCTGCCGCGCTCCGGATTTCGCTTCAATGCGGCGCCGCCCCGGGTAGTGGGCATGGGCACGTTCCCGGTGCGCGCCTACGCGGCACTCGATGACCGGAGAGACCCCTGATGTCACCATGGCTGTACCTGTCTATCGCGATCGTGGCCGAGGTCGTCGGCACCTCGTTCCTGAAGAGCTCCGATGGCTTCACCCGCCTCACTCCCTCGCTGGCGGTCGTCGCGAGTTACACGATCGCGTTCTATTTCCTGTCGCTTACGCTCAGGACCATGCCGGTGGGTATCGCGTACGCCGTGTGGGCCGGGGCCGGCATGGCCCTGATCGCGCTCATCGGCTGGGCGGTGTTCGGCCAGGTCCTCGACACCGCGGCCATCGTCGGCATCGGCCTGATCGTGGCCGGCGTCGCGGTACTGAACGTGTTTTCGTCCACGATCTCGCACGGAGCCGGCTAGGCATAAATGGAGCACGAACGCGCAAGCCATCATCGAGGAACCCGACCATGCTGACAGCCTCCTGCCACTGCAGTGCGGTGCGGATCGAGATCCCGCACGCGCCGCGGACGCTGACCGAGTGCAACTGCTCGATCTGTTTCCGCTACGGGGCCCGCTGGGCACACCATACGCGCGCCACCGCGCGGGTCGTGAGTCCGCCCGACGCGGCGCGCGCCTATCTGTGGGGCGACCGGGAGATCGAGTTCTATCACTGCAGGATTTGCGGCTGCCTGACGCACTATGAAAGCGTCGCCAAGGATCCCGACAGCCGCATCTCCGTGAACGCCCGCATGCTGCCGCCCGCGGAGCTCGCCGGTGTGCCGGTGCGGCACTTCGACGGCGCCTCCAGCTGGGAGTTCCTCGATTGATGCTGCGCCGCAGCGAGCCACTCTTCCCGGTGCGGTTCCCGACTTACGGCTGCTATGGTTTCAGAATCGCAAGGGATGTCGATCCGACACCGGTTCGTTCGTCGTAGAGATAAGGGCGGGACTCGGGACCCGCGTGGCCCGGGCCCAAAAGCCGGTCCCGGGCTCATTTCTACGAGGAGATGCTGCGATGCGATGCATGGTGATGGTCAAGGCCAACAGCGACACCGAGGCGGGCGTGATGCCCAGCCAGGAGCTGCTCGAGGCGATGACGAAATTCAACGAGGAGCTGGTGAAGGCCGGCGTCATGCTGGCCGGCGAGGGACTGCATCCCAGCACGAAAGGCGCGCGCGTGAAATTTTCGGGTACCCGGCGGACGGTCATCGACGGCCCGTTCACTGAGTCGAAGGAACTGGTCGCGGGTTTCTGGATCTGGCAGGTACGCTCGCTCGAGGAGGCGATCGAGTGGGTCAAGCGCTGTCCCAACCCGACGGGCGAGGACGGCGTGATCGAGATCCGGCCAGTGTACGAGGATGAGGATTTCGGCGACGCCCTCACCCCCGAACTCAAGGCCAAGGAGGCGCGTCTCCGCGAGGCGGCCGACAAGCTCGCGCGGGGCGGATCCTAGGATTCGCCTGCAGTTTCATCCACCAGAATTCGGGAGCCGTCATGGAAATCCAACCCTACCTTTTCTTCCCCGGGAACTGCGAGGAAGCCATCGAGTTCTACCGTACGGCACTGGACGCCGATGTCGAAATGCTGATGCGCTACCGCGAGAGTCCCGAGCCCCCGCCGCCCGACATGGTGCCGCCCGACTGGGGCGACAAGGTGATGCACGCCAGCTTCCGCGTCGGCGGCGCCGTGGTGATGGCCTCCGACGGTTGCGGCGAGGATGCGCCGGGCTTCGCCGGCTTCAAGGTTGTCCCTCAGCGTGCCGGACACGGCCACCGCCGACCGCTTTTTCGCGGCGCTGGCCGAGGACGGCTCGGTACAGATGCCGCTGGACAAGACGTTCTGGTCGCCGCGCTTCGGCATGGTCACCGATCGCTTCGGCATCCCGTGGATGATCAACCTGGTCGAGTGAACAGGAGCGAGGAGACGCATGACATTCGCATTACTGATCATCGAGCCCGCCGGCCAGCGCAACGAGCGCTCCGAGGAGGAAGGGCGCGAACTCTACGACAGCATGCTGCGCTTCAGCGAGTCGCTGAAGGAACGCGGCCTGCTGGTGATCTCGCAGTCGCTGCGCTCGGATGCCGAGGGAGTGCGCGTGCAGGTGCAGCAAGGCAAACGCACGCTGGTCGACGGGCCGTTCTCGGAGTCCAAGGAAATGGTCGGCGGCTTTTTCCTGCTGAACTGCGCCGACAAGGCGCAGGCGGTCGAGATCGCGGCCGCCTGCCCGGCGGCCGAGTGGGCCACGGTCGAGGTGCGCGAACTCGGGCCGTGCTTCACCTGAGCCACAGCGGGGCGAGGTCGTGAAGAAGGCCGAAGTACACCGCACCGTCGAAGCCGTCTGGCGGATCGAGTCGCCGCGCCTGATCGCGAGTCTCGCGCGCCTCACGGGCGACGTCGGCCTCGCCGAAGAACTGGCCCAGGACGCGCTGCTCGCGGCGCTGGAGAACTGGCCGGACGCGGGCGTCCCGGACAACCCGGGCGCGTGGCTCATGGCCACGGCCAGGCATCGGGCCATCGACGTCTTTCGCCGCAGCAGGCGCCTCGCGGTCAAGCACGAGCAGCTCGGCCATGAACTCGAGCTCGAGCGGGCGCCGGACGGCAGCGACGCGAAGGAGCCCCTCGATGACCCGGTGGGCGACGACCTGCTGCGATTGATTTTCACGGCCTGCCACCCGGTGCTTTCGACCGAGGCACGCGTGGCGCTCACGCTGCGCCTGCTCGGCGGCCTCACCACGGTCGAGATCGCGCGCGCGTTCCTGGTGCCCGAATCGACCGTGGCGCAACGCATCGTCCGCGCCAAGCGGACCCTGAGCGAGGCCTGCGTGCCGTTCGAGGTGCCGCGCGGCGCGGAACTCGCCGGGCGACTCGCGTCGGTGCTGGAGGTCATCTACCTGGTGTTCAACGAGGGCTACTCGGCCACGGCCGGCGACGACTGGGTGCGGCCCGCCCTGTGCGAGGAGGCGTTGCGCCTGGGACGCATCCTCGCGGAGTTCGCGCCGGTGGAAACGGAAGTGCACGGCCTCGTCGCGCTGATGGAACTGCAGGCCTCGCGGCTGCGCGCGCGCACGACGCCGTCCGGACAGCCGATCCTTTTGCTCGACCAGGACCGCGGCAGCTGGGACCAGCTGCTCATCCACCGCGGCCTTGCCGCGCTGCAACGCGCCGTAGCCCTGGGCGCGCTCGGCCCGTATGCGTTGCAGGCGGCCATCGCCGCCTGCCATGCGCAGGCGCGCAGCGCAGAAGAAACGGACTGGGAGCGGATCGCGGCACTGTACGACGCCCTCGCCCAGCTCGCGCCGTCTCCCGTGGTCGAGCTGAATCGCGCCGTGGCGGTCGGCATGGCCTTCGGGCCGACGGCGGGCCTGGAGCGGGTGGATGCACTGCTCGAGGAGGAGGCGCTGCGACAATATCACCTGCTGCCGAGCGTCCGCGGCGACCTGCTCTCCAGGCTGGGGCGCCTGGACGAGGCGCGCGCGGAGTTCGAGCGCGCCGCCAGCCTCACCCGCAACGAGCGCGAGCGCGAACTGCTGTTGCGGCGCGCCGCCGAGTGCGGCGGCTGCATTTCCGATCCGTTGTCCTAGAATAGGTACGTCGACCCACGCGTCGCTTCCAGGCTGCTCCGGTGGGCGGCCCAGGCAGGCTCCCGATGGAAATCGTCCAGACCGCAATGCTGCAATGCCCCTACTGCTGGGAGCTGATCGAGTTTACCGTTGACTGCTCGGTCACGCTGCAGGAGTACGTGGAGGACTGCAGTGTCTGCTGCAGCCCGATCATCGTCACCGTGGACGCCGCGGACGAAGATGCCGTCGTGGTCGAGGCACGCATGGAAAACGGCTAGATCCGCACCACAGGAGTTGCATCATGGGCTCACGACCCCCGGTGACCGAGCACGGCGGCCCCGTCGGCTGGCCGCAGATGTCGCTGTACATGACGGTACGCGACCCCGCCAGGAGCCTGAAGTTCTACCGGGCAGCGTTCGGCTTCGAGCAGCATGGCGAATCGATGACCGACGATGCGGGACGTATCCAGCACGCCGGCATGCGGCTCGGCGACGCCGCCATCATGTTCGCCACGCACGTCGCAGAATTTCAGCCCCCGGCGGCCTGACGTGCCGCCGCCCGCATTACGCGGCCGCGCGGCCGGCGTAGTGCTCGCCGCCGCCTGGCTCGTCGCGCCGGCCCTGGCCGCGACGCCGGAGATCGCATGGGAGCCGCCGCTCGAGATCGCGACCGGCGACGCCGAGCGCGGCCCGTGGCGCATGAACGAGTCCCGCTTCCTGCACGTGGACGACCCGACCGTGGCGGTGGACGACGCCGGCGGCGTTGCTGTGGCATGGGCCGACCAGGCCGAGCGGAACATCTATTTTCAGCGCTTCGGCCCGGACGGCCGGCCACAACTGGAGACGCCGGTCGACGTGTCCGGCAGCAGCAACGTCTTCTCGTGGCTGCCGCGCCTGGCGCTGGCCGGTGAAAGCGGTGAGCTCGTCTACCTCCTGTGGCAGGAGATCGTCTTCTCGGGCGGCACGCATGGCGGCGAGATCTTTTTCGCCCGCTCGAGTGACGGCGGCAGGAGTTTTTCTGTGCCGCGCAACCTCTCGCAGACGCAGGCCGGCGCCGGCAAGGGGCGCCTCAGCCGGCACCGCTGGAGCAACGGCAGCCTGGACCTCGCGCTCGGCCCGCGAGGCGAAGTCTATGCGGCATGGACCGAGTACGAGGGCCCGCTGCGCTTCAGCCGCTCGACGGACGGCGGCGAGACATTCTCCGCGCCGCTGCAGCTCGCCGGCGGCGAAAACCTGTTCCCCGCCCGCGGGCCATCGCTCGCGGCAGGCACAGACGGCACGATCTATCTCGCCTGGACGATCGGCGAGAATGCGCGTGCCGGCATCCACCTCGCGCGCTCCACGGACGGCGGCCGGTCATTCGGCGCCCACCAGGTCGTGGCGGCGGGGCCTGGCCATGCCGATGCGCCGCAGCTGGCCGTCAGCAATGCGTACCTTCACCTTGTGTACGCGGAAAGCCCGGACGGCCCCTTGCGGCGTTACCGGATCCGCCACGCGCGCGCGCGCCTCGAGGACGATGCGTCCGGCTTCGCGACGCCCGTCACGATCGCCACCGGCGACGATCTTGCGAGCGTCGCGTTCCCGGTGCTGGCGCCGGACGGTGACGACAATCTCTACGTGCTATGGGAGCGCTTCCCGGAGGCCGGCGGCCGGCCGCACGGGCTGGGCTATGCGACCTCCGGCGATGACGGCGCGAGCTTCTCGCCTGCGGCCGTGGTGCCCGGCAGTGACGATCCGGCGCTGGGCGTCAACGGCAGCCTGCAGGGCCTGCTGATGCGCAAGCTCGCCGTGGACCCGGCCGGCCGGGTCGCGGTGGTCAACAGCAGCTATGCGGACGGCGTTGCCAGCCGCATCCGGCTCTATCGCGGGCGGCGGCGCTGAGTTCAGCTCTTCAGCCGGTAGCCCGTCCTGAACATCCACCACACGAGTACGAAGCACGCCGCCAGAAAGCCCAGCAGCGCCATGATGCTGACGCCGACCGCCACGTCGCCGGTGCCGTAAAAGCTCCAGCGGAAGCCGCTGATGACGTAGACGATCGGGTTGAACAGGCTGACCGCCTGGAAGGCCTCGGGCAGCATCCTGATGGAATAGAACGCGCCGCCGAGGAAACTCAGCGGCGTGATGACAAGCATCGGCACGAACTGCAGCTCCTCGAAGCCCTGCGCCCAGATACCGACGATGAAGCCCGCCAGGCTGAACGCCAGCGCCACCAGCACAAGATAGCCCACCATCCACAGCGGGTGCAGTACGTGCAGCGGCACGAACAGGCTGGCCGTGCCGAGAATCACGAGCCCGAGGATGACTGACTTGGTCGCCGCCGCCCCCACGTAGGCCAGCACCGTCTCCAGCGGCGAGATGGGCGCGGACAACAGTTCATAGATCGTGCCGGTGAACTTCGGCATGTGGATGCCGAAGGCGGCATTGTTCAGGCTCTCCGTCAGGACCGTCAGCATGATCAGCCCGGGCACGATGAACGCGCCGTAGGTGACGCCGTCGACCGTGCCGATCCGCGAGCCGATGGCGGCGCCGAACACCACGAAATACAGGGACGTCGTGATCACCGGCGTGGCCAGGCTCTGCCACAGTGTGCGCCGGAAGCGCGCCATCTCGAACAGGTAGATCGCACGCATGCCGTGGACATTGACGCGCCCCCCGCTCATCGCTCGCTCACCAGGTCGACGAAGATTTCCTCCAGCGAACTCTGCCGCGTGTGCAGGTCGCGATACTCGATGCCGAGCTCGCCGATGCGTCGCAACAGCCCCGGGATGCAGGACTGTTCTTCGCCGGCCTGAAAGGTCAGGCGCAGCGCGCCGCCGCCGTTGTTCAGTTCGAGTCCCCATTCGGCCAGGCCGGCGGGAATCGCCTCCAGCGGCTCCTGCAGGTGCAGCGTGAGCTGCTTCTTGCCGAGCTTGCTCATGAGCTTCGCCGTGGACTCGACGACGATCAGCGCGCCCTTGTGGATCACACCGACGCGTTCGGCCATTTCCTCGGCCTCGGCGATGTAGTGAGTGGTGAGGATGATGGTGACGCCCTCGTCGCGCAGCCGCCGCATCAGTCCCCACATGTCGCGCCGCAGCTCGACGTCCACGCCCGCGGTCGGCTCGTCGAGAAACAGCACACTCGGCTCATGTGCGAGCGCCTTGGCGATCAGCACGCGGCGCTTCATGCCGCCCGACAGCGCCATGATCTTGTCCTTGCGCTTGTCCCACAGCGACAGGTCGCGCAGCACTTTCTCGATGTGCCCGGGGTCGGGCGCGAGGCCGAACAGCCCGCGGCTGAAACTGGTCGTGTCCCAGACGGTCTCGAACATGTCGGTATGCAGCTCCTGCGGCACGAGGCCGATTCTCGCGCGGGCCCCCCGGTAATCGCGGATGATGTCGTGGCCGTCCACGACGGCGCTGCCGGAGCTCGGCGTGACGATGCCGCAGAGGATGCTGATCAACGTCGTCTTGCCCGCGCCGTTGGGGCCGAGCAACGCAAAGATCTCGCCGCGCCGGATCTCGAGGTCGACTGCGTGCAGCGCCGTGAGTCCCGACCCGTAAGTCTTGCTCAGTTGCCTGATGGAGATGATCGGCTGCACGGCGGCGATTGTAGCGGCTAAAGGGTCCAGCCGCGCACCAGGACCTCGGCCACGCTGCCCTTCGGCGGCGGCGACGTGGCCGGTGGACGACCAGCAGGGTTCCGCGGCAATGATTGTTTCCTCTGATGCACAATCCGAACTTGTTCTGACATACTTCCCCGACGTTCGAAGAGGCCGGAGATCGACATGCAGCATGATCTGTTACACGCGCGGGCGAACAGCACCTGAGCTCGTGAGCCGGGCACAGCATGAGCGACGAATCTGAGGCGCTGGAACGCGCCGCCATCGAGGACATCTACCGCGCCGCGCCGGCCGGCGTGGCGGTGCAACTGGGCCTGCGGCCGTTCAATAGCGGCGGCGCGTTCGTGTCGCTCGCGGGCGGACTGCCTCCCGGTCCGATCGTCGTCAACCGCGTGATCGGACTCGAGCTCGGCTGCCGCAAGCTGCTCACCTGCACCGGCGAGGCCGTGCCCGGCGACCCGCAGCATTCCTACCGCAACATCCTCAAGGCCGGATTCAGGGAGAGCTACGTGCGCGACAACTACGCCCTGCCCGCGGCATGATCGCGCACCCACCGCTTGACCTTCCCATAGTGGGAAGGTTTATGGTGTCGCCACGGCCGGGAAGCGGTGCGTCACACTCAGCGGGGATCGGGCCATGACGAAATCGAGCCAGCACTGCCACGACCAGGCGCCGCAAGCGCCCGCGCCCGCGCCCGCCGCATGCTGCCATGGCGAGCACGCCCCTCCGCCCCGGAATCAGTCCGGCGGCGAGGCGCGCGCCGGTGATGCCGCGGGCGGCGGGGCGATTTACACCTGCCCGATGCATCCCGAGGTGCGCCAGGTCGGGCCGGGAAGCTGCCCGATCTGCGGCATGGCCCTCGAGCCCGAGACGGTCACCGCCGACGCCGGCGAGAACCCCGAGCTCGCGGACATGACGCGGCGCTTCTGGATCGGCCTGCTGCTGACGCTGCCGGTATTCGTCCTGGAAATGGGCGGCCACCTGCCGTGGCTCGCCCACTCGATCGGGCGCCAGACCGGCAACCTCGTGCAGCTGCTGTTCGCCACGCCGGTCGTGCTCTGGGCAGGCTGGCCGTTCTTCGTGCGCGGCTGGCAGTCCGTGGCCAGTCGCCACCTCAACATGTTCACCCTCATCGCGATGGGCACCGGCGTGGCCTGGCTGTTCAGCGTGACCGCGACCCTGCTGCCGGGCCTCTTCCCGCCGGCCTTCCGCGACCCCGACGGGGCCGTCGGGGTCTACTTCGAGGCGGCCGCGGTGATCACCGTGCTCGTCCTCCTCGGGCAGGTGCTGGAGCTGCGCGCCCGCGACAAGACCTCGGGCGCCATCCGCGCACTGCTGAATCTCGCGCCCGCCACCGCGCGCCGCATCGCGGCCGACGGCGCCGAGAGCGACGTGCCGCTCGGCGAGGTCCAGGTCGGCGACCGCCTGCGGGTCCGCCCCGGCGACAAGGTCCCGCTCGACGGCGAGGTGCTGGAAGGCCGGTCCAACGTGGACGAGTCGATGGTCACGGGTGAGCCGCTCGCCGTGGCGAAGGCTGCGGGCGCGAAGGTGTTCGGCGGAACGCTGAACGCCGCCGGCTCGTTCGTGATGCGCGCGGAGAAAGTCGGCGAGGAGACGCTCCTGGCGCAGATCGTGAAAATGGTGGCCGAGGCGCAGCGCAGCCGCGCGCCGATCCAGCGCCTCGCGGATGTCGTGTCGTCGTACTTCGTCCCGACGGTCATCCTGGTGGCCGTGCTGGCCTTCATCGCGTGGGCCCTGTGGGGACCGGATCCGGCCATGAGTTATGCCCTGATTGCCGCCGTCAGCGTGCTGATCATTGCGTGTCCCTGCGCCCTCGGTCTCGCCACGCCGATGTCAATCATGGTGGGCGTGGGCCGCAGCGCGCAGCGCGGCATCCTGGTGCGCAACGCCGAGGCGCTGGAGCGCTTCGAAAAGGTGGACACGATCGTGCTGGACAAGACCGGCACCCTCACGGAGGGCCGGCCGAAGGTGACCCGGATCCAGCCGAGCGGCGATCTCGGCGACGACGAGCTGCTGCGGCTCGCGGCGAGCCTCGAGCGGGCCAGCGAACACCCGCTCGCCGAGGCCGTGGTGGCCGCGGCGCACGAACGCGGCGTGGCGCTGGCCGAGGCCACGGAGTTCGAATCTTTCACCGGCAAGGGCGTCACCGGCACGATCGAGGGACGCCGGGTCGCGATCGGCAATCGCGCACTGCTTGAAGACCTGGGCGTGGAGGCCGACGCGCTGGAAGACGCGGCCGAATCGCTGCGCACGGAAGGCGCCACGGCGATCCTGGTCGCGGTCGATGGCCGCGCCGCAGGCGTGCTGGCGATCGCCGACCCCATCAAGTCGACTACGCCCGCCGCGCTGCGCGCCCTGCATGAACAGGGTCTGCACATCGTGATGCTGACGGGCGACAACCGCAGCTCGGCGAACGCAATCGCGCACCGCCTGGGCATCGACGAGGTCGAGGCGGAAGTGCTGCCCGCGGACAAGGCCAGGAGCGTCGAGCGGCTTCGGGCGGCGGGCCGGACGGTGGCGATGGTGGGTGACGGCATCAACGATGCACCCGCGCTGGCGGCCGCTGACGTGGGCATCGCGATGGGCACCGGCACCGACGTGGCCATCGAGAGCGCCGGCATCACCCTCCTGCGCGGCGATCTCCAGGGCCTGGTGGAGGCGCGCCGGCTGTCCGCCGCGACCATGCGCAACATCCGCCAGAACCTGTTCTTCGCCTTCTTCTACAACGCGATCGGGGTACCGGTCGCTGCGGGGCTGCTCTATCCGTTCACCGGGCTGCTGCTTTCGCCGATCATCGCGGCGGCAGCCATGTCCCTGTCCTCGGTGAGCGTGATCGGCAACGCCCTGCGCCTGCGCTTCGTGAGCCTCGACCGATGAGCGGGCTGCTGACCATCAGCGAGGCGGCGGCCGGCTCCGGCGTCTCCGCGAAGATGATCCGCTACTACGAGGACGTCGGGCTGTTCCGGCCGGAAGGCCGCTCCGCCGGCGGGTACCGGTTGTTCAACGACAAGGACGTGCATGCGCTGCGCTTCATCCGCAGGGCTCGGGACCTGGGCTTCTCGCTCGACGAGATCCGCGAGCTGCTGGCCCTGTGGCGCGACGAGCGGCGCAGCAGCGCCGAGGTGAAGGCGCTGGCCCTGCGGCATGTCGCCGACCTCGACCAGCGCATCCGCGAGTTGCAGGAAATGGTGACGACGCTGCGCCATCTCGCGCGGCACTGCCACGGCGACGACCGGCCCGACTGCCCGATCCTCGCGGACCTGGCCGAAGAAGCGCGTCAGCCGAAGCGCACCGCGTAAATCGGCGGCAGGTGCAGGCCGAGGGCGTCCCAGTGCTCGCCGCCGTCCTCTGACAGCCACAGGCCGCCGGTCGTGCTGCCCATGGCGAGCCGCTCGCCGCTCGCGTCGATATCCAGGCAATGCCGATAGACCAGGTGATAGGCATGCTCCTGCGGCAGGCCGTCGCGCAGCGACTCGAAGCTCTCGCCGCCGTCGCGGGTGCGGTGCACGCACACCGCGCCGTCCGGCGCGTAGCGCGACTCGTCGGCTGCCGCGGGGACCAGCCAGGCGGTGTCCGGGTCGCGCGGGTGCACGACCACGGGGAAGCCATAGCGCGGCGGCTTCGTGGCGGCCACCTCGTGCCAGCTCGCGGCGGTGTCGGTACTGCGGAAAATGCCGTTGTGATGCTGCAGCCAGAACACCTCCGGTGCGCCGGGACATTGCACCATGCGGTGGGGATCCTGGATGTTCGGATCCTTGGCCCGCTCGGGCGGCATATACGCGGCGTGCATGCCGTCGCTGCGCAGCGTCCAGCTGTCGCCGCCGTCCGTGCTCTGCCACACGCCGCCGCAGGAAATCGCCACCGTGACCAGGCGCGGGTCGCGCGGATCGACACAGATCGAGTGGATGCCCGGCGACTCCGCCCCGCCGCCGAACCACTCGAGGCGCTCCGGGCGGTCCCACAGGGACCGCACCAGCGTCCACGTGCCGCCGTCGTCGTCCGAGCGGAACAGGCCGCCGGGAAGCGTGCCGGCCCATAGTCGTCCCGCCTCGTCCGCGCCGCCCGTCTCGAGACTCCACACCTGGACCAGCGACCAGGCCGGGCCTTCCGCTTCGTCCGGCTGCGGCGGATAGCCCGGCGCCGGCATTTCTTCCCAGCTCTCGCCGCCGTCCGCGGACCGGTGCATCTTCACGCCGAAATGGCCCAGGTTGAGCGCCGCGTGCAGCATCCGGCTGCGCGGGTCGGCCAGCACCATCGACACGGGATCGCCGAGGAAGGCGGTGCGGGTGATGCGCCAGGCGGAATCCCGCTCAAGCGTCAACAGGCCCTTGCGCGTGGCCACCAGCAAGCGATCATTCATTGTTGCGCCCTCCTCCGCGAGATATCGTAACGGGACTCAGCCGCCGGACAGGGCCTGCACGACGCATACTTCGCTCGCCGGCGCGACCGCGTCGCCGAGCGTATCCGTATCCCTGACGCGCCGGCCGTCCACGAACACGGCGACATGGCGGCGCAACCGGCCCTGGTCGTCCAGCAGGTAGCCGCGCAGCTCGGGCTGCCGGCGAAACACCTGCGCGAACACCGCGGCGACGGTGTCGCCCGCGACTTCCAGCGGCGGCGCATCGAGATGGCGGCGCAGGTTCGGGGTAAAGGTGACGTGCGGCATCGGTCTGCTGCAGGCTCGGTCCAGGCGCTGGAATATAGCCCATCCGGGCCGAGTCGGCGCCTACTCGAGCTCCGACTCGTCGAGACGCAAGGCCTCCTCGTAGCCCGCCGGCGGGCTGAACTCGAACGGCGCGTCCAGCGCGGCGAGCAGGCGCGCGTCGCGGCGGTAGACGTCCGCGGCGAAGTGCATCCGGCCACCCTCGGGCACCGCGGTGCCGTACAGCATCAGCACCATGATGGGCTGCGACAGGTTCACGACGCGTGTCCTGCCGCTGGCCAGCAGCCGCTCGATCGCCTCGTCGTCCCACTCGGTGCCCGCGAGGAGGATGCGGGCCAGCTCGAGCGGCTGCTCGAGCCGGATGCAGCCGGAGCTGAAGGTGCGCTCGCTGTGCGCAAAATGCTCGCGTGCCGGCGTGTCGTGCATGTACACGTGATGCGGGTTGGGGTACATGAACTTGACCCGCCCGAGGGCGTTGAGCGGCCCCGGCTCCTGGCGGATGACGTAGGGAAACCCGCGCGCCGGTATCGTCGCCCAGTCGACCGTGGCCGGGTCGACGCGCCGGCCCTGGAAGTCGAGCACGCTCATGTTCTTGCGCTGCAGCGCCGTCGGGTCCTGGCGCAACTCGGGCAGCAGGTCCTTGGCGAGAATCGTCGGCGGTACGGTCCAGGTGGGGTTGAATTCCAGGTAGGTCATGCGCGCCTTGAACACGGGCGTCTGGCGATAGGGCCGGCCGACCACCGCGCGGGTGCCCCATACGACCCGCAGGCCTTGGACCAGCACCACGCGGAAGCGCGCGATGTTGACCACCAGGAAACGCTCGTCGAGGTCGCGGAACACCCAGCGCACCCGCTCGAGGTTGACGCGCAACTGCTCGATGCGCGCCTCGACCGGCACATTGAGCGCCGCGAGCGTCCGGCGACCGACGGCGCCGTCCCCTTCCAGGCCGTGGCGTACCTGGAAGCGCATCACGGCCGCCTCGAGCGCCGGCTCGAAGTACTCGCCGTCACCATCCGGCTCGTCCGCCGGGAGGTCGCCGGTGATCCGCAGCAGGGCCCGCAGCGGCACGACCCGCGCGGAGCGCATCTCGACCCGCAGGGTCTCGCCGCCCTCGATGGGCGGCCAGCCCCCGGCCGCTGCAATCTGCCGGTAGGCTGCCAGCGCGTCCAGCAGGCCGCGATAGTAGTCGTTGTCCGGGGCGAGCGCGTCGAGAGCCGCGACCAGGTCGTCGACGCGCAGCAGCGACCTGATCGCCGTCACCGGGCTGACGCTGCCCACATCCCGGCTGAAGTTCCAGCTCGATTCGAGCTGCTCAGGATTGACCTTGCCGAACTGGAGGTGAAACGCGAGGCGCGTCAACGCGTCCGTCGCCAGGATGTCGAGCTCCGTGAGAAGGGCCGCGGGCGATTCGCCGGGCAGGGCGCCGACCAACCCTGAAAGCGCAGTCCGGTGATAATCCTCGGGATTCAGGCCGTGGCGCACGCTGCCTGCCACGGCCGCCAGGAGCTGCTCTCGCTTTGCAGCCGAGCCCCACGCCGGATTAAACTGCCGGCGCTCGTAGAACCTTGTGAGGAACCAGCGGTCTGCTACTGTCTGGCCGGCCACGCGGGGATCCTCGGCCAAAGCACCGATGCGCAGCTGGAGTTGTTCGGTCAGGGGCGGGCCCTCGGCTGCGAGGCCGGTCGGCGGGGCTGCCAGAAGTGTGACCGCGAGCATAGTTACCACCGCCGTGATGGCGGTATTCATCCTGCTAGCGCTGGCAGCCCGGACAGGGAGCGGAAAAAGCCTCATGTGCCACCTGTGCGACGAGCAATTGTCTGAACACGGTTCGACCCGGCGGCGCCTGATCGTCGCCGGCGCGAGCGCTGGCGCGATGCTGCTGGCCGCGCCGTTGGCCTTTGCCGGCCAGCCGCGGGCGTTGAGCTTCTATCATACGCACACCGCCGAGCGCCTGAGGATCACTTACGCCGAGCGCGGCAGGGTCCTGCCTGGCGCGCTCGAGCAGATCAGCCGCTTCCTGCGCGATTTCCGCAACGGCGCGACGCATCCGATCGACCCGACGCTGCTCGACACGCTGTACGAGCTGCAGCAACGCACCGGGGGTCGCGGCCCCTACGAGATCATCTCGGCCTATCGCTCGCCGCAGACCAACGAGATGCTGCGCGCCAACGGCAGCGGCGTGGCCCAGCGCAGCCTGCACATGGAAGGGCGCGCGCTGGACGTCCGGCTGCGCGGGGTGGCGACGGAAGAACTGCGCCGCGCCGCACTGGACCTGCAGGCGGGTGGCGTCGGCTATTACCCCGACTCCGACTTCGTCCACGTGGATACGGGTCGCGTCCGGACCTGGTAGTCAGGCCACGCGGCTCGCCAGGCCGCCCGTCAACATGCGATCGATCTCCGCCCGCGCACGCTGCTCGTGCGTCAGCGCGGTATGCGGGTCGATGCCCTGGCCTTCGGCATGGATGAAACGGATGTCCGCCAGCCCCATGAAGCCGAAAAAATGCCTGATCAGGGCCTCCTGCAGGTCCTCGCTGTCCGAGTCTGCTGCAGCCAGCTCGTAGAAGCCGCCGCGCGCGGTAACCGCGACGATCGTCTTGTCCGCGAGCAGGCCCTCGTGCCCTTCCGGGCCGTAGCGGAAGGTTCGCCCCGGCCGGCTCACCAGGTCGAACCAGGCCTTGAGGCCCGAGGTCACGGAGAAGTTGTACATCGGTGCGCCGAGCAGGACGACATCGGCGGCCTCGAGTTCCTCGAGCAATAAATCGGCGTGGGCGGCCGCGGCCCGTTGGCGCGCATTGCGGGCACCGGCCGGAAGCGCCGCGGCCTCCAGCGTCAATGCGTCGGGATGCGGTGGCGGCGCCTTGCCGAGGTCTCGCCGGATGACCTTGCCTTCGGGCACCTGTTCACGCCAGCGCCGCACGAAGTGCACAGTCAGGCGGCGCGTGACGCTGTTCTCCAGCATGGGGCTGGAGTCGATGTGCAGCAGTGTCGGCAAGTGGGGTCCTGGAAATGCGGCGTACGCGCTGGTGCGGTACGCCAAGGGTAAAGCCTTCCGTAACGCGATGCAGCCCCGCATTCGCTATCATCCCGGCTCCGGAGTCGGCACCGGACCGGGCCGGAGCGCCGCCACGAGGGGGAAATCGTCGTTATGCAGCAGGGGAATGCCGGGGCCCACGAGGGCTGGTCATCGCGCATCGTCTTCCTCATGGCCGCGGTCGGCGCGGCCGTGGGCCTGGGCAACCTGTGGAAGTTTCCTTATACCGCCGGCGTCAGCGGCGGGGCTGCCTTCGTGCTCGTCTACCTGCTGGCCGTCGGGGCGGTCGCCGTGCCGATCGTCATCGCGGAACTTCTGATCGGCCGGCGCGGCCGGATGAGCCCGCCGAACAGCTTCATCGCCCTGGCGCGCGAGGCCGGGGCCAGCCCCGGCTGGCGTTTCGTCGGCTGGATGAATCTCCTCGCCGTATTCCTGATCCTGTCCTTTTACAGCGTCATCGCCGGCTGGGCGCTGGCCTATGTGCCCAAGCTCGCGCTGGGCCATTTCAGCGGCGCCTCGGCCGAGCAGGTCGCAGCAGAGTTCGGCACGCTGCTGGGCTCACCGGGGTTGCTGGCGGCCCTGCATGCGCTGTTCATGGCGCTGACCGTCGGCATCGTCGCCGTCGGCCTGAAACGCGGCATCGAGCGGGCCGTCCGGTTCTTGATGCCCGCGCTGCTGCTGATGCTGGTGTCGCTCGTGCTTTACGCCGCCGTGGCCGGCGACCTGCCGCGCACGATCGCCTTCCTGTTCCAGGCGGACTTCTCGAAGATCACGGCGCCAGTCGTGCTGCAGGCCATCGGCCAGGCGTTTTTTTCGGTCAGCGTCGCGATGGGGCTGCTGATCACCTACGGCGCCTATCTGGACCGGGAAACGAATATCGGCCAGTCGGCGGTGTTCATCGCCGGCGCCGACACGGCGGTCGCGCTGTTGTCCGGCCTCGCTATTTTCCCGCTGGTGTTCGCCAACGGCCTCGATCCGGCCGAGGGCCCGGGGCTGATCTTCGTCACGTTGCCGATCGCCTTCGGCCAGATGCCTGCGGGCGCCCTGTTCGGCGCGCTGTTCTTCATGCTGGTGCTGGTCTCGGCGCTCACCTCCTCAATCGCGATCCTCGAGCCGATCGTGTCCTGGGCGGAAGAGCATGACTGGATGCGCCGCGGGCCCGCCACGATCATCGCCGGCATCGCCGCCTGGGTCGTCGGCCTCGCCACGGTGTTTTCCTTCAACCTCTGGGCGGGCTGGTTCCCACTCGGACGTTTCGAGCGGTTCCGGGAATCGACCGCCTTCGATCTAATCGATTACCTGACGTCGAACCTTCTCCTGCCGCTCGGCGGGATGCTGATCGCGGTCTTCGTCGGCTGGGTGCTGACGGCCGAAACGACCCGCGAGGAGCTAGGTATGCCGGACAGCCCGTTGTTCCGCGCATGGCGCTTCCTGCTCAGGTACCTTGCGCCCCTGGCGGTGGGCTGGGTTCTCGTCGCCAACGTCCTCTGAGAGCGATCAAGCCGGGCAGGTGACGCCGGTACCGCCCAGCCCGCAGTAGCCGCCGGGATTCTTTGCCAGGTACTGCTGGTGGTAATCCTCGGCGAAATAGAATTGCGGCGCGGGTCGGATCTCCGTCGTGATCGTGCCGCGCCCGGCGGCCGCCAGCGCCTGCTGATAGGCGTCGCGGGACGCCTCGGCGAGACGCCGCTGGGTCTCGCCGTGTGTCAGGATCACCGAGCGGTACTGGGTGCCGACGTCGCCGCCCTGGCGCATGCCCTGGGTCGGGTCATGGGCCTCCCAGAAGACGCGCAACAGCTCCGCGAAACCGGTTTCGCGCGGAGCGAACACGACACGCACGACCTCCGCGTGCCCGGTGCGTCCGGAGCAGACCTCCTTGTAGTCCGGGTTCGGCGTGAAGCCCCCGGCGTAGCCGGCGGCCGTGACCCACACGCCCGGAGTCTGCCAGAAGCGCCGTTCCGCGCCCCAGAAACAGCCCAGGCCGAGGTCCACGACCTCAAGTCCCTCGGGATAAGGCGGCGTCATCGTTCGGCCGCTGACGAAATGCGCATCGGGCACCGGCATCGGCGTCCCGCGCCCGGGGAGCGCTTCATCGGGGGAGACCAAGCGGGCCTTCTGCGCGAACTGCGAAGCAAACATGGTCGACACTCCTCAAAATTTCCTCACTCCAGCCGCGGTTCCTTGCGCTCCATGACCGGGGCACGCTGAGCCGACGGCCGGGGCGAAACCGGGCCCATGGTTTCCAGCAAGGCGGCGATCTCTTCGATCTGCGCGGCGGCGAGAACCGCCGGTCCGGCGAGCAGCCCGACCGCATCCCGCGGATTGAACACTCTGACATCGGAACCGGCCTGTTGTTCGACACGCCAGCCGGGCAAGGCCACGGCCGCGCGCACCTGCACGCTGCGGCCGAGCTGCTCACCGAGCGCGTCCGCGAGCAATTGACCGTGCTTGCGGGCGAGCGGCACCGACTTGATATCGGTCCTGCCGGGCAGGTGCAGCTGGTCGCCCTGGAAGCGTACCGTGACGTCTTCGCGGCCGCGGCCGCGGCCGCGGCCGCGCCGCAGGCTGGCGACGGTCCGGATCGCGTGGATGCCCGTCGGCATCACCAGGACGTGCGCGATGCGCCCGCCGGGCACCCCCACATCGTGCACGAGCCGGCAACCATGCCCCACCAGGCTTCCGAGTGCCTGGCCGGCGGAGATTTCGGCGTCCAGCGCGAGGCGCAGGCTCCGGAAGCGCCGCTCCGCGCCCCACAGTCTTGCCAGCGCCCAGGCGAAGCCCAACAGCAGCACGACCGCGCAGCCCAGGTCCGCCGGGGCCGAGCGCGGCAGCTCCAGTTCCAGGTGCAGGCCCGCCCAAACCGCATACACGAGCGGCGGCCATGTGATGGCGAACAGGATCGCCCGCCACAGGGAGCGGTAGGCCGCCTCGGTCATGCGCCGCAGCTTGTGGCCCGGGGCCCGCGTGAAGTCGTCCGCGAACGGCGAGCTCTTGCGGGCCCCTTGCTCGCGCAGCCGCACGACGATAAGCGCGAGGATCGCTACGGCCAGCGCCGCGGCGGCGGGCAGCGCCGGAACCCACTCGACGGGAAAGCCGCTCACGCGGGCCCGTCCGAGCCCCCGGGGCCGCGCGCCACGTACCTCGCGCGCGCCTCCGCGAGCCGGCCGATCACCAGTTCGGCCAGCGAGGCCGGCGCCAGCACCTCGACATCAGGCCCGTACTTCAGGATGTCCATCACCAGTTCCCGTGGATCGCTGTACGGCACCTTGAGCAGGTAGGAACCGTCCAGCTGGAATTGACCGTCCTGATCCGGGTGCCAGTTCTCCCGTGACACCCAGCGCGCTCGCGCTGGGACGAACTGCAATACTGCGAGCTCGGTGCGCGCACCCGAGAATATGCCGAAGCCGGAGCCGAGGTGCCGGTCGAGCTTGGCGTCGGAAATCTCCCGCGCGCCGCGCTCGAGCATCTCGGCCTCCTCGATGACGTCCGCCGAAAACGTGCGCAGCGCCTGGCGCTCGTGGCACCAGGCGTCCAGGTACCAGTTGTCCCGGTAATGCACGAGGCGCTGCGGCGAGACCACCCGTTCGGTTGCGTCGCCCCGGACGCGATTGTAATGGCGGATCTTGAGGCGGCGCCGAGAGAGCACCGCCGAGGCGAGCGCCTGGAAGCACTCGGGCTCCACCGGGCGACTCCCCACCTCGAGCACACGGATCCGTCGGCCCACTTCCTCGGCCGAGTGATCCCCCACCTCGATGAGCCGCCGGATGCGGTCCCGCAGGGGGCGCACGTGCGGCCCGAGCAGGCCGGGCTGCAGTCCCTCGAGCAGCTGCTCCATCGCCAAGAGGGCGTGCAACTCCCCGGCGTTCAGCCACAGGCCGGGCAACTCGTAGTTCTGCGGTTCGCCGCCCGCCGTCGCTAGACGGTAGCCGCCGGCCTCCGCGTCCCACAGGATCGGCGCGTCCATGCGGTCGCGCAGGTACTCGAGATCGCGCTTGAAGGTGGCGCGCGAAACCCCGAGGGCCTCGAGAAAGGCGTCCCGGGACACCACCCTCCGGTCCTTCAGCAGCCGGATGATCTTGTGGAAGCGCTCTGAACGATCCATCGCGTTACCGGGTCCGCAATCATCCCGCCATCATAGCCCGGGCGGGCGGCAGGATGCCGCGCGACGGCATTTTGACATAATGTTGACCAACGCTAGGCTTGAGCCGCCGGGCCGGGCTCGCCTCGACGACCCGCCATCCGGTAGTCGAGACAGACATTTTGTTCTCGCAAGTGTATATGGGACCTATGGACCACAGGGCTGAACGCACGACAGAGCAGTTGTCCGTATTGATCATCGAGGACTCCGAGGCCGATGCGGAGCTGATCACCCGGCAGCTCGACAAGGCCTGCTTCACGGTCAGCCGCAAGGTCGTCGACAATCCCGAGGCGCTGCGTTCCGCGCTGCGCGAGCGCGCCTGGGACGTCGTGCTGGCCGACTTCAGCCTGCCGACCTTCGACGCCTACGGTGCCCTGGGAATCCTGCGCGAAGTCGATCCAGACACGCCGTTCATCGTCGTGTCGGGAGTCATCGGCGACGAGCGGGCCATCGAGCTGATGCGCCTCGGCGCCCGGGACTACGTACTGAAGGACAACCTGGCGCGCCTGCCTGCGGCGGTAGATCGCGAGGTCCGCGAGGCGCGACAGCGCGCCGAACGGCGGGCGGCCGAGGAAGCCCTGCGGCGCAGCGAAGAGAGCCGCGCGTTGCTTGCGACGGCGCTCGATTCGGCGACCACCCCGATCGCCATCTGCAACAGCAGGGGCATCACCGTCTGGATCAACACGGCGTTCACGAGTTGCACGGGATTCACGGCCGACGAGGCGCTCGGCCGCAGCCTGCGCGAGTTGATCGACTCGGGGCGGAACGACGACTCGATACACATCAGCCAGGTGGAGGCGCTGCAGGCTGGGCGGCCCTGGGTCGGGGAGATGATCAATCAGCGCAAGGACGGAACCGTCTACCCGGACTATGTCACGCTCACCCCGGTGCGCGGCGACGCCGGCGGGATCACGCACTTCATTGCCATCATGCATGACCTCTCCGAGCAGAAGCGCCAGGAGGAGGGCCTCAAGTTATCCCAGCGCCTCGAGTCCATCGGCCAGCTCACGGGAGGCATCGCACACGACTTCAACAACCTGCTGACGGTCATCCTCGGCAATGCCGAGCTGCTGAACATGCAGCTTCGCGACGATACCGGACTGCGACCGCTGGCGGCGATGATCTGCACGGCTGCGGAGCGGGCTGCCGACCTGACGCGCTCCCTGATGGCCTTCGCCCGACAGCAGGAACTCGAGCCGCAGGTCGTGGACGTCAATCGCCTGATCAAGGACATGGAAGGCCTGCTGTGCCGCACGCTCGGCGAAGACATCGAGATTCGCATCGTGGCTGCGCCGCGGCTCCCGCCGGTGCTCATCGACCCGACCCAGCTCGAGAGTGCGCTGCTGAATCTCTGCCTCAACGGGCGCGACGCGATGCCCGCTGGCGGGCAATTGACGATCGAAACCGCCCCCTGCCATCTCGGCGCCGACGACGCCGGCGAGTCCCTGGAACTCGTGCCGGGAGAGTACGTCATGGTTTCGGTCACGGATGTCGGCTGCGGCATCCGGGCGGAGCACCTGGCGCGCGTGTTCGAGCCGTTCTTCACGACCAAGGACAAGTCGAAGGGCACCGGCCTCGGGCTGCCGCGGGTCTACGGCTTCATCAAGCAGTCCGGCGGCCAGATCAATATCGAGTCGGAGGTCGACCGGGGAACCTGCGTGAAAATGTACGTGCCGTGCACGGCTGCTAACTGACGAGCACGTGCCCGGATTCCTGCGCATGGAGGGCATCAGCCCGCTTGACCGGCCCGGCCCGCCAAGCCAGAAGCGTGACCCCGTCACATCAATCGAGGGCTGAATGCCCCACAATCTGACGCACTACAGCACGAAGGGACGGAAATCCCGCGGAGGTGATCGAAGATGGACGACGAATACCTGCTGCGCCTGTACATCGCCGGCAAGACGCCGCGCTCGGATCGCGCCATCGCCGAACTGGAGCAGCTGTGCGTGGAAGAACTGGGCGGCCGCTACCGGGTCGAGGTCATCGATATCAAGGAAAATCCGACTGCGGGAAAAAATGCAGAGATCCTGGCCACACCGACGGTCGTCAAGCAGCTGCCGCTCCCCGTGCGGCGGGTCATCGGCGACTTGTCGGAAACGGAAAAGGTACTGATCGGGCTCGACCTCGTGCCGGTCAGGCGAAACTGAGGCCGCAGTGACTGCCACGGCCAGCATTCTTGTCGTCGACGACAATGCAGCGGCATTGAAGGCGATGCTCAGGCTGCTGGCCCGCGAAGGCTACGAGGTATCTGGCGCCGCGACCGGCCAGCTCGCCCTGGAGATGGCGCGCGAGAAGCGACCCAGCCTGGTGCTGATGGATGTCGTGCTTCCCGACCGGAGCGGGCCCGAAGTGCTCGCCGCGATGCGCGCGGAACCCGCGCTCGACAACATCGCGGTCGTGCTGATGAGTGCCACCAAAACCGGGCCCGACTCCCAGGCCGCGGGCCTGGACGCGGGAGCCGAAGGCTTTATCGCCCGCCCGGTCGGCAACGAGGAACTGCTCGCGCGCGTGCGCCTGCACCTGCGCCAGCGCGACCTGACCAACAGCTTGCGCGACAGCGAAGCGCGTTTTCATTCACTCGTGGACGGGCTGGTCGATGCCGTGCTCGTGGTAGACGAAGCGGGCAACGTACGCTACGCCAATCCGGCGGCCGAAACGATGTTTCAGCGCTCTGTCGAGCAATTGCTCGCCATGCCGTTCGGCATCCCCTTAGAGGCGCGCGAAGGTGCCGATTCGCAGGTCGTGCTCGTGCCGCGCGGCGCGGCGGCGCCGATCGTCGCCGAGATGAGCGTGGCAAGACTGTCATGGGACGGCAAGCCGGCACTCCTGGCCTCGCTGCGCGACATCAGCGAACAACAGCAGGCGCGCGACGCATTGCGCGCGAGCGAGCAACGCTATCGCGGCATGATGGAGAACCTGCCGGACCTGGTCTACATCAACCGCGCCGACCGGATCGTCTATGTCAACAGCGCCGGCGCGAGCATGCTGCGCGCCGATTCCGCCGAGGAACTGCTCGGCCGCTCACCCTATGAGCTGTTCCATCCGGACTATCACGAGACCATGCGCGCGCGCATCGCCAGGGCGCGCACGCGGCCCATGGTCTCGCCCGTGACCGAGACCCGGCTGGTGGCCTGCGACGGCTCGTTAATCGACGTCGAGGTGATCGCGAGCTCGTATCGCAGTGGTGAGCACATGGACATCCAGGTGATCTGCCGTGACGTTTCCGCGCGCAAGCGGGCGGAGGCCGAACGCCAGGAGCTGCTGGAACGGGAACAGGCGGCGCGGCGCCAGGCCGACGAGGCCAGCCACTACTACCGCTCGCTGTTCGAGTCCGCGCCGGGCTGCTATCTGGTCCTGACGCCGGACGACTACCGGATCGTCGCCGTGAGCGAGGCGTACCTGCGGGCCACCTCGACGCGGCGCGAGGACATCGCGGGCCGGGGATTTTTCGAGGTCCTCGCGGTCGACCCGACGCAAGGCGATGCGGAGGGCGTCCGCAACATGCGGGCCTCGCTCGAGCGTGTCAAGCAGACCGGACGCGCCGACGTGATCCCCGTGCAGAGCTTCGCGGTCCGCCGCCCGGACGACCAGGGGGGCGGTTTCGAGGACCGCTTCTGGAGCCCGGTGAATTCACCGGTACTCGGCCCCGACGGCAGGCTCGCGTACATCATCCACCGTATCGAGGACGTCACCGATTATCTCGACTACCGCTCGGAGATCGGCGAGGCCGACGACGCGCGCATGCTGCTCCGGTCCCGCGCCGAGCAGATGGAAGCCGACATCATCCTGCGCAGCCGGGAGATCGAGGAAACCAACCGGCGCCTGGAGGCCAGCGAGGCACAGCTGCGCATGGCCTCGCGCATCAGTCGCCTCGGGGGCTGGACGATGGAGCTGCCCGACGGCCGGATGACCTGGTCCGACGAAGTCTACGAGATCCACGAGTTGTCGAAGGACTTCATTCCGTCGGTCGACGACGGGATTCGATTCTTTGCACCGGAGCACCAGGAAGCGATGCGCAAGGCGTTCGAGGCCTGCGCGCGCGACGGGATTCCCTACGACATGGAGCTCCTCAAGATCACGGCGAAGGGGCGCCGGGTTTGGGTGCGCACAATGGGCGAGGCCGTGCGCGACGATGCCGGCCGGATCGTCCGCGTGCAGGGCGCGATTCAGGACATCACGGCGCGCAAGGAGGCCGAGGCGCGCAGTGAAGCACTGCAGAACAGGCTGGCCGCGATGCTCGAACGGATCGGCGAGGGCTTCATCGCGCTGGATCGCGACTGGCGGATCACGTATGTCAACAGAGAAGCCGAGCGCATGATGCACATCGAGCGCAGGACGGCGGTCGGGCGGAGTTTCTGGGACGTCTTCCCGGATGCCGTCGGCACACGCTTCCAGCAGGAGTACGAACGCGCGATGCGCGACGACGTCGCCGTCAGCCTGGTCGAATACTTCGCCCCGCTCGATCTGTGGGCGGACGTGCGCGCATACCCTTCGGACGAGGGCCTTGCAATCTATTTCCGCGACGTGTCACGCGAGCGGCTGCTGGAGGAGCAGGCGCGCCAGTCCCGGCGCCTCGAGTCGGTCGGGCAACTGACCGGGGGCGTGGCCCACGACTTCAACAACCTGCTGACCGTGATCCTCGGCAACGCCGAGCTGCTGAGCGAGCAACTCGAGGCGGAGCCGCGGCTGCGGCCCCTGGCGGAAATGATCTCCGGCGCCGCCCAGCGCGGGGCGGAGCTCACCCAGTCGCTGCTGGCCTTTGCGCGCCGCCAGGCACTCGAGCCGAGCGCCGTCGATTTGAATGCGCTCGTGGCGGGCATGTACGGCCTGTTGCACCGCACCCTCGGCGAGAACATCGAGATCAAGTTCACGCCCTCCGTCGAAGTCGACCGCGCCATGGTCGACCCGGCGCAGCTGGAGAGCGCCCTGCTCAACCTCTGCCTCAACGCCCGCGACGCTATGCCGGACGGCGGGCGCCTGACGATCGAGACCGGCCTGCGCGAGCTCGACGGCGACTTTGCCAATACGAATCTCGACATCGTGCCGGGCGAGTACGTCATGGTCGCCGTCTCGGACACCGGCACGGGCATTCCGCAGGAACACCTCTCGCGCGTGTTCGAGCCGTTCTTCACCACCAAGGAGAAGGGCAAGGGAACCGGCCTCGGCCTGTCGATGGTCTACGGCTTCATCAAGCAATCCGGGGGGCAGCTCCACATCTATTCCGAACCTTCCGAGGGCACGACCCTGAGGATGTACCTGCCGCAGGCGCCGGCGACCGAGCCCCTGGCCGCCGCACCGGTCGCCGGCCGCCCGATGACCGGCGGCGGCGAAACCATCCTGCTGGTGGAAGACGACGACATGGTGCGCCGCTACGCACACAACCAGCTGGTCGACCTCGGCTATGAGGTCCTAGATGCCGCCGACGGGCCGGAAGCACTCGAGGTGCTCCGTGAGCGCGAGGACGTCGACCTGCTGTTCACCGACATCGTCATGCCCGGCGGCATAAACGGCCGGCAACTCGCGGAAGCCGCGTGCCTGCTGAATCCCGACCTGCGCGTGTTGTATACCTCGGGGTACACGGAAAATGCGATCGTCCACCATGGGCGACTCGATCCCGGCGTCCAGCTGCTCTCCAAGCCCTACAGGCGAGCCGAACTGGCGGAAAGAATCCGGCTCGCGCTGGATCGGCATTAGGCCAGCGAGGCATACGGCACCATGGACAAGCTCCTGATCCTGGACGACGAAGTCACCATTGCGCAGACGATCGCCACGATCGCCGAACTCGCCGGACTCGAGGCGAGGATCACGACCAGCCCGGCGGAATTCTTCCGCCAGCTCGAAGAATGGCAGCCGACTCGTATCGCGCTGGACCTCGTCATGCCGGAGATGGACGGCGTACAGGTGATGGCAGAGTTGTCCAGGCGCGGCTGCCGGGCAAGGATCATCATCACCAGCGGCGTGGGCAGCCGGGTGCTCGACGCCGCCGGCCGTTCCGCCGCGGAGCACGGGCTGCGGATCGCGGGCATGCTCTCCAAGCCCTTCTCCCCGGCCGCGTTGCGCTCCCTGTTACTGGATACCGAGGCGCGCTCCGCCGGGCGGGCCCCCGGCCCTGCTGGACCGGATATCCAGTTGCGCCCGGAACACTTGCGCCAAGCGCTCGCCGAGCGCCAGCTGTATCTCGTCTACCAGCCGCAGATCGCCTGCGCCTCAGGCGCCGTGACCGGCTTCGAGGCGCTGGTGCGCTGGGCCCACCCCGAATTCGGCACGATCATGCCGGATCGCTTCATTCCCATGGCCGAATCGGCCGGGCTGATCGACGACCTCACGGACCAGGTGCTCGAACTCGGCCTGGCGTGGTTGTCGCGGTCGTTCCCGAACGGAACCCGCAGCGGCACCGGGAGCGGCCTTGCCGGCAGCGAGGTGACGCTGTCCGTCAACATGTCGGCCGGCACCCTGGGCGACCGGGATTTCGTCGAAGACGCCTTGCGGGTGTGCAGGCGACATGCCATCGACCCCGCCCGCCTGATCCTGGAACTCACCGAGACCAGCGCGATGCGCGACCCGGTGGCCTCGCTGGACCAGCTCACTCGCATGCGCATGAAGAGCTTCCAGTTGTCCATCGATGATTTCGGCACGGGCTTCTCATCCATGCTGCAGCTCGCGCGCCTGCCTTTTTCCGAGATCAAGGTGGACAAGTCCTTCGTGATGACGGCGATGCAGTCCATGGAGTCCCGCGCGGTCGTGCGCTCGATCCTGGACCTGGGCGCGAGCCTGGGGCTGCGGACGGTGGCCGAAGGCGTGGAGGACAGCGCGACGCTGGAGTTTCTCAAGGGCATCGGCTGCGATATCGCCCAGGGATATTTCATTTCCCGGCCGATTCCGGGTGACGACGTGGCCGGCTGGATCGCGGCGAGGCAATCGCCTGCGGCCCGGTCGCAGCGACGGCAAACGGCGGCCCTCCGGGATGAGCCTGTGCAATCGTTCCCCTGGGACGATACCTTCCGCACAGGCATCCCGGATGTGGACCAGCGGCACGAGCGCATGGTGGAGCTGCTCAACCGCCTCGAGCACGCCCTGACGCACGAAGACACGGCCGCACTGAACGCGGAAGTGGATACGCTGGTCGCTGACATCAGCGGGTACACCGCTTTCCATTTCCAGGAAGAAGAATCGATGATGGCCGAGCTCAACATGGATGCGCGCCACATCGAACAGCATCGCCGCGAACACGCGGCGTTCCTGGCCGAGGTGCGCCAGCTGCACGCCACGACAGCTGCAGAGTCACGGCGTGAGATGCCCCCGCTGCTCGCCTACCTGATGCACTCACTGGCCTACCACGTGCTCCGCCTGGACCAGAGCATGAGCAGGCAGGTCGCGGCCATGCGCAATGGAAAATCGCCCGCCGAGGCTTATGCCGCCGACGGGGACCTGCGCGGGGCGAACGGGGAACCGCTGGTACAGGCGCTCGAGGGCCTGTATCAGATGGCCTCCCGGCGCAATCGCGACCTGCATGACGCGAAACTCGGCCTGGAGCAGAGCATCATCGAGCGTACCGCGGCCCTGAGCGAGGCCAACCGGCAGCTGGCCGTAATGGCGATGACGGATTTCCTTACGGGCATCCCCAACCGGCGCCATGCACTTGCCACGCTCGACCGCGAGTGGGGCGATCCGCGCAGCGACGCGCCCCCCGTGGCCTGCCTGATGATCGATGCCGACAATCTGAAGTTGATCAATGATGCGCACGGCCACGCCGCCGGGGACGACGTGCTGAAAGGGCTGGCGCTGAAGCTCCGTGATGCCATCCGCAGCGACGATGTCGCCTGCCGCCTGGGCGGCGACGAGTTCTTCGTGATCGCCCCGACCACGACAATGGAAGGCGCCCTGCGCCTCGCGGAAAAGATCCGCCGGGACGTTTCAGAACTGCGCATTCCGGCCGGAGACACGCACTGGCACGGCAGCGTCAGCATCGGCGTGGCTGTGCGGGATGAAACCATGAGCGGCCCGGACGACCTGCTCAAGGCCGCCGACACGGCCGCCTACGCGGCCAAGCATGCGGGGCGCAACCTGATCGCGACACAAAACGGCCCGGTGGAGCCCGCGCAATCCTGACCGGCGTAATCTTCGGCCCCTGCCGCGGGTCTTGTTGCGAAACGGGAGGCCCCTGCGAATGACCCGACACGCCCGCAACACGAAGTTCGCGCGCCGGCGCTGGCTGATCGCCGCGATCGTCCTCGCCCTGGTCGTGCTGCTGTGGTCGTCGGGCGCCGGCGACGCTCTCACGCTCGAACAGCTCAAGTCCCGGCAAGCGGACCTGCAGGCCTGGGCCCGCGCCAACATGTGGCTCGCCAGCCTGCTGTACTTCGCCGGCTACGTGCTGGTGGTGGCGCTGTCCATCCCCGGCGCCATCGTCATGACGCTCGCCGCGGGGGCGCTGTTCGGCCTGCTGCATGGAACCGTGCTGGTGTCGTTCGCCAGCACGCTCGGCGCGACGCTCGCCTTCCTGGTCGCGCGCTTCCTGCTGCGCCAGCCGCTGCGCGACCGCTACGGCGCCCGCCTCCGGACATTCGACAAGGGCATCGAGCGCGACGGCGCCTTCTACCTGTTCACGCTGCGCCTGGTGCCGCTGTTCCCGTTCTTCATGATCAACCTGCTCGCCGGCCTGACGGCACTGCGCACCTGGACTTTCTTCTGGGTCAGCCAGCTCGGCATGCTGCCCGGCACGGTCGTGTACGTTTACGCGGGCACACAGCTGGCGCGCATCGAGTCGCCCGGTGACGTCCTTTCTCCCGGCCTGATCGCGGCCTTCGCGCTGATCGGCCTGATG
This sequence comes from Gammaproteobacteria bacterium, assembly GCA_035514535.1. GTDB lineage: Bacteria > Pseudomonadota > Gammaproteobacteria > Steroidobacterales > XN24 > XN24. The sequence continues at coordinate 145,295 of DATKAZ010000069.1, forward strand.
CCCCTGCTGATGCGCTGGCTTGCACGCGTAATGCAGGGGCGGCGCGTCTATCGCGATTACCGCCGGCCGCGGCGCTTCGATTACAACATGGTCGTGATCGGCGCAGGCTCGGCGGGCCTGGTCACGAGTTATATCGCCGCCGCCGCCAGGGCCAGGGTCGCGCTGATCGAGAAGCACCGCATGGGAGGCGACTGCCTCAATACCGGCTGCGTCCCCTCGAAAGCCCTGATCCGCGCGGCGCGCCTGCTCGCGGACGCGCGCGACGCGCAGCGCCTCGGGCTCGAGGGCGCGGAACTGCGATTCGACTTCGCGCGCGTCATGGAGCGCGTCCAGGAAGTCATCCGCAAGATCGAGCCGCACGATTCGGTCGAGCGCTATACGGCGCTCGGCGTGGAAGTCATCGAGGGCGAGGCACGGCTCGTCTCGCCGTGGGAGGTCGAAGTGAACGGCCGGCGACTCACGGCGCGCAGCATCGTACTCGCGACCGGCGCCCGGCCGCTGGTCCCCGCCATCCCCGGGCTCGACCGGGTCGACTACGTGACGAGCGACACGATGTGGGGCATGCGCGAGCTGCCGGAGAAACTCGTCGTGCTCGGCGGCGGGCCGATCGGCGCGGAGCTCGCGCAATGCTTCGCGCGCTTCGGCAGCGAGGTGACGATCGTCGAGATGGCGCCGCGCCTCCTGCCGCGCGAGGACGCCGACGCGGCGGCGGAAGTCGCGGCGCGTTTTCGCGCCGAGGGCCTGCGCGTCGCGACCGGGCACCGCGCAGTGCGCGTCGAGGCCGGCACCGCGGGGCAGAGCCTCGTCTGCGAGCACGACGGCCGGGAGGTCACGCTGCCGTTTGACCGGCTGCTGGTCGCACTCGGGAGGCGCGCGAATGTCGAGGGGTTCGGACTGGAAGAACTCGGCGTCGTGTTGAGCGAGCAGCAGACCATCGCGGTGGACGGCCTGCTGCGCACGAATTTCCCCAATATCTATGCCTGTGGCGACGTCGCCGGTCCCTACCAGTTCACGCACGTCGCGGCCCACCAGGCATGGTTCGCGGCGGTCAACGGGCTGCTGGCCCCCTTCTGGTCGTTCCGCGCGGATTACCGCGTCATCCCCTGGGCCACCTTCACGGAGCCCGAGGTCGCGCGCGTCGGCTTGTCCGAAGACGAGGCCCGCGCGCAGGGCATCCCCCATGAAGTCACCCGGTACGGCATCGACGAGCTCGACCGCGCGATCGCGGACGGGACCGATTACGGCTTCGTCAAGGTGCTTACGCCGCCCGGCAAGGACCGGATCCTCGGCGCGACTATCGTCGGCGCCGACGCCGGCAACCTGGTGGCGGAATTCGTCTTCGCCATGAAACACCGCCTCGGGCTCAACAAGCTCCTCGGCACGATCCATGTCTACCCGACGATGATGGAGGCCAACAAGTATGTCGCGGGAGCCTGGAAGCGCGCGCACGCGCCGCAGGCGGCGCTGCGCGTGGCGGAGCGCCTGCTCAATTGGCGCCGCGGCTGAAGCTCTCGGTCATCGTGCCCGTCGGTCCGGGTGAGCCGGCCTGGCGCGCGCTGCTGGGCGACCTCGCGCAGCTGGAAGCCGGGGCGGAGATCATTCTCGTCGCCACGCCCGGGGCCTCGCCCGGCGATTTTGCGGGGTGGGACTACGGGCTGCGGGTCCCTGTGCGCTGGCATGAAACGACGGCGGGGCGCGCGCGGCAGCAGAATGCCGGCGCGGCGGTCGCCCGCGGCGAGACGCTCTGGTTCCTGCACGCCGATTCCCGCCTGCCCGCAACGAGCGTCGCGGCGGCACAGCGTTTTACGGGGCGTGCCGCGTTGGGCTACTTCGACCTGCAGTTCGGCGACGATGGCCCAAGTCTCGTGCGGCTGAACGCGCTGGGTGCGTGGCTGCGCAGCCGCTGGCTGGGCCTGCCGTTCGGCGACCAGGGCCTGATCCTGCCGGCGACTCTGTTTCGCGCGCTGGGCGCATTCGACGAATCGCTGGCGGCCGGCGAGGATCACGCGCTGGTATGGGCGGCGCGGCACGCGGGAGCACCGCTGGTGCCCGTGGGCGCGCCGCTGGTTACGAGCGCGCGTCGTTACGCCGAGGGCGGCTGGCTGCGCACCACCGCGCGACACGCCCGCGACACGATTGCCCAGGCGCGTCGCTTCGCCCGCGCGGCACCGGGCACCGGGCGGCGCCGGGAATGAGCGGCGGCGCGGCGATCTTAGTCAAGACACCCGGCCTGTCGCCGCTGAAGACCCGGCTCGCGGCCGGGCTGGGGCGGGACGCGGCCGAAAAGTGGTACCGGCTGGCGGCCCATGCGGTGGCGGCGAGCGTGGCGCGCGTCCCGGGGCTGACCGCCTACTGGGCCGTCGCCGAGCCGCCCGCCCTGGCCGCCGGGGCCTGGCCCGGTCTCGCGCACATCAGGCAGGGCGAAGGCGAACTGGGCGCGCGCATGGGACGCGTGCACGCCGCTCTGCTCGAGCGGCACGAATTCGCGCTGTTGCTGGGGGCCGACACGCCGCAGATCGATCCCGCCCACCTCGTCGAGGCGGCTGAATGGCTGGCTGCAACGGAGCCGCGCCTCGTCATGGGCCCGGCGCGCGACGGCGGCTTCTGGCTGCTCGGCGCCAATCGCAACCCGACACGGGAGGACTGGCTGCGCAGCCCCTGCGGCCGGGAGGACACCGCGGCGGGCTTCCGGGCCGCGATGGAGCGCCATGGCGAATGGCGCCAGCTGCCGATGTTGACGGACGTGGACGTCGCGGACGACCTCAAGTCGATGCTGGCCGAGCTGGCGTCTCTCGCACGGCCCGCGCCCGAGCAGCTGCGCCTCGCCGCCTGGACGCGCGCGACGCTCGCGCGCCGGCACGCCTGAGCCCGCGCCGCGCGACGAACCGTGCCGGGCCGCGGCGCTTCGGTTACGCTTAAGCGCTGCGATGCCGCGCGCAGGCGGCGAGAACAACAAGGAGCATCGGATGGCGAAGACCCAGCGCAAGGCCGGCCTGGACATCGTGGTCAAGGTCACCGACAACGAGGACAACCTGCGGGGCCGGTTCCTGATCTCGGCGGGGAGCCTTTATTACTTCCGCAAGAATGCCAAGGAGCCTTCCCGCCGTTATTCCTGGCGCCAGCTCATCGAGATGATCGAGGATCAATCCGCGGCCAAGGGCCCGGCGAAGAAGGCGCCGGCGAAAGTCCCGAGTTCGCGCAAGCGCTGACTGGCCGCCAGCCGCCGGCGGGCGCGCGCCGTTCAGGCCCCCGGCAGGATCACGGTAACCGCGGTGCCGCCCAGCGCGGAGCGCTCTACGGTGACCTCGCCGCCGTAGGCCGCGACGAGCTCGTTGACGACCGCAAGGCCGATTCCCTGGCCCGGGTGGCTCTCGTCGAGCCTCGCCCCGCGCGCCAGGGCCTCGGCGGCGCGCGCCGGGTCGAGTCCGCGGCCGTCGTCCTCGATCCGCAGGGCGATCATGCCGGTTGACGCCGCGCTCGCGCTGCAACGCACGCAGCCGCGGCCGTATTTCCATGCGTTGTCCAGCAGGTTGCCGAGAATCTCCTGCAGGTCGCCCTCGTCGCCGCGAAAACGGATCTCTTCCGGGATATCCAGCTCGCAGCTGATACCGCGATCCGGATAGACCTTGTCGAGGGTCGCGGCAAGATCGCTCGCCACCGGCGCGACGGCGATGGGCGCGATGCCGACGCCACCCGCGGCGGCGCCGGCCGCGGCGCGGCGCAATTGCCAGCCGATGATCCGGTCCATGCGCGAGAGTTCCGCGCGGATCATGCCGAGTCGCTCGGGTGTGCCCGCGCCGGCGTCCGGCAGCAGCGTGCGCACGGCCGCGAGGGGGGTCTTGAGACTGTGGGCTAGATTGGCCAGGCTTTCCTGGTAACGCCGTTGCCGCCCCCGCTCGCGCCGCAACAGCGCATTGAGGTTGGCCGCCACGCCGCGCAATTCCTCGGGCCAGTCGGCAGACAGCTGCTCGCGTCGCGCCGTCTCCATTTCGCGGATTTCCTGCTCGATGCTGCCGAGCGGCCGCATCACCCTGCGCAGCACGACGGCGAGCACGGCGAGCGTGGCCGCCGCGAGAGCGCCGAACCAGCCCACCAGCCCCAGGCGAAACGCGCGTCGCTGCGCCCGCCAGGGTTCCAGGCTCTGTGCCACGACGAAGCGGAACGACTCCGCCACGCCGTCCTCGAACTCCCAGTCGATGGTCATGCTGCTCAGGGCCAGCCCGGGACCGTCGGCCTCGGCCTGCTGCCATTGGTCGCGCGTGCCCGGCCGGCCCGCGGGGGGGAGGTCGAAGGTGATACCGAGCGCCGACGGGGACCGCCATATGGCTCGTCCGCGCGCGTCACGGATTTCGGCATGAAGCCCGGAGTCGGGGCTCAGCATGCGCCCGTCGGGCGGCTCCGGCAGGTGCAGGCCGTGGCTTTCTTCCACCGGCTCGGCCACTGCGATGAGGGCCATGAGCTGGGCCTCGAGCACCTGGTCGCGCGCCTGCGAAAGGCTCTCGCCCAGGCTCCACTCGAGCACCGCCACCGTCGCCCCGAAGAACACCGCGAGGGCGATCGCGAGGCTGACCAGTACGCGTTGGCGCAGCGAGTCTTTCGCCACTCGCGGGTCAGTCCCTGCCGGCCGGCGTCAGCGCAAAGCGATAGCCGCGGCCGCGCAGGGTCTCGATCGGCTTCAGCGTGCCCTCGGGATCGAGCTTGCGGCGCAGCCGGCCGACGAATACCTCGACCGTGTTGCTGTCGCGATCGTAGTCCTGGTCGTAGAGCCGCTCGATCAGTTCGCCGCGCGAGACCACCTGGCCCGCGCGCAGCAGGAGGAACTCCAGCAGCCGATATTCGAAGCTCGTCAGCTCCACCGCCTCGCCGTACAACTCCACGCGTTGCGCCGCGGGCTCGAACTTCAAGGGGCCGAACTCGAGCACCGGTTGCGCCCAGCCGGCCGACCGCCGCACGAGAGCCTCCAGCCGCGCGAGCAGTTCCTCGGTATGAAACGGCTTGACCATGTAATCGTCGGCGCCGGCCTTGAGGCCCGCGACCTTGTCCTGCCAGCGGTCGCGCGCCGTCAGGATGAGCACGGGGAGGTCGCGCTTGTCGCCGCGCAGAGCCGTGATCAGGTCCATCCCCGACATCTGCGGCAGGCCGAGATCGACGACCGCGACGTCGGGGGCCGACTCTTCCGCGAGGTAAAGGCCCTCGCGGCCGTCGGCCGCCTCGTCCACCTGCCAGCCGGCAGCCCGCATCGCGGCCGCCAGCCCATGCCGCAGGGTGTCGTCATCCTCGACCAGCAACGCGCGCATTTCACTCGCCTCCGTCTCATCCGGCCCCGCGCCGGCCGGCCACCGGGCACAGGCTCAATAGATTCGCCCGGTCTCGGCGTCCACGTGATAAGTGCGCACGCGGCCGTCGTCGGTGAGGACCCGGATCCGGTGCACGGTGCGGCCCTTGTTGCGCTTGGTCTCCGCGCGCAACACCTGGCCGCCCGTCTGCTCGCGCACCATGCGCGTCGCCTGGGCCAGGCTGATGCCGTTGCCGGCCTGCGCCATGCGCAGCGGCTCGGCCCCCACGGGAGTGGTCGGCGCCACGGCCCCGCCGAACACCAGCGCCGCACAGAGCAGCGCCGTCACGACGCCGCCGCGGAGGCGATCACGATGGCGGCAATGGCGGGAGGCGTTGCGCATGGGCGGGTTACTCAGGGTCCTCGGGCATGGCTAAGGGTGGAATCCCTGTGGTCTGAATGCAAGTCGGGATGGGATGGGGACACTGCTTTTAAGCAGTGTCCCCTTCTTCTGCCGGATGGGGACACTGCTTAAAAGCAGTGTCCCCTTGAAGCAGTGTCCCCATCCCCTGGCCACGCCTAGAACCGGCCGCGCGACGGCACCACCGACACGCGCACCGGGATGCTGGTCCCCGGATGCGAGGCCATCGTGGTGACGTACTCGCGATCGGCATAGACGTAGGTCACGCGGTAGCCCTCGATACGCTCCTCCTCGCGGTAACTCGTGGTGCGCTCGCAGCGCTCCACGGTGACCGGGACTTCCTCGTAGGCCACGCGCGCGGCGGTGCCCCTGTACGCCTGGTTGTGCGCCGCCTGGCTGCCCATCGAAGCGCCCACCAGGGCACCCACCGCCGTCATGGCGTCCCGGCCGCCGCCGCTGCCAAACTGGTGCCCGATGACGCCGCCGATGATGCCACCCGCGATCGTGGCGGCCGCGGACTGCGGCCGGCCGCCATATCCCCGACCGTAGCTACGCGTCTCGTGGCGAATGGTCTGGTACTCGGTCTCCTGCCAGCATTCCCGCGCCGGCGTCGCTACCCGCACCCGCTTCACGATCGGCGCGACGTCCACGACACGCGCGTAATCCACGCCGGATCCCCGCAAGGGCGGATCGGCGGCCGCCGTGCCGGCCACGCACACCAGCAGTCCCGCCAGCGCCAGCTTGAGCTTCGTGTTCATTGCCGTTCTCCTCGTAGATTGCCGTCACCGCCCCCACGGGGTGATCCGGCAGCCTCGAGCACAGGCTATAAGGAGATCGCTGAACCGAAGCTGAACGGCGCGGGCGTGCCTCAGCCGCCGGCCTTCGCCGCGTCATAGCGCCGGCGCTCCTCGGCCAGCACTTCTTCCAGGGCACGGGTCATGCGCGCCAGCCGCTCGCTGCCGTGCTCGAGCGGCATCATCCAGGCCAGGTACGCCGGGGGAGACCGGAATCCCTGTCGCACGGCCTCGACCAGGCCGGCCTCGAGTGCGCCTTCGCGGCCCTCGAGCTGAGCCAGGAGCCCCTCCGCCAGCGGCATGTAACTGGCATTCAGCCCCTTCTCGGTCAGCTCGCGCAGCAGTTCGCGGCCCGCCGCCGCGATCTCCGCCACGCCGGCATGCTCGCCTCGCTCGGCGAAAACCGTTGCAAGCGCGATATGCTGCACGAGCGTGTCCGGCCGCATCGGCGCCGCAACCGCGCCTTCTTCGAGGGACAGCGAGTCGCGCAGGAGCCGCTCCGCGTCGTCCGCGCGGCCCGCGCCGAGCTGGAGCATGGCCAGTTCCCCGACGCGTTCGGCCGGCGGCGTGTCGACGGCGTCGATGGCCGCACCAAAGATGTCCGCCGCCCGTGCAAAGCCCTCGTCGCGCAGTGCCCGGCCTGTACGAACGCTCGCCTCGAGAAGCCGGATCTCGTCAGGCTTGCGGCCGGTCTGCACGCGCGCCAGGGCAGCATCCGCTTGCTGCGGATACCCCAGCATTTCCATGATCAACACCAGCGGCGCGAGGCTGCCGACATATTCCGGGTTGAGCTCGAGCGCGCGCTCGAACGCGAGCGCCGCCTCGGCAAGCCGGCCGGACTGCTGCGCAGCGGTTGCCATTGCCTGCCAGGTGATGAACCAGTCCGGCGCGACCTCCCGCAATTCGCCGTGAAAGCGTTCGAAGGCCGCGTCGTCCTGCCACGTCGCGGCGTCCATAGCGCGCCGATAGATGATGACCGGCGACAGCGGATCGAGATCGTAGGCCCGCCGCAGCGCCGCCCTCGCCGCCTCGATATCCGGGAACAGGGTGCTCGACAGCCACAGGTGGGCGAAGGCATTGTTGGGGTTGATTTCCACCGCCCGTTCGAGTGCCGCACGGGCCTCGTCATTCCGCTGCAGCGCTCCGGAACCCTGGCCGAGCAACAGGCCGCGCACGGCCCAGGCCTCGTCAAGTTGCGGATCCAGCGCGAGCGCCCGTTCCAGCGCGGCATGGGCCAACTCGCCGGTCTCCCCGAGGCTGCGGTAGCTGTAGTTGTCGAGCAGGGCGTAGACCATCGCGATGCCCGCGTAGGGCGGCGCGTAGTCGGGGTCGATCAATATCGCCTGCTGGAACTCTTCCAGTGCGCGCTCCAGCCCGCTGCGGGTCCGCAGCCGGACGTGGAACTGGCCGCGCAGGTAGTGGTTGTATGCGTCGACGTCACCCTTGGCGGTCTGACTGATCACCGCTTCGTCGACGGCCAGCAAGGTCTGCCGCAACGCCTTGACGACCTCCGTCGCGATCTCGTCCTGGATGGCGAACACGTCGTCGAGCTCGCGATCGTAGGTGTCGGACCAGAGATGATAGCCGCTGCCCGCATCGATGAGCTGTGCCGTAACGCGGACGCGTTCGCCCTGTTTGCGCACGCTGCCCTCGAGGATGTTCGCCACGCCGAGGCGTTCGCCGATGGCCCGCAAGTCCTGTTGCTGGCCCTTGAACGCGAACGAGGACGTGCGCCCGGCGACGCGGAAATCCTGCATCTTCGCGAGCACGTTGAGCACTTCCTCGGACAGGCCGTCGGAAAAATATTCGTTGTCCGGGTCGGCGGACATGTTGACGAAGGGCAACACCGCGATCGACAGGTCGCGTGCATCCGTTTCGGGCGCGGACGCCGACGCCGTCTGCTCGACGCTCACGGGAGACTGCCCGCCACCGCCGGCGAAGTTGTCCCAGACGAGCAGCAGGATCGCGAGCGACAGCACCGCGATCGTGGCGATATCGAGCTTGCGGGCGGACTGCCCCGCGGTCGCCTCGCTGCGCTCGACCTGGCTGTCGCGCTTGATTCCTTCCGGCGTGATCTCGAACACCCAGGCGAGGAGCAGGGCGAACGGGAAGCCGAGCGCCAACACGACCGCGATGAGGCGCAACGACCCCTCGGGGGCCTCGATGATCCCCAGCAGGACGTCGGCGACCTGCAGGACCAGCCAGGCGCCCGCCCCGTAGAAGGCCGCGATACGGATGACGTGGCGGCGTTTCAGTTCAGCAATGAACGATGACATGCAAGAACCGGTACCAGACCTGAATGCGGAAGACGACGCCGAGCTTAATGATGGATTCGCATCAATGCCAATGCGCAGCGGCCGGACGCGGCGCGGCGGGCGCCATCCCTGGCCGGCGTATGGTATAGAAACCTCCTGTAATCGGGTCGCATCCGGAAACATGACCGACGCACATCGCAATCCCTACGACTCCGGCGACCAGGGTGAGCCGCTGCCTTTGGTCGCGCCATGCCGCCAGGTGCCCGCCACGGCGCCGTTTCGCTGGCTGGCAGCCGGCTGGCGCGACCTGCGGTCGGCCCCCGGCCAGAGCCTCGGCTGGGGGCTCGTCGTGCTCGGTCTGTCCTGGCTCGTCAGCCTCGTGGCGCTGTGGCTCGGCAGCTGGATCATGCTGCTGTCGCTGCTGTCCGGTTTCGTATTCGTCGGACCGCTGCTGGCGATCGCGCTCTATGCCATGAGCTGGCAGCTCGAGCGCGGCCGCGTGCCGACCTTCGACCGGAGCCTCGACGCGGCGCGTCTCAGGATCGGCGACAGCATGGTCTTTGCGCTGATCCTGCTGGTCGTATTCCTCGTCTGGGCGCGCGCCGGGTCGATGGTGCACGTGTTCTTCCCGGTCGAATCGAAGCCCGACATGCGCCAGGTCTTCATGTTCCTGGTGATCGGCTCCGCCGTGGGCTCGATCTTCGCGGCCATCACATTTGCCGCCAGCGCTTTCTCGCTGCCGATGCTCATGGACCGCAAGGCGGACACGATCACGGCCGTCATCACGAGCGTCAACGCGACGCTGCGCAACAAGCCGGCGATGGCCGTCTGGCTGTGCCTGATCGTCCTGCTGACCGGGATCGGGTTTGCGACCGCGTTCGTCGGGCTGGTCGTACTGTTTCCGCTGCTCGGGCATGCTACCTGGCATGCCTATCGCGACGTCGTGGATGCCTCGGCCTGGCCCGCTCACGAACCCTGAGGCGGCAGCGTGCCGACAAACGTCACACCCGAGTACAAGAAAGCGGAAGAGGCCTACCGCAAGGCGCGCGAGCCGAAGGAGCGGCTGGAGTGCCTGCGCCAGATGCTGTCCACCATCCCCAAGCACAAGGGGACCGAGCATCTGCAGGCCGACATCAAGAGCCGCATCAAGGACCTCACCGAGGAACTCGCCGGACCGAAGAAAGGCGGCCGGCGCGGCGGCCCCGCCCTGGCGATCCGCCCCGAGGGCGCCGCGCAGATCGCGCTCCTCGGGCCGCCGAATTCCGGCAAGTCGGCGCTGCACCTGCGTCTCACGGGCTCGCGCGCGCAGCCCGGCCCAGGGCCCTTCATCACCCAGTATCCGGAGCCCGGGATGTTGCCTTGCGAGGATATCGCGTTTCAGCTGCTGGACCTGCCATCGATGGCGGCGGAACACAGCCCGCCGTGGATCGCCTCGACGCTGCAGAGCAGCGACGCCGCGCTGCTGGTCGTGGATCTGTCCGATCCGGCCTGTGTCGAGCAGATCCAGTTCCTGCTGGACTCGCTTGCGGCAAAAAAAATCAGCCTCGTGCCGCAATGGCCGGGCCTCGAGCCGGGCGTGCCTGTGGGCGCACCCGAGGCAGGCGCGGGCGGCGACCCGTTCCATATCGAGCTGCCGACCTTGCTGCTGGCCAACAAGAGCGATCTCGCCCCGGACCCCGAGGAAGTCGTCGTGCTCGAGGAGTTGCTCGGCGTCCGCTTTCCGGCCCTGCGCGTGTCCGCGCAAACCGGCCAGGGCCTGGGGGAACTCGCGCCCTGGCTGTTCCGGGCCCTCTGCATCGTGCGGGTCTACACCAAGGCGCCGGGCAAGGAACCGGAACGCGGCAAGCCGTTCACGGTGCGGCGCGGGGAGACCGTCCTCGACGTCGCCCGGCTCGTCCACAAGGACATCGCGAGCACGTTCCAGTTCGGGCGCCTGTGGGGCAGCAGCGCGTTCGACGGCCAGCAGGTCGGTGCCGATCACCCGGTGGCCGACGGCGACGTCGTCGAGCTGCATGCGGCGCGCGCCGGGGTTTAGGGCCTGTTCACACTTGGCCGATCGCCGCGTTGGAAGTGTGAACAGGCCCTAAGGCGCCGTGGTAGGCTCGACGCAGTGAGCGACAAGCCCAAGACTCCCCCCGGCCGGCGCCAGTCCAGGGTCCCGGTAACCCGTACCGGGCGGCTGCTGAGCATGGGGTGGACGGCCGGCGGCATGGCCGTCGGCGGGCTCGCCGAAGGGCTGCGCCGCGCGACCGGCATGGCCACCGGCAAGGCGACCTCCGCCCTCCTTTCGGGCGCCAACGCTACGCGCCTTGCGAAGCGCCTCGCGCACATGCGCGGGGCCGCGATGAAACTCGGCCAGTTGCTCTCCATGGAAAGCGCCCACGTGCTGCCGCCGGAGTTTGCAGAGGCGCTGTCCGTGCTGCGCTCGGCCGCTGACAGCATGCCCGAGACCCAGGTCAAGAGACTGTTCGGCCGCGAATACGGCAAGGGCTGGGAGGCACGCTTCGCCGAATTCGACTTCGAGCCGGCCGCGTCCGCGTCGATCGGCCAGGTGCATCGCGCCGTGACACACGACGGCCGCGCAATGGCTCTCAAGATCCAGTATCCCGGCGTCGCGAAGAGCATCGACAGCGACGTCGACAACCTCGCCATGTTTTTGAACATGGCGCGCCTGCTGCCGCGCGAGCTGGACGTCTCCGACATCATCGACGAGGCCAAGCGGCAGTTGCGCCAGGAGGCCGATTACCTGACGGAGGCGGACAATCTCGAGCGCTATCACGCGATGCTCGCCGATGATGAACGCTTCATCGTGCCGCGCGTGCATCGCGACTACAGCACCCAGCGTATCCTCGCGATGGACTGGATCGATGGCGAGCCGCTCGACAGGCTGGTGCACCAGGACATTCCGCAGGCAGTGCGTGACGGGATCGCCGCCGCCATCCAGGACCTGACTTTCCGGGAACTGTACGAGTTCCACTTCATGCAGACCGATCCGAATTTTGCCAACTACCTGTATCGCCGGGAGGACGGCCGCATCGGTCTCCTCGACCTTGGTGCCGCCGTCACCTTCCCGCCGGACTTCGTGACTCGTTACCGCCGTATCACGCGCGCCATCCTCGCGCATGACCGCGAGGCCGTGGGCCGATGCGCTGCGGAGATCGGCTACATGCGCGAGACGGACTCGGCACGACACCAGGCCCTGGTGATCGACCTCATCATGATGGTCTGCGAGCCGCTCACCACCGTGGGCGCCTATGACTTCGGCGCGTCGAACCTCGCGTCGCGCGCCGGCGCGGCCGGCCTGAACATCGTGTTCCGCTCGCGCGAGTACCGCAATCCTCCGGCCGCAACAGCGGTGTTGCATCGCAAGCTCGGCGGCAGCTTCCTGCTCTGCCAGCGGCTCGGCGCGCGCGTCGAGATGCGCGACTACCTGCTCGCGCGGATCTGAGCCGCGTGTTGCGCCTCGCCGGCGCGTTCGTATACTGCGGGCTCCCCTCGCGGCGGGCCGGAGCGGCGGATTGAGCATCGACGAGGAAAACGGCACAGCCATTGCCCTGCCCGGCATGCTGCAATCACTGACGCCGATCTTCGTCCTGATGGTGCTCCTGTCGTTGTCGATCTGGCTGTTCGGCGCGGACTCTTCGCAGGGGGCCAACCAGATCGCGCTCACCGTGACGGCCGCGGTCGCGGCCCTGATCGCCATCCGCAACGGCGCGCGCTGGGCGGAAATCCTCGCTGCGATCGTGCGCGGCATCTCCACGGCGATGGGCGCGATCCTGATCCTGTTCGCGATCGGCGCCCTGATCGGGACCTGGAGCCTCTCCGGCACCGTGCCGGCCATGATCTATTTCGGCGTGCAGTTGCTGTCGCCGTCGATCTTCTATCCCACGGCCAGCCTGATATGCGCGCTCGTTTCGGTCGCGATCGGCTCCAGCTGGACCACCGCCGGCACGATCGGCATCGGGCTGATCGGCATCGCGCAGGGGCTCGGGCTGTCGCCGGAAGTCACGGCCGGCGCCGTCATTTCCGGCGCCTACTTCGGCGACAAGATGTCTCCGCTGTCGGATACCACCAACCTCGCTCCCGCCGTGGCCGGCACGGAGCTGTTCACCCATATCAGGCACATGTCCTACACCACCGGCCCGTCCTTCCTGATCGCGCTGGCGGGCTTCACGCTGGTCGGATTCGCCGGTGACGGACCTTCAGGCGAGGTCGTGTTCGGCGAGCTGCCGGCGGTCCTCGCGGCGAACTTCAACCTCAGTGCGTGGACGATGTTGCCCCTGGCGGTGGTACTCGGCCTCGCGATCGCCCGGTTTCACGCCTTGCCCGTGATCCTGTTCGGCGCGCTGCTCGGCGCCGTGTTTGCCGTCGTGCTGCAGCCGGACGTGGTCGCGGCCTACGGTGGCGCGGCGGAATACGGTTTCGGCCTGGCGCTGCTGAAGGGCGCGTGGATCAGCCTGTTCGACGGCTACGTGGCGCAGACCGGCGACGCCGTCGTCGACGACCTGTTGTCGCGCGGCGGCATGAGCAGCGTGCTGACGACGGTCTGGCTCGTTATCTCCGCACTGAGCCTGGGGGCGGTGCTGGAACACGCCGGCATGCTGCAGCGGATCATCAAGGGCGTGATCCGGGCCGCCAGGAGCACCGGCTCGCTGATCACCGCCGTGTTGCTTACCTCGATCGGCACGAACATCGTCACGGGCGACCAGTACATCGCCATCGTGCTGCCGGGAAGGATGTTCAAAGCCGAGTTCCGGCGGCGGCGCCTGAAGGCGCGCAACCTGTCACGCACGATCGAGGACGCCGGCACGCTGACTTCGCCGCTGATCCCCTGGAACACCTGCGGCGCGTACATGGCCGCCACCCTCGGCGTGGCCACGCTGGCCTACCTGCCGTGGTGTTTCCTGAACCTTGTGAACCCGCTGGTCGCGGCGCTGCTCGGCTTTCGCGGCATAACGATCGAGACGGTTCCCGAGGGCACCTCGATCCCCGAGATCGACAGCGCGGCACGCGCCTGAGCGCGAACTCTCAGCAGGCGTGGCTGCGGTCGTTACGCAGCCCGAGCTGTGGCGCCCAGTTCTCGACCCACTCGGCCTGCAGGGCGCTCGACGGCGTGCACCGGTAGGACCTGGACTTGCTCATGGCGGCAAAGCGGCGCGCCAGCTCTTCGAGTGCGTCCTCCGGGTCGAACCCCCGTTCCACCAGCCAGCAGCCCATGACCATCCCGGTCCTGCCGACCCCGTCGTTGCAGTGCACGTAGACGCGCCCGCCGGCGTGAAGTTCCGCCTGCATCGCGCTCAACACGTAGACGACATCTTCGGCATGATCGGGGACCGCATTCTCCCGCAACGGCACGGAGAGGTACTGCGCATAGATGCCGCGATCGCGACAGACTTTCTCCAGGTCAGCCTTGTAGGGCTGTATCGCGTCGGAGGGCGTACTGAGATCGACGAACAACCGGATGCCCGCATCGAGCAGGCCCGACATCCGGCGCCGCACGATGCCCTGGTCCCAGTGGCCGGGATGCTCGCCTGCCAGCAGGCGGCCCGGTTCTACCCAGTAGCTTTCGTTGATCGGTTTGAAGTCCGTCATGGTTCCACCCTCCATCGCCGGAAGACTAGCAGCGCGGGCGCGGGCCCGGCGTGATCCAGTTCGCGTTAACGGCGTTATGTCCGGTCCCGGACCCGGGATCAGGACGATTCGGGTGGCGCCAGCCAATCGACCAGGATGCGCGGCTTGCCCACCTGCCGCAGCGGTCCGGCCAGCTCCTCGAGCAGCTGCTGCAGGTCCTGCTCCACTCCCCAGGGGGGCGCCGCAATCACCATGCCGCTGCCGTTGAGGCCCGCCGGATTGTCGTCGGGCCGCACCGAGAGCTCCACGCGCAACACGCCGCCGAGCCCGCCGGCCAACAGTTCACGGTAGAACGGGCGCAACGTGCGGCGATCCTTGATCGGATACCAGGCGGCGAGGACGCCCACCGGCCAGCGGCGTCTGGCGAGGAGCAGGCCCGCGACGACGCGGCGCAAGTCGTCGGGCGCCTCGTAGGGCGGGTCGATGAGCAGCAGGCCGCGGCGCGGCGTCGGCGGCAGCAAGGCGCCCACGGCCTCCCAGCCGTCGCGGCAATGCACCGCGATGCGCGGATCGTAACGGAACAACCGGCGCAGCGCCGCCGCCTCGGCCGGCACGACCTCGACGAGGACGAGACGATCCTCCTCGCCGAGCAGTCCCGCCGCGATCAGCGGTGAGCCGGGATACACCTGCAATTCTTCCCGATTCTCCGGCAGCGCGGCCACGATGCGGAGAAAGGCCGCCAGGGCGGGGCTGCGCGGCCCGGTGTCGACCAGCCGCAGGATGCCCGTTTCGGCCTCCTTCGAGCGCAATGCCTCGGGGGCGTCCAGCCGATACAGTCCCGCGCCCGCGTGGCTCTCCACGTAGCACAGCGGCTTGGGCCGCTCCTGCATCCGCGCCAGCACCGCCACGGTCACGGCATGCTTCAGGACGTCGGCGAAATTTCCGGCATGGTAGGCGTGCCGGTAGTTCATTTCTCGGAGAGGCGGATGCGGTGGAAATAGACCCGCAGCGGGTCGGTGGATTCGCCGAGATACATGCCCAGGCGCCGGATCGACGACATGTTGATGGTCCGGCCCGAGGGCGTCGTCGACAGCGCCTCGAGGGGGATGTAGAAATCGTTCGCTCCCGGCACCACCCGCAACGCGTAGTCGATGCGATCCTCGGCGGGCCGCTCGAGGCTGCGGTCCTCGAGCCGCAGGATCATCCGCACCGGGCGCGGCGCCGTCGAGTAGATGTTTATCATGATGACGGTGAATCCGCTCCAGTCCTTGAACGGCTCATGCACGATCACGCCGCCGCCGGGGGAGCCGTCGAACAACAGCAACGCGACGCGCCGGCCCGCCCGCCGCGACCATCCCCCCGGGCCCTTGCCGACGAACAGTTCCGCGCCCTGCACCTCGATGAAGGGCTCCTGCCACGAGCTGGCGAGGTCCACTACGACCGGAAACGCGCCGGCGCGGCCCGCGTATGACGCCAGCACCGGGCCCAGCGCATTCAGCACCGCCATGATCGTCAGCAGGGCCACGATGCCGATCGAGCGCCGCGGCCAGCCTCGCAGCCATGAATGCTCGCGCTTCAGCCCCCGGTCGAGCGCGACGCTCAGTGCCAGGAAACCGACGGCGCCCACGAGACTGTAGATCCCTCGCGAGGGGTTCTCCGGGTCGGCCGGGACGAGCATTTCGTAGGCGAATACCAGCGCCACCACGGCGACGATCGCGACGGCGTAATACAGCGAGCGCTTGCGAATCCAGCGTCGCCCGATCAGCGCCGTCAACTCGAGAATGACCAGCCCGGCGAAGCCGAAGAAGAATACTTCGCGGAGATCGTGGAGCGTCAGCTCGAGCAGGCCCCGCGGTTTCTCGAGCCCGAAGACCGCGAGCAGAAACAGCACCATGGCGCCGTAGAGGACCACGAGCCGTGCGCCCGGCCCCCTGCGAGATCCGGGCACGGGCACGCGGTCGGGCACCTCGGCTGGATCTTGTGCGCTCAACTGCAGACCTCTGTGGCCGCCGCGGGCTGCGACTGCGGCCTACCCTAATCGGGTCAGGGCATGTCGGCAATCCTCTTGTCCGCGCCCTCGAGCCAGAAGCGGCCGAAATACAGTTCGAACGGTTCGTCGGGGCGGCGGCTGAACAGGATGAACTGGCTGATCTCGCCGACATCGAGTTGCCGGTCCCTGGGCCCGCTGCTGATGGTCGACAAGGGAATGGAGAAGTCGTTTAGCCCTGGCGTGACGATGAGACTGCCGTTGTAGCGGTCGCGATGGCTACGCCGCCGATGCGTGTCGTCGACGCGGAGCACGATCTCCACCGGGACATCGAGCTCCGACCAGACCTGGAACCGCAGCGCCGCGAAGTTCGACCAGTCCGGGGAGGGCTCCCGCACGGTCACCCCCGGCCAGGGCGCATCCAGGAATGTCAGGCGGGCGACGTCACTCCCCGCCTGTTCCTCCCAGCCCCGCGGTGCCGGCACGCGGGCCAGCTCGGAGCGCCCGACGCTCAGGAACGGCCGCTGCCAGCCCTGGGTCAGGTCGGCGATCACCGGGAACGCCGCCGCCCGCATGCCGTAGGACCAGGCCACGCCGGCCAGCGGCATGATGGCCAGCCCGAGCGCGAGCACGGCGCCGATCAGCACGAGGCGTGCAGCGACCGGCCCGTCCCGGCCCAGGCTCTGCCACAGCGCGGGGTGCAGGGCGGCCGCGATGGCGATGAAGCACAGTGCCCCGGTGAGGTTGTTCGCGGCATCGCCGATGTTGGCATGGCGGCCGGGCTGGAGGACCTGGGCGGCCTCCGCGATCAGGCTCAGGATCGCCGTGGCGAGCAACGCGATGAGGAAATCGGCGCGCTCGAGCACCGCGCCGCCGCGCAGTACCCGCACGATCCTGAGCATGAACAGTGCAGTGAGGCCGAACAGCGGCACGTGCCCGACCTCGAACCCCATGCGCCAGCCGTAGGCGTCACTGGGCGGCCGCCCCGCCACCAGGAACGCCATCAGCACTAGGACGCCGAGGACCGGGGGCGCGAGCTGCGGCCAGCGTTCCGCCAGGCGGGAAGTTTCCGGATTCATGCCGGGATTCTGCCTTCTGTGACAACATCACCGCCACCATGACGCGAAGCATTGACCGGGCGCCGGAAAACGCGCGAGATTGGCGCCCCTGGCCTGCAGCAGGATTACCGTGAGCTCCCATCCTTTTCTCGACATCCGCATCCAGCCCCAGCCGGATGACGTCACCTGCGGCCCGACCTGCCTGCAGGCGGTCTACCGCCACCTCGGCCAGCGCATCGACCTGCAGCAGCTCATCGCGGAGGTCCGCGGACTGCACGACGGCGGCACGCTCGCCGTCTACCTCGGCAATCATGCGCTGCAGCTCGGCCTGAAGGCGCGCCTGTACAGCTATCACCTGAAGATCTTCGACCCCTCGTGGCGCGGCGCCGATTCGCAGGAGCTGGCCGGGAAACTGGAGGCGCAACTCGATTTCAAGCACGGCAAGAAGTTCGAGGTCGCGAGCCGCGCCTACATCCGGTTCCTCGAGCTGGGGGGCGAGATCGCGTTCGACGACCTGACCCCGGAGCTTCTCGACGTGCCGTTCGAGGCGGGCGTACCGGTCCTGACGGGGCTGTCCGCGACTTACCTGTACGACAGCCGGCGCGAGTACACGAACCGGCACAACCGCGCCGTGTACGACGACCTGCGCGGCGAACCCACCGGGCATTTCGTGGTCCTGTGCGGCCGCGAGGGCGGGATGGTGCGCGTCGCGGACCCGTACATCGGCAACCCGTTTGCCGAGGACAGCCACTATTACGACGTCGCCGTGGACCGCCTCATCCGCGCGATCCTGCTCGGCGTCCTGACCTATGACGCCAACCTGCTGGTGATATCCAACGGGGACCTGCGATGAGGCGCCTGATCGTCGTGGATGATCCCGCGGCCTGGACGTTCGAGGGGCACGACGCGGCCGTGGTATCCGTCAGCGAGTACCTGAGCCCCGCCGAGCCGTGGCCGGCACGCGGCATCCGCGTGTTCAATCTCGCGCGCTCCTACGGTTACCAGACGCGGGGCTACTACGTCTCGCTGCTGGCCGAGGCGCGCGGCCATCGCGTCATGCCGGACGTGCGGACGATCCAGGATCTCAACGCGCCGGGCTTCGTGCGCTTCATCCCGACCGACGTGGAGGACCTTATCCAGAAGAGCCTCGGCCGCCTGAAATCGGATGATTTCGTGCTGTCGATCTATTTCGGTGAGAACATGGCCGCCCAGCACCAGGCGCTGGCCAGGGCGCTGTTCCGCATGTTTCCGGTGCCGTTCCTGCGCGCCAAGTTCGGGCGCGGCCAGAAATGGAGCCTGCGCGGCGTGCGGGCGCTGCCGGTCGACGAGATCCCGGAGAACCATGTCGATTTCATGCAGGACGCCGCGCGGCGCTACTTCAGCCGCAAGCGGTACCAGCCCGAGCGCAGCGACCGGTCGCGCTTCGATCTCGCGATTCTCGTCAACCCGGAGGAGCGGGAACCGCCGTCCGACAGGCAGGCACTGAATCGCTTCCTGCAGGCGGCGCGCCGGCAGGGCTTCAGCGTGGAATTCATCGGCCGGGACGATTACCCGCGCATCTCCGAGTTCGACGCGCTGTTCATCCGCGAGACGACGGCGGTGAATCACCATACCTACCGGTTTTCCCGCCGCGCCCAGGCAGAGGGCCTGGCGGTGATCGACGATCCGGACTCGATCCTGCGGTGCGCTAACAAGGTCTACCTCGCCGAGGTCCTGAAAGGCGCGAAGATTCCGATTCCGCGTACCGAGATCATCCAGCGCGGGCAACGCAAGTCTGCCCTCGAGCGCCTCGGCTTGCCGTGCGTGCTGAAGATTCCCGACTCATCCTTTTCCCAGGGCGTGGCCAAGGCCAATACCGAGGCCGAATACATGGACCTGACGGACAAGATGCTGGCGGCCTCCGACCTCGTGATCGGCCAGGAATACGCGCCCACCGACTTCGACTGGCGAGTCGGCGTCCTCGAGGGGGAGCCGCTGTTCGTCTGCAAGTACTTCATGGCACGCGGCCACTGGCAGATCTACAACTGGGCGAGCCGCAGGCGCAACGACGTCTGGGGACAGTACGAGACCTTCGCGGTGGCCGATGCGCCGCCGGCCATCGTCCAGGCAGCCGTCAAGGCGGCGCGGCTCATGGGCGACGGGCTGTACGGCGTGGACCTGAAGGAGATCGACGGCAAGCCGATCGTCATCGAGATCAACGACAACCCGAGCATCGAGGCGGGCGTCGAAGACAAGATCCTCGGTGCTGCGCTTTACGACGCCATCATCGCGGCCCTGCGCCGCCGCGTGGAGGCACGGCGGGAGGGCGACCGCAAGTGACGCGGACCGGAGCCTGGGCACTGTTCGAGGCCTTCGGCATCGAGATGGAATACATGATCGTGGACCGCGAATCGCTCGCGGTCCGCCCCGTCGCCGACCTGTTGTTGCGCGAAGCCGCCGGCGGCGACTCGTGGGTCGAGGACGTGGAACGGGGCCCGATCGCGTGGTCGAACGAAATCGTCGCCCACCTCGTCGAGCTGAAGACCAATGGACCCGCCGATACGCTCGCGGGCCTCGGCGCGCTGTTTCACGCCGACGTGCTGGCGGCGAACCGGCTGCTCGCGAAACATGACGCGATCCTGCTCGGCACCGGGGCGCATCCCCTGATGGACCCGGCGGAAGATACGCGCATCTGGGCGCACGGCGGTGGCGAGATTTACGCCGCCTACGATCGCATATTCGGCTGCAAAGGCCACGGCTGGTCAAACCTGCAAAGCACCCACCTGAACC
Organism: Gammaproteobacteria bacterium; assembly: GCA_035514535.1. Lineage (GTDB taxonomy): Bacteria > Pseudomonadota > Gammaproteobacteria > Steroidobacterales > XN24 > XN24. The sequence goes on from DATKAZ010000069.1 coordinate 165,425, forward strand.
TGCCGTTCGCGGACGACGAGCAATTCGGCCGGCTGCACGCGGCGATCCGGCTGGTCTTGCCCATCATCCCGGCGCTGGCCGCCAGTTCGCCCTTCCTGGACGGCCGCTTCACGGGCTACCTGGACGCGCGTCTCGAGACCTATCGCCACAACCAGGCGCGCATTCCGTCGCTTACCGGAAAGGTGATCCCGGAGCGCTTGTTCAACGAGGCAGAGTACCGCGGCCTGCTCGCGCGCATCGCCGCGGACATCGCCCCGCACGACCCGGACGGCATACTCGATCCATTGTTCCTGAACTCGCGCGGCGCGATTGCCCGCTTCGACCGCAACGCCATCGAAATCCGCGTCATCGACATACAGGAATGCCCGGCCGCCGACCTGGCGGTGGTCGCCGCGATTGTCGCCGTTCTGCGGCTGCTCGTGGCCGAAGAATCCGTGGCGTTGCGAGTGCAACAGGAGTGGCCGGAGGACCTGCTCGCCGGAATCCTGCTGGACGTCGCGCGCGACGGCGAGCAGGCGCGCATTGCCGATGGCGACTACCTGAGGATGTTCGGGCTTCGGGGTCGCGGCATGACCGCGGGCGCCGCCTGGCGCGCGCTGTGCGAGGCCTCGCGCGACCAGTTCGATACCGCGACGCACGCGGTACTCAGCCGGATCCTCGCCGAGGGCCCGCTCGCTCGCCGCATGCTGCGCGCGGTCGGCTCTTCGCCGGATCGGTCCCACCTGGTCGCGGCGTGCCGCGAACTGGCCGGCTGCCTGGCGGACAACCGCCTGTTCCCGTGAAAGCGACCAGGCGCGAGCGCCGGCTGTTGACCTGCGAGCACGGCGGAAACGACGTGCCGCCGGAGTTCGCCCACCTGTTCGAGGATGTGGACGCGGCACTGCAATCGCACCGCGGCTGGGATCCCGGGGCGCTCGACGTATTCGGGCGGCTCGCGCCCCTTGGCGATGCGGCCATTCCGGCCGCCACGACGCGCCTGCTGGTCGACCTGAATCGTTCGCTGCACCACCCGCGCGTGTTCTCCGAGTTCACCCGGTCGCTGCCCCGGGCGGCCCGCGAGGAGATCATCGCGTGCTGGTGGCGTCCCTGGCGCACGCGGGTGGCAGGGACGATCGCGGGCTGGCGCAAGGCCGGCGACCGGGTGTGCCACCTCTCCGTGCACAGCTTCGCGCCGGTGCTCGGCGACCGCATCCGCAATGCCGACATCGGGCTGCTGTATGACCCGTCGCGGCCGGCGGAGCGCGACTTCTGCCTGCGCTGGCAGGCGCTGCTGGCCGAGCGCGGCTGGCGCGTGCGCCGCAATTACCCTTATCGCGGCTCGGCCGACGGCCATACGACCGCGCTACGACGAACATTCCAGACGGGTTATGCCGGCATCGAGCTCGAGCTCAACCAGGCGCTGTTCCCCAGGCTGCTCGACGCCCTGTGCCGCGACCTGCACGACACACTGCGCGCCATGCAGAATCCCGGCTGAGGGGCCGCGGGACCGAACCGTCACATGCTCCCCGCGCTTGGAATTCTTATGCCGCGCGGCGAGCATGTGACGTTCCGATCCCGCTGCGCGGTCGATGGGGTTGACGTCGTCAGGAGGCTCCGCAGCAAGGTGGCGGCGGTCTTGCCCAGGCGGCGGCCCGGCGAGGCTGCCCTTGGTAACGGCGCAGCGGGATCGGGACGTCATAGGCCCGCTGAGGGAGATAAGATTTCACGAGCGAAGCGGGTCTATGACGGCGCGGTCCCGCGGTCCTCACTCAAGAAGGGGACACTGCTCCTGCGGAGCAGCGTCCCCGAGCAGTGTCCCCGGCGGAGCAGCAACGCCGTCTCCAGCATCATCGGCAGGAGCCGTTCATCACAGCGCCTCCAGCATCTCGCGGGTCACGAGCACGACACCCTCGCGGGTCACGTAGAACCGGCGCCGGTCCTCGGCCGGGTCCGCGCCGATCACCATGCCGTCGGGGATTGCCGTGTCCTCGTCGATGATGGCGTTCAGGATTCTGCAGTTGCGCCCGATGTCGACATCGGGCAGCACGATCGAGCGCTCTACGAGCGAGAGTTCGCCGACGCGCACATTGCTGAACAACACCGACTCGCGAATCAGCGCACCGGAAATGATACAGCCGCCCGAGACCATGGAGTTGAGTGCGCTGCCGTGCCGATCGTCGTCGTCCAGCACGAACTTGGCGGGCGGCAGTTGCGCCTGGTAGGTCCAGATCGGCCACTCCTGATCGTAGAGATTCAGTTCGGGTGCGACGTAGGTCAACTCCATGTTGGCCTCGTAGAAGGCGTCGACGTTGCCGACGTCCCGCCAGTAGAACTGCACCTTGGTGGCGGCGTCCTGGAACACATAGGCATGCACTGCGTCGCCCGCGTCGATGGACCCGGGCACGACGTTCCGGCCGAAGTCGTGCGCTGACTCCTCGTGCGCCGCATCGGCATGCAGCATCCGCTCCAGGGACTCGAAATTGAACACGTAGATGCCCATCGATGCGAGGGCGATGCCGTCGCGCCCCGGCATCGGCTCCGGGTGCAGCGGTTTTTCGACGAAGCGGGTGATCCGCTTGGACTCGTCGATGGTGACTACGCCGAATTCGTGCGCCCGCTCGACCGGCACCTCGACCGTGCCGACCGTGATGTCGGCCCCGCTCTGCGCATGCTGGGCCAGCATAAGGCCATAGTCCATCTTGTAGATGTGGTCCCCGGCCAGGACCAGCACGTACTCCGGCTCCAGGCGCCGCAGGTAGCCGAGATTCTGGAAGACGGCGTCTGCGGTGCCCTTGTACCAGGATGAATCGATCTGCTGCTGCGCGGGGAGGATTTCGACGAACTCGCCGAACTCGCCGCGAAAATATCCCCAGGCACGCTGCAGGTGCACGATCAAATCGTGGGCCTTGTATTGCGTCAGCACGGCAATGCGACGGATGCCTGAATTCACGCAGTTGGACAGCGGGAAATCGATGATCCGGTACTTGCCGCCGAACGGCGTCGCCGGCTTGGCCCGGGACAGCGTCAATGCCTTGAGGCGCGAGCCCCGGCCGCCGGCCAGAATGAGCGCCACGGTGTCGCGGGTCAGGCTGCTGACGTATCGGCCGGGCTTACCGGTCTTCATGACTCGCCCCAGGTACTCATGACTCTCTTGCATACCTTAGCAGCCGCAGGTGGCATAGCCATCGGGGCGCGCCGCAGGACCGCGCGCGGCTGTGCTAAATTGCGGCCTCCTTCGTCTGCCCGGGCGCCATGCCTCCCAAGCTGAAGATCCTGTGCGTGGTCGCCGAGTCCTGGCCGTTGATCAAGACCGGCGGCCTGGCCGATGTCGTGCCCGCACTGGCCCGCGCGCTCGTCGAGCAGGGCCATGACGTGCGCCTGCTGATGCCCTCTTACGGCGCAGTCGAAGAATCGTTCGCCGGCAAGGCCGCCGGGCGCTTTTTCGAGGCGCTGCCGGGGCTCGACCGCGTGCGCCTGATCCGCGGCGAGCTGCCCGACTACGGCATTCCAATGTGGCTCCTGCATGGTCCGTCGCTCTATGACCGCCCAGGGGGACCGTACACGGATCCGCACGGCAACGAGTGGCGGGACAACGCCCTGCGCTTCGGGATGCTGTGCAAGGTGGCGTCCATGTTCTCGGCCGCGCCGGGACTTGACGGTTGGCAGCCCGACATCCTGCATGCCCATGACTGGCATGCGGGGCTGACGGCTGCATATGCACGCTTCGACCCGGCCGTCTCCGCGGGCACGGTGTTCACGATTCACAACCTCGCCTACCAGGGCAACTTCGACCCGACGGTGCGCGACGCGCTCGGTATCGGCGCGCAGGCCTGGCACGCGGACGGGCTCGAGTTCTATGGTCGGCTGAGCTTCATGAAGTCGGGACTGTGGTACTCGGACCGGCTGACGACCGTCAGTCCCAACTACGCGCGCCAGGTGCAGACCGAAGAGTACGGCTGCGGCATGGCGGGCGTGTTACGGCACCGCTCTGAAGTCCTCACGGGCATTCTCAACGGTGTCGACGAACGGGTCTGGAGCCCCGACATCGATGCCCTGCTGCCGGCGCGTTACTCGCGCGAAGAGCTGGCCGGCAAGGCGCGCTGCAAGCTCGAGCTGCAGGATCGCTTCGGCCTGGCGCGCGGCCCGGAAATCCCGGTCGTGGGTATGGTCGGCCGGATGGCCGCGCAGAAGGGCTGGGACCTGCTGGCGGAAGCCATCCCCGAGCTGCTCGCGGACAACGTCCAGTGCGTCATGGTGGGCAGCGGGGACGCGGCGCTAGAGGAGCAGCTCGGCCGACTCGCCGCGCGCCATCCGGGACAGCTCGGACTGCACGTGGGCTACGACGAGGCCCTGTCGCACCTCGCCACGGCCGGCGCGGACATCTTCACTGTGCCGTCACGGTTCGAACCGTCCGGCCTCACGCAGATGTACAGCCAGCGCTATGGCACGCCGCCGGTGGTGCGGCGCACGGGGGGACTGGCCGACAGCGTGACCGAGGCCACACCGCGGAGCATCGCCGATGGCAGCGGCACAGGATTCCTCTTCGATCGAGCCGACACCGCCGCTCTCCTCGAGACCCTGCGCAGGGCGGTCAGGCTGTATCGCGACGACCCCGTGGCGTGGCTCACCCTCCAGGCCAATGGCATGGCGCGCGATTTCAGCTGGCAACGCCCGGCCAGGGCGTATGTCGAGGTCTACGAGGCCGCACTCACGGTGAGCCGGGCACGGCGGCGGGACGGTGCCGCGACGACCGATTGAGCCCGTTCGGGCGGCAGATCGGCCTGGGCGCTCCGGGAACACGGAGATAAGGCAACCTGAGATCCACGCGATCCGCGTAGTCTGGCGGCGCTTATCGCCTTGAGTGCGAACCCACCCCCGAGCACCCGCGGCCGACCTGCCTGGAATCGGTGGCCCCGGGAAACGGGGTCGCGGCGCGGAAACGAAGAATAGCCCGAATCTTCCCGCGGTGCCTAGCGAATCCGGTGGCCGCGAAGCCACCTCTTTTCAAATCAACAAATTATGCGGGCCAGTTCGACCGGTCCCGCATGGCTTCGCCTCCCAGGAGCCGCGCGGGGGCGACTTTGAGACTATTGACAGCGCCCCGGGAAGGTCTATTCTCGCGCCTGCATGTTGCTTTGCATCAAACAATGACCCCCGGATACCGCCCGGCGGGCACGGCGGCCGCGATCGGCATCCTTATCAGTATCAGTCTCCCAGCGCTCGCGGACGACGGCCCGTCCGAGTGCCTGCCCGGCGGCGGCGGACGGCTCGAAGTGCAGATCAGCGGTGAATTCGAGGCCGCGGTCGACTGGGGCAACGACGGCACGCGGTGCGACGGCGGCCCGCGCCCGGACGGCGACGCCCTGCGCCTGATGTTCAGCCGCGACGACGACGGCCTGCTGATGGTCCTCGGCATCACGGGTCTTGTGCGTGGTGCGACTCGCGAATCGCTGCCGGCGAACCTGACGGTCGTGCGCCAGGGACTCGGGCTGTTTTACGGCTCGCTGGGCGCGGACACCTGCATCGTCACGGTGGAAGAAAACCTGGCCGTGGAGGATCAGCCGGACACTTACCGGGTCAGCGGCCACGGCCGATGCGAGGCGCCCATCGAGGCGATCGCACGTGATGGAGAAATCCTGATCGCGCCCTTCGCGTTCACCGGCAGGGCCTGGTGGCCCGAAGAGGACGACTGAGATGCGTCGCTACCTGCTGCCCGGCTGCTTCGTGCTCGCGCTCGTACTGGGCCTGCACACGATGACAATCGCGTCGGGAGTTTACGGCTCGCTCGCGATCGAACCCGTCGAGGTCGTGACCTCGGACGGCGCACGGCATGCGTTCAGCGCCTACCTCGCCGACACGCCGGAAGCGCGCTCGCGCGGCCTCATGTACGTCACGCGTCTCGCACCCGACCGCGGCATGCTGTTCGATTTCGGGACGACGGGGCCGGTCCACATGTGGATGAAGAACACGCCTTTGTCGCTGGACATGCTGTTCATCGACAAGCAGGGAGTCGTTACGCGGATCGAACCGCGCACCAGGCCCTTCTCGACGGCCGTGATCGCCTCCGGGACGGACGTGCGCGCGGTGCTCGAGGTCAACGGCGGGACCGCCGAGAGGCTCGGCATCGCCGCCGGCGACCGGGTCGTCCACCGCCTGTTCGAATAAACAGCGAAAATAGGGGTCAGATACGCATTTCGCTTGAAATGCGTATCTGACCCCTATTTTCTAGATCACCTTCGAGAAGCGCTGCTCGGCCAGCCTGGCCGCCAGGTAAGCATCGAAAGGCATCGCGATGGAGCGCAGCAGGAAGCGGCCCTTGGGCGTCACGCGGATCTCGTCGGCATCCAGCTCCACCAGCCCGTCCGACTGCAGCTTGTCGAGCGCATCGAGTTCGCGCGCGAAATATTCCCTGAAGCGGATGCCGTGACGCGCCTCGATCCTGCGCATCCCGGCGACGCCGCCGCACATAAGCGCGTGGATGACCTCGCGCCGCAGCACATCGTCGGCCGTCAGCTCCACACCGCGCAGGATCGGGATGCGTCCGGCGTCGATAGCGTCGTAATAGTCGTGGCGCAGCTTGATGCTCTGCGCGTAGCTGTTGCCGACCTTGCCGATCGCGCTCACGCCGAGCCCGACGAGATCGAGCTCGGCATGGGTCGAATAGCCCTGGAAGTTCCGGTGCAGGGTGCCGTTCTGGCGCGCCTTGACGAGGTCGTCCTCCGGCAGTGCGAAATGGTCCATGCCGATGTACTCGTAGCCCCGCGCCGTGAGGTACTCAACCGTGCGCGTGAGTAACGCGAGCTTCTCGGCGCCGGACGGGAGATCTTCCTCCCGGATCAGGCGCTGGGAGCGGAACATCTCCGGCAGGTGGGCATAGCTGTAGGCCGCGATCCGGTCCGGCTTGGCGCGCACCACCGAATCGAGCGTATGCGTGAAGCTCTCCGCCGTCTGTTTCGGCAGACCGTAGATCAGGTCCACCGACACCGAGCGGAAGCCGTGCTCGCGCGCCTGGCGGATCAGGAACAGCGTCCATTCCTCGTCCTGCAGGCGGTTCACGGCCTTCTGCACGTGCGGATCGAAGTCCTGGATGCCGAGCGACAGCCGGTTGAAGCCGAGTTCCGCAAGCCTGGGAATCGAGTCCTTGTCGACGCTGCGTGGATCGATCTCGATGGAATATTCGCGCTGCTCGCCGTGGTGCAGGCCAAAATTGCGGAACAGCCCGTCCATCACCTTCTGAAACTGGCCCTCGTCGAGGAATGTCGGCGTGCCGCCGCCGAAATGCAGCTGGTCGACGCGTCGGCGCGGGTCGAACAACCGGCCCTGCAGGCGCATTTCCTCCACGAGGTGCTCCACGTAGGGGTCGGCGCTGTGCTGGTGGCGCGTGATGATCTTGTGGCAGCCGCAGTAGTAACAGAGCGAATGGCAGAACGGCACATGCACGTAGATGGACAGCGGCCGCGACTCCGGGTCGTCGCCGTTGCTGGCGAGCGCCAGGCGCTTGTAGTCTTCCTCGCCGAAGCCGTCGTGGAACTGCACGGCGGTCGGGTATGACGTGTATCGCGGCCCGCGCCCGTCATAGCGCTTGATCAGGTCGAGGTCGAACTCTGCCGTCTGCTGCATCATCGGGTCACCGCGCGTCGATGTGTCGGACGCCGGACCGCGGGGGGCCCGACCTGGGTCCGGCCCGGAGCCTTCCGGCCGGGCTAATCATTATAATTGTCTTTCACGGACCCCCCCGGCGGGAATCGTGGCTAACCTCAATGCGCCGGCCTGGCCGCCTGCTCCGTGCAGCGCAACTCGTAACGCAGGTCATGGCGCCGGGCGTGGACCTCCGCGGGATCGATCGCCGTGCGGGACATAATTTCCCAGCCGGCGGGGCAGTGGCCCGTGCGCTTCATCCAGCCCGCCAGCCACTCCATGCGGGTCGCCTCGGCCGCCTCGCTGTCGGCGGGATAGAGCCCCGAGCTGGTGGCCTCGAACAACAGGATCCCCGGACGGCGCCAGTCCTCGCGCAGGTCGCTCATCGAATGCCGGTGGTAATCGCTGCGGTCCTCGATCGCCGCGCAGCCGCCCAGGGTCGCCAGGAGCAGGATCGTCCAGGCCGGCATCGTGGTCGGTCGACGCATGGTGATCGCTGCCTCCGCCCCGCAGGGCTTTTATTCTACCCTCCCTCGCCGACAGGCGCGGACGGTACGCCGACGCACTGACGGGTCGCGGCGAGATCATGCATCCTGCGCGCCTGCGGAAAGGCGATTCAAGGGCCGAAAGGCTATACTTGCGCAAGCAGAATTCGGCCTCCGGGTCGAGCATAACGCAACAAGGGGCCCCCGGGCCCGGTTCTTCCGAGGGAGTCAGCGAAGATGAAACGATTAGTGATCGCAGGGATCGTGGCGGCCGGCCTGCTCCTGGGCGGCGTGGCCACAGCAGCCGAGAAGCCCGGGCAGTGGTACGTCACCCCGATGGCCTCGGTGATCTGGCCGGACGACAACCGCCTGGCCGACGATGACATTGGCGCCGCGCTGGCCATCGGGCGCGCCGTCAACGATGCGTGGAACGTCGAATTTCATTCCTTCGTCTACCAGCTGGACGGCCTCGTCGAGACCGACTACTGGGGCGTGGGCGTGGACTTTCTGCGGATGTATTACCGCGACGGGCGGATTACGCCTTACCTGCTTGTCGGCGGTGGCTGGAACGTCCACAACCGCTCGGTCGGCTCCGACAACAAGAATTCCTACCTTAATGCGGCCTTCGGCCTGCTGACGGACTTCGCGGCCGATGGGCCCGTCGCGCTGCGCACCGAGCTGCGCTACCGCTTCGACGGCGAGTCGCCCAGCGCCAAGGACCTCATGCTGAACGTCGGGGTGCAGTTTCCTTTCGGCAGCGCCTATGCCCAGCCCGCGCCGCCTCCGCCGCCACCCCCGCCGCCGCCGCCCCCGCCGCCGGTTGATTCCGACGGCGACGGCGTGCCCGACAGCCGGGACCGGTGCCCCGATACGCCCAGGGGCGTCGCGGTGGATGAGCATGGTTGTCCGCTCGATTCCGACGGCGACGGCGTGCCGGATTACCTCGACCAGTGTCCCGATACCCCGCGCGGTACCCGGGTCGACAGCCGCGGCTGCCCGATCGCGGACGTCATCGTCCTGGAGGGCGTTACATTTGCCTTCGATTCCGAACGGATCACCGCGGACGAGCGCGGCACGCTCGACGAGGCCGTCGGCATCATGAAGCGCTACCCGGAAGTCGAGATCGAGGTCGGCGGGCACACGGACTCGGTGGGCGCGGACGCCTATAACCAGGCCCTGTCCGAGCGCCGGGCCCGCGCCGTGCTGGAGTTCCTGGCGGCCGCCGGAATCGATCGTGGGCGGATGACGGCCCGGGGATACGGCGAGGCCGAGCCGGTGGCCGACAACGCCACGGATGCCGGGCGCGCCCGCAACAGGCGCGTGGAGCTGCGCATCCTGAACTGACCGGACCGGCACGATGGCTGTACAGGTGACGAGGCCCGGCGGGAAACCGCCGGGCCTCTATTTTTTGCCTTTCGCGGTGGCGAGAGAACATCGGGCAGCACCGGATGTTGCGCCCGGCGCGTTTCAGGGGGCAGGCAAGGATTGACAATCCCGCCGGAGGAAGATGTAGTAACGGACTTCGACCGCCTGGCGGCCCTGGGGTTTTGTGCAGGTCGGGGCCCGGCCCGGTCCCTCCGGATCGCTCGCTTGTCCGACAACCCAGATCAAGTGCATTATTCGGGTCCGCTGTTGTGTTCGGGCCGAGGAGAATCGATGAAATTCACCAGTCGCATACTCACCGTTTTCTGCGCCGGTGTAGTGGGCATCCTGACCGCCGGCGCAGCATCCGCGCAGCAACTGAACCAGGTGCTGAACCAGGGCGAGCGGCGAATTCAGCTGGCCCAGGAATCGCAAGAGCGTGTCGACGCCGTGGTCAACCAGACCCGCAGCCTCGCCGAGCAATACCGGCAGACCCTGCGCGAGAGCGAGGGCCTGCAGGTGTACAACACCCTGCTGGAGCGGCAGGTCGCGCGCCAGGACGAGCAGAAGGTCACCGTGCGGGAATCCATCGACCAGGTCACGGTGATCCAGCGGCAGATCGTGCCCCTGATGGACCGGATGATCTCGGGCCTGGAGCAGTTCGTGGCGCTTGACGTGCCCTTCCTGGAAGAAGAGCGCAAGAACCGCGTCGACAACCTGAAGACGATCCTCGAGCGGCAGGACGTCAGCGTGGCGGAGAAATTCCGCCGCGTGATGGAGGCCTACCAGATCGAAAACGAGTACGGCCGCACGATCGAGAATTACAGGGGTTCCGTGGAAGTCGACGGCCTGCAGCGCGAGGTCGATTTTCTCAGGATCGGCAGGGTGACGCTTATCTACCAGACCACGGACGGACAGAACCAGGGAGTCTGGGACCAGGAAAGCGGCCAGTGGGTCGCGCTCGGCGGCGAGTACCGGAATCGCATCCGCCAGGGACTGCGCGTGGCGCGGCGCCAGATCGCGCCTGAATTGCTGATACTTCCCGTTGCGGCTCCGGAGGACCTGTGAGCATGAAATCCAAGTTCATCCTGGCCGCCGCGGCCGCCGTTTTCGTCCTCGCGCCGCTGCAGCCGGCCGAGGTCCTGGCGCAAGAGGGTCGCGAAGCGCGCTCGCTCAGCGAGCTGCTGCGCCTCGTCGAGCAGGGCCGCGCGCGGGATTCAGAGGAATTGCGCGCCCGCGAGCGCGAGTTCGCGGCCGCGAAGGCCGAGCAGGAGCGCCTGCTGCGCGAGGCCACCCAGCGCCAGCGGGCCATCGAGCAGAGCAGCGAACAACTGGAGGCCAGGTTCGAGGAAAACGAGCAGGAAATCGCCGTCCTCAACCAGGAGCTCAACGAAAGCCTCGGCGTGCTGCGCGAGCTGTTCGGCGTGGTGCAGCTGGTGGCCGGTGACGCCGCCAGCCAGTTCGAGAACTCGCTGACGAGCATCCAGTTCGAGGGCCGGCGCGAATTCCTGCTCGACCTGTCCGAGCGCATGGGCCAGAGCGCCAGGATCGCAAGCGTCGATGACCTCGAGCGCCTGTGGTTCGAGCTGCAGCGCGAGGCAACCGAGCTCGGCAAGGTCGTGCGCATGCCGCTGGAAGTCGTCGATGTGAACGGCAACCGCAGCACCCGCGACGTGGTGCGGGTCGGCGCCTTCAACATCGTCTCGGACGGCAAGTATCTCTCTTACGAGCCGGCCACCCAGGCCGTCGCGGAGCTGGTGCGCCAGCCCGAGCAGGGCCGCTTCATCTCCAGCACCGCGGAGATCGTCAACGCCCAGGAGGGCTTCGTGCCGTTCGGGCTCGACGTCACGCGCGGCCAGATCCTGTCGCTGCTCATTCAGCAGCCGAATCTGCGCGAACGCATCGCGCAGGGGGCCGAGATCGGTTACCTGATCATTGCGCTCGGCCTGCTCGGCCTGCTGCTGGCCGGAGAGCGGCTGATCACGCTGACCATCCTTAATCGCAAGGTATCTTCGCAGCTCAAGGACCCGGAGCCCAGCGAAGGTAACCCGCTCGGCCGGGTGCTCAAGGTGTACCAGGACAACAAGCGGGTGGACGTCGAGACGCTGGAGCTCAAGCTCAGCGAGGCGATCATGAGGGAAACGCCGAAGCTGCAGCGCTTCCTGCTGTTCATCAAGATCATCTCGGTAGTCGCACCGCTCATGGGGCTGCTTGGGACCGTCACCGGCATGATCCAGACCTTCCAGGCGATCACGCTGTTCGGCACCGGCGATCCGACGCTGATGGCCGGCGGCATCTCCCAGGCGCTGGTCACGACGGTGCTGGGCCTGGTGGTCGCTATCCCGATGGTGCTGCTGCACACGATCGTCAGCGGAAGGAGCCGGCGCATCGTCAACATCCTGCAGGAACAGAGCGCGGGAATCGTGGCGCAGCATTCGGAATCGGAGAACGCCATGCTGGCCGGGACGGCCCGCAACAAATAGCCCATGCAGTACGCAATCGACATCTACGAGGCGATCCGCGACTTCCTGGAACTGGGCGGAGACGTCCTGGTCGTAATTGCATGGACGATCTTTTTCATGTGGGTGCTGATCGTGGAGCGCTTCGTGTTTTTCCGCACGAAGATGGACAAGCTCGCCCAGCAGGCGTTCGACGCCTGGGAAGCCCGGCCCGAGCGGCAGTCCTGGGAGGCCTTCCGCATCCGCGAGCTGCTGATCTCGGACGTCAGGATGGCGGCAAATTCCGGGTTGCCGATGATCAAGGCCCTGGTGGCCCTGTGTCCGCTGCTCGGGCTGCTCGGCACGGTCACCGGGATGATCGAGGTCTTTGACGTGATGGCCGTCACCGGCACCGGTAATGCCCGGGCCATGGCGTCCGGCGTCTCCAAGGCCACCGTGCCCACGATGGCGGGCATGGTGGGCGCGTTGTCCGGAGTGCTGTTCGCGTCAATCCTGACAAGTTGGGCGAATCGCCGGGTCGCACTCTTCGAGGACCACCTGGTCATGGACCACTGAGGCAAGAATCATGCGTTCGATGTTTGAATCCGCCGGCACTGAAGAAGAAGAGAGCGAAATCAATATCACGCCGATGCTGGACGTGGTGTTCATCATGCTGATCTTCTTCATCGTTACCGCCTCGTTCGTCAAGGAGGCGGGCATCGATGTCAATCGGCCGGACGCCGAGACGGCTGTGCGCCAGGAACGCGCCAATATCCTGATCGCCATCTCGGAGAACAACGAGATCTGGATTGACCAGCGTATGGTGGATCCACGCGCTCTGCGGGCGAACATCGAGCGCCTGCACGCCGAGAATCCCGAGGGTTCGGTAGTGATCCAGGCCGACAAGAAGGCCGTGACCGAGACCCTGGTCACGGTGATGGACGCCGCCAGGCAGGCAGGCGTTTTCAACGTCTCGATCGCCGCCCAGGACAACTGATGAATGTTTCCGGCGTGCCGGCGATGAGCGTCCGGTCCGCGCATGCGCAGGGCCGCGACGAGGGAGGTGAAGACTCTTGGTCCGCGTAACGTTTTCGACCGCCCTGGCCGCACTGATCACCATCTCGCTGCTGTGGGTGATGCACTACCTGATCGCCACCGGCGTGACGGCGTTCAGCGAGGAACAGACCTTCCGCTTCGTGGACTTCGTGCGCGTGCAGCGCGACGAGCGCACCGAGACGAAGGACACCAGAATCGAGCGCCCGCCCGAGCCGCAGCCGCCGCCGCCCATGCAGCCCGAGCGACAACTCGAGAACTTTGATGCGGCGGGCGGTACGGCGATCGCCATCAGCGCGCCGCGCGTCGATCACGACGTCAGCCTGGGCCGCGACGGCTTCTTCAGCGACGGCGAGTACATGCCGATCGTGCAGGTGGCCCCGCAGTATCCGCGCCGCGCGGCCGAGCGCGGCCTCGAGGGCCACGTATTGCTGGAATTCACCGTCACGCGGCAGGGGACGGTGCGCGACCCGGTCGTGATCGATTCCTCGAGCTCGATGTTTGACCGGGCCGCCGTAGATGCGGTCATGCGTTTCCGCTATCGCCCCAGGGTGATCGACGGTGAACCCGTGGAGGTTCCCGGGGTCAGATTCCGTATCACCTTCCAGCTAGAGGACTGATAGCCGGTGAGATTCAGAATTCCGCAGGCGCTGGCAACCGCGCTCTCCGTGCTCATCGCGGGCGGTGCTGTCACGCTGCCCGCTGGCGAAGCGCTGGCACAGCAACCTCCCCCAAGGGAGGAGACCCGCCAGGTGCAGGCGCTGCGCGAACGCGTGTTCCAGGCGCTCGCGAAGGCGCAGGAATTCATGGAGGCGAAAGATTACCGCAGCGCGCGTCGCGAGCTCGACCAGGTCCGCGCCATCGAGGATCTCAACAGTTACGAGCGCGGCCAGATCCTCTACTTCACCGGCCTGGTCGAGTACCAGCAGGACAACCTCGCGGCCGCGGTGCGCATCTTCGAGCAGGTCGTCGCGATTCCCGACCTGCCGTCGGGCTTCAGGGCGGACACGATGTGGGCGCTCGTGCAGCTCGCGATGTCGGCCGAGCAGTACCGCAAGGTGCTCGAGTACGGCAACCAGTGGCTGCGCGAAGCGGAAAACCCCAGCGGCGATCCCTTCTACCTGCTGGCCGTGGCGCACTACCAGCTCAAGGAATATCGCAAGACCGTCGAGATGATGGACCGCGCCATCGAGATCGCCGAACGCGACGGCAAATATGCCCGTGAGGACTGGTACGGCCTGCTGCGGGCGACGCTGCACGAGCTGGGCGAGACCCGCCGGCTGCGCAGCCTGCTCGAGACGCTCGTGGCGCGCTGGCCGAAGAAGGACTACTGGATTCACCTGTCGACCGTCTACAGCGAGCTCAAAGAGGAGCGCAAGCAGCTCGCGGCGCTCGAGACCATCTACGAAGCCGGCTGGATGGAGCGCGAGAACGAAATCCTGCAGCTGGCGCAGCTCTACATGCAGCGCGGCGGCGCCTACAAGGGCGCGCGACTGCTCGAGAAGGGGATGGAAAGCGGCATCATCGAGCGCGACTTGCGCAATTACCGCCTCCTCGCCCAGGCCTGGATGCAGGCGCAGGACGACCGGCGCTCCATTCCCCCGCTGCGCGAGGCGGCCAGCCGCTCCGACGACGGCCTGCTCCATTTGCAGCTCGCCCAGTCCTACCTGAACCTCTACGAGTATGAAGACTGCGTGGAGTCCGCCAGGGCGGCGTTGAATCGCGGCGGTCTCAGGCGCCCGGACACCGCCAACATGGTGCTCGGCACCTGCCTGCTCGAGCTGCAGCGCTACGACCGGGCGAGGGAGGCATTTCGCGCGGCACGCTCCAACAGCCGCAGTCGCGCCGCCGCCGATCGGTGGATCAATTTTATCGATCGCGAGGTCGCCAGGAAGCGCGACATCGAGCGCCAGCTCGCCAGGCTGCAGTCCACCGACTGACGGACACTCGAACCCGCCGGGCCGCCCGCGTGCACGGGAGGGCCATTCGCGGAAATAGGGGTTTTCCGTAGTTTCTGTTGTATTCCAACGGTTTAGCCGGAGGTTCCCCCGGCGTCCGGAGAACTGACACCGCCACGCTCCCCAGGCATCGTTGCAGAAACGCCACAGTTTCTTGTGGTGTTTTTGCAACGAGGATGACCCTGGCTCTCTTGAATCGTGTCTAAACACCGGCTGTGGCTCGAAATGTTGTCGGCAAATTCGTCACAACATCTGCTTCCAACGTGTTGCATTTTTGTCAGAAGGCTCTCTATACTCGGCCCACACTTCGGTCTGGGACGGGTCTTGCCCGTGCGTTGATCGGGGGGACACAACCCAGGGGTAAACGGCATCGACATCGTGCATGCCGTGTCGGGATCTCAAACATCGCTCCCAAGGAGGAGACATGGCCAACCGAAAAATAGCGCACGCGGTACGCGTCGCTCTCATGACCGCCGGCGCCGCAAGCGCGGGCCTTTACGGCGGCGCACTAGCCGCTCAGGAACCTCTCGAAGAAATCGTCGTCACGGGTACCCGTATTCGTGACGCCAACCTCATCTCCACCAGCCCGGTCGCGACCGTCAGCCAGGACGAGTTCAGGTTCTCCGGCACGACGCGCGTCGAAGACCTGCTGAACACCTTCCCGCAGCTCGCACCAAGTTTTGACGCATTCACGGTCAACCCGACGACGGGTTTCGCCACCGCTGACCTACGCGGTCTCGGCACGCAACGCACCCTGGTGCTGGTGAACGGCCACCGCCTGCAGCCTGGCGGCATTCGCGCCGAAGCACGCGACCTGAACCAGATCCCGGCGGCGCTCGTGAAGCGCGTCGAGGTCCTGACCGGCGGCGCCTCGGCCGTGTACGGATCGGACGCCATGGCCGGCGTCGTGAACTTCATTCTCGACACGGACTTCGAGGGCGTCAGCGTCAACGTCGGCGCCTCGGGCTACCAGCACGACAACGACAACACGTACATCCAGGAACTGATGGATGCCCGCGGCTTCAGTTATCCGGTCGACGGCAGTGGTCCCGACGGCCGCGCCTACAACGTGGACGTTGCGATGGGCTCGGCATTTGCGGATGGCCGCGGCCACGCCATGGCCTACGCCACCTGGCGCAAGAACCGCGAGCTGCGCCAGGAAGACCGTGACTACTCGTCCTGCGCGCTCACCGGCGGCGGCACGTCCTGCGGCGGATCTTCCACTGCACCGAACCCGAACTTCTTCCTGCTCCACTCGGACCTGGTCGGCTTTGCACACATGGAAGGCGATGGCTCGTGGGCACCGGGTGTCGGCGAGCTCTACAACTATGCGCCGGTCAACCACTTCCAGCGGCCCGACGAGCGCTGGACCTTGGGCAGTTCCCTCAAGTACGAGGTGAACTCCAGCTTCCGCCCCTATCTCGAGACCATGTTCGCCAACTCGAACACCTCGGTGCAGATCGCGCAGAGCGGCACCTTCTTCGTCAACTTCCTGGAGTTCGATTGCTCCGATCCGCTGATCGGCAGCATGTGTGCCGACCTTGGGCTCGACCCGGCGGAAGAGGTGGGGGTCTATGTCGGCAAGCGCAACGTCGAGGGCGGCCCGCGCGTCTCGGACATCGAGAGTAATTCGTTCCGCATCGTGGCGGGCGTCGAGGGTGACGTTTGGGATAACTGGGGATACAACATCTCCTACAACTACGGGCGCAACAGCTCGAACGAGGCCAACCGCAACGACTTCCTGACCGTGCGGCTTGAGGACGCCTTGCTGCAGTGCCCCGAGGGTTCTTTCTCGGGCTGCATTCCCTACAACGTCTGGGTGCCCGGCGGCGTGACGGCCGAGGCCGCGGCGTCCCTGGGTGGCGTCGGCATGCGCCAGGGCGCGACTGCGTACACGGGCTTCGGCGCCTACCTCACCGGCAGCACCGGCATCGCCCTGCCTACCGCGCAGGATCCGATCTCGCTGGTGGTCGGCGCCAACTACGGCAAGGAGGAGTACGCGGTTCGCTCGGACACCAACATGGCCGCTGGCGCATTCACCGGCCTGGGCGGTCCGCGCCCGCCGGTCGACGGCGCCTTCGACGTCAAGGAAGCCTACTTCGAGGCCGGCATCCCGCTGTACCAGGGTGGCGACGTCCTGCAGAACTTCTCTGCGGATATCGGCTTCCGGCGTTCGGACTACAGCACCTCCGGCGGCGTGAACTCGTTCAAGCTCGGCCTCTCCGCCCAGGTGACCGACTATTTCCGGTTCCGCGGCGGCTTCAACCGCGCCATCCGCGCGCCGGGCGTCGGCGAGCTGTTCGACGTCCAGCAGATCGCGTTGTGGGGTGGCGATGACCCCTGCGCCGGCGCCACGCCGGAGTTCACGCTGGCACAGTGCCAGAACACGGGCGCGACGGCGGCGCAGTACGGCAGCATCGTGGCCAGCCCTGCGGACCAGTACAACCAGTTCATTGGCGGCAACCTCGAGCTGGAGCCGGAAGAGGCCGATACCGTCACTTTCGGATTCGTGGCCACGCCGATCGACAACCTGCAGATCAGTGTTGATTACTACCAGATCGACATCTCGGATCGTATCGGCACGATCGGCGCGGAGACGGTACTGCGTTTCTGCGGCCTGACCGGCGACCCCTTCCTGTGCGACAAGGTGAACCGCAATGCGACTACGGGCGACCTGTGGCTGGGTTCCAGCCTGGAGACCTCGGGCTTTGTGGAGAACCTGAATGCCAACTTCGGCAATCTCCTCTGGCGCGGTGTCGACCTCGTGGTGCAGTACCGGCACGACCTGATGGGCGGCTCGATGAGCTACTCCCTGGTGGGGTCGTATTCGCTGGAACAGGAAATCGAACCGCTGCCGGGCGTGAACCCGGACGCGACCTTCGATTGCTCCGGTGTCATCAATACGACTTGTGTCAACCCGGCGACCCCGGACTGGAAACATACCGCCCGGGCGACCTACGCCCGCGACTGGTATTCGGTCTCCTTGCGCTACCGGCACGTCGGCAGCCTGGATTACGAGAACACGGACGGTACTCCGGGCACGACCGACGCGATCCTGGTGGGCAAGGGTAACGTGCTGCCTTCGTACAACTACTTCGACCTGTCCGCTTCCCTGGACGTCATCGACAACGTCAGCCTGACGTTCGGTGTCAACAACATCTTCGACAAGGAACCCCCGATGGTCGGCGGTACGCTGTCGTTGAACGGAAATGCGCCAGGCGGCTACGACCAGTTGGGTCGCTTCCTCTTCGCGAGCGCAAATGTGAGGTTCTAGAACCTCGACTCGACAAGCACCACCGGGTGCTGGAAGGCGGCGGGCTCAGGCCCGCCGCTTTTTTTGTGTCCGTGGAATGCATCCGATGGCCGGCGAGCCGGGCTCGTACCTCAGCGTGCCTGCTATGCTAGCCTGCATCGCTTGTTACGAGAGGTATTGATGGCTGCTGCGAACTGGGGCATTCATCCGGGCACGGTGATCGCACATCACGCCGGGCATTTCCTGGCGGTGCGGCTGTCGTGCTCGGAACGCCCGATCCCCATCACGCTGCCGGATTTCGTGCTGCTGGCGCAATTCCGGACAGCGGCCTCCCCCGCCCGGGCCGTCGCCGAATTCATGGACGGGTCGGACACCCGATTCCTGCCGGGCAGGCCGGTTCCCAGCCTCGTGATGCAGCGCCTGCAGCAGCTGCAGCAGCACGGCGTGCTGGTCACGGCCGATGAGCCCATGGGCGAGACTCCCGGGACGGCGCTCGGCCGCGCGGCCGCCGCCGGCACGGCTGTGCGTGAATCCAGTGTATTCAGGCTGAGCAGGAACTTCGCCCTGCGCCCGCGCCGGCACGGGTTTGACATATACAGCGCGGCGACCGGCCGCACTTACAGCCTGGACCTGGAACTGGCGTTGCTGCTGATGGGGTTCGCCAATGGCCGCACCGCCGCACAGGTCGCTGGCAGTCACCGCCCCGCGATTCCGGTCGCGCGCCTGCGGGAGATTGCGGCATGGCTTGCGGCAGAAGGGCTGCTGATCCCGGTTCGCGAGTCTTCCGCCGCAGCCGGCGACTACCGCAAGCAGGTGCCTCTGCGCCGGGCCCGGGGACTTGGCTGGCGCGACCTGCAGCCGGATGGCCGCATCCCGGTGTACTTCATGCCGCACATGGAGAATCACTTTCCGCTGGCTTTGGGGATGATCTACAGCGCGCTGGCCAGTTGGAAGGCGGGGGCATTGCGGGAGCGATTCCAGCTCGTCCCCATCAGCTACCTGCCCCCCCGGGAATTCCTGCAGGGACCTTACCGCAAGTTCGGCCGCGGCGTATGGCTGTTCTCGAACTACATGTGGTCGCTGCAATTGAATGTTCAGGTCTCGGCGGCCGTCAAGCAGCATGACGCCCGCAACCTGACGATTCACGGCGGCCCCAGCACCCCCAGTTACGAGCAGGCCTGTGCCGATTTCATGCGGCGCCACCCGTCGGTCGACATCGCCGTTCACGGTGAAGGAGAGGTCACCACCTGCCAGCTGCTCGAGGCCATTGAGCCCGATGCGGCGGGCGCGCTTCGGCCGGGCGACAGCATGGCCGATGTCGCCGGTCTGAGCATTCGGCGCCCCGGCGCGGAAGCGGGTGAACTGCTGCGCACAGCGCCGCGAACGCGCATGGGGCGACCGGATGTCATTCCCTCGCCCTATGCCGAAGGTGTATTCGACACGTACGAAGCGCGGGTAGAGGCCGCCATCGTCGAGACCAATCGCGGTTGCCCGTTCAAGTGCACGTTCTGTGACTGGGGGTCGGCGACCAACCAGAAAATCATGAAATTCGACCTGGATCGTATCCAGGCCGAGCTGGATTGGATCGGCCGTAACAGGATCGGCGTGCTGTGGATCGCCGACGCCAATTTCGGCATGCTCAAGCGCGACCTGGAGATCGCCCGCTGGATCATCGATATCAAGCGGCGTTATGGCTACCCGCGGGAAGTGGTCGTCAATTACACCAAGAATGCCAACGAGAGACTTGCCGAGATCATCAAGGTCTTCACCGAAGGCGGCATCATCAGCCAGGGCATCATCTCTATCCAGACCACGGACGAGAAGACGCTGGCGATCATCGATCGGGCCAACATCAAGACCGAGAAATACGATCAGCTCATCGAGATCTTCTCGGACCTCGGCCTGCCGCTGTCGACAGACCTGATGATCGGCCTGCCCGGAATCACTCCGGAGGCCTTCGACCGGGATCTGCAGCGTTATATCGATGTGGACGTGTCGGTCAAGGCGTACCCGACCCAGCTGCTGCCCAACAGCCCCATGGCCCACCCGGATTACATCAGGAAGTACCGGATCGAGGTCGATGCCGACAACTACCTGGTTTCCTGCTCCAGCTATACGGCCCAGGAGCTTCGGCAGATGAACCTCATCTACCAGGCCTACACGGTCACCGACGGTTATGGCACCTTGCGCCACGTAATGCGATTCCTGCAGTGGGAGCACGGCATCCGCGCCATCGACTTCATTCACGAGCTGACCGACCTTGCGTACGCCACGCCCGATCGCTTCCCTGCCATAAGCTGGGTCATTCGGCAGTTCAGCGCCGAGAAGTGCATACCCGGCGGCTGGAAGCAGTTCTACGACGAAATCGCGGCGCTCGTCGAGGCGAGCTACGGAATCCACCGGGATTCGGCCTTCGATGTGGTGCTGCAGGTGAACGAGGCCGTCATGCCGGATGACGCGCGACACTATCCGCTGAGCGTGGAACTGCAGCACGATTTCGTGAGCTATTTCGCCGCTCACAATCGACGGCGCAAGACGTCGATTACTCCGCTAAGGGCCTACCCCCCGGGGCGCCTGACCGTGTCCGATCCCAACGGCATGGCTCACATCGATGTCGAATACCAGCAGTACGATACTCACCAGTTCTTCTGGGAGTTGCACGCCCCCGTGTCGCGCGCAAAATCGATCACGAATGTCTCGAGCCGCAAGGCAGCATCGCCCGTCGCAGTATGAAGCCTGGCTCCCCATGACCGACGAGGCTGCAACGCTCCTGCGCCGCGCCGCGCAATTTCATCGCCACGGCCAACGACGCGAAGCCATTGCCGTCTACCGGCGCCTGCTGGCGCTAATGCCGGAGCACACTGATTGCTGGTATGAACTCGGCTACCTGTTGAAGGGCGAGGGTCAGTACGATGAAGCTCTGGCGGCTTACGGTGAAGCGCTGGCCCGGGGGGTCGGGGAACCGGCCGAGGTCCACCTCAACCGCGCGGTCATCTATTCCGATCACCTGAGGCAGGATCAGGCGGCCGAGCGGGAACTGCGCGCCGCGCTCGCGATCGACCCGGATTACCTTCCCGCGCTGCTGAATCTCGGCAACCTGCTGGAAGAACGCGGCCAACGGGAGGACGCGCTTGCCACCTACGACCGCATTCTCTCCGGCGGGGACCAGCCGGGCGACGATCGCCAGAAGGCGTTGCGCAGCGAGGCGCTCGCCCGGGTCGCCCAGCTGCGCAAGCCGGGCGACGCGGACGACCCCTTGCTGCAACAGCTGGAGACGGCGGCAGCAGATGTCGCACTCGACCATGCAACACGAGCCAACCTGCTCTTTTCGCTCGGCCGGGCCCGCGACGCGCTTGGTCATTACGATCATGCCTTTGCAGCTTTCGCGGCGGCCAACCGCCACGCGAGACAAACGGGGCCGGCCTATTCCCGGGTCCGCGCGCGGCGCCTCACAGATGCGCTGATCGCCACGTTCTCGCGGCCTGCTGCGGGCGACCTCCACGATGCCGCGCCGGTCGGCATCGAACCATTATTCATCTGTGGCTTGTTCCGCTCGGGATCGACGCTGCTCGAACAGGTGCTCGCGACGCATCAAGGAGTGATCGCGGGTGGTGAGATCGATTTCCTGCCGCGCCTCGTGCGCGGCCCGTTGGCGCCCTTCCCTGCCTCCGTGGCCACGCTCGACGAGCAGCGCCTGGCGGCGCTGGCCGACGACTACCTGGCGCACCTGCAACATCTGTTCCCGGATAGCCGGCGTGCAGGCGCGATCATCACGGACAAACGCCCGGACAACTTCCTGCTTATCGGCCTGATCAAGCGCTTGTTTCCGAAAGCGAGAATCATCCACACGGTGCGTAACCCGCTCGACAACGGCTTCTCGATCTTCATGCAGCACCTGGACCAGCGGGCCATGCGCTATTCCAGCGACCTCGGCGATATCGGTCATTATTACGGGCAGTATCGGCGGTTGATGGCGCACTGGAAGAGGCTCTACGGAGAAAGCATCCTGGACTTCGATTACGACGCCTTCGTGCGTGCACCGCGGCCGACGCTGGAGGGGCTGCTCGCATTCCTCGGACTCGAGTGGGAAGAACGCTGCCTGGACTTCCACCGCCTCGGTAACACCGTCAAGACGGCCAGCTACTGGCAGGTGCGTCGCCCGCTCTACCATGAGGCCTCGGGACGCTGGCGCTCGTACGAGGCGCATCTCTCTCCCCTGGTGGCAGCGCTGCAGGAGGCAGGGATTCCCGAGTCAGAGTGGCGCGGATAGCAGCTTGCTAGTCCAGCGGCGTCATATCGAAGGCCACCGTGATGCGCGGCGCCTCATCCTCAAAAGGAACGGTACCGTGCCACATGTAGGACGGAAACAGTGCCAGGTAGCCCACCCGCGGGCGAATCACTCGCCTCGGCGGCAGGTCGAGCCCGAGTTCCACCGGTGGCTGCCCGAACTGGATATAGCCCGCCGTATCGTCCGGGTCCGCTTTCTCCCGCACTGCAGGTGGCAGGGAGACATAGAACGCCGAACTCATCCAGCCTTCCGTGTGTATATGGTTGACGTGCCTGCCAGAGGACCAGAGCTTCACCGACCATGAGCCGGCGAACCGCACGCTGCGGGCCAGGCGCCGCAGGAAGGGATGCTCCGGATCGGCCGACAGCTCGGCACTGGCGAGGCGCCCCTCGATCGCCTGCAACAGGGCGGCCTGCGTAGCGCGAATCACCGGATCCGGCCGCCCGAAAAGCTTGCCGGGGGTCTGCGAGCCGCCGCGCAGGCTCTGGTGGATGGGCTCGCGCCGCGCCTTGTGCAACGGGTCGAGCGTAGCCTCCAGACAGGGCATGAACTCCGCGTGGCTGCTGAAACCGTGGGGCGGCGGCACCTCGACCAGATCGATCAGGCGCTCGTAATCGCACAGCCATAATTCGCGCGGGTCGTCCAGCAGTCGCCAGGCCGTGCCGAGGTAGCCCCAGGCCTCCTGGTCGTCGGGATTGATGCGCGTGGCCTCGGTGGCACGCGCCGCGGCCGCATCCCACTTGCCCGCTTTCAGCAGGTGCCGCGTATATGCGTTCAAAAAGGAAGGATCACTGCTGCCCAGGGAACGATGCGCCTGCGCAAACAGGATGCCGGCCTCATTCGAGCGGCCCTGCATTTCATGCGCGTTCGCCTCGAGCGCGACCAGCAGCGGATGATCCTCCTGGCCGCGCAACACCCGCAGCCGTTCGAGCGCCTCCTCAGATTGCTGCGTCTCCAGCAACAGTCCCACGTAGGCGAGTTGCAGGGGCTGATTTTCCGGGTGCGCCGTCACCGCCGCGCGGATCGCGGCGAAAGGATGCTCGTCCGGCGCCAGCGCGGCGCCGTGTTCCCAAAGCAGGTGTACCAGCATGACCTGGCCGGCCGCGTAGAGCGGATAATCGCGGACCAGCCTGCGTGCGCCGGACAGCGCTGCCTCGAATTCGCCGAGGTCCACCCGGACGCCGGCTTCCGCGTTCACGAGTTCGGGGCCCGACAAGCCTGCCTTGCGAGCCGCCTCCAGGCAGGGGAGCGCCTCCGCCGGCCGGCCCAGCAATCGCAGCACCACGCCCAGATTCACCCAGCCGGCGCCGTTGCCCGGCGCGAGCGTGACCGACCGGCGGAACGCCGTCTCCGCACCTTCGAGATCGTCCGCCGCGCGGCGCGCACTGCCGAGTGCCTGCCAGGTACTTGCGGCATCGGGCCGCAACTCGACCGCGCGCGCCAGTGCCGCTACGGCGCCTGCAGACTCACGCCGTTTCAGCGCCGCCAGACCGCGCTTGTGCAGGAACTTCGCGTAGTTTCCGGTGACCATCGGATGTCCGGGCGCAAGTGCGAGCGTGCGCCTGAACGCCTCGTCGGCCAGCGACTCCGCCCCCGTCGCGGCCAGGCACAACGCCAGCACATGTCGGGCGTCCGGCGCATTCGGCGCCTCGGTGACCACGGCGCGAGCCAGATCCAGCGCCTCCGTCGCCTTGTCGGCCTGCAGCAGGCGAAACGCCTGCCCGACGCGGGTCGCCTGCGCAGGGTTCAGCGCTTGCAGGACCTGCGACAAGACTCCCCCGCTACTCTATGCGCCGCACGCGGAGCGCGACCCGCCCCGGCGTAACCAGCATGAAGGAACCCAGGGCGGCGCGGCGAATATTCACCTGATCGCCCTCCGTCAAGGGGCCCCGGACAGTGACTTCGGTTTGCAGCCACACCTGACCGTTGTCCAGCGTGATGATCCTCTCCCCCGAGGAACGGTAGCGAATGCCGACGACGGTCGCCTCGATCAGCTCCACTCGTTTGTCACGCGCGCGCTCCGGCTCCCGGGCCCGCAGCTGGGCCTCGCTCAGGCCGAAATCCTGGCTCCGCTTGTCGGTCTGGGTCGAGTCGGCATCCGGCATCTCTTCCCGGACTGGCCTGTCCACCGGACGAGGGAAAGCTGCGTCATAACAGGCCAGGCGTTCCTGGCCGTCCTCGATGGCCGCGCAGGGGTGGGCGATCGCAGCGGGCTCCGCGCCAAAGGCGGTCAGCGCCACGAACATGGCCGGAATACACAATGCGGCGCGCAACACGCGGTTCACCTCGGACTGCGGGATCAACACAAGTGGGCGCCGGATGATAACGATGCAGCATTGCACGCCGCAAGATCCTCTTGGCACCGCGCCGACCGTGATAATCTGCGACAAACAATCGAGAGATGATCTTTTTGAGCCTGGAACACTGGGAAACCTATTACCGGGGCGGTGCGCTGGCAACTTGTCCCACCGACGCTGCGGGTGGCTATGACCGCGAGCTGCGCGATGGCTGGGTCGAGTTCTTCACGGATCTTCCCGAAGACGCAAGGATACTCGATGTCGGCACGGGCAACGGCGTGGTGGCGCTGATTGCCCTCGAGACGGCATCCGAACTCGGGCGCCGTTACGAGATCCACGGCACCGACCTCGCGCGCGTCGACCCGCCGCGCAATCTGCCGGACGGGGCCAGACGCCTGGCGGGGATCCAGTTTCATGCAGGTGTAGCGACGGAGAAGCTGCCGTTCGAGGCAGAAAGCTTCGACGCCGTCAGCGGCCACTATGCGCTGGAATACGCCCACATCGACGAGGCGCTGGCGGAGATCCGCCGCGTGCTCAAGCCGTCGGCTCGCGCTCGGTTCATCCTCCACCACAAGGACTCGCTGCTCGTCCAGAACGCCCATCGGTCGCTGCGCCAGGCCGACTGGGTGCTGAAGGAGACCAAGATCTACCGGCTGCTGCGGCGCCATATCGAGGCGGAACGGAAATCGCGGGTGGCAGCGCGCAAGACCTGGCAGGAACTGAACCTGGCGGCCGAGTTCCTGCAGGAAGGGCTGCGCGAGCCCGGCGCAACGCTGATCGTGGGCGCGACGCTGGATGCCGTGCAGAAGCTGCTCCACCTGCGGTCGAAGCTGCATCCGACCGCCCTGGAGCGCGAGATCGACCGCGTGGAGAACGAGTTGCGCGCGTCCGTGCGCCGCCTCCACGACCTGGTGGACCGCGCCCGGCGCGACACCGATATGGCGGCCATCGAGGCCATGGCCCGCGAGGCCGGCCTCGAGGTCACGGAACGGGTCGAGCAGTACCACGACGGGGACAACCTCGTGGGCTGGCGCCTGACCCTGGAACGCGGCTGATCGCCGGGCGCTGGGGCGTCGATCCCGCCCCGCCCCCCGGCTCCCCGGTCAGCCGCCCTCGGCCACGACCGCCTTCGCGAAGCCGCTCGCGAAGCGGTCGAAGGTGCGCCGCGCATCCGTCCAGGTCACGGCGTATTCCGACCGCGAGATATCGGGCCGCGTCTGCCAGGAGTCCTCGAAGCGCCCCACAGCCGATCCGTCCGCGGCGACCAGCGTGGCCGAAACGCGCGCCCCCCCGAGGAAGACGCTGCGGGGATCCAGCGGCCTGGGACCGCGGGTCTCCTTGCTGCTGCGGGGATCCACGGGCCGGTTCGCCCCCATCTGCTGTTGCGGGGTGGGGCGGTTCGGCATCGCGTCCTCGATCACGACGCTGAGCACGGCGTCCGCCGCACCCTCGTCGGCGAGGCGCCCGATCCGGCCCAGCTCGCGCTCCAGGTCCCCGCGCAGGGCCTCGACGAGGTTGGCGACTTCACGGTCGCCGTACTCCTCGACCTTGGCCGCCAGGGCATCTCCCACAGTGATCTCCCCGATCGCGATGGTGCGGGGCGGAGCCGCCTTGAACTCCGCCTCGAACGCAAGCGCGGCCGGGGCAATCCCGCCCAGGGTGAGTATCATGACGAGTGGGCACAAGTATTTCATGGCGCTTCCCCTCCCGGTCGGTGCCGGTTCTGTGGCTTGAACTACCATTAGACGCTCCACGGCCCCCGGAGTTCTCCCCGCTTGACCCGCGCGGCGCCATCCGTTCTTATTTCCACTGTGTTTCCGCTGGAAACTGACTCAAGGGAGCTCCCCATGTCCAGATTGCCGAAGTACGCCATGGCCATCATGGCCCTGTTCGCAGCCGCGTCCGCCAGCGGAGAGTGCATCTACCCCGAACCGCCGGACATGATTCCGGACGGAAACACGGCGAATTACGACGAAATGGTGGCGGCGCACGGCACGGTGCGCGCGTTCGACGAGGACGTGCGGTCGTTCACCGTCTGCCTGGAGCTCGAGATCAAGGAACTGCTGGAAGATCCGACGGTGGATGAAGAGACCAAGGAGGACCTGCGCGTGCTGCTGGTCCGCCGGGTCGACGCCGCGGTCGACGAGGCAGAGTTCGTAGTCGGCCAGTTCAACGAGCAGCTACGGATATTCCGCGCGCGCGACGAGCAATGACCCGGCTCATGAGAGCCGGACACTCAGTTTCCGGGACCCGGCTCGCGGCGCTGGTCGCCGCAGGGCTGTGCCTGGCGTCGCCTGCATCGGCTGAAGCCGCCGGCGACAGCATCGCCCTGCCGGTGGCCGTGATCGAAAGCCGCCTGGCCGGACCGCTGAATGTCGTCGAGACGGAGCAGGCGCGTCCGAAGATCGAGGGCGACCGCTCGACGCGAGTGGTGCTGGCGGGTGCACCGGGCGACCCGCTCATGGCGGCCAAGTGGAAGCCGGTGGCTTCGCCGGCCCGCGGGTTCAACAACGAGCCCCGCTACGAGCTCGCGGCTTACCGGCTGCAGAGGCTGTTCCTCGACGAATGCGAGTACGTCGTGCCCCCGATCGTCCTGCGGGCGATGGGGCTCGACGAGTACCGGCGTCACCGTCCGGGGGCACAACCCACCTTGCGCGACACGTCGTCCGCGCTGTTCCTGTTGTCCTACTGGCTGGAGAACGTAACCAATCGCGACGCCTGGGATGCAGACCGGTTCCGGTCCGATCCGCGTTATGCCCGGCACTGGGGCAACCTGAATATCCTTACCCATCTAATCGACCACAAGGATTCCAACATCGGCAACCTGCTGATATCCGAGCATCCCGAGGACCCGAGGGTTTTCGCGGTCGACAACGACGTCGCGTTCCGCAGCGATGGCAGCGATCGCGGCGATACGTGGAAGCATATCCAGACGGAGCGCCTGCCCGCGGCGACCCTCGAGAGGCTGCGCCGCATCACGCTGGCGGACCTGGAGCAGGCGCTTGGCGTCCTGGCCGAGTTCAGGGTCGTGGATGGAGAGCTGGTGGCCGTCGAGCCCGGCGAGAATATCCACGCCAGGCGGGGCCTGCGCACCAGTGCAGATCGCGTGCAGTTCGGGCTCACATCGGGCGAGATCCGTGACGTGATGCGACGGATCGAGCGGCTCCTGGCGCAAGCCGACAGGGGCAGGATCGCGGCGTTCGCGGATACGACCGAAAACCTCGGGCACGCATGTCACGCCGCGGCCGAGTGACACTTTGGAAGTCGTCGCCGAGGTCGACTATATTTGAGTCAGGTCGGGCGCATCACGCGCCTGCGCGCCAATCAAGGGACACCCGATGGACAGACAGCTGAACGAAATAGAAAAGGCATTCCACGAGACGCGTAAGGAGCTGATCAACGCCGCGCAGCGCACCTACGAGGGCCTGCGGCGCGAACTCGACAAGCTGACGGCACGCGCCAACCGCACGGCCGAGCGTGTCAACGATCTTGCGAAGCGCCTGCAGGACCAGGCGCAGAAAGCCGTCAACGAGGGCTCGCGGGCGGCGTCCATCCAGGCAAAGCGCATCGAGGAGACGCTCGCGGACGCCCGCCGCGAACTGGATGCGGTAAGCAAGGACCAGAAGTGGCTGAAGCACGAAGCGACGCGCGCCTACGACTATTTTCGCCGCGTGAGCGGCATCGACAGGGCCGTCGCCGCCGTCGAGAAGGAATGGGCCAGGCGCACCAGCCCGCCGCCTGGGAAGAAGAAAGTGACCCGCAAGCGCAAGGCGACGGTGAAAAAGACCACCGCGAAGAAGGCGCCGGCGAAGAAGCGCGCAAGCAAGAAGAAGGCTGCGGCCAGGAAGAAACCGGCAACCCGCAAGAAGGCCGCGGCCAAGAAGAAACCGGCTGCCCGCAAGAAGGCCGCGGCCAGGAAGAAACCGGCTGCCCGCAAGAAGCCGGCCGCCAGGAAAAAGTCCGCATCCAGAAAGGCTGCATCCAGGAAAAAGAAGTCGGCGACTGCCTGAACCCCGCCTCGCGGGGTCCCGGGGCGGCGATCGCAAGGTCGCCGCCCCGTCTTGTTGCGGCCATCACGCTACAGGGTGCCCGGCAGCGGCAAGTGCCTCGCGCAACTGCCCCAGGTGCCGGTCGTAATGACGGGACCATTCCACCGAGGAATCATTCAGCGGGCGGCGCAGCTGGCCGTGGTTCCATGAGCGCACGATGCGCTTGTTCTCGTGGAAGGCCAGGCACTGCTCGGCCCAGGGAAGGCCGAGAAACTCGATCAGCCGCCGGCTCTCGGCCTCCTGGTTCCGGACCAGCGCTTCGTAGCTGATCTCCACCATGGGGAGGCGCGAAGTGGCCTGCCAATGATCCATCAGCCGGGCGAACTGGCCGTAGTAGTGCCCGATGTCGGCGAGGCTGCAGGAGAAAGGCTCGCCGGCCTCGCCGAAGGAATGGAAGTAGCAGGCGAGACCATTGTCCAGCGGCGCGCGCCGGCAATGAATGATGCGCGCTTGCGGAAACATCAGCTCGATGAGTCCGATGTGGAGATAGTTGAGCCACATGGAGTCCACGATCCGCCGCGCGCGCTCCGCCTCCATGAAGAGCCGTGACAGGTAGGCCGCAGAGAGCTCGCGCAGGTAGCGCTCCCGCAACGTGGACGTGCACTCGGGATACGGGAGGTTCGCGTTGTTGTAGCGGGCGATCCGCCCGGCGCCCAGGTCGATGTGCGGCAGTGCCCCGGCGCCCGCCGCGCGCGGATGCGAGGCGATGATGTGCTCGACCAGCGAGGCGCCGGCGCGCGGCATGCCGACGATGAGCACGGGCATATCCGACGACGAGCCGCGCGGCAGGCCGTCCATCATCTCGCGCGTGTAGACGCTGATCAGGCGCGAAATGAAGTCTTCGTGGCGCGCGGCATCATAGCGGCTGTCGCGCAGGCGATTCGCGCGCCGCTGGTGTGCGAAAGCCAGCTCGTACTCGCCGCGCTCATCGAGCAGATCCCCGAGCAGGTGGTGTGCGGGGATGAATTCCTCCGGCTGCAACGGCCGCTTCACAAGGTCTGCCAGGTGCACCAGCGCCTCGTCGTGGCGGCCGAGCGCCCGCAAGGCGCGCGCATAGGCGATGTGCAGACAGGCCGGCGCATCGCCGCGGTCCATCAGCGGCGTGAGCAGATCGAGGGCTTCCGCGGCCCGCCAGGAAATCGTGAGGATGCCGGCGAGCCCGGCCGCAGCAGGCGGATAGCCCGGCTCGATTTCGAGCGCGGATTCGTACCCTGCAGTCGCGCCGACGAGATCGCCCGTGGCGTCCAGGACCGCGCCGAGGCGCGCGAACACGTCCGGATCGTTGTCGCCGGCTGCGATCAGGCGCCGGAACGCGGTGATCGCTTCGTCCAGGCGCCCGAGTTCATGCAGGGCCACCGCAAGGGTGTACTGGCCGGGGCGGTTGGACAACTCCCGCTGGATGCCGGTCTGCAGGTGCGGCACGGCCAGTTCCGGGCGCCGCTGTTCATACAGCATTGCGCCGAGGGAGAGGTTGGCGAGCCCGTGCTCGCGATCGTGCTGGATCGCGCGCCGGAAATACTGCTCCGCCTCGACGGTGCGGCCGTTACCGCGCAGGACTTCGCCGAGATTCGCGAGGACGTCGGCATACTCCGGATTGACCTCGATGGCCTTGCGATAGACCGCCTCCGCGCCGGCGGGATCTCCGCGGTGCTCCAGCACGCGTCCTTGCAGGTTCATGCTCCGCGCGCTGTTCGCATCGATGCCCAGGGCTCGCTCGACCCACGTCATGCCCTCGTCGAAGCGTTGCTGCTTGAGGCGCAGCTCCGCAAGGATCTGGCATGCCTGGACGCTGTCCGGGCGTTCCTCCAGCACGTCATGACAGAGCTGCTCGACGTCCTTGTGGCTGCCGTCCTTGAGCGCGCGCTCGGCTTTCTGGAGCTCGATGACCAGCCGCCGGCCGGACGTGGCCTTGGACTTGCTTTGCAGCAGATTCATGATCTGGCGGGCAGCGGCGGCATGGCCGGGATTGTACCCAAGGCGCCTGCCGTACGCTCCACCCCATGCCGGTATCATGGGCGCCTCGCCCGCCACACCGCCGACCGCCACGATGCCCGACCAAGACAGCCGGCCCCTGCTCACGCTCGCCAGGGTCTTCGGATTCCAGTCCTTCAGACCGCAGCAGGAGGACATCGTCCGGGGCCTGGTCGCCGGCAAGGACGCCTTCGTGCTGATGCCCACGGGCGGCGGCAAGTCGCTCTGCTACCAGGTCCCCGCGCTGCTCCGCAGCGGTACCGCGATCGTCGTCTCGCCGCTGATTTCTCTCATGAAGGACCAGGTCGATGCCCTGCTGGCGAACGGCGTCGCCGCCGCCTTCTACAACTCGTCGCTTGAAGCGGGCGACGCCCGGCGCACGCTTGCCCGCCTGCATGCCGGCGAGCTGGATTTGCTGTACGTCGCCCCCGAGACCCTGATGAGCGACGGCTTCCTTGCACGGCTGGACGGTATCGGGATTGCGCTGTTCGCCGTGGACGAAGCCCACTGCGTATCGCAATGGGGCCACGACTTCCGGCCGGAGTACGTGCAGCTCGGCACGCTGCGCGCGCGCTTCCCGGGCATCCCGCTGGTGGCGTTGACCGCCACCGCCGATCCGCAGACCCGCGAGGACATCGTACGTGTGCTCGACCTGCAGCATGCGGCCCGCTACGTCGCCAGCTTCGATCGGCCCAACATTCGCTACACGGTGCGCGAGAAACATCAGCCCCTCGAGCAGCTGACGCGTTTCCTGGCGACACGGGAGCGGCAGGCGGGGATCGTCTACGCCCTGTCGCGCCGCCGCGTCGATGAGCTGGCCGCAAAGCTCATCGCGCGCGGCCTGCGCGCCGGCGCGTACCACGCCGGACTCGGCGCAGTCGAGCGCATCCGGGTCCAGGATGCGTTCCTCAGGGACGAACTCGATATCGTCGTCGCGACGGTCGCGTTCGGAATGGGCATCGACAAGCCGAACGTGCGCTTCGTCGTCCACCACGACATGCCGAAGAATATCGAGGGCTACTACCAGGAAACCGGCCGCGCGGGACGCGACGGGCTGCCGGCCGAAGCGCTGCTGCTGTTCGGCGCGCAGGACGTCGTCACCGCCCGGGCACTGGTGGAGAAAGGGTCCAGCGAGGATCGCCAGCGCGTCGAGTTGCACAAGCTCAATGCCATGGTGGCCCTGGCCGAGAGCCTCACCTGCAGGCGCCGCGTGCTGCTGGGCTACTTCGGCGAGCGCCTCGCGGAGGATTGCGGCAACTGTGACGTCTGCCTGGAGCCGCCCGAGCGCTTCGATGCCACGGAGGATGCCCGCAAGGCCCTGTCCTGCGTCTATCGCCTCAACCAGGGCTTCGGCATCAAGTACGTGATCGACGTGCTGCGCGGCCTGAAGAACGACCGCATCGTTGCGGCCGGTCACGACCGGCTTTCGACCTGGGGCATCGGCGCCCATTACGGCATGCACGAGTGGGCGTCTTTGATCCGCCAGCTCATTCACCGCGGCTACCTCGAGCAGGACATCGCGCGCTACTCGGTGCTGCGTCTCACGGCGGCGGCCCGGCCGCTGCTGCGGGGCGAGGAGACGCTCGAGCTGGCGCGTCCGCGCGTCAAGGCGCCGCCGAAGCGCAAGGGGCCGAAACCTTCCGCCGCGGCCGGCCGCTACGACGAAACGTTGTTCGAAGCCCTGCGCGTACTGCGCAAGTCGCTGGCCGACGCGCAGGGCGTACCTCCCTACATCATTTTCGGCGATGCCACGCTGGTCGAAATGGCACGCGAGCTGCCTGCCGACCCGGCGGCGCTGCTCGATATCTCCGGTGTGGGGCAGAAGAAACTGGAGCGCTACGGCCAGGCATTCCTCACCGTGATCCGCGCCCACCGCTGACGCCTGCTGACGCGGCAGATGGGGACACTCCTGAAAGGGCGGTTTCAGGAGTGTCCCCATCCAACCATTGCCGCCATTGCCCTGCGCGCGAATGGCCCGCAGTATTACGGTTTTGTTACAGCCCGGCCGGCCAGGCATTGCGGTCAGGTTCCTAAGTCTTTGATTTAATGGCGAAACCAGCCCTAGACAAGGATCTCAAGCGACTCACCCGGCTGGAGGACGCGACGCGCGGCGTGGCGCGGGGCCTCGTGCCGCTGAGTCTCGCGCTGCTGTTCCTGGTGCTCGTCGGCATCGCGACCGCTTCCTTCGTCGGCGTCAGCGGCAGCCTGGCGGTCATCGTCTCCGCCAGTGTCATCGGCGGCTACATGGCGCTGAACATCGGCGCCAACGACGTGGCAAACAATATGTCGCCCGCCGTCGGCTCGCGCGCGCTGCGTATCGGCGTCGCGGTCGCCATCGCCGCGGTGTTCGAGGCGGCCGGCGCGATCCTGGCCGGCGGAGACGTGGTCGCCACGGTCTCCTCCGGCATCGTTCGCCCGGAGTTCATGCCCCACGCGGCCGCGTTTACCACGGCCATGCTCGCGGCGCTGTTCGCCGCTGCGCTGTGGATCAACCTGGCGACCTGGGTGGGGGCGCCGGTCTCGACCACGCACTCGGTGGTCGGGGGCGTGCTCGGCGGGGGCATCGCGATGGCGGGCTTCGGCGCCGCCGACTGGCAGGTCGTGACGCGGATCGTCGCCAGCTGGATCGTGTCGCCGGTACTCGGCGGCGTCATCGCGGCCGGTTTCCTGCTCTACATCAGGCAGACCATTCTCTACGTGCCGGACCAGCTGGAGCAGGCGCACCGCCGCGTCCCCCTGCTGGTGGCCATCATGGCGGGTGCTTTCACAGCCTATCTCATGCTGAAGGGCTTCTCGCGAATCTGGAAGGTGCCGTTCTGGCTCGCGCTCACCGCGGGCGTAACGGTGCTGCTGATCACGCTCGCGTGGCTGAAGCCCGTCGTCCGGCGGATGGTGCAGGGCCAGCCGTCGAACAAGTCCACCGTCGGCAGCCTGTTCACGATCCCGGTCATCTGCGGCGCCGCGCTGCTGTCATTCGCGCACGGTGCCAACGACGTAGCAAACGCTATCGGTCCGCTGGCGGCCATCTACGCCTCGGCGACCGAGGGGGGCATCGTCAGCGTCGCGCGGATCCCGATCTGGATCCTGCTGACCGGCGCCTTCGGCATCGCCACCGGCCTGCTGCTCTACGGTCCCAAGCTGATTCGCACGGTCGGCTCGAAGATCACCAAGCTGAACCGCATCCGGGCGTTCTGCGTGACGCTCTCGGCGGCCATCACGGTCATCATCGCCTCGGCGCTCGGCCTGCCGGTCAGTTCGACGCATGTTGCGATCGGGGCGCTGTTCGGCGTCGGTTTCCTGCGCGAGTTCATGGCGAACCGGGGCAGCCGGAACGGGCTCGCGACCATGCCGCTGGCGGCGCTGGAGCCTGATGTGCCGGCCAATTCACCCGCACCGGAGAAGCTTCGCAAGCGGTACCTCGTGCGTCGCTCCCACCTGATGACCATCATCGCGGCATGGCTGATCACGGTCCCGGCGAGCGCGCTCGTCGCGGCCCTGCTCGCGCTGACGCTGGCGAGGTTCGGCCTGCCGGGCCCCGGAGAGTAAGGGGACACTGCTAAAAGCGCGTTTTCAGGAGTGTCCCCATCCAATGGTGGCCAGGGGCAGAATCGAACTGCCGACACCGTGATTTTCAGTCACGTGCTCTACCAACTGAGCTACCTGGCCGTCGGCGGAAGGCGGGTATTAGACCCGCGCGGTCGATGGGCCGTCAAGGCAGATCCGCATCCGCCGTTCTTTGACCGCCGCGACGCCGAGCGACTAACCTTGTTCTCTTGGCCGATTGCGGCGAAAGGCATCGATGAGCACCAGCATGTCCGTCATATCCGCGCCGGGGGCGGCGGATTCCCTTGCGACGTCGCTCAGGCGCGTCCGGCAGCGGACCGTGGCGCTGGCCGCGCCCCTGTCGGCCGAGGATGCCTGCGTGCAAAGCATGCCGGATGCGAGCCCCGCCAAGTGGCACCTCGCCCACACGAGCTGGTTCTTCGAGCACTTCGTGCTCGCGGAACATGCGCCGGGCTACGCAGCTTTTCATCCCCGTTTCGAATACCTGTTCAATTCGTATTACTACACGGTCGGCCAGATGCACCTGCGCCCACGGCGCGGGCTCGTCACGCGGCCGTCGCTGGAAGAGATCCTGGCCTACCGGGCCCACGTGGACGCGGCGCTGGAGCGCCTGCTGGGAGACGGCGACTTGCCCCCGGAACCCGCCGGCCGGGTCACGCTGGGGATGCACCACGAGCAGCAGCACCAGGAGCTCCTGCTGACCGATATCAAGCACCTCTTTGCCCAGAGCCCGCTGTTGCCCGCTTATACCGAGCTGCTGCCCCCGGCCGCGACCGAGGCCGAACCGCAGCGCTGGATCAGGGGCAAGCCGGGCATCACGGAGATCGGCCACGACGGCAGCGGCTTTGCCTTCGACAACGAGACGCCCCGGCACCGCGCGCTGCTGGGCGAGCACATGCTTGCGTCCCGCCCGGTGAGCAACGCGGAATTTCGCGAGTTCATCGCGGACGGCGGTTATTCCACGCCCGCCCTGTGGCTGTCCGACGGATGGTCGACGGTGCTGGCCGAGGGCTGGGACCGCCCGCTTTACTGGCAGGAAGACCTCGAGCAGGAATTCACGCTCGGCGGCCTCCAGGCGATCGACCCGGCTGCACCGGTGACGCACCTCAGTTATTTCGAGGCCGATGCCTTCGCGCGCTGGGCGGGCTGCCGCCTGCCTACAGAGAGCGAGTGGGAAGCCGCTGCCTCGACCGTGCCCGTGGCAGGCAACTTTGCGGATTCCCGGGCCCTGCACCCGCGCCCGGCGGCCACCGGCGCGAGCGAGCTGCAGCAGGTCTACGGCGACACCTGGGAATGGACCGCGAGCCCCTACTCGGCGTACCCGGGATTCCGCCCGCTGGCGGGCTCGCTCGGGGAATACAACGGCAAGTTCATGTGTGGCCAGATGGTGCTGCGCGGCGGCTCCTGCGCGACGCCCGCCGGACACGTGCGGCCCAGCTATCGCAACTTCTTCTACCCGGTGCAGCGCTGGCAGTTCAGCGGCATGCGCCTGGCGCGGGACGGTACGTGACGGAAAACCTCCGCGGCATCGCGGACTTCAGCCCGGACGACGACGTCATGCTCGCGGACGTGTTGCGCGGTCTCGCGCTGCCCATGAAGAACATCCCCTCGCTGTATTTCTACGATCAGCGCGGCTCGGAGCTGTTCGACGCCATCACGACGTTGCCGGAGTACTACCCGACGCGCACGGAAATCGCGATCCTGGAGGCCCATGGCGCCGAGATGGCCGCGGCGCTCGGCCCGGGCGTGCGGCTCATCGAGCTCGGCTCGGGATCGGCGCAGAAGACGGAACTGCTGCTGGCCCACCTCGAGTCACCCGCGGCCTATGTACCAGTGGAAATTTCCCGCGAACACCTTCTCGCGTCGGCCGCCCGCATCGCCGCCGACTTTCCCGGCCTGGAAGTCCTGCCGGTGACCGCCGACTTCACCGAGCCGTTCGAGCTTCCTCAACCGCGACACGCCACGGTGCGGCGCAATGTCGCTTTCTTCCCGGGCTCGACGATCGGCAATTTCCCGCGGCCGATGGCGGCGGACCTGCTGCGCGCCACGCGTCACGAAGTCGGCGCGGGCGGGGCGATGCTCATCGGCGTGGACCTGGTCAAGGACCGGGCCACGCTCGAGCGCGCCTACAACGACGCGGCCGGCGTGACCGCCGAGTTCAACCTGAACCTGCTGGTACGGCTCAATCGCGAACTCGGCGCGGACTTCGACCCCGGCGCGTTCCGCCACGAGGCGTTATGGGACGAGACCGCCGGGCGCATCGAGATGCGCCTCGTGAGCACGTGCGCGCAGACCGTGCACCTGGCAGGACAGAGCTTCGCCTTTGCTGCGGGCGAGTTCCTCGTCACCGAGTATTCGCACAAGTACTCGCTGGAGGCGTTCGCGGCGCTGGCCGCGGCGAACGGCTTTACCGTGGCCCGGGTCTGGACCGACCCGGACCGGCTGTTTTCCGTGCAGTTGCTCGAGGCCGCCTGAGCCTATTCCGGCGGGACGTAGCCCTCGGGCTTCGCCGCCCCCTCGCCGAAGAAAAACTCCTCCATCTGCTTGCGCAGGAACTCGCGCGCCTCGGGCTCGATGACGACGAGCCGATACTCGTTGATCAGCATGGTCTGGTGGCCGAGCCACTGCTGCCAGGCTTCCCTGGAGACGTTCTCATAGATGCGCCGGCCGAGGTCCCCCGGATAGGGCGGCCGGTCGAGCCCTTCGGCCTCGCGGCCCAGCAGCACGCACTGGACGGTTCTGCTCATGGTGATTCCTTCATTGTGACGGCGGCGATACCGGGCGGATCGGCTTCGATGAGCCGGCTGACGATTGCCGCGAGCCCGAGCTTCGCCGGAGTGCGGGCGTTATACCAGACCCACCGGTCGGGCTCCATGACTGCGGGAGGTCGGGCCGCCACGCGCGCCGGCACCGGCTCGATCTCCAGTTCGAAGTGCGTGAAGCCGTGGCGCACGGAATCGAGCGGGTCCGCCGTCTCGATGGTCGTGCCGATCACACGCCGCGCCCAGTCGGCGGCCGTTTCATCGCCCAACACGGGCGGGCACCAGAGCCCGCCCCAGATGCCCTGCGGCGGGCGGCGCTCCAGCAATATCGCGCCGGCCCGGTCCCTGAGCAGCAGCATCCGCACGTGGCGCAGCGGCCGTGTACGTCGTGGCCGAGGTGCGGGGAACTCCGCCACGCGGCCGAGCGCGTACGCCCGGCAACGGCCTGCGACCGGGCATCCATGACACGACGGTCGCGCACGCCTGCAGACCGTGGCGCCGAGATCCATGATGGCCTGGGCGTAGTCTCCTGCCCGCCTGGCGGGCGTGTGCTGTTCCGCAAGAGTCCACAACTGCCGCTCGACGGCCGCCTCGCCTGGCCACCCGGGCACCGCGTACACGCGCGACAGCACGCGCTTCACGTTGCCGTCGAGGATCGCATGCCGCTGGCCGAAGGCCTGCGCG
Source organism: Gammaproteobacteria bacterium (assembly GCA_035514535.1). Lineage (GTDB taxonomy): Bacteria > Pseudomonadota > Gammaproteobacteria > Steroidobacterales > XN24 > XN24. The sequence continues at coordinate 203,206 of DATKAZ010000069.1, forward strand.
AGGATCGCGCCGGCAGTCGAGCGCCCGATGCCCGGCATCATGCAGAGCACGGCGTGTTCCGCGGGAATCCGACCCGCGTGGTCCGTCATGATCAACTGCGCGGCCCGGTGGAGATTTCGCGCCCGGGCGTAATAGCCGAGTCCGGACCAGTGGTGCAGCACTTCGTCGAGCGGCGCCGCGGCCAGCGCGCCCACCGCGGGGAAGCGTGCGACAAAACGCAGGAAATAGGGGATCACGGTGGCAACCTGGGTCTGCTGCAACATGATTTCCGAGACCCAGGTCCGGTAGGGCGACCGCTCGACCTGCCACGGCAGGTCGTGTCGCCCGGCCCGGTCGTGCCAGTCGAGCACCGCGCGCGCGAGACTGTCAGTCATCGTCGCCCGCGACGGCGCGCCGGTCGACTGCCGCCATCGTCTCGATCGTCATGCGCTCGACGGAACGCGCCAGCACGCCGGGGCCGATCAACGGGGCCACCCAGAAGGCGGGAACGAATCGCGCGACGTAGTGCAGCCTCGTGCCGGTCCCCTCCGCCGCCAGGCGCCACACCGTACTACCCTCGCTGAAGGAACCGCGCCCCGGCACGTCCTCCGCGAACAGCGAGTGGCCGACGACCTGGATGCGCTCGACCCGGTCCAGGCTCCGGCAGAAAAACAGCACGCAGCCCTCGAAGCGCGTATAGACCTCCTCGGTGACCGGGTCGACGCGGCCGAGCGAGCGACTCTGCAGGATGCGCGCATGAAGTTCATGGATGCGATCGTAATCGGTCAGGACCGCCATGAGCCGTCCCGGAGGGGCGGCAAACACGGCCTCGATCCGCAACATGTAGGCCGGCCCCTCGCGGCTGGCCTCCACGGATTTCACCTCCATGGCAACCGCGGTGCACGCAGGAGCCGCCAGCAGCAGCACTGCCGCGAGCAGGCCGGGCCACGTCGCGCGCGCCGGAGCGGCCGCCCGACCCGCGTCGGGAACCGGCGCCGGGAGGTGTTCGCAGCGCATCAATCCTCGCGACGGAGGCGGTCCCGAAGGCCCCGGACCTTGTCCAGCGCGCGCTCCTTCAGCTGATCCTCGGCGGACTTGCCTTCCTCGTCCTGCAGTCCCAGTTTTCGCAGGGCCTCCTGCTCGGCCCGGTCCTTGAGCAGGCCGCTGACATCCACCCTCACGGACGGCGAATCGAGCGCACCCGCGAGCCGCAGGGGGACGCTGAGGCCGGCCAGCTCGCTCACCTCGCCGGTGGCCTCGTCGATCGCCTGGCGAATCACGGTGGCGTCCAGGCGATAGTCCACGGCAGCCTCGGCGAGATCGACCTCGCCGCGCCCGGTCAGGCCGAGAAACGGCAGGCCGCCGACCAGGTCCTCGTTGACCAGCCGCCCGTCCCGGATCACGGCGGTGCCTTTGAGTTGCCGGAAGTCGGTATCGGGCGAAGTGCGCTCCGGAACGGGCCTGCCTTTCGCCAGCGCGTAGGCGCGCTGGATCTCGAACCAAAGGTTCACGCCCTTCAGCGCGCCGTCGCTGACGTCGAACGACAGGTCGCCATTCAGCCCCGACATGAGGCCGGCCGTGCTCGACGCCGAGGTGGTCAGCTTCGCGCCGAGCTGCGCGACGCCCGTGAGCCGATCGAAGTCGGCCAGGTCCTGGACGAAAGGCAGCAACTGCAATGCGGAAAGCGATTGCTCGAGACTCAGGGTCGCCGGCGTCGTGCGGGCATCGAGCCGCGCGCTGCCGCGCACCTTCCCGCCGTACAGGGCCGCGCCGAAGGGCTGCAGCGTCAGCACGCCGTCGCGGGCGACGGCCCGGCCTTCCACGTCAGTGAGCGTCAGGCCATTGACCTTGAGCCGACCCGCCGTGAACGTCGCGTCCAGGTCCAGCCCATCGAGCCAGTCGAACGCCAGCGGCACGTCCCCGACGGGTTCCGGCTCGACCGGCTCGTCGGGTTCCGGCGGCAGATAGCGATCGAGGTCGATCGCGTCCAGCTGCAGTCCCGCGCGAACCCGCGTCACGTCGCCGAAGCCGATCCCGGCCGTGCCCGTCAGCGTCGTATCGTCCAGTTGCAGGCGCAGGCCGTCCAGCTCGACACTTTCGCTGCCGCCCTGGAACCGCGCCTCGAACGCGCCCTTGCCGAGCACCCCGCCGTCGGCAGTGTCCGGTACGGGTTCGCCGAGGCGCTCGATCAGCGCACGCGGCGAGAATTCCTCGATCGCCACGCGGCCGGCAAACGCAGGCGCATCGACAATGCGCGTGCCGGTGACCTCGCCGGTAGCATGGACGCCCGCCGCACTCAGCGTCAGCGCGGGAATCGACAGCGTCTGCGCACCGAGATCCGCGGTGGCGCGGGGGGCCGTGAACGTGCCCCCCTGGGATCCCCCCGGTATGCCGGGGCCGCTCCCCTCGATGTCGAGTTCCAGTCCCTCGATCTCGAACGACGGCCCCTCGTCCATGTAACTCACGGTGCCCGCCAGCTTCGCCATGAGCTGCGTCGCACCATCATCCAGCGCCACCGTGGCCTCCGCCTCCAGCGGAAAGGCCGCGCCGGGTGCGAGCTCGCCGGTCGAAAGTGCGGGGATGGCGACTTCCGTGACGGTGCCCGCCTGGCGATCCTCGAAACGGATCGCCGCATCGGTGACGCGCAAGCCCGCAATGCGCTCGAGCCGGAACTCGCCACCATCTCTGGCTGGCGGCAGTGAAGCGGGCTCATCGACGTCGTCGCCACCGAGGCCCTCCCAGTTGGTCGTCCCGTCCGCCAGGCGCACGAGATTCACACGCAGCCCATCCAGCCTAAGGGTGCTCACCTCGAGCCGCCGCGACAGCAACGGCATCAGTTTCGCCCCGACCGCGGCAGAGCCGATCTCGACAAACGCGCCAGCGTCGAAACCCGGCGGATTGCCGAGCCGCATCCGGCCGACTTCGAGTCCCAGCCACGGAAACACGCTCAGCGAGAGCTCGCCCTCGATCTCGAAGCTGCGCCCCGTCTCCTCCTCCACGGCCTGGGCGATTTCCTCCCGGTAATCGTTGGGATCGACGAGCAGCGGGATGAGGATGACCGCGGCCAGCACGAGCACCACGATCAGCGCGAACAGGCCGAGGATGATCTGGAGGGTTCTGTTCATCAGGCGCGACTCCGTGGAACGGCGCGCAAATCGCGCCGTTACGCCTGATTATACGGATGGCGGCTTGCGGCGGCCCACGGCCGGGCTCAGTTCGCCGTCGGCGCCGCGGCCAGCACGGTAAAACCACAGCCGAGGCGGTCCTCGATCAGGCGACAGTCGTCCGGCATGCCGAACTGCTTCCAGTACCCCAGCAGGCCCGAGCGCTCGGCGAATTCACCGAAGCGCGGATGCAGGCGCACGCCCCGGCCTTCCGGGTACCAGATCACGGCGAGATCCGTGGCGCCACTGTCCGCGGTGGCAAGGAGCGCCCGCATCGCACGCTCGTCCTCACCGAGCAAAATCCAGATGTTGCCACGCTGCTGCAGCGGAATCCCGGCCTCGTCCATCACCCGCTCGAGGTCCGGGATGCGCGCCGGGTCCTCGAATGCCGCCATCACGGCCGGCATGACGCCGGGATCCATCCCCGCCTGCCTGAGGCCTGCGGCGCCGAGTTCCATGAAGCGCTGCATGTCGCCGCGTCGCAGCGACAGCATGATCTCGATGCTGGTGTCCTGCGCCGGATCGAAGCCCAGCTCGATTGCGGAGCGCATCTGGCTTTCCGCGCGATCCTCGTAGCCGAGCGCCAGCAGCTGATGTGCCAGATTGTAGTTGATGATCGGGGAGGCCGGATCGAGTTCGAAGGCCGTCTGGGCCTGCTCGAGCGCGTCCTTCAGGCGTCCCGCTTTCGCCAGCAGGAGCGAGTACCAGTGTCGGCTCGTCGCGTCGTTCGGATCCAGGGAAATGGCGAAGAAGAAGCCTGCTTCCGCCCCGGTCCAGTCGCCGTCGTGACTCTGGATCTGCGCGAGCACGGCATGCGCTTCGGCGAGATTCGGATCGTGAGCCAGCGCCTGCCGCGCGGCCTCGATCGCGCGGGCCGTGTACGTCTCCGCGGGCTCACCCGCATAACCGGGGAGCACGACCCATGCCGCCGCCAGCCCTGCCCACGCGCGGGCGAAGTCCGGGTCGATCTCGGTGGCCCGCTGGAACAGCTCGATGCTGTTGCGCACCGGCTCCGCGCCACGGCGTTTCCACTGGTGGCGGGCCTGCAGATAGATCGTGTACGCCTCGATGCTCGCCGTCGGCGCGCTCCTCTCCGGCAGCGCGACCGACGCTTCGCCACCGCCCAGCCGGCCCTTGAGCGCCGTGACGATCTCGCCAGAGATCTCGTCCTGCACGGCGAAAATGTCCGCCATCTCCCGGTCATAGTTCTGCGACCACAGGTGATATCCCGTGTCGGCGTCGACGAGCTGCGCCGTGATCCGCACGCGATCTCCGGATCGCCGCACGCTGCCCTCGAGCACCGCGTCGACGGAGAGCGCCCGGCCGAGCTCGCGGACATCGACGTTCTGGCCCTTGAAAGCGAACGACGAAGTCCGGGCCGCCACCTGCAGCCCGGGCACCTGGGCGAGCAGGTTGAGCAGTTCCTCCGCCATCCCGTCGCTGAAGTAGTCGTTGGCGGGATCGCCGCTGAGGTTGGCGAACGGCATGACGGCGATCGAGTCGTAGCTGGCCGGCACCGCCGGCACCAGGCGCGACCACAGCAGCCAGGCGAGTGCCGCCATCGCGACGGCCAGCATCAAACCGTAAGCCAGCCACGCGCCGCCCCGTCGGCGCGGGCCCGCCGCGACGAGTGGCGGCGTTCGCTCGATTCCCTGCGGGCCGATGTCATAGGCCCAGGCGAGAACCATCGCGATCGGGAAGCCCAGCAGCAGCAGGACGACGACGAAGGTCACGGTCCATTCGGGCAGCAGCAGCACCGGGAAGACCACCGAGGACACCTCGGCGATGACCCAGGCGACGACTCCGTACAGACCTGCGACGCGGAAAACGCGTCGGCGGTTCAGCTCGGCCAGCAGGCCGCGCATAGACGCTCCGGGGTGATGGGCCGGCGATTCAATCCGTGCGGAGGATGATAGCGCCATTGAGGGTTTCCATGTTGACCCGGGCGGATCCCTCCCCTGTGGCGAAGCGTAATTCCGTGCCGGGCGCGAAGCGGCTGGACCTGACGGGCTCGGGCCCGAAGGCGTTGTCGATCCGGCCGTTGAAGGTCTCGAGCGTGTACTCTGCATCGGCCTCACCCTTGAGGAGCAGGGTCAGCGTCCCGTTCACGGCCTCCATCTCGATCCGCGCATCCGGCGCCAGCCCGCTGCGCAACACAGCGTCGCCATTGGTAGTACGGATGCGCGCGCGCTCGATTTGGTCGCTTTCGACGTGCAGGTCGCCGGACACGGTCTGCAACACGATCTCCCCGGCCACACCGCGCAATTCCGCGTCGCCGCTGACGGTCGTGAGAGTCAGCAGTCCCGGCTTGCCGGTGGCGCTGAGCGTCACGTCGCCGCTGACAGTCTTGAGCTGCACGTCGTCGCTGAACATCACCGTGTCGATATCGCCGCTGACAGAGTGCAGGCGTTGCGCACCGCGGATCTCGCGGACGACGATGTCCGCGGCGACGCTGGCGATGACCAGGCGGCTCTCGAGCGGCATGCGAATCCGCAATTCACTGGATCCGACATGCCTTTTGCCGGATGGATGTTCCACGCGGATCAACGTGTGGCGCCCCTGCGTCCTGAACTCCAGCCGCTCGGCTTCGCGGGCCAGCGTGCCGGTCACTTCGACCCGCTCCTGGTCCCAGCCCTCGACCTCGATCCGGCCTGAGACATTCGAAACCTCGACTTCGCCCTGCGGATGCACGTCCGCCATTTCGTGAATCTCGCGGTCCGCGAATGCCGCGTGCCACGACAGGGCCAGCGGCAACAGCAGGCTCAGCGAAAGTACTCTGGTATTCATAGTTCGTTCCTCATCGGCAGGCGCCCGGTGACGCGCTGCAGGTTGGCAAGTACGCTCAATTCATCCTGGTAGGCCGCCAGCAGCTGGTGCTGCAGCAAGACATTCGCGGGATCCTCGCCGAGCGCGGCATTGATTTCGGCCGTCGCCCGGCGAATGGTGGCCAGGTTCTCCAGCACGGTCTCGCGGGTCTCCGGGGGCAGGGCCTCGAGGCGGCGCTCCAGGTCGTCCGTCAGCCCGGCGCGCGCGGCGAGGTACCCCCCGCCGAGCTCGTGGCCGGGCCCGAAGGTGGCCGCCACCGGCGACGCAGGGCCCGCGGGAACGGTCTCCGGCTGCGGCGACTCGTCACCGCGTCGCAGATTCGTGGCCAGTACCGCGACCACGGCCACCGAGGCCGCCGCCAGGACCGGCCGCCACCAGGAGGCGCCGCGGGAAGGCCGGTGTGCCCGGCGGCGTCCGGCGTCGATGCGCGCCGCGATCTCCGGCCACAGGTCGCGGCCCGGCGGGATCTCCGCGGGCAGCTTGCTCAATCGCTCGTCGAGCAGGCGTGATTTTTCATCGTGCTCAGTCATTGGAGCCTCGCTTCCAGAAGGCGCCGGGCGCGGTGCAGCTGGGCCTTGCAGGTGCCGACCGCGATGCCCAGCACCGCCGCGGTCTCCTCGTGGGAATAGCCACCGATCGTGTGCAGCACCAGCACGTTGCGCGCGCCTTCGGGCAGCGTCGCTATCGCCCTCTCGAGGTCGAGGTCGAATCCCGTATCGGGCGTCTGCGGGTCGGCGCCCCAGGGATCCGGCCGGTCCGGATCCACGATGGCGAGATGTCCCGACGGTCGCCGCGATTCGGCGCGCTGCCAGCCCAGCACGCAGTTGACCGCGATGCGGTGCAACCATGTGCCGAACGCGCTGCGGCCCTCGAATCCGTCCAGATTTTGCCAAGCCCGCACGAAGGTCTCCTGTACGCAGTCCTCGGCTGCCGCACGGCTGCCGGTCATTCGCAGACAGAGGGCGTGGATCCTTCCCGCGTGTTCCCGGTACAGGCGCTCGAAAGCCACCGTGTCACCGGACCGGCGATCGCTCCGCCTGGGATCGGCGCTCACTCTCATGTTGCCTGGTCTGATGCCCGCGGAGAGCAAAAGGTTTGCAGGGCGCCAGGCCGCGGAACCGCAAGGAATTCCGGCCGACGTCTCAACGCCAGCGCGGCACCGCGGTCTGGAATGCGGTCGCCGGGAGCGGCCGGCTGATCACGTAGCCCTGAACGCGATCGCAGCCGGCCTCGTGCAGGAACTCGAGCGCAGCCTGTGTCTCGACGGCCTCGGCTGTCGTCTCGAGGCCGAGCTCGTGCGCCAGCGCGACGATGCCGCGTACCAGCAGGCGGGCATCCTCGTCCTCATCCAGCAGGCTGACGAGGCGCCGGTCGATCTTCAGTTCGCTGAAAGGCGTGCGGTAGAGGTCCGCGAGCGATGACGTGCCGCTGCCGAAATGCTCCAGCGCCAGGCCGAAGCCGTAGATCCGCAATCGCGCCAGCATGGCAAGAAATTCCGGCGGGGCCTCGATCATGCCGGACTCGGGGATTTCCAGCACCAGGTAGCGCGCCTGGACGTCGTACTCGATCATCAGGCGCGCGAGGCGCTCCGGGAAGTCCGGATCGGTGACCAGGGCGGGCGAAAGGTTCACGCCGACGCGCAGTGGCATGCCGCCGCGGTGCCATACTTCCAGTTGCTGCACGGAACTCTGCAATACGCAATCGGTGATCGCCGCGACCTGGCCTTCGGCCTCCGCCACCGGGACGAAGGCATCGGGCAGCACGATGCCGTGCTCCGGATGCTGCCATCGGGCCAGCGTTTCCGCGCCGTCGGCACGCCAGGCCGTGCCGTGGCGGCACAACTGCAACTGGTACCAGGCCGTGATCTCGCCGCGCATCACCGCGCCGGCGATATCCGCGGCGGTGTATGGCTGCTCTCCCGCCATGGCGCGCAGCGCGGTCTCGAGCCCCTCGGGCGCGACGGGCTTCGTGAGGATGCCCGCCACGTTCAGGCCCGCGGCAGTCGCCATGTCGCGAGCCGCCTTCAGGCCCGCATCGTCCGGCCGACCCACGAGTAACAGGTCCGCGCCCACCCCGGCCACGGCCCGAAACACGTCGGCCAGCGATCCCTCGCAGGCTGCCGGGTCCAGGATGACTGCATCGGGCCCGAACCCCTCGAGCGCCGACTCCACGCCCACACCGGTCGGGAGTCGTCGCACGAGCAGGCCGAGGCCGGCGGCGGTATCGTCGACGGCGCGCGTGTCGTACTCATCGCCGCCCACGATGAGCAGGCGCCGGATAGGCGTGTACTCGCTCACCGGCTAGCCTGCTTCGCTCTCATCGCGGTCCGCCCGGCGTGCGCCGGCCACCCGGTCGGGCTCATCGAGCAGGGGCTTGAAAATCCGGCCGACGAGCTCGTCGATATCGGCCCGCAGGCCTTGCCGGGCGCGCTCCAGTTGCTCCCGGATCGCGATCGGGACCTTCTCGGCCGCGGATAACGCCGCGAGCGTTTCGGCGTGCCTGGCGCGCTCCGCGTCGAGGGCCTTCGCCAGCTTGCTGCCCGCCTGTTCCGATTCCGCTTCCCGGCGCTGCGCCCACTCCGCCTCGCGTTGCGCTTTCTCCGCATCGCGTCGCGCCTGCTCCAGGCCGGCTTGCAGTTCCTCGTACTGCGCCTCGGCGGCGGCCAGCGCCCGGCGCAGCTCGGCGAGCTGTGCCTGCTCCTCGGCCAGGCGCTCAGTGAGGCCCCCGGACTCCTCGGTAGCGGCCTGCAGCGCCTGGCGAGCCTTCGCCAGCGCCTGTCGGTCCTGCTCCTGCTGCCGCCGCATGGCCGCGATCTCGTCGTCCTCCTTCGCCGGCGCCTGTCCGACCGCCGCCTGCGAGCTCAGGTCGGACACGTCGACGCCGTGGACAAGGAAGCCATCGCCGTTCCCGGCAGCATCGCCGCGCGCCGCCAGCAGCCAGCGCATGACCTTGCCGTCCGCGGGCCGGCTGTCGCGCACGACGGCCCGCGCGCCGGCGGAAATTGCGGCGAGCGCATCGCCGACGGCATCCGCGTGGACGCGCGGCAGGACCTTCAAGACGTCGCGTCCTACGATCGGCGCCCGCCCGAGCGCCTGTGCCTCGTCGTTGGCCGCGACGACCTTGAAGCCGTCCGCGACGCGAAACACGGGGCCGCCCAGGGACCTGAAGTCGCGCTCGAACGCCGCGAGGCGTGCCTCCGTCTCGATGTGCGCAGAGCGACTCGCGGTGATCTCCTCGTGACGCACGATCGCGCCGGCGATGCCCGGGTTGAGTAGCGGGCTGACACCGATCAGCCAGCGCCGCTCGCCGTCCCCGTATTCGCACTGGAACTGCTCTGCCACGCCCCCGAGCACCTGCCTGACGCCGCGCGCCAGCTCGGCCGTGTCCAGATCACCGAATCCGTCCGGCCCGGTCGGTGGATCGATGAAGCCGGTCCCCGGCCCGAAATCCTTGCCCGCATGACAGGCGGCGTCGTCGAGCGAGAGCCAGGCCTGGTTACAGTCCGCAATGACCGCCGCGGAATCGAGCACGGCATGCGGCACGCGCTCGGAATCGAACACCGCGCGCAGGAATTTCCGGCCCTGCTTCAATTCGCGCAAGGCCTTCTGCTGGCGCTGCGCATCCGACAACACGCCCGCGGCCCGCTCCAGGCGGCCCCGGGCGTCCAGTTGCGAGCGCCCGCGCAGCGTGCACCAGCGATACGCACCGCCGCCGACCTTGACCCGCGCCTCCAGCTGCCATGGCTGGCTGGTCTCGACGAGTTCCTCGATGCGGCGCAGGGCCAACTCGCGGTCATCCGGGTGAATGCGCGCGCGCAATGCCTCAAGCGACTCGCGGCACTCGGGCCCGGGCAACTGCCACGCACCGGGCTCCGCAGCAGCAAGCCACGCGTCCTCGTCGCCGCGCTCGTAGTGCCACGCCAGGTCGCCCGTGGCGCCGAGGCCGCCGGCGATGCGCTGGCTGCGCCGCCGGGAGTCCTGGCCGGCGCGCGCGCGGGCCGCGGCGCTCTTCAGGCGGTCGTACAGGCCGGCGGAGTCCATGGCTTCGGGCGCCAGCCGGTCGAGTGCCCCGAGCGCCAGGCAGGCCGCCGCATCGGGAGCGGAATCATCTGCGGCCAGCGCGACGATCGGCAGCTCCGGCGCGATCTCCACCAGGTTCGACAGCAGGTGCAGCCCGTCCCCCTGGCCGAGGGCCAGGTCGACGAGAGCGAGATCATAGGCACCGGAGCCGAGGCGGCGACGAGCGGTCGCAAGGCTGTCGGCACCCTCGATCATGATGAGTCCGGAATCCTGCTTCTGCAGGCCCTGACCGATCCTCCGAATGACCTCCGGATTGTCTGCAATCAACAGGATGCGCAGCGACTGGGACATCGATATCGGGGCCCTTCGACCTTGGCATCGCGAAGTTACCACGATCCCGCTCCGGCGTCGTTCCATCAGGTCGCGTTTCCGCACATACAGTGGCTACGTCCCCCACCTGAACGACTCCGGAGCTCAGATTCCGGGCACGCCGAGGAGCGGCGCCGTCGCTGCCTCGCGCGGCCAGCGCTCGCTCGAGACTGGCGTGCGGAAGCCTTCCGGCTTCACGACCAGCAGGTCGCACGGCAGCTGATCGAGGACGCGTTCAGCGGTGCTGCCGATGAAAATCCGCCCGAAGGGGTTACGGGCGATCGCCCCCATCACCACGACATCTGCAGCGGCCTCGCGGCAGTACTGCGGCAGGGCTTCCTCGGGCGGACCTTCGACATAGGCGATCCGTGCGGGGGCCGCCACCGCCGCGGCAAGAGCGGACTGGACCGCGTCGCGGTGTCGCTGCTCCGCCGCCTTGCCGGGCAGGTCCGGCGACAGCGCATGCTCGCGTTCACCGATCAGCGCGCGCAGGCGCCGCTCCCAGGCATGGAAGGCGTGGACGGTGCCGCCGGTGCCGCCGGCGAGCCGTTCTGCAACCTGGAGAATCCTGACATCCAGGTCCTCGCGCCGGCCGTGGCGCCCGGTAGGATCGACGGCGGCAACGATCACCGGGGCGTCGCGCCACGGGCGCCCGCGAGTGAGCAGCAGCGACGACGGACAATGCCGCACCAGCTGCCACTGCATCGAGGACAGGCGGCGGCCGCCGTGCTCCCGCCCCTCCGGCAAGGCCACGACGAGCATTTCGGCCGCGCGCTCCAGGACCCGCCTGATGAGCGCCTCCTCCGGCGGATGATCCCAGGCCGCATGGCAGCCTATGGGTCCGCCGAAGCCAAGTGCTGCCCCGATTTCCTCGAGCCGCTCGAGATAGCGGCGCACCAGGGCGTCCCGTGCATGCTGCAGGTGCTCGCGATTCTCGAAGTGCGCCAGGGAAATGTGCGAGTTGTATACCGGCGTGAACAGCTCCAGCGCGAAGCCCGCGCCGGCCGCGAGGCGGGCGCCAAGGGCCGCGGGGGCCGCAGCAGCAGTGTGCGGATCCACGCCAACGATAATTCTTCCAGAATTGTCCATATTGCCGCGCCCCGGGCATGCACTGCGCATGCGCCCATCCGTGCCGGGATTTTTTCGCCGTCACCCTGAGGTTATTCTAGACCGCTCTTCACCACTCGGCCACGTAGCGCACTGCGTCGGTCGAGTCGCACAGGACCCCGAACAGCCCGATGAATTCCAGCGAATCCAGTCCCGTGCCGGCCGGCCGAGGCGACATCCTGCGGGCGGAAAGCAAGCTCGCCGCGCTGCTCAACGCGACGCCGGACGCGGTCGTGTTGATCGACGGGCAGGGCATTATCGAGTCCTTCAACCAGGGCGCGGAGCAGGTCTTCGGTTACCGGGCCGACGAGATCGTGGGCCAGAACGTCGCGCGGCTGATGCCGGCGCCGTTCCGGGCCGACCACGACGACTACATCAGGCGCTACCAGCGCACGGGCGAGGCGCGCTTCATGCTCGCGCCGCGCGAGGTCGAGGCCTGCCGCAAGGACGGCTCGGTCTTTCCGGCGGAAGTCTCCGTCGGCCGGGTGGAGGGCGAAGGGCCGGCGAGCTTCATCGGCATCGTCAGGGACGTCAGCCAGCGCGTGGCGGCGGAGGCGAGACTGCACCAGGTGGAGGCCAACCTGCTTACGGCCCAGGCGCTGGCCCACGTCGGCAGCTTCGAGGGTGACTGGCCGAGTGCTGCGACCAGCTTCTGGTCGGGCGAGTTTTACCGCATCGCAGGCGTCGACCCGTCCGAGCCGTCGCTGCCCCCGGTAGAATTCGCCCGCCGTTTCGCCCACCCGGACGACCTGGAACGGGTGGAAGCGCGATTCGCAGAGGACATGAAGAAGTCTTCCGGCGGGGGCGAGCTGGAATTCAGGATCATTCGTCCCGACGGCACGGTGCGGCACATCCAGATGATCTACCAGATCGTGGCGAACGGGCCGCAGGGCACACCTCGTATCCTCGGCACCATCCTCGACCAGACGTTCCGCCGGCACGCGGAGGAGGCGCTCCGCCAGGAGCGCGACCGGGCGCAGCTGTATCTCGACCTCGTCAACGTGATGATCATCGCCGTCGACCGCTCCGGCCAGATCACCCTGGTGAATCGCAAGGCCTGTGAGCTGTTCGGCTACCCGGAACACGAGCTGCTGGGCAAGGACTTCTTCGCGGCATGCCAGCCGGCAGGGTTCGCCGGCCGCTCGCGAGTGCTGTTCGACCAGGCCCTCGCCGGCCAGGAGTCGAGCTTCAGCCTGCTGGAGGGCCCGGTCCTGACGCGCGCCGGCCACACGCGGCGCGTGTACTGGCGCAACCGCTTTCTCAGGGACGAGAAAGGGCGCATCAGCGGTGTCCTGAGCGCGGGCGAAGACGTCACCGAGCAGCGTGAGACCGAGTCCCAGCTGCGCCAGGCCGAGGAGGAGCTGCGGCTCATCTTCCGGCGCGCCCCCGTGGGCATGGCGACACTCTCGGCCGCGCACGAGATCGACGGTCACTATCTGTCGGTCAACCAGTCACTGTGCAACATGCTGGGCTACTCGGAAGGTGAATTGCTGGCGCGCTCGGTGCGCGACGTCACGCCGCCGGAGGACGTCGCCGAGACCATCCGGCAGTTCCGGCTGCTGCTGTCCGGCGCCGGCACCGTCAAGTTCGAGAAGCGCTTCGCGCGCAAGGACGGCGCGCTGGCGCACGCCATCGTCAATCTCAGCGTGATCAACGATCACCAGGGCAAGCCGCTGCTCATCATCAGCCAGGTGCTCGACCGCACCGACGTCGTGCTCGCCGAACTGGAAGCGAGAAAGCAGCGTGAGCGGCTTGCACACGCCGCCCGTCTCGGTACGCTGGGCGAGATGGCGGCCGGCATCGCCCACGAGCTGAACCAGCCGCTGGCGGCGATCGCCAACTATACGCAGGCCTGCCAGCGACTCACGGCCGCCGGCAGGATGGACGCCGATGAACTCGGCGAGGTCCTGGGCCGGGTCACGGCCCAGGCCAGGCGCGCCGGCGACGTGATTCACCGCCTGCGGGCGTTCGTGCGTCGCCACACGCCGGATCGCAGGCGTCGCGATGCGAACGAGCTGATCCGGGAGATCCTGCCCCTCGTCGAAATGGACTGCCGCTCGCACGAGGTGGACCTGCGGCTGGAACTGAAGTCCGACCTGCCCCGCGTGCAGGTCGACGGCATCCAGGTGCAGCAGGTACTGCTCAACCTGACGCGCAACGCGGTGGAGGCCATGAATGCCTGTGCGCCGGATGAGCGCAGGCTCGTAATCCGCACGACGGAACTGAACGAAGACGAGATCGAAGTGGCCGTCGAGGACACCGGGCCGGGCGTCGAAGCCAACATGCTGGAGCAGCTGTTCGAGCCGTTTTTCACGACCAAGCCCGAGGGCATGGGCCTGGGCCTGTCGCTGAGCCGCTCCATCATTGAGGCGCACGGCGGCACACTGAGATACGATTCCCGCTCCGGAAGCGGCAGCATCTTCAGGATCAGGCTTCCGTCGGCACCGGCAGAGGAGTAGATGATGGCGTCAAGCGAGGCAACGGTTTTCATCGTGGATGACGATGAGGCAGTCCGGGATTCACTGGGCCTGCTGCTGCGATCGGCGGGTTACCGGGCGAGGTGCTACGCGAGCGCCAGGGATTTCCTGAAGGCCTTCGATCCGCGTGATTTCGGCTGCCTGGTACTCGATATCCGCATGCCCGGCATGTCCGGCCTGGAGCTGCAGAAGCACCTTGCGGAGATCGGTTGCAATATTCCCATCGTGTTCATCACCGGCCACGGCGACATTCCCATGGCCGTCGAGGCGGTTCGCCTGGGCGCCGTCGACTTCCTGCAGAAGCCGTTCGAGGACCAGCAGCTCGTCGATCGCATCAGCGAGGCCATGAAGCAGGCCGCAGACCAGCGCGAAGGCGAGCTCGAACGGCTCCAGATCCTGGACCGCATCGAGAGCCTCACGGCGCGCGAGAAGCAGGTCATGGGCGAAGTCGTGCAGGGCAAGGCCAACAAGGTGATCGCCGGAGACCTGGGGGTCAGCCAGCGCACCGTTGAAATCCATCGCGCCCGGGTGATGGAAAAGATGCAGGCCAACTCCCTCGCGCACCTGGTGCGGATGGTGATGGTATCCGAGGCCCAGTCCGGGAACTGACCTCCCGACCGCCGCGCCGCGTTAGGTAGAAGTTCGTATACCAATAGCGGGGGCGAGTTCCAATACTCGCCGGGCGAGAATAAAAAATCCTCCAGGACGTCCGCCCGCGCAGGGCAGGCGATTCCGCAGTCGTCCGGTCCGGAAACTCATGTCTCCAGTCTCGGGAAGCACCACTGAGGCACCTCAAGCGACGATCTGCGTCGTGGACAGTGATCGCGGGCAGCGGACCGCCCTGTCGCAACTGTTGAGCCGCCTCGAACACGACATCAGCGCCTTCGAATCGGCAGAGGCGCTGCTGGACGCGCTCGGCGCAACGCCGATCAAGGTGCTCGTGGTCAGCCTCGAGTTGTCCGGCATGAGCGGCCTGGAGCTGCTGCAGGCACTGCGTGACCGCGGTCAGCAGGTGCCCGCGATAATGCTGGCCGGCGAGTCGGACGTTGCGACCGCCGTCGGGGCGATCCGGGCGGGCGCCGTCGACTTCATCCAGCGGCCGGTCATTGACCGCATCCTGCTGCGCAGGGTGCGCGACGCGCTCGAGCAGACCGGCGCCTAGACCGGTTTTTCGCGTTAATTCCTCTTCTTACGGCGACTTTGTGACGCAGTTCGCGACCATTCGCGGATCGCGGGGCTAAGCTCGGCCCGGAAATCGAGCACACCATGAACGCCATACTCAAGATCATCGTATTCCTCGTCGTCGCCAGCGCCCTCGTGCTCGGCGGCCTGCGCCTGTATTTCGGCGGCGGCATCGCCTACGGGGATCTGACGGCGGCGCCCGCAGTGCCCGAAAGCGGCCTGGAGACTGTGCTCGCTTATCCCAAGCCGATCGGCAATGTCGCCGTGAGCGCCTCCGGCCGGCTGTTTTTCACGGTGCATCCCGAGGCCAGGCCGGATGGTCCGCGGCTGTTCGAGTGGCGCGCGGGCAAGGCCGAGGCCTTCCCGACGGCGGACATCCAGGATGTCGTACTCGAGACGCCGCTCGGCGTCGCCGTCGACCGGCAGGATCGCCTCTGGGTGGTCGATCCGGCGCGCCACGGCTTCGGGCGCCCGCGAGTTGTCGCCATCGACCTGGCCACCGGCCTGGTGGTGCACGAGCACGTGTTCCCGCGCAAGATCGCGCCGCGCGGCTCATTCCTGCAGGACCTGCAAGTGGACCCGGCCGGGCGCTTCGTCTACATCGCCGACACGAGCTTCTGGCGCAAGTCACCGGCCGTGATCGTCTACGACAGCACGACACGCAAATCCCGGCGCCTGCTGGAGGGCCATGAGTCCGTGCGGGCGCAGGACTGGGTCATCCGCACGCCGATGCGCGAGATGCGCTTCATCGGCGGACTCGTGCCGATGAAACCCGGCCTGGACGGCATCGCGCTCGATCCCACCGGCCAATGGCTGAATTTCGGCGCCATGGCGCACGATACCTTGTACCGCATCGCGACCGGCGCCCTGCTCGACGAACATCTCACGGACGCCGAGCTCGCCGAGCGCGTCGAGACACTCGGCAGGAAGCCGCTGAGCGACGGCCTGTCCGCGGACCTGCCGGGGAATGTCTACATCACAGACGTCGAGCACGGTGCCGTGCTGCGGATGGCTCCCGGCGGCGCGCTCTCGACCGTCGTCAAGTCGCCGCGCATCCGCTGGGCGGATGCCTTGTCATTCGGCCCCGACGGCTGGCTGTACCTCGCGGACAGCGCCCTGCCCGAAGTGCTGCTCAAGTCGCATTCGCACATCAACGGCAGCGGGCCGTATCACGTTTACCGCTTCCGTCCCGGGACCACCGGCACACCGGGCCAGTAGCCTCGCGCGAATCCGGTACCGCGCCCCTAGGGATTTTCCGCATTCGGGCCGGAAATTGACCGAGGTCAACATAGCGGCGGCGCAGCAAACGTATAAATAATCCCGGCAGTCGAGACCATAAGGATGTGGCGCCGGCCGGTACGCCAGGGAGGCACCGCCGGCCGGTCTTGAATTCGGATGGCCCCGGCTCCCGACACTCTCCTCTTGGTTTAGGCCCTCGTAACGCAAGTTCGGGGGCCTTTTTCTAGTCAGTAACTTCCCGGCCGCATCGGGTGAACCGGCCGCTGCCCGGGCGCCTGGTAGTACTGCATCATCTGCGGCGCCAGCCTGGCGAGGGTCTGCTGGCGGTTGCCGGGTGCCGGGTGCGTGCTCAGGAACTGCGGCGGGCCGCTGCCGCCCGCCTGCGCCATCTTCCGCCACAGGGACGCCGCGGCATCGGGATGGTAGCCGGCCTTCGCCGCCAGCTCGATGCCGATGCGGTCGGCCTCTGTCTCCGCCGTGCGGCTGTTCGGCAGGTTGACCGCCAGCAGCGCCGCGGCGGCTGCGCCGGCCATCGCCCGGTCGTCTCCGGTCGAGGCACCGACGGCCACGACGCCGAGCTGCGTCGCCATCGCGATCGACATCCGCTCGGCCGTGTGATCGGCGAGCGCGTGCGCGATCTCGTGGCTCATCACTTGGGCGATCTCATCGTCGGTGGCCTTGGTCTTCTCGATCAGGCCCGTGTAGATCGCCATGCGGCCGCCGGCCATGCACCAGGCGTTGATTGTGTCAGGGTCATCGATGACTTCGACGCTCCAGTCCCACTTTCCGGACTCGGGGCGCATCCTGATCGCCTGGGCCACCAGGCGACCCGTGATCAGGTTGACCCGGTTGACGAGTGCCCGATCGTCGCTGATCAGGCCCTTTTCGTCGAAGGCGCGCATCTGCTGGACGTAGGCCGTGCGGGACGCCGAAATGGCCTGGTCCGAGGAGACGAGCATCAACTGGCGGCGGCCCGTCGGGCTGGTGGCACAGGCGACGAGGGTGGCCGTAAGGATGGCGATCGCGATGGTCTTTTTCATCAGGAGGGACCTCAGGATTGGCCCGCATCGAGCCTAAAGCCGGGAGCGGTGTCCGTTCCTGACATTCTACATTGCGCCGCTCCGCCAGGGACCGTTCGGCAGGCCTCACGCCTCGGAACCTGACCTTTCATTCACGGCCTGTTCATTTGCAGTCTGATATACAAGGTTTATCGATTAACATGCCGTCCGGGACCCACCGCGCTGGACGGCATTTTCTCTGAAGGAGATCCAGATGAAAGATGATTTCTCCCGGTCCCGTCGTGCCATATTACGGGGCTCCGCATTTGGCCTGGCTGCCCTCGCGGGATCGGCTCTGTTGCCGGTGACGCGACTGCAGGCATCCGACAAGCCGCAGGTATCAGAGGACGATGCGACGGCAAAGGCGCTCAAGTACAAGCATGATGCGACAGCGTCCGAGCGCCCGAGCTCGGACCAGTTCTGCAACAATTGCCGTCATTTCAAAGGCAGCGCGGGTGACGAATGGGCGCCCTGCGACCTCTTCCCCGGCAAGGTCGTTGCCAGGAATGGCTGGTGCAACGCCTGGGCCAAGAAGGGGTAGCGCGGAGCCACTAGCTCGCCGGCGCCGCGCGTGCGGCTGCCGAACCAGCAGGGACAGATCGCTTCTCCTGGTGGAGAATGGGTCTGTCCCTTTTCCGTGGTGTCACCGTGCCCCAGTCCTCCACCCTCGACGCGCTGATCATTGGCGGCGGCCACAACGGCCTTGTCTGCGCCGCCTATCTCGCCGCGGCCGGGCAGCGCGTCGCCGTACTCGAGCGCCGCGGCATTGTCGGCGGCGCCGCCGTCACCGAGGAGTTCCACCCGGGGTTTCGCAACTCGAGCTGCAGCTACACCGTCAGCCTGCTCAATCCCCGCGTCATCGCCGACCTGCGCCTGGCCGAGCATGGGCTGCGCATCGTCGAGCGGCCTTTCGCCAATTTTTTACCCCTGCGGGACGGCGGGGCGTTCCGCTTCGGCGGCGAGCACACGAACAGCGAGATCGCACGCTTCTCCAGGCGTGATGCGGAACGCCTGCCACAATGGTTCGAGATGCTCGAGCACGTCGTCACGGTGCTGCGCGTGCTGTCCACCGAGACGCCGCCGAACGTCTCGGACCGGTTCGTGCTTGCGGACTGGCTTGCGTCCTGGTCGGTGGCGCGAAAACTGAAGGGCCTCGACATGCGCGGGCGGCGCGACCTGCTCGAGCTGTTCACGAAAAGCGCCGGCGAACTGCTCGACGACTGGTTCGAGTCGGACCCGCTCAAGGCCGTGCTCGGCTGGGACTCCATCGTCGGCAACTTCGCAAGCCCGTACGCGCCCGGCTCGGCCTACGTGCTGCTGCACCACGTGTTCGGGGAAGTGAACGGCAAGAGCGGCGCCTGGGGACACGCGCTCGGAGGGATGGGTGCGATCAGCGAGGCGATCGCGGCAGAAGCGCGGGCACGCGGCGTCTCCATTCGCACGGACGCTGCGGTCGAGCGTGTCCTCGTGCGGGATGGATGCGCGGTCGGGGTCGCGCTGGCCGACGGCGCGGAGATCCGCGCGAGGCGCGTGATCGCCGCGGTCAACCCGAGGCTGCTGTACACGCGCCTGATCGACCCGGACATCCTCGATCCCGACCTTCTGGCGCGCTTCGGGCGATACCGCTGCGCCTCGGGCACATTCCGCATCAACGTGGCGCTGGCGGAGTTGCCCGATTTCCATGCTGCGCGCGGCACGCAGCAACAACCGCATCATGCGAGCGGCATCCTGGTCGGCGATTCGCTCGGCTATTTCGAGCGCGCGTACTTCGACGCCCGCTCGAAGGAACACAACCCCGGCTGGGCCAGGGAACCGGTGGTCGAACTCGTCATCGCCTCGACCCTCGACGACTCGCTGGCGCCGCCCGGTCGGCATGTCGCCAGCCTGTTCTGCCAGCACGTGAATCCGGAACCGGACGGTGGCTGGGACGCGCATCGCGAGACCTTTGCAGACCTGGCGATCGACACCGTGAATCGTCAGGCGCCGAACTTCGGGGCCAGCGTGCTCGGACGAAAGATCCTCTCCCCGCTCGACCTGGAGCGAGAGTACGGACTCACGGGCGGCGACATCTTCCACGGTGCGCTCGGCCTGGACCAGTTGTTCAGCGCACGCCCGCTGCTCGGTCAGGCCGACTACCGCGGTGCATTGCCGGGCCTGTATCTTTGCGGTTCCGGCACGCATCCCGGCGGCGGCGTCACAGGCCTGCCGGGGATGAACGCCGCGCGGGAGATCCTGCGTGACGCGCGGCGGGGACGCGGGGCGATTTCACGTTGAGCGGCCGATGAGGAAGCCAGGCACGCGATGAACATGGCACGCAAAGAGTTCTTCGAAGGATTGGGGCTGTCGGCGCTCGCGCTGTTTTTCACCGCGCTGCTGTTGTCCGCCGCCGTGGTCGCAACCGGGCAGGAGGCCTACGTGCGCGCAACGGTCTTCGGTCTCCCGGGCCTGCTCGCGCTGTACTGGAGTATCCGGTTCACCCACGCCCAGTTTGCCGCGTATCGGGCCACCAGGGACAGCTGACGGCCCGGTTGCCGGTGCAGCTCAGTCGCGCCAGCCGCGCTCCAGGGCCGCCGCCTCGCCCTCGGCATCCAGCGGATCGCCTTCGATACGCGCCTCGACCGCCTCGAGGATCACGCCCGGCAGCGCCGCACCGGCCGGCCGGTAGGCGCCCGTCCCGGCCTCCGGCAGAGTCGACAGCAGTTCGAGCCGCCACCGGTCCGGATCGCGACAGGCGAGCCCGGCGACTCGCCCGGCAACGAATGTCCGGCAATAGTCACCGCCGGCGGACCGGAAGCTCAGGCCGGGCCGGATTTCGGCCCCGGGGGCCGCATCACGTGCGAGCCGGGTGGACAAGGCTCTCGACAACTCGCCGGCCGCTACCAGTCCATCGTCGCGCGTTTCCATGAGCGGCCCAGGCGCGATCCGCAGCCCGGCGCCGATCAGTGCACCCACTGCCAGCGTGGCGGCCATGGCGCCCCACTCGGGCCACGACCAGCGCCGTGTCGGCCGCGCGGCGGTGGCCGCGCCCCGCGCCGGCAGCGGCCGGACCTCGGCGCCTGCCAGCCTCGGTGCCTCGGGCGCGAGCGCGTCGAGCAGCCGGCTCGGTACGGGTTCGTCCAGGATGGGCTCGAAGCCGCGGCGCAACAGCTCGCGCGTGGCCCGGTGGCGGGAAATAGACGCCGCGAGCTCCGGGTCCGATGTCATGGCGGCCTCGATGTCGGCGCGCGTCGCCGCATCCAGCTCGCCGTCGGCATAGGCCATCAGGATTTCGTCGGAAAATTTCATTGTGCGGCCTCGTGTTGCGGGCCCAGGAGTGACTGCAACGCGGTCCTGGCGCGCGCCAGGCGGCTGGTGAGCGTGCCGATGGGAATCTCGAGCAGCTCGGCGGCTTCGCGGTACGAAAATCCTTCCACGAGCACCAGCGCAATCACGATCCGCTGGTCCTCCGGCAGGCGGGCCACGGCGTCCTGAATGGCGAGCGACTCGGTCAGCGCCTGCATCGGCGACTCCCCGACATGCTCGCCGGCTTCCTCGGGCGCGAACAGAGCGCCACGCCTGTTGCGCGCCCGGATCTCGTCGATCCAGGCATTGCGCATGATGCCGATGATCCAGGAGTCGAGCCGCGAGCCCGGCTGCCACTGGTCGGAATGGCGCAAGGCGCGTTCGATCGCAATCTGGACAAGGTCATCGGCATCATCCTGGTTTCGCGTCAGCGCGCGCCCGAAGCGGCGCAGCCGCGGCAACAATTCGACGAGGGCCTTCCGCACCGTATCCGCTGGATTATTCACGCGCCCTCGTACGTAATAACGAATATGGCGGGCATTTTCTTCCAATGGCGGCGCGAATTCACGGGTGCGGGCGCCATCCTTGCAGGCCTGCTCGCGGGCGGGCCGGCCATGGCCCAGGTGAACCTGCCGCGCCTGCCGGATCCCCCGCCTGTCGGCGGGCTCCTGGGTGAGCTCGAGGACGAAGTCGCGCGGCCGCAGGAGGAGCCGCTCGCGCATCTCCTCGATGCGCGGCGCCGGCTGGTGCGGGACCTGCTGCGCCGCAACCGGACGGAACTCGAGCGGGATCCGCGCGGTGAGCCGATCGTACGCGGGGAAGTCACGGCGTTCTCGCCCTCGGCAGACGCGCTGGCGGCTGCGCAGCGCGCGGGCTTCACGATCGCACGGGAAATCTCCGCCGCCGGGCTTGACGTGCGCGTCGTGGTCCTGAGGGGGCCCGACGGGCAATCCACGCGCCGTGCGCTGCGCCGGCTGCAGCGTATGGATCCCGGCGGGGCATACGATTTCAACCACGTGTACCTGCCGGTCGGGGCGGCCGATCCGGTGGGCGCGGAGGTGCATCAGGCGACTGCTGCGGCCGAGCGGGACGGCAGGCCGGTTCGGCTGGGGCTCGTGGATGGCGGGATTGCGCTCGGCCATCCGGCGTTTCGCGATGCCACGATCCATGTGCATGGCTGTGACGGCTCGCCGGTGGAGACTGCGCACGGCACGGCCACGGCCTCGTTGCTGGTCGGCCGCGCGGAGGGATTCCGCGGCGCCGAACCGGCGGGCATTTTGTATGCAGCAGACATCTATTGCGGTCGCGCAACCGGCGGCGCGGCCGATGCCTTCGTGGGCGCGCTCGCGTGGCTGGCCGGCGAAGGCGTGGCCGTAATCAATACCAGCATCGTGGGCCCGCCGAACCGGGTGCTGGAACGCATCATCAGCCTCCTGGCGGCACGTGGTCACGTGATCGTCGCCGCGATCGGCAACGACGGCCCCGCTGCGCGTCCCCTCTACCCGGCCGCCTATCCAGAAACCGTCGGCGTCACGGGAGTCAATGGCCGCAGGCGCGTGCTGCCGGAAGCCGGGCGTGGCCCGCACGTGGATTTCGCCGCGCCGGGCATGAACATGATCGCTGCTGCCATCGAGTCGCCGTATGCCGAAGTGCGCGGCACGTCGTTCGCTGCGCCGCTGGTTGCCGGACTGCTGGCAGCGCTCATCGAGCAGCCTGATCCGGTCGCGGCCCGCGAGGCCGTCGCCAGGCTCGCCGCGTCGGCGATCGATCTCGGCCGCGAGGGCCGCGACGAAGTCTACGGCGACGGCCTCGTCGGCGAGTCGCTACGCGTGGCGCCTTGACGCGACCGCCTTAGCACACCGTTTTCCCCCCGAAATCCGGCCTCTAGCGCCCGCCGGAAGCCCCATTTTTGAAAAATTATCATTTCTTTCAGATAGTTGATGTGGTCCGACCCGAACGAGGGAAGAAAACGCAGCGCGGGATCGTTATTGCTCATGAAGACCGCCGATATCCGGTGGCGACAAAGGAGAAGCAATATGAACAGCAAACTTCTGTCCGCGAGCATCGTGTTCGGGTTGATGATCGGTTCCGCATCGCCACTGCAGGCTCAGGCCGTCCCCGGGGCGGTGAACGGCGTCACCGGCGGATTCGCCCAGGGCAATCTCGGCAGCGCCGCTCACGGCCGGCTCGATGGGGCGGTGGGCGGTTCGGCGGCAGCCGGGCTCCCCGAGCGCCCTCAGGCGACGGACACGGCCAAGGCCAGGGCCAGCCAGGCGGGTGACGCCGCCGGAGAGCGGGCCGAGCGGACGAGCGATTCGGCCGGCTCCCGCAGCGACGCCGCCGGGGCGCGGGCCAGCCTCCTGGCCGATGGCTCGGTCAGCAAGGCTGTCGGTGTCGCGGGCCGCGCGGCGGACCGTGCGGACGACGCCCGGCCGGAACCGGATCGTCCGGAACGTCCGGAACGTCCGGTGGACGCCGAACTGGGCGTGATCGCCGCCACACAAGGGAATGCGGGCGCCGATCACTCAGGGGCGCGCGCTGATGCCCGCGGTGCGCCGTCGGTCTCGGCGAGTGGCAGCGCCCCGCGTGGTGCGGAGGTATCCGCCGAGATGTCCGGCACCGCCGCCGTCGCAGCCGAGGCCGACTCGCCACGCTAGACGGCCGGGAGAGCCTGTCACGACCAAGACAGGGGCCGCACACGCGGCCCCTGTCTCTTCAGGCCCTATCAACAGCCGGCGAATCTTCGAGCCGGGCCGGACGCTTTGGCTGAGGTTCGGAACCGGGTTCTAGTGTCGCCGCGTCAGCGGACTCGCGCAGGCAACGGCACGTTGCAGACCTCGATGCGCCCGGTGGGCTCGAGGAACCATGCCTCGTGCCGTTCGCGGCGGGCGCGGATGACGGCGGCAAAGCTGGCGCTGTCGGTACGCAGCAACTCGATCACAGTGCGCTCGCCAACCGGCGTGTCCGCGGCCAGGCGAGCCGCGACGATCGGGACGAACTCCTCGGCGCGCTCGTAGAAGCCCAGCGGGCCGGTCCCGCGCGGCAGCACCGACAGCCGCTCGATGCCCGCGATGACCCGTCCGACCAGCGTGACGTTGCGGTCGAGGTGGCGCGGTGCGTGGCCGATGACCGTGTAGAGCTCGGCGCCGCTGCCGGAGTCGGCGGCCAGGTCGCGGCCGGCCCCGACCATGCCGTAGCAATGGATCAGCCAGGCGGTCCCCGAGCGCGGGTCGCGGGCCACCGGGAAACCGCCCGAGAACCCGGTCTCGGGCGCGTAGCTGTCCGCATCGGGCAGCGGCGTAAAGGACAGATCGGATCTTACGGGGCGGCTGTACTCGCCGGGCAAGGAGGCCTTCGCCTTGCCGGGATCGCCCGGATCGCTCTCGGTGCGCCCCCATTGCACCACGTAATTGTCCTGGGAGCGCACGATCATGCTGCCGTCGAAGTATCCGGCCCGCAACAGCGTCCTGATATTGGCAACGTGTTGCGGCGCGAATTCCGGCGCCAGCTCGATCACGACCCTGCCGGTCGCAAGCTCCAGGTACACGGTGTCCCCGGGATCCGGCGTGCGCCACTCGGCCGGCGACGCAGCCTCGAGGACCTCCGCCATCGTGCGTGGTACCTCGCGCTCCTCTTCCGCCGGCGACGCCCCGGCGAAGACCGCTACCACCAGGCAGCACGCTTTGACCACGTGTGCCGCACGAACCCTGCTCCCCATCATGAAGTGTCCTCGTGACGCCAGCCCTGACTGTGCCAGATTCCACAGTCGAACGGGACGCAGGGCACCTTGGCGTCGATGTACTGTGCTGCATTGCAGCGCGGCTTTCGCCGCCCCCGGCGGTCGTCGACACACCCATGCGCCTCGCAGCCATGCCGTCCGGGCCACGCATCCGGCCGCCACAAGCCCGTTTTGCGGACACCGCAAACCGGGCCCCCGTCGACCCATCGGTAATCCGCCATTTACGAATCCGGGACGGCGCGGTAAGAGCGTGGGAGTGATCCTGGGCAGTCATTGCAACCGGGACGCAACATGGGGCGATTCAGCATGTCCCTCGAGTCCGCCACTGCCGGCTACGAGATCGTCGCACGCGACGATTTTTCGGATGTCACATACTTGCTCGAGTTGCGACATCCGCGCATGGCACGCGCCGCCCGGCCCGGGCAGTTCGTGATCGTCATGCTGCGCCCGGAAGGCGAGCGCATCCCGCTCACCATCGCCGACTTCGATGCCGAGCGGGGCACGATCACGCTGGTCATCCAGGCCGTCGGCAAGACGACACGGGAGATGCAGCAAACCTGCCGGGTCGGCACGCGGCTGTTCGCGCTGGTCGGCCCGATGGGCATCCCGAGCCAGGTCGGCAAGGCGAAGAAAGTCCTGTGCGTCGGCGGCGGCCTCGGCGTCGCGCCGATCTATCCGCAGGCGCGCGGTTTCAAGCAGAACGGCGCCTGGGTCATCGGCGTGGTCGGCTTCCGCAACCGCGAGCTGATGTTCTGGGAGGACAAGTTTCGTGCCGTATGCGACGAGCTGATCGTCTGCACCGACGACGGCTCGGCCGGCATCAAGGGCCTGGTGACCGATGGCATCCGCCAGGCCGTGGAGCAACACCCGGACATCGACGAGTGCGTCGCCATCGGCCCGCCCATCATGATGAAAGGCTGCGCCGAGGCCACCCGGCCGCACGGCATCAGGACCATGGTCAGCCTGAACCCGATCATGGTCGACGGCACGGGCATGTGCGGCGGTTGCCGCGTCAAGATCGGCGAGCGCATCAAGTTCGCCTGTGTCGACGGCCCGGACTTCGACGGCCACGAGGTGGACTTCGACGACCTGATGTCCCGACTCGGACGCTACCGGGAAACCGAGCGGCAGGCGGCCGCCCGCTTCGAGGAAAGCTGCCGCATGCGCAGCGACTTCGAATCAGCCGCGGCTCAAGCCGCCGACGAGGCCTGACGACAGCCCATGGCAGCGAAGAAGCGCACCATCCGCACCATTCCCCAGGACCGCACTCCGATGCGGGAACTGGATCCCGTGGAGCGCGGCCGCAACTTCGAGGAAGTGAGCTGCGGCTACGGCCTGGAGGAAGCCCTGGTCGAGTCCGAACGCTGCCTGTTGTGCCCGGACGAGCCCTGCGTGCGCGGCTGCCCGGTGGGCATCGACATCCCCGGCTTCATCAGGAAGATCGGCGAAAAGAATTTCCACGGCGCCTACGACGTGATCACCGACACGAACCTGCTCCCCGCGGTCTGCGGCCGGGTCTGCCCGCAGGAAAACCAGTGCGAGGGCGTGTGCACGGTGGGCGAATCCCTCGAGCCCGTGGCGATCGGGCGGCTCGAACGGTTCGTCGGCGACCTGGCCATCAGCGAAGGCTGGAGCAACGTGCCCTACATCGAGCCGAACGGCTTCAAGGTGGGGATCGTGGGCTCCGGGCCCGCCGGCATGGCCTGTGCCGCGGACATGGCGAAAGCCGGCTGTGAAGTCACCGTGTTCGAGGCCTTCCACGAGGCCGGCGGCGTGCTCAAGTACGGCATCCCGGACTTTCGCCTGCCGAACGGTGTCGTCGACGCCGAGCTCGGCAAGCTGGTGCAACTCGGCATCAGCTTCGAATGCAATACGCTGGTCGGGCGCCTGTTCACCATCGAGGAGATGATCGAGGAGATGGGCTTCCACGCGGTGTTCATCGGCACGGGGGCCGGTTATCCGAGCTTCATGGGCATCCCCGGCGAGTCGCTCAACGGCGTGCTGTCGGCCAACGAGCTGCTGACGCGCTGCAATCTCATGCACGGGCGCGAGCCCGAGCAGTACGACACGCCGCTGCCGCCGAGCCGTAACGTCGCGGTCATCGGCGCCGGCAATACCGCCATGGACGCCATGCGGGTGTCCCTGCGCCTCGGCGCCGGGAACGTGCATTGCATCTATCGCCGCAGCCGCACGGAGGCGCCGGCGCGCGCCGAGGAGATCCATCACGCCGAGGAGGAAGGCATTCAGTTCCACTGGCTGACCAACCCGGTGGCGATCCTCGATGACGGCAGCAACAACGTGCGCGGCCTGCGCTGCATCCGCATGGAGCTCGGCGAGCCGGACGACTCGGGGCGGCGCCGGCCGGTGCCGGTGGCCGGCAGCGAGTTCGATTTCGAGGCCGACCTGGTGGTCTATGCGATCGGCACGAACGCCAACCCGATCCTCGGCCAGACCGCCGGGCTGAAGCTCAACCAGTGGGGCTATATCGAGACCGACGGGGACCTGGCGACCTCGATCGCCGGGGTGTATGCCGGCGGCGACATCGTCACGGGCGCGGCGACGGTGATCGAGGCGATGGGCGCGGGGCGCAAGGCGGCGCGCAGCATGAAGGCCTGGCTCGGCCTGCGCGACACGGCCGAGTCGTGCGCCGAGGCCGAATGCTCGCCCGACGATCGCCTGTTCGGGCTCGCTCAGGGGGAGCACGACTTCGCCCTCGTGCGGGTCCCGCGCGGCTCGCCGGCCCGATCCGACGCTCCTGACAGGTAAACACGAGGCGCGGTCCGCACCATGAACGTATCCAGCACAGCAGACGTGATCGAGCAGCCCCGGCGGCGCACCCCCGCGGCCGCCAGGGAACCCGTGGCGCTCGAGGAGCAGGTGGTCGAGATCCTCAGCGATTCAGGCGAGGGCGCGCAGCGCTGCGGCCAGTCGCTCGGCTCGATCGCCGCGCAGATGGGCAACGGCGTGTGGACGGTGGAGATCATTCCGGCCGAGATCCAGCCGCCGGCGCGCAGCGTGGCCGGCGCCAGCGGCAACCGCGTCCGGCTGGGCTCGACACAGGTCTCGAACGGCGGCGACGAGGCCGACCTTGTCGTCGCCTTCAACGAGCAGGTCCTGCTCGGCCGGGTGCGCGAGGGCGAGCTCAAGCCGGGCTGCGTGATCCTGCTCGAGGACATGTGGCGGGAGCACCGCGATGCCGGCATCCGTGAGATGTACGCCACGACGGTTGACGAGCTGCGCGGCGAAGGCTACCGGGTGCTCGAGATCCCGATGGAGACCGAGTGCCTGAAGATCGTGTCCGACGCCCGCAAGGGCAAGAACATGTTCGCGCTGGGAATGCTGTGCAGCATCTACAGCCTCGACCTGGATCTCGGCCGCGCGCAGGTCGCGGTCGCGCTGAAGAAAAAGTCGAGTGCAGTGATCGACGCCAACCAGCGATTGCTGGAGGCCGGCTTCGCGTGGGCCGAGGCGAACCTGGACCTGAAGTTCCGGATTCATGCCGTCAAGGCCACCGCCCCGCAGATCGTCGTCAACGGCAACACCGCGCTGGCGCTCGGCGTGCTGGCCTCGGGCATGGAGATCTGCGCCATGTACCCGATCACGCCGGCGACCTCCGTATCGCATTATCTGAGCGACGTGTTCGAGAAGGTCGGCGGCCTCGTGCACCAGGCCGAGGACGAGATCGCCGCCGCGACCTTCGCGCTGGGCGCGTCCTATGCCGGCCGCTGCGCCCTCACGGTGACCTCCGGCCCGGGGTATTCCCTCAAGCAGGAAGCCCTCGGGCTGGCCGTGATGGCCGAGATCCCGATGGTGGTCATCAACGTGCAGCGCGGCGGACCGAGCACGGGCCAGCCCACCAAGGCCGAGCAAGGCGACCTGCTGGCGGTGTGCTACGGCAGCCACGGCGATGCGCCCAAGGTCGTTATGGCGCCCTCCGGCATCGAGGACTGCTTCTACTCGGTGATCACCGCCCGCAAGATCGCCGAGACGTTCAACATGGTCGTCGTGATCCTCTCCGATGCGAGCCTGGCGACGGCGCAGACGCCCTTCCCGCGGCCGGTGTTCAGCGAGGAGTGGCTCGCGCCGCCGGTCGACCAGAGCCCCGTGCCGGCGGGCGCGAAGCCCTACGACTGGGACGAGGCCACCGGCCTGTTCCGGCGCTTCGTGCCGGGGCAGCCGAACGGCATGCACACCGTGACCGGGCTGGCCCACGACCGATCGAGCCGCGTCGCTTACGATCCCGCCAACAACGAGGAAGGCCTGCGGCACCGCAGCCTCAAGCTGGCGGCGCTGCAGAAGACGCTGACCGCGCCCCAGGTATTCGGCGAGGAGGAAGGCGAACTGCTGCTGGTCGGCTGGGGCAGCACGCGCGGTGCGATCGAGGAATCCGTGCGCCGGCTGAACGCCGAGGGCCACAGTGTCTCATCGCTGCACCTGACATTCCTGCAGCCGATGCCTTCCGGCATCGGCGAAATAATGCGCCGATTCAAGCGCGTGATGACGATCGAGAACAACTGGTCCGACCGGACCGCGGACGCGCTCATCGACGAAAACAACCGGCGCTATGCAGCGCTCGCGATGATGTTGCGGGCCCGCTTCCTGGTGGACGTCGACTGCTGGAGCGAATCCCGCGGCCGCCCGCTCAAGCCGGGGTCCATCTGCCGGGCCGCCCGCGCGAAGCTCGCTGTTGCGGAGGTGCAGTCATGACGCGCAATTCGACTCACTGCCTCGTGAAGATGTACGAGGAACACCACGCGCTGGAGGACTACCAGGGGGGCGTGCCGCGCTGGTGCACCGGCTGCGGCGACAACGCGATCCTGGCCGCCGTGCAGCGGCTGTGCCGTGATGAGGACCTGCGTCCCGAGAAGACCGTGTTCGTGTCGGGCATCGGTTGCTCCAGCCGCTTCCCGCACTACATGAAGACCTACGGCTTTCACGGCATCCACGGCCGCGCGCTGCCGGTCGCCGAGGGCATCAAGTTCGCCCGCCCGGACCTGAACGTGTTCGTCAACACCGGCGATGGCGACAATTGCAGTATCGGCGCCGCACACTGGATTCACGCCATCCGCTACAACATGAACCTGACGGTGCTGCTGCACGACAACCAGATCTACGGCCTCACCAAGAAGCAGGCTTCCCCCACCACGCCCATCGGCAAAAAGAGCAACACGACGCCGCGTGGTGCTTTCCTTGAGGCGCTCAACCCGCTGGCCGTGACGCTCGGCGTGCAGAACGCGTCGTTCGTCGCGCAGGCGGTAGACTGGATTCCCGAGGTGCTGTACGACATCATCTCGGCGGCCTTTCATCACAAGGGCTTTTCCTTTGTCCGGGTCATCCAGCGCTGCCCCGAGTTCATGCCCGGCGAGTTCGAAGCCTGGCTGAACGACACCCAGAAGACGCTGCTGCTGACACACGAGAACGGCATCCGGCCGAGCGCCGCCATCGGTCGCCTGTACCGCAATCAGTTGCAGCACGACCCGTCCGACATCGACCGCGCACGCGAGATCGCGTCCGGCCTGGATCCGGTGCCGGTCGGCATTCTTTACCGTAACCCCGAAGTGCCTTGTTACGAGGAGATCCGCAAGGCGGGCCGGCAGCGGACCCCCGAGATGGTCCGGGTCGGTCTCGAGTCCGAGTTCGACAAGTTCACGGTCTGGCCCGAGGGCCGGCAGCCGGCCGCTTAGCGGCGATGGCCACGGCCAGGCAAACGACAGACGCCACAGCAAACATGAACGCGACGCTACAAGTCCAGACGGTATTCCACCTCACCGGGCGCCCGCCGGGCGCACCGCTCGAGGCGATCGACACGCTCGGCCTCCGTCCGGCCCTGATGGCGCGCTACGGCGACCTGGCGCGACTGCGCTACGATTTTCCGCTCGTGCTGGTGGAACCGGCACCCGGCGCACCCGTCGCGCGCACGCTGACCGGCATCGTCAACGAACTGGCGCGCGACATCGCGCCGGGCGGCCCGGCGGGCGAGGCGCTGCGCAAGCACCTGCTCCATATGGAACGCGATATCCGGCGTATGGTCGCCGAGGGTGTGACCGGCGCGCTGTCGGCACTGTGGGACCGGGCGGTTGCCCGGCTGGCCGGCGCGGACGCCGACGGGCTGCAACAGGTTCTCACCAAGGCAGGCCGGGCGATCGCGGTGGACGGCGAGATCGTGGATTGCGACGACGAGTTGCCCGGGCGGCTCTTCACCCATGCCTGGCGGGTGGTGCAGCGGGAGCGGCTCGAGCGTCACCGCGTTGAGATCGACGGGCTGATCGTGCGCCTCAACGACATCCTGCGCGCCGACTTCATCGGCTCTGCGGCGGGGCGCCGACCGGACAGCCTCCGGGCTGCGGTGGGGACCGGCCAGCAGGGGTTGTTCGACTTCGACGTCATGGCGCGGTTGCTTGCCGCGGGGGCTCCCGACAGCCGCTTGAGCGCGGCGCGGCGCGAGCGGATCGAGTGGGCCTTGTCGGTATTACGCGCGCAACGCTTCTTCCCTGCCGCGATACCCACCGGCGTGACGCAATACGGGTACCACTTCGACTCCTGCCGCGCCGTACAAAAGGCATTTCGCGAGCGGCTGCCGGAAATGGCACAACTCGTGAAGGCGATGGCCGTGGCCGAACTCGAGGGCGACGGCCGCTATGACGAGTCGAGGCACGAGGCACTTTTCGACGCCCTCGACGAAGAAGCGCTCACGCCCGAGGACATGGCGGTATTCCCGGACTATTTCATCCGGCTGCGCGGCCGGCCCGCCGCCGCCTCCGCCGACACCAACCTGATGCAACTGTTGTCTTCGGGCATTCCCGTCAAGGTGCTGGTGGAGATCGACGATATCCTCGAGGAGTCCTCCGTCGGCCAGGGGCGATTCGCGTTCGGCGTGCGCAACACGCAACTGGCCAGCCTGGCGGTAGGACTGAACGATGCCTTCGTAATGCAGTCTACCGGCTCAAACCTGCCGCAGCTGCAGGCGGGCATTCGCAAGGGCATGTGGGTGCGCGCGCCGGCGCTGTTTTCGGTCTATACGGCGACCGCCGCACACGCCGGCATGCTGCCGCATTACCTCGTCAGTGCGGCGGCGATGCAGTCCCGCGCTTTTCCGGCGTTCATCTACGACCCGACGGCCGGCGCCGACCTGGCCGCGCGCTTCTCGCTGGAGAACAACCCGCAGCCGGACCGCGACTGGCCGGCGGCGCAGCTGGAGTATGCAGACGGCGCCCTGCAGCGCGTCACCGAGGAGCAGGCGTTCACGCTGGCCGACTTCGTGGTGGCCGACCCGCGCTACGCACATCATTTCGCGCGTGTCCCGCACGCGGCCTGGAACGGCCAGATGGTGCCGGTGTCCGACTGGCTCGCTCCCGGCCGCGGCACCGACGAGGGCCGCGTGCCCTGCCTGGCGGCGGTGGACGGGGACGACATCCTGCAACGGCTGATCGTCGACGAGCGGCTCGTGCAGGCCGCACGGCGCTGCCTGGAGAACTGGCACCGCCTGCAGGAGCTCGGCGGCATCCGCAGCTCACATGCCCAACGCCTGCTGGCCCGCGAGCGGGCCGCGTGGGAAGAGCAGCGACGCCGGGAACCCGGTTCCAAGACGGAGGCGGCCGCAACACAATCCGTGGCCGCCGTGGCTGAGACGGCTGCTGCACCTGAACTCACTCACGAGTCGGTCCCGGAGGAGGAACCCGCGCACTCGCCGGACGAGGCCTGGATCGAGACCGTCCGCTGCTCCACCTGTAACGAGTGCACCGAGCTCAACGACAGGATGTTCGCCTACAACGAAAACCAGCAGGCTTACATCAAGGACATCACGGCCGGCACGTTCCGTGAGCTCGTCGAGGCCGCCGAAAGCTGCCAGCTGTCCATCATCCACCCCGGCAAACCGCGCGATCCGAACGAACCCGGGCTGGAGGAACTGCTGGAGCGCGCCAAGCCGTTCCTCTAGGTCAAGCCCGCACGCATCCGCTGCGGCCAGCGAGCCGTCGCCCCTTCGATCGAATCTTCGCTAGTGCTCACAGCATGCCGGCCAGCAGCGTGGCGATGCCGAGAAACGAGAAGAACCCGGCAACATCCGTGACGGTGGTAAGAATGATCGACGAGGACTGCGCCGGATCCTGGCCCAGGCGCGTCAACATGATCGGCACGAGAGCACCCGCGAATCCCGCGGCGACCATCGCCAGCACCATCGACATCGCAATGACCACCACGAGGCCGAGCGAGCCGCTCCAGGCAAAGACGCCGATCCCGCAGGTCAGCGCGATCGCCAGCCCGTTGATCAGGCCGGTCTGGACCTCCTTGCGGGTCACGCGGAACCAGTGCCGCAGGCCGATCTCGCGCAACGCGAGTCCACGCATCGTCACCGCCAGCGCCTGCGCCCCCGCGTTGCCCGCCTGTCCCGCCACCACCGGCAGCAGCACGGCGAGCGCCGTGAACTGCGCGATCGTGCTCTCGAACAGGCCGACGACCGACGCCGCGAGAAACGCGGTGAGCAGATTGATCTGCATCCACGGCAGGCGTTTTCGGACGGCGAACAAGGTCGGCGACAACGCCCGCTCGTCCTTGCTGGCGCCCACCATCGTCTGGATGTCGGCGGTGGCGTCCTCCTGCACCACCTGCAGCAGCGTCGCGTGATAGATGATGCCGAGCAGCCGACCGTCGATGTCGATCACCGGCAGATCGGCGAGTTTGGACCGCTCGAGCACTTCCACGACCTCCTCGGTCGGCGCGAGCGCGCTGACAGCTGCGGCGACCGGCCGGGCCAGTTCGTCCAGGCGCGTTTCCGGGGCAGCCAGCGCAATGTCCTGGATGCTCGCCCGGCCGCTCAGGCGGTTGTCCTCGTCGACGATGAACAAACTGCGTGTCGTCTTTGCACGGACCTTGCGCAGCCGCGCCAGCGTCTCGCCGACTGTCGCGGAACCGCGAAACTGTGCGATGCGCGTTTCCATGAGGTGCCCGGCGCTGTCGGCCGGATACTCCAGCGCTCGTCGGATCTCTCGCGCCGCGGACTCCTCGAGCCAGCCGAGGTAGTTTTTCCGGCCGGACTCTTCCAGCGAGGCCAGGATCCGCGCGGCATCGCCGGGCGACAGCTCCGTCAGGAGGCGGGCCACCGTGGCTTGCTCGAAGTTTGCCAGCAGCTGGGCAGCGACTTCCGGCGAGAGTCGAGGCATGACCGGCACGAGCGTATTGGCATCGTGTGCGCGCAATGCCTCGGCAGCCTCATCCGGCGGCATCGCCTCGATGCGTTGTGCGGCGATGTGCGGATAATCGAGCAGGAACCTTTTGTTCAGGGCGACGATCGCCGCCGATGTCGTGGCTTCCATTTTCCGTCACCCCCGTAAGACAGGACGTTGCGAGTGGCTGGACCGGATGCTGGCCCTGAGAATTCCGGAGCAGGTCACCAGTAATGCGGCGACAATCTTGCGCAGCACCATCCAGTCTCCGGGCTCAGGCACCAAGGCCTGTTCATGCAATCCCTCCCGCAGCGCCGCTCGCGACAGGCCGCCCAGCAGGTTGCGTCGCCGCCCGGTGATCGGCAGGTACAGGAATTCGCTCCAGCGCCCGTCGGCGCTGACGGACGACAGCGAGGCCCGGTTCGACACCGCTTCGCTGGCGTCGATCCGCAGCTGGTCGAGATTCACTTCCGGCCCCGCAGACAGCACTTCGCAGACCGGCACGGCGCCGGTATAGGTGCCGTCCACGTGCGATTCGAGGAACACATGGCTCACGTTGCGGCGCGATGCGCGCAGTACGGCGAGCGCGTCATCGGTGCTGTCATTCGTGCGCATGACCGGCACCTCCGGATCCAGCCAGGCGCCGGCCTGGTGACGCGGGTAGATCAGCGCGCTGCGCAGCCGCTTCGCCATGCGCCGGGGAAGTTCCTCGAGGATCTCGGCGCGTCGCTCTCGCCGGGTCAGGCGAACCATGTTCGTCACCGCGGTGAACGGCAGCTGGCGCAACACCATGGCGGCGCGCGACGGAGGCAATGCCTCGAGCAGTCGGCCCGCGTGCCAAGAGCTCATATTGTCCAGCACCGGGGCCGCAAGGCGCGCGGGGACCGACTCGAGGTAATCGGCCGCGCTGGCGACGTCAAGTCCCTGCAACACCCGCGCCGCCGATTGCGGCGCATGCCCGAGGTACGCCAGGGAGAGTTCCGTGTCCTTATTCATCGACCTCTCCCGCCAGCATGACTGAGGCACGTTGCAGGAACATCGCCGCCGGAACGATTTGCCGCCCCTCGACATTGACCAGGATGACGGCCGTGGCAGTGACCTCGAGCACGCGGCCCTCGATGTCGCCTATGCGGGTTCGCTCGCCGGGTTCGAGCATTCGCTTCAGCTCCTGCGCGGCGATCAGGTTGGCGACGAAGTCCCGTGAACCGAAGCCGAAGGCCAATGCGACGCTCAACAGCGCGCCGCCGAGGAACACCGCCGCCAGGATCATCAGGAAGGTGACGTTGATGCCGATCTGGTCGAGGCCGATCACGATCGCCGTCGCCAGCACGGCCACCTGCACCGCCAGCCCTGCCGATCTGCCCTGTGCAGACCCGGTGGACGAGACTGCCGCCGACACGATGTCGCGCAACAAAGTACTGAGCAGGAAGCCGGCGAGTGCGATCAGGACGCCCGCGATCAAGGTCGGCAGATAGTCGACGATCCGGTCGAGCCAGTTCGAGAATGCATCGAGACCCGCGACCCGCGCTGCAACTGCAGCAAACAACAGGATCACCGCCCAGAACAACAGGTTGCCGATCAATGCCAGAGCGGGCTCCGAGAGTCTCAGGCTGCGGGAGTTCATGCTGCGGCCAAGGCGTTCCAGGCCGCGGTTGAGCGCTGTTCCCGACCGTAACGCGATGGCGCGCAGGATTCGCGCGACCAGCCAGCCGATCCCCATGACCGCCAACGCCGCGGCGGCGAGCGGCAGATATCCACCGATGCCCTGCAGCGCCCCCGAGAGCGTTTCGAGAAACGCCTCCGACCAGGCAACGAAACCGTCCATATGACTCCTCCAACGAAGGTGGCTGGCACCGCGCGGGATCGCGGGCACTCGCATGCCCGGACCGCCGGTTTCCCGATACCTTACTTGGATTCGCCGCAAACGGCCCGCCCGGACATTCAGGCGGCGTCACGATGAACGCAGTGCAACCGGACACTCCGGGTCAGGCTGGCTGCGGAGTTCAAGCGCCATTAGAAAAGGCCCGGCGGTTGCCCGCCAGGCCTTTCCATGACTCGCATCGACAGCTTGCCGACCTAGTCCAGGATGCGCAGCTCGACGCGGCGGTTTGCCGCGCGGCCTTCGTCGGTCGCGTTGTCGGCGATCGGCGAGCTTTGGCCGTAGCCTTTTGCCGTCATCCGGCTGCGATCGATCCCGCCGGCGGCAAAGAACTCGAGCACGGCGCGCGCGCGACGCTCGGACAAGCCCTGGTTATAGGCCGCGGCGCCCACGGAGTCCGTGTGCCCGGCAATCTCGAACCGCAGCTCCGGATGGCGCTTCAGCGTTTCCACGGCCTCGCGCAGTGACCCGCGCTCGTCCGCGGTGATCACGTCGGAGTCGAAGGCGAAATTCACGCCTTCGAGGACAATGATCTCGCCCGGCGCAGGAGCCGGCGGCGGCGGCGGCGGGGGCGGCGGTGCGGGCTCAGCCGGCGGCGGCGGGGGCGGGGGAGGCGGCGGAGGCGGAGGCGGCGCAGCGACCGGTACGGGGGCGGAACGACCGAAGCGATAGCCTAAGTGCAGCCCGAAGACCCATGGGTCGACCTGGATGGTGCCAAGCTTCTGCCCGTTAAGGGTCGCGTCCGAATCGATATCGATCCAGCGAATTGCGTAATTCACGAACCAGTTGTCATTGATGCCGACGTCGATGCCCGCTTGCAAGGCCAGGCCGACCGAATTGTCGAGCTTGAGGCCGTCCGGCTTTTCACCCGAGAACAGGGTGTAGTTCACGCCCGCGCCGACGTAGGGACGGAAGCGTGATTCCGGCATGAAGTGATATTGCAGGCTCAGCGTCGGCGGGATGTGTTCCACCTCGCCGCCAAGTACCGGCGGAGCGAGGTTGTTCTCGTAGACCTTGAAGCCGTGATTCCACTTGTCGGAAGCCAGCAGTTCCACGCCCCAGTTGTCCCTGAACATGTAGGTGACATCGAACGTGAACCGCTCGTCCTTGTGAACCTCGAGGACCGTGGAATCTTCCAGCCTCAGGTTCTTGTCCTTGGGAGCCAGCTGGCTCCAGCCTGCACGGACCAGCCAGTCCCCTTCCTTGGCGAGCGCGCCTTCCGGCACTGCCACGCACAGGAGACCGGCGACCAGAATACTCAGTGTTGCCCTGATCATCGTCTTTACCTCGATCATATCCCTATGGATGAATTCCGTTTCCGGCACGGCCGGACGCCATGCCGATGGTCGAATCCGGCACGCATTCACTCACTAGTTAAGACCCGGGCGACATCGTCCACCATACGTAGTGTTCCCGATGGGCTCAGGCCTCCAGCACGCAGACGGGGAATGATGCCAGCAAGGCCCCGGGGCGCAGGTCCGGCATTGCCGTGCCAGTGAACAGGTGTCGTGCACCGGCGAAGCCCTGCACTTCTGGCGCGAGCAGAGTGTCGGCCCATGCGTCGCCATCGAGCT
Organism: Gammaproteobacteria bacterium; assembly: GCA_035514535.1. Taxonomy (GTDB): domain Bacteria; phylum Pseudomonadota; class Gammaproteobacteria; order Steroidobacterales; family XN24; genus XN24. The sequence goes on from DATKAZ010000069.1 coordinate 240,261, forward strand.
CGAGTCGCTCCGGTTCCCTGACGGCCTCCGCGACCAGGCGCGGCACGACCACCAGCAGCGCCTGCTCGCCGTGGCGGCGCACGAAGGCAAGCAGGCGGTGCGCGGCCGGCCCCGTCGCCTCGACGGGCTCATAGCTGCCCCCGGCGAACAGCGCCGGTCGTCGGCGCCGCGCCGCCAGCAGCGCCGTCAGCAGCGCGAGCTTCAGGCTCCCGTCGCGCCACTCGCCGAGCAGCGGGCGCAGGTCGCTCAGGCCGCCGTTTTGCTCCAGCATGGCGCGGCGCGCCGCGTAGTCCACCGGGCGGCGATTGTCGGGGTCCACCAGCGAGAGGTCCCAGCACTCCGTGCCCTGGTAGAGGTCCGGCACGCCCGGCGTGGTGTACTTGAGCACCACCTGCGCGAGACTGTTGATCGCGCCGGCCGGCGCGATTCGATCCACCAGGCGCTTGAGCTCGCGCAGGAACGCCTTGCTGCGTTCCGGGTCCAGAGTGTCCCGCACGAATTCCGCGAGGCCGGCCTCGTAGGACTCGTCCGGGCGTGCCCAGTGGGTCTCGAGTTTTGCCTCGCGCGCAGCCTTGATCATGCAGGCCTCGATGCGGGCGGAGAAATCGGCCATCTGCGTCGGATCATCGGCCGACAAGCGGATCGGCCAGGCGCCCGCCACCGTCTGGTAATACAGGTACTCGGCGCTGCGCGAAGGCGCCGGCGCGTCGGCCACGAGCCGCCGCCGGGAACGGTTGAGGCGGGAGAAGCGGCGCAGCGCCTGCGCCCACACCTCCGGCAGTTCGCTCAGCACCGCCAGTCGCGCCCGTACGTCTTCCCCGCGCTTGTGGTCATGGGTCGCGGTGGTGAGCATCGCGGCCGGCGTTTCCTCGCTGCGGCCCGCGGCCTCGTGATGGAAAGCGGCGACGCTGACACCCCAGCGGGACGGCTCACTGCCGACCTCGTTGAGGGCGATGAAGCGCGTGTGGCGGTAGAAGGCCGTGTCCTCCACCGATTTCGCCGTCACCGGCCCGGTCAGCTGCTGGAACTTGCGCGCGATCTCCCGGATCTCGCCAGCTTCATGGGTCTCGCCGTCATCGGGCCGCCAGCGCGCCAGCAGGACGTGGCGAATGAATTCATAGACCGTGTCGTCGACCAGGCCGGGGGCCTTGATGGCCCGCCGCGTCGCCCAGGTGATATAGCGCTCGTCCGTCTCGGACGCAGCGCCCTCCGCAATGTAGGTGCGGTAGACGGGAAACCGCGCCACGATGTCGGTGAGCGCCTCGCGGATGGCCTGATAGGTGAAGTCCCGCGTCCCCCGGTGACGCTTCGCCAGCCGCGTGAGCCGTCGGGCGAGCACGGTGAACTCACTCGACAGATTGTTGCGCAGGATCTGCGGTTTGGCCCGCTCGACCTCGGTCTCGAAGTCGCGGGCCTCCGGCACGAAGCGCTGGTAGATGCGCGTCATACGCTGCTCGCTGTCCGGGGCGATCAGCAGGCCGGTCGCCTGGGACATGAAATCGTAGCCCGTCGTGCCGTGGACGGGCCACGCCGCCGGCAGCCGCTCGAAGGGGGCGAGGATCTTCTCGACCAGCAGATACAGGGGTCGCTCTCCGGCCTCCTCCCCGAGGCACCGGCCCGCCTCGGCCTGCAGCTTCCGGCAGTAGCCGGCCGGGTCGTAGAGTCCGTCCACGTGGTCCAGCCGCACGCCACTGACCTTGCCGGCGCGAATCAGCGCCAACAGCAGGACGTGCAGCCGCTCGAACACAGCCGGGTCCTCGACCCGCAGGCCGGCCAGGTCGTTGATGTCGAAGAATCGCCGGTAGTTGATCTCGTCGGCGGCGACCCGCCAGTAGGACAGCCGGTAGGCCTGCTGCTCGAGCAGCGTGTGCAGGGCCCGGAAGCTGCGCGGGTCTCCCGTCCGGCCCGCGAAAGCCTCCGCCGCAGCCTCGAGCTGGGCACAGCGGGCGGGACTTGCTGCGAGCACCGCGAGTTCCGCCTTCAGTGCCGCCGCCACGGCCTTGGCCTCCTGCGGTGCTGCGCGACCCAATTCCTCCGCCATTGTCGAGATCGATTGCGGCAAGGCCGCCGGCGCGCGCTGAAGAATCGTGTGGTAGCTGCGCGGGCAGATGGGAAAGCAGTGCTGGTGATACCAGACGGCGTAGCGGCCGCCGCCGGGGTCGAAGTGCAGCGCCAGCGCGCCGGATTCCAGCACTTCTCCGTAGGGCGCCCCGAGGAAGGGCACCAGCAGCTTGCCCGCGAGGGTCTCCTCGGCCGAATGCCAGTCGATGTCCATCCACTTCGCACGGCCGGCCTCCTGGCCCCACTCCAGCACGTCCAGCCAGACCGGGTTGTGCGCTCCGCCCACGCCCATGTGATTGGGGACAAAGTCCACCAGCAGGCTCATGCTGGCGCTGTGCAGCGCCGCGCAGAGCCGGTCCAGCCCGGCCTCGCCGCCGAGTTCCGGGTTGATGCGCGTATGGTCCACCACGTCGTAGCCGTGCTGACTGCCGGGGCGCGCCATCGTGATGGGGGAGGTGTACAGGTGGCTGATCCCCAGTGCCGCGAGGTACGGGACGATCGCCGCGGCCGCATCGAAATCGAAGCCGGCATGCAGTTGCACCCGGTAGGTCGCGCGCGGAATGTCAGGCTGCTGCCTTGCTCCGCCGCTCATGCCGTCTCTTCGTGCAGCCACCAGGCCGCGGACCAGGCCGGCATGACACACCCGTCCGGCGTGCCCGGCTCCGGCCACGCAAACAGGCGTTCACCATCCGGCATCGCCGGCAGCGTGCCCGGCGCATCGCCCAGGTTGGCCGCCAGCGACAGGCGCGCGCCGTCAGCGAGTGTCCAGGTGACCGAGAGCCCGCGCGCGTCCCAGCGGTGCCACTCTGCCGGGCCGCCGGGCGCGCCGGCCAACAACGGCACGATTCGCTCCCGGCGGAGGGTCAGCAACCGCGTGACAAAATCACGAAATCTACGCCCGGCAACCGAGGGGTCGGCGCCGAGGCGCGAGGCCTCGACAGTGGCGGCGGCGGCGGGGTCCGGGATCCGGGCACGCGCCGCCTCGCTGGCGAAGGCCGGGAAACTCGCGAACTCCCGGCGTCGTCCCGCGCGCACCGCGCTGGCCAGTTCTTCGTCGAAGTCACAAAAGTACAGGAACGGCGACTCGGCAAGCGACTCTTCGCCCATGAACAGCATGGGCACCTGGGGGGCGAGCAGCAGCACGGCGGTCACCGCCTGCAGGGCATCAGGCGCGGCGAGCCGGCCGATGCGCTCGCCGAAGGCGCGGTTTCCGACCTGGTCGTGGTTCTGGAGGAAGCTGACGAAGGCCGTCGGCGGCAGGCCGGCAGCCGGCTCGCCCCGCGGGCGGCCGCCACGGTGCCGGGAAGGCTCGCCCTGGTAGACGAAGCCCTCGGCGAGCGCGCGGCCGAACACGGCCACCACATCACCCTGGTAGTCCTCGTAGTAGCCGCCTGACTCGCCGGTGAGCACGACATGCGCGGCGTGGTGGATGTCGTCATTCCACTGGGCGGCAAACTCCCCACGGAGCCAATGCGCCTCGTTGGCGTCGTTCTCCAGCACCAGGTGCACGTGCCGGCCGGTGATGGCCTCGCGCACCCGCGCGCCGAGCTCGGCGAGAAAGCCGCTGCGCCAGCGCTCGTCGATCGCGTGCACGGCATCGAAGCGCAGGCCGTCGAAACGGTACTCGTCCAGCCAGTAGAGCGCGTTCTCGATGAAGAACTCGCGCACTTCCGCGCGGCGAAAATCGATCGCCGCGCCCCAGGGCGTCTGTGCGTCCGCCGTGAAGAACTCGCGCGCATAGACATGCAGGTAGTTCCCGTCGGGACCGAAATGGTTGTACACCACGTCGAGCAACATCATCAGCCCGCGGCCGTGCGCCGCATCGATGAGGCGTTTCAGATCTTCCGGACTCCCGTAGGCGCGGTCGGGAGCGAACAGCAGGACACCGTCGTAGCCCCAGTTCCAGCGGCCCGGGAAGTCCGCCACCGGGAGGAGTTCCACGGCAGTGACGCCGAGTTCGGCGAGCTCGTCCAGGCGCCGGCGCACGCCGTCGAAGTCCCCGGTCGCCGAGAAAGTCCCGACATGCAGCTCGTAGATCACCGCCTCTTCCCAGGGCCGGCCGCGCCACTCGGGGTGTGCCCAGCGGTATGCGCCCGAATCGACCACCAGCGACGGGCCATGCGCGTCCTGCTGCTGTGCGCGGGAGGCCGGGTCCGGCACCGCGAGGCCGTCCGGCAGCAGGAAGCGGTAGGGCGTGCCCGGTGGCGCCGAGTCAGTCTCCAGTTCGAACCAGCCGCCACCTGAGGCTTGCATGGGGACTGCGACCCGCGCATCGCCGAGCTGCAGCGCGACCTCGGCAACCGAAGGGGCCCACAGGCGGAAACGCGTGCGGCGACCGTCCGTCTCAGCTCCCATCGGCAATCTGCGGCGGCAGTACATGCCTAGGGCCTGTTCACAGTTGGCCGGTCGCCGCGACGGAGGCCATTTTTCCGCCAGCCAAGGCGCCGCGAGCGCCGTGTAGTCACTCTACACCAGCGAGCGGCAACGCCGGATGGCGGAAAAATGGCCCCGTCCCTCCGGGTTGTGCCCCGGATCGCGCCATGCGGCGTTACTCGTCGTTCGTTTGGAGTCACCAGACTTCTCTCCTCGTGCCTTGCCTGGCGCGATCCGGGGCGACAACGCGGCGATCGGCCAACTGTGAACAGGCCCTACAGCCTCGGCGGCAATCTCCCCTCATGGTCGATCATGACGAACACCGATGCACTGCGCTCGGCGAGCACGTGCAGCCCGCCCGCCGGCAGCTCGATGGGCGGCCCCTCCGGTTCCGCCGTGTCGACCAGTCTGCGCCATGCCCGGCATTGCTCGAACTCCGGCAACACGATCTGGACGCCGTTGGCCGCGGCATTGAAGTACACCAGCAGCACGGCTTCCGGCGGATCGCTGTCCGGCGCGATCACCCGGCCGTTGAGCTGCATGCCGATGACCTTCACGTGGGCGTCGTCCCAGACTTCCGGTCCCGCATGTCGCCCGGCCGTATCGATCCAGAAGATGTCGGGGATGCCTTCATCGGACACCCGTTCGCCATGCAGAAAATGCTCGGCGCGCAGCGCGGGGTGGTCGCAGCGCAGGCGCGCAAGGCGTTGCACGAAGGCCATCAGAGACCGGCCGGCCTCGTCGATGCCCTCCCAGTCGAGCCAGCTCGTCTCGTTGTCCTGGCAATAGGCGTTGTTGTTGCCACCCTGGCTGCGACCGTACTCATCGCCCATCGACAGCAAGGGCATGCCCTGGGACACGAACAGGGTGAGCAGCATGTTGCGCACCTGGCGCGCCCGGATGGCGACAATCGCGGGATCGTCGCTCGGCCCCTCGACGCCATAGTTGGCCGAGTAGTTCTCCGCGTGGCCATCGTTGTTGTCCTCGCCGTTCTCGTCGTTGTGGCGCTCGGCATACGAGACCAGGTCCTGCAGCGTGAAGCCGTCGTGGGCGGTGATGAAATTGACGCTGGCCTGCGGCTTCCGGCCGGCATGGTCGAAGGTGTCGGCGCTGCCGGCGACGACGCGGGCGAAGTGCGGCAGCATGGCCTCGTCGGCCCGCCAGAAGCGGCGCACCGTGTCGCGGTAGTCATCGTTCCACTCGCTCCAGCCAGGCGGGAAGTTACCGACCTGGTAGCCGCCCGGGCCGACGTCCCAAGGTTCGGCAATCAGCTTGACGTGTTGCAGCACGGGGTCCTGGCGCACGGCATCCAGAAAGCCGCTGCCCTGGTCAAAGCCCAGCGGCTCGCGGGCGACGGTAGTGGCCAGGTCGAAGCGGAAGCCGTCGACCTGCATGTCGATGGCCCAGTAGCGCAGCGAGTCCATCACCATCTGCAGCACGCGCGGCTGCGCGAAATTCACCGCGTTGCCCGTGCCGGTCTCGTTGGTGTAGAAACGCGGTTCATTGGGCAGCAGCCGATAGTAGCTCTTGTTGTCGATGCCCTTGAACGACAGCGTCGGGCCGAGTTCGTTTCCCTCCGCCGTGTGGTTGTAGACCACGTCGAGGATCACCTCGAGACCTGCATCATGCAACCGCCGCACCATCATCTTGAACTCCGCGAGATCGCCGGCCAGGTAGCGCTCCTCCGGCGCGAAGAAACCAAGGCTGTTGTAGCCCCAGTAGTTCCTCAAGCCGCGCTCGAGCAGGTGGCGGTCATCGGCAAAGGCGTGCACCGGCATGAGTTCGACCGCCGTCACGCCGAGGCGCAGCAGGTGCTCGATGACCGGGTCGGTGGCCAGTCCCGCAAAGGTGCCGCGCCAGGCGGCCGGTATCTCCTTGTGCAGGTGGGTCATGCCGCGCACATGGCATTCGTAGATGACCGAGCGCGACGCGGCATGACAGGGACGACGATGCTCGCCCCAGGAAAACGCGGTATCCACTACCATGCACTTCGGCATGCGCGGTGCGCTGTTGCGGGGATCAAAACTCAGGTCCCGGCGGGCGGAGCCTACCCGGTAGCCGAAATGGGCATCGCTCCAGCGCAGCGCCCCTATTAGCCGTCGGGCATAGGGATCGAGCAGCAGCTTGTGGTGATTGAAGCGGTGGCCTTCCCGCGGCGCGTAGGGCCCGTAGACGCGATAGCCGTACAAGAGGCCGGGGCGGGCCTGCGCGAGGTAGCCGTGAAAAACCTGGTCGGTGTGACCCGGCAGCGCCAGCCGGGCGGTCTCCCGGTAGCCGCGCTCGTCGAACAGGCAGAGCTCGACCTTCTCGGCGTGGGCAGAAAACAGGGCAAAATTGACGCCCCGGCCGTCGAAGGTCGCGCCGAGCGGCGCCGGTCCGCCTTCCTCCAGTCCCGTGAACTGCGGCTGCTGGCTCAATGGCGCGGCCGCGGCGCCGGCAGCGGCCGGGTGGCCTCGAGAAACACCGTCGCGAGCGGTGGCAAGGTCAGCTCCACTGAACGGGGATGGCCATGCGACGCGCGGTCCTGGACGGGAACGTAGCCGGCATTGCCCACGTTGCTGCCGCCATAGATTGCGGCGTCGGTATTGAGGCGCTCGATGAAGTCGCCTTCCACCGGTACGCCGACGCGGTAGCCGTAGCGCGGTATCGGCGTGAAGTTGCAGGCCACCATCACCGGGGGATCCCCCGCACGCCCCTTGCGCAGGAATACCAGCACGCTGTTCTCATCGTCGTTGGCCACCAGCCATTCGAAGCCGGCGGGATCGCAGTCGAGGGCGTGCAGCGCCGGCACGCTGCAGTAGAGACGGTTCAGGTCGGCAAACAAGGCCTGGATGCCGCGGTGGCTGGCGTCTTCCAGGAGGTGCCAGTCCAGGCTGCGCTCGAAACCCCACTCCCGCCACTGGGCAATCTCGTTGCCCATGAAATTCAGCTTCTTGCCTGGGTGACCGAACATGAAACCATAGTAGGCCCGCAGGTTGGCAAAGCGCTGCCAGTCGTCGCCCGGCATGCGCGCCAGGATGGAGCCCTTGCCGTGCACGACCTCGTCGTGCGACAGCGGCAGCATGAAATTCTCCGAGTAGGCGTACAGCAGGCTGAAGGTGATGTCCGAGTGGTGCCAGCCACGGTGCACCGGATCCTGCCCCATGTAGCGCAGGGTGTCGTTCATCCAGCCCATGTTCCACTTGTAGCCGAAGCCCAGCCCACCGGTATGCACCGGCCGCGACACGCCCGGCCAGGCCGTGGACTCCTCCGCAATCACCGCCGCCCCCTCGACTTCCGAATAGGCGAGCGTATTCAGCCGCCGGAAGAAGTCGATGGCTTCCAGGTTCTCGTTGCCGCCATAGCGGTTCGGCACCCAGTCGCCGGCCTCGCGGGAGTAGTCGAGATACAGCATGGAAGCCACGGCATCCACCCGCAGCCCATCCAGATGGTAGCGCCTGAGCCAGAACAGCGCCGAGGCCAGCAGGAAGTTCGCCACCTCGCGGCGTCCGTAATTGTAGATCAGCGTGTTCCACTCGCGATGGAAGCCCTGGCGCGGATCGACATGCTCGTACAGGCCGGTGCCGTCGAACCAGGCCAGGCCATGCGCATCGGTGGGAAAGTGGCCGGGTACCCAGTCCAGCAGTACACCTATACCCGCCTGGTGGGCACACGCGATGAAACGCGCGAACTCCTCCGGGCTGCCGTGCCGGCTGGTGGGCGCGAACTGCCCGGTCGCCTGGTAACCCCAGGAGCCGTCGTAGGGGTACTCGGTGACAGGCAGCAACTCCAGGTGAGTGAAACCCATACGCGCCGCATACGGCACCAGGCGCTCGGCCAGCTCGTCGTAGCTCAGCCAGCGATCATTGGGGCCGCGCATCCAGCTCCCCAGGTGGACCTCGTAGACCGACACCGGCGCGTCCGTAGCGATGCGCGCCGCGCGCTGCGACATCCACTCCTCGTCATTCCACTGCCGATCCGGCAGACCATGCACCCGGGAAGACGTGCCGGGGCGCAGCTCCGC
>DATKAZ010000070.1:0-13251 GCA_035514535.1 Gammaproteobacteria bacterium
CGACAAACGAAAGACAAGTCATTACTTAGGGCGGACAAACGGGATTTTTCTCTAATTTCAGCAACAAGACACGTGTAATCTACCTTCAGCATATGCTCCAAGAACGAGTTGTGGCACTGAGCAGTGAATGTGGTCGCCGAAATCTTGGCGAGTCAGTCCAGCAGGCCTGTAGCAAGCTACTAGAAGCCGCCGATCGAGATCTAAGGAACCTAGGGGTTAATAGGCAGATTTCCACAATAGAAACGATGTTGGCGAAGGCCGACATGAATCGAAACGCCGACCTCGTTGGCTCGACAGCGATATTTTTGGTTGGTGTCTGGTTGGAGTCGCTTGCAAGAGCAAAAGTCCACCCAGACTGGGATGGCGATTACATGCCCATCGCTGAAGAGAGCGAACAACATCTTTTGAAAGCCGTCAAATTTCGGACTCAGGAATACAAACTGATAGGGCGACTGTTTGATCTTGTTGCACCACAATATTTAGTATTTGCGAGAGCTGAGGGACGGAGACGAGCGAAACTCGATGAAGAACAGAGAAACGAAACCGATTCTTCGGACTATGACATTCCCTTCTGACAAGGCTATGTATGCCTTGCACGTTTTTCGCATCATTAAAAAATGAAGCAGAAATCTGACCCATTGTTGAGGTTCCTGATCAAAGTCAAAAAAGGTGCTGCGCACGAGTGCTGGACATGGACTGGCGCACGGACGAAGCCTCGTATTCCGACGAGTACGGTGCTTCCTTATGGGCAGTTCAAGTTCCAAGGTAAGACACAGAGCGCACACCGTGTTAGCTACAGGTTATTTCGCGGCGAAATACCCCGTGGCATGCACGTAATGCACTTATGCGACAATCCAAGTTGTGTGAATCCCGATCACCTTAGGCTTGGATACCCGCTCGGGCACCCACCTATGCGCCACACCAAGGGATTCCAGTCCCTTGCCCTCCCGGCATAACTCCGCTAAACCCATGAAAAGCATGGTGCCCGTTGCGCCGCGATGGCACGGTGCCGGGACGGCGAATGTACGATTGCGTACGGTCTGAAAGTCGTCCACAGTGTGATCAGGAGTCCACCGAATTTGCACAGGGATGAAGCATGGGCGCTGCCCGCAGCTTTCACCAGAATGCCCTTCTGGCCGCCCTCCCGGAGGCGGCGCAGAAACGCTTGGCTCCGAACTTGAAGCTCGTGGACATGCCGCTGGACAAGGTTCTGGAAGAGTCGGGGGGGGGGACAGGATTCGCCACGCCTATTTTCCGACGGACTCGATCGTCTCACTCCTGTACGTGACGGCGGACGGTGCCTCCGCCGAGACCTCGATGGTCGTGAGGGGAGCCCGCCAAATCGAGCCATGTAGACTGAGACTTTCTGGCAGGATTGAACCTGTAAGGAGGTCTTGTCATGAAGCGGAAGAGGTACTCGGTGGAGCAGATCGTAGCTGCGGTAAAGCAGCATGAGCTGGGCACACCGGCGGCAGATATTGCCCGCAAGCTGGGCATCGCCGAGCAGACGTTTTACCGGTGGAAGAAGGAGTACGCCGGCCTCGAGCCTGGCCAGGCGCGCGAACTGCGGCAGCTGCGCGAGGAGAACACGAAACTGAAGAAGATCGTCGCGGATCTGAGCCTCGACAAGGCGATGCTGACTGACATCGCGAAAAAAAAGTGGTGAAGGCGCCGCAGCGTCGTGAAGCGGTGGCCTATCTGCGAAGCCATTACGGCGTCAGTGAGCGGCGGGCTTGCCGGATTGTTGCTCAGCCGAGGTCGGTCCAGTGGTACCAGTCTCAGCGGCCGCCGCAGCACGCTCTAAGGCGTCGCATCAAGGAACTGGCAGAAGTCCGTGTTCGCTACGGCTACAAGCGCATCCATGTCCTGTTGCGCCGCGAGGGCTGGCCGATCAATCACAAACGTGTCCATCGACTGTACTGCGAACTCGGCCTGCAGATTCGCTCCCGGCGACCCCGTCGCCACGTCAGTGCAGCGCACCGCCAACCGCCGAAACGGCTTGCCAGGCGCGCCAACGAGGCCTGGAGCATGGACTTTATGGCCGACCAATTGGTTGACGGCCATCGTCTACGATTATTGACCGTGGTCGACGTGTGCACGCGCGAGTGCCTGGCGATTGACGTGGGTCGGGCCCTGAGGTCAGAAGATGTGGTTCGAGTCTTGGCCAAGCTCGCTGCGGCCCGAGGTGCGCCCCGACGAATCTTCTGCGATAACGGCAGTGAATTCCAGTCACGCTTGGTCGATCTGTGGGCCTACACGCAGAAGGTTCAGCTGGAATTCTCAAGACCCGGCAAGCCGACAGATAACGCGCACATCGAATCGTTCAATGGTAGCCTTCGGGACGAGTGCCTGAACGTCCATTGGTTCACGTCACTTGCCGATGCGAAGGAGAAACTGAACACCTGGCGGATCGATTACAACGAGAGTCGACCTCACAAGGCTCTCAATCATCGAACCCCCAGAGAATACTCGGTCGATATGGCCAACCAAGGCCGGAAATTCTCAGGCTGACTGGCTCGGCATCGGGGTGACCTTCACATGTGACGGCGCGGTCCCGCGGTCCTGGACCGAATAAGGGGACACTGCTTTCAAGCTGTGTCCCCTGAGCAGTGTCCCCGGCAGCGTCCCCGGCGGAGCAGTGTCCCCGGCGGCGCGACCCGGCGCGAGGCATCGTTTATCATCGCCCCGTTGTCCCTGGCCGGCACGGCGAATAGTCCGTCGCGCCGGGCGGCGGGAGCGGGCACCGGGGGGCGCGCATGAGCTGGTTCGACAAATTGATGCCGTCGCGGATCAAGACCCAGGGCGGGACCCAGGGCCGCACCCGCTCCGTGCCCGAGGGCCTGTGGACCAAGTGCCCCGCCTGCGATGCCGTCCTCTACCGGGCCGAAGTGGAACGCAGCCTGTACGTCTGCCCGAAGTGCGGCTACCACATGCGCATCAGCGCCCGGACGCGGCTCAAGCTGTTCTTCGACCCGGGCACGGGCCGCGAGATCGGCCAGGCGCTGCAGCCCGAGGATCCGCTGAAGTTTCGCGACAGCAAGCGTTACCGCGACCGCCTCACGCAGGCGCAGAAGGCCACCGGCGAGACCGACGCGATGGTGGCGATGACCGGGGCGCTGCTCGGCCTGCGCGTCGCCGCATGTGCTTTCGAGTTCCAGTTCATGGGCGGTTCGATGGGCTCCGTGGTCGGCGAGCGGTTCCGCCGCGCGGCCGATGCCGCGTGCGAGGAACGCATGCCGCTGGTGTGTTTCTCGGCCAGTGGCGGCGCCAGGATGCAGGAAGGCCTGTATTCGCTGCTGCAGATGAGCAAGACGGCTGCGGCGCTGCGGCGGCTCGGTGATTCCGGCATGCCCTATGTCTCGGTCATGACGGATCCGACGACCGGCGGCGTGTCGGCGAGCCTCGCGATGCTCGGGGATATCAACATCGCGGAGCCGAAGGCGCTGATCGGCTTCGCGGGACCGCGTGTCATCCAGCAGACCGTCGGCGAGACACTGCCGGAGGGCTTCCAGCGCAGCGAGTTCCTGCTCAAGCACGGGGCGCTCGATTTGATCGTCGATCGGCGTGAAATGCGCGACTGCATCGCGCGCCTGTTGTCGATGCTGACCGGCCGCCAGCTGCAGCAACAGGGCTGAAGGCGCTTGGCGCGCCGTGACCTTGCCGCCTGGCTGGACTGGCAGGAGCGGCTCCACCCGAAGGAAATCGAACTCGGCCTCGAGCGCGTGCGCGCGGTGCTGGCGAGCATGGACCTCGTCCGGCCGCCGTTCCGGGTCGTCACGGTGGGCGGCACGAACGGCAAGGGCAGCTGCGTCGCGATGCTCGAGGCCCTCGCGCTCGAGGCCGGCCTCGCGACGGCCGCCTACACCTCGCCCCACCTGTTGCGTTACAACGAGCGTATCCGCGTCGGCGGGACGGACGTCGACGACGCGGAACTGGTGGCGGCATTCGAGGCCGTGGATGCGGCGCGCGGTACTACGAGCCTGAGCTATTTCGAATTCGGCACGCTGGCCGCGTTCGAGATCTTCCGGCGCCGCGGCGTCCACCTCGCGGTGCTCGAGGTCGGGCTCGGCGGGCGGCTCGACGCCGTCAACGTGCTCGATCCGGAGGCCGCCGTGGTGACGTCGGTCGGCCTCGATCACGTCGAGTGGCTGGGTCCGGACCGTGAACGCATCGGCCGCGAAAAGGGCGGCATATTCCGCCGCGGTCGGCCGGCGGTGATCGGTGATCGCGATCCGCCGGATTCCCTGCTGCAGGCCGCGGGCGCGGATGCGGTGCGGCTCGGGCGGGACTTCGACTGGAGCGAGGACGGCGCCGGCTGGCGCTGGCAGAGCGCCTCGCTGGAATTCCCGGGGCTGCCGCGCGGGCCCCTGGGGGCGCCGGCGTTGCTCGACAATGCGGCGTGTGCCATCGCGGCATTCGATGTGCTCGTCGGGCTGCGCGACACGCCGGACCTGGCGGCGCGCGCGCTGGGGAGGATGCGACTCGTCGGTCGGCTGCAGCGCGTTCCGGGGGAGGTCGAATGGTGGCTCGATGTCGCGCACAACCCCGACGGCGCGGCCGTGCTGGCAGGGGCGCTGGCGGCGGCGCCGATCAGGGGCAGGACCTTCGCAGTGCTGGGCATGCTCGCGGACAAGGACGCCGCGGCGGTGGCCACGGCCCTCGACCCCTGTGTCGATGGCTGGTTCACCGCCTCGTTGCCGCCGCCGCGCGGACTCGATGCCGCGGAACTCGCGCGCCGGATCGCACCTCGTGCCGGTGCAAGTGTCACGACCGCGGCGTCGGTGCGCCTCGCCTGCGAGGCGGCGCGCGCCGCCGCCCGGCCCGGCGACCGGGTAGTTGTGTGCGGATCATTTCACGCCGTTGGCCCGGCGCTGGAATGGCTTGGGTTATACTGCGAGCCCCAGACAGGATAGCGCCGGGCGACGTCTCGACCCTGGCAATATGGAGCGGCAACTGAAGGAGCGTATCGTCGGCGCTACAGTCATCGTGGCGCTCGGCATCATCGTGATTCCCTGGCTCCTCGACGGGCCGGCGCAGTCGTCGCGCCCGGTCGAGCAGGCCATCGAGCTACCGCCCGCGGACGCTCCCGGGCGGACCTACTCCATTCCGCTCGATCCGGGCGCGGGCCCGGCGGTACAGGTCGGGACTGGCGGCGGTGATGATGTCGGCCGCGCGCCTCCGCACCCGGGCACGGGCGCCGTCCAGCGACCCGCGAGCGAGGAATCGCCCCCCCCGGCGACCCCCACCGAGGCGCCGGCAGCAGATGCCGCGGAACAACCGGTGCAGCCTGCGCCACGCCCCGCGCCCGAGCCGGCCCCGCAGGCCGTTCCGCCACCGCCGGCATCCTCCACGGAAGGTGCGTGGACGGTGCAGGTCGGCAGCTTTTCCCAGCCGGACAACGCACAAACCCTGCAGCAGCGCCTCGCGGCGGAAGGGTTCGAGGCATTCGTGTCCCGCGTCGCGACGGACGCCGGCACGATGCACCGCGTCCGCGTCGGCCCGGTGCCCGCGCGGGATGCGGCGGACCGGCTGTTGCAGCGGCTGCGCGACGCCGGGCATGCGGGCGCACGCGTCGTGCGGGCCGAGGACTGAACGGGACACGCCACGCCGTCATGGTGATCGTCGACTACATCCTGCTCGCCGCATTCGCGATTTCAGTGGGCATCGGTTTTTTCCGCGGCTTCTTTCGCGAAGCGCTGTCGCTGGTGAACTGGCTGCTGGCCCTGTGGATCGCATGGCGTTTTTCCGGTGTGCTGGACCCCGTGCTCGCGTCGGTCAGCTCGCCGGCGCTGAAACTCTGGCTCGCCCGCATCCTGATGTTCCTCGGCGTGCTGCTGGCCGGGGCGTTGCTCGGGCATCTCGTGGCGGTGCTGCTCCGCAAGTCGGGCCTCACCGGCGCGGACCGGGGACTGGGCATGGTGTTCGGGGCGGCCCGCGGCGTGCTGGTCGTCGGCGTGCTGGTGATCGCGTTCCAGGCGCTGGAGATGGACCGGGAGCCGTGGTGGCAGGATTCGGTCATCGTGCCGAAAACCGCGGAACTGACCGGTATGATTCGGGAGTACATGGATGCCGGGCTCGATCGGCTCGGCGAAGCGATGGCGGAGTAAGCGAACAATGTGCGGAATAGTTGGAATCGTGGGTACCGGCGAGGTCAACCAGATGCTGTACGACGCACTGACGGTACTGCAGCATCGCGGCCAGGACGCCGCCGGGATCGTGACCGCCGACGACCGGATCCACATCCGCAAGAACAACGGCCTGGTGCGCGACGTGTTCCAGCGTCGCCACATGCTCAAGCTGACGGGCAACATGGGCATCGGTCATTGCCGCTACCCGACCGCGGGCTCGTCGAGCCGCACCGAGGCCCAGCCGTTTTATACCAACTCGCCCTACGGCATCTGCCTGGCGCACAACGGCAACCTGACGAACGCCGACCAGCTGGCCGAGCTCGTGATCCGCGAGGACCATCGTTACCTGAATACCGGCTCTGACTCGGAAGTGCTGCTGAACGTGTTCGCGCACGAGCTCGAGCGGGTCGACGGTGAAGTGCCCGGGCCGGCGGAAATCTTCCGCGCTGCGGAAGGCATCTACCGTCGCTGCCGCGGCGGCTACGCCGTCGTCGCCCTCATCATGAACACCGGCATCCTCGGCCTCAGGGACCCGTGCGGCATCCGCCCGCTCGTCATCGGCTTTCGCGATTGCGACGGCCGGCGCGAGCACATGATCGCCTCGGAGAGCGTGGCGCTCGACATCGCGGGCTTCGAGCTGTTGCGCGACGTGCTGCCGGGCGAGGCGGTGTTCATCGACGTCGAGGGACGCCTGCACACGCGGCAGTGCGTGCCCGCGGAGCGCCGCAGCCCGTGCATCTTCGAGTATGTGTATTTCGCGCGGCCCGATTCGATCATCGACAACATTTCTGTTTACAAGGCGCGCCTGCGCATGGGCGAGGCCATCGCCGATCGCATCATCAGGCTGCACCCGAAACATGACATCGACGTCGTGATCCCCGTGCCGGACACGAGTAGGACGAGCGCGCTGCCGCTCGCTCACCGTCTCGGCGTGAAATACCGCGAGGGCTTCATCAAGAACCGTTATATCGGCCGCACCTTCATCATGCCCGGGCAGACGCTGCGCGAGAAATCCGTGCGCCGCAAGCTGAACGCGATCGATCTCGAGTTTCGCAAGAAAAACGTCCTCATCGTCGACGATTCCATCGTGCGCGGCACGACCTCGCGGCAGATCATCGAGATGGCCCGCGAGGCCGGGGCACGCAAGGTGTATTTCGCATCCGCCGCGCCGCCGGTGCGCTATCCGAACGTGTACGGCATCGACATGCCGGTTGCCGCGGAGCTGATCGCGCACGGCCGCAGCGAGCAGGAAGTGCAGGAGCTGATCGGCGCCGACTGGCTGATTTACCAGACGCTCGAAGACCTGGTGCGTGCCGTGCAGCATGACAACGCCGATATCCACGAGTTCGACGCCTCGTGCTTCTCGGGCGAATACGTCACGGGGGATATCACGCCCGAATACCTGCGCAAGATCGAGGCCGAGCGCGAGGATCACGTCAAGGTGGACCGCGACCGCCGCTATGTCGGGTCGCCCGCGGCAGTGGAAGTCCTGTAAGAACGGATCGCACTCGGCTCCTTTGCGTATGCGCGCACAACCTTCCCGATGACCGAGCCGGCGCGTGAGCTGCTGGCGCGCTGCCTGGGCGCGGCGCTGGCCGCGGTCGACGGGCGACGCGTGGTCGCCGGGGCGCTCGCGCGGATCGCGCTCCCGCCGGGTTGCCCGGTGCTGGCCGTCGGCAAGGCCGCACCCGCCATGGTCGCCGGCGCCATGGGGCGGCTCGGTGAAGGCGCAGGAGCGGCCCTGTGTATTTCCGCGCCCGGCGCGGCGCGTCCCGGCGAACCCGGGCCGGGCGAACTCCGCGTGCTGACCGGCGACCACCCGGTTCCGGGCGCCGCCAGCCTGGCTGCGGGAAGCGCGCTGCTCGAATTCCTCGACGACCTGCCGCCGGACCTGCCGTTGTTGTGCCTGTGGTCCGGCGGCAGTTCGGCGCTCGTCGAGGTGCTGCCCAACGGGCTCGGCCCGGCGGACCTGGCGCGGGCCAATCGCTGGCTGCTGGCGAGCGGCCTGCCGATCGCCGCGATCAACCGGGTGCGCGCCGGGCTGTCCTGCCTGAAGGCGGGGCGCCTGGCACGGCGACTCGCGGGCCGCCGGGTCCTCGTGCTGGCGATCTCCGACGTGCCGGGCGACGACCCGGCGGTGATCGGCTCGGGTCCCTGGACCGTATCGCCACCCGTGGAGGGAGGCGGTCTGCCCGCGGGGTTGCCCGACTGGCTCGTCGCCATGCTGGCGTCGGCCGAGGCGGCACCGCTGCCGGGAGCCCCGCGGTTGGCGGACGTGGACTACCGGATCGTGGCCAGCGGTCGCCTGGCTCTCGCGGCGGTCGCCCCAACCGCGCGCACCGCGGGAGTCGAGGTCACCGTGCACCGGGCGCCGCTGCAGGGCCCCGTCGAGGCGGCCACGGGCGATATCCTGGCGGCGCTGGACTCGGGCGCAGCGGGACTGCACGCCTGGTCGGGCGAGACCACCGTGCGCCTGCCGGCCGAGCCCGGCGAAGGAGGGCGCAACAGCCACCTGGCACTGACCCTCGCCTGCCGCCTCGCGGGCCGTGAGGACGGACTGGTGCTGTGCGCGGCCACGGACGGCAGCGACGGCGCGGGCGGCGCGGCGGGCGGCTGGGCCGACGGCGACGTCGTCGCACGCGGCGCGGCGCTCGGGCTGGACGCGCAGGAGGCGCTCGCGCAGGCGGATTCGGGGCGCTTCCTGGCGGCCACCGGCGACGCGCTGGTCACCGGCCCGACGGGCACCAACGTCATGGACCTGGTGCTCGCGTTGCGTACCCGCTGAACCGGCGAGGTGGCGGGCGCAGGACACGGATGTTTATGCTGTTGGCCGCACTGAACCGGGAGCTGCCGTGCCGCTGCGCATACTGATCGTCGACGACCACCGCGACTACCGGGCGTGGCTCAGCCATCACGTCGCGGCGGCCCGCCCGAGCGCGGTGATCGTCGACCACGAGCCCACGACGGACAGCGCCCTGCCGGCGGACTTCGATCCGGCCGGCTGGGACCTGGTGTTCCTCGATTACCGGCCCGGCGCGCACGACGGCATCGCGCTGCTGCGTGAGCTCAAGTCGCGGCCAAACTGCCCGTCGATCGTCGTCATGACGCCGCAGGGCGACCAGGAGACTATCGTGCATGCCCTGCAGGCGGGCGCCGACGACTATCTCGCCAAGGGGCCCAACGATCACCCGCACATCGCCCGGGTAGTGCGCGAGGCGTTGCGGCGCGGGCGCCGCGCGCTGCCCCGGTCGCCGGCCGGGGCGATGGATCAGGCCATACCCGGCTTTGATCTCAAGGGACACAGGTTGCTGAAGCAGCTGGGCACCGGCTCGACCGCCTCGGTCTACCTGATGGAGAAGGAGCGCGGCGAGCAGCTCGTGGTCGCCAAGGTGTTTCGCCAGCGGCCGGACGACGTCGATCAGTTCGGACCGCTGCAACGCTTCCTGCGCGAATACGAGGTAATCGCGGGCGTGCGCCACCCGAATGTCGTGCGCATCTTCGATCTCGGCGTCGACGACGACATGGTGTTCATCGTCATGGAGTACTTTGCCGGCGGGCACCTCGGCACACGTCTCGCCCACGGCATGCCCGCGCGCCAGGCGCTGGAATTTCTTGCGCAGATGGCGAACGGGCTCGAAGCGATCCACGCGGTCGGCGTCCTGCATCGCGATCTCAAGCCGGCCAACGTCATGTTGCGCGACGACGGCAGCCTTGCACTGATCGATTTCGGCGTCGCCAAGCTGCACGACGCGTCGTCCGACCTGACGGGACTCGGCGAGATCTTTGGCACGCCGTACTACATGAGCCCGGAGCAGGGCGAGGGCGCGCCGGTCGACGAGCGCGCGGATATCTACAGCCTCGGCGTCGTATTCCACGAACTGCTGACGGGTCGCAAGCCCTACGTGGCGGGCTCGCCCATGGCCATCATCTGGAAGCAGCGCCACGCGCCGCTTCCCATGCTGCCGGCGCCGTTCGAGGCATGCCAGCCACTCCTCGATGCGCTGATGGCGAAGTCCCGGGAGCAGCGCCTTGGATCGGCGCGCGCCGTGCTCGAGGCGGTCGATGCGCTGCTGGCCGAACCGGCGACGATGGCGCGGCCATGAACGAAGTGCCGCGGGAGCTGGCGGATTTTCTCGGGGCGCCGACCCCGGCCGGCTGGGTGGAGGCCGCCGCCGCGCCGGAAGCCCTGCCGACTCTCCTCGTGGACCATGCCAACTGCGAGAAAAAAGCCGCGTCCACCGCGCTCGCAATGCTGTTCCGTTACGAGCAGCACGACGCGCTCACCGAGCGACTGTCGCGCCTCGCTCGCGAGGAGCTGCGCCACTTCGAGCAGGTCCGCCGGCTGATGCGGTTGCGCGGCATCGAGTGGCGCCGCCTCCCGGCCTCGCGCTACGCGGCCGGCCTGGCCGCGGCGGCGCGCCACGGCGAGCCGGGGCGGCTGGTGGACCGCCTGATCACGGGCGCGTTCATCGAGGCGCGCTCCTGCGAGCGTTTCGCGCTGCTCGCGCCGCGGCTGGACGACACGCTCGGCCGTTTCTACGGCGGCCTGCTGGGCGCCGAGGCACGGCATTTCCGTCACTACCTGGAACTGGCGCACGGCTTCGACCCGGGCGGCGCGGACGCGCGCATCGCGGCGATCCGCGTGGTGGAGAACAATCTCGCCACCGCGCCGGACACCGAGCTTCGCTTTCACAGCGGCCCGCCGCAGCCGCGGGCCGGCTGACCGTCAGTCCGGGCGCGGCAAGGTCCGCAGCACGAAGCCGTCGGCGTCCCAGTTCAGGATGCTGCCCTGCATGTACCAGTCGCCGAGCACGATGCGTACGGCGTCGCGGCCGTCGAGCGCGAAGCGGTGGATCGCGGGCCGATGCGTGTGGCCGTGGAGCAGCGTGTAAACGCCATGCGCCCGCATGGCGGCGATCACCGCGTCCTGGTTCACGTCCATGATGTCCATCGGCTTGCCCGCCATGCTCGCGGCGCTGGTCTCGCGCAACTGGCGCGCGATGGCGAGGCGCTCGACGAGGGGGCGGGCGAGCATCGCGCGCTGCCAGTCGGGGTTGCGCACGGTGCGGCGAAATGCCTGGTACTCGTGATCGTCCGTGCACAGCGTGTCGCCGTGCATCAGGATCACGGGCGTGCCGTGCAACTCGACGATCGTCGGGTCCGCCAGGAGCGTGCAGCCGCTGTCCGCGGCGAAGCCGTCGCGCACGAGGAAATCGCGGTTGCCGTGCATGAAGTAACATGGCAGCCCGGCGTCCGCGAGGCGTCGCAGCGCGGCCATGACGCGACGCTTTTCGGGCTCCGGATCGTCATCGCCGACCCATGCCTCGAACAGGTCTCCGAGGATATACAGCGCGTCCGCCTCGCGCGCCTCGGTATCGAGGAACGCGAGTGCCTGGTTCGTGATATCCGCGCGGGCCGGCTCGAGGTGCAGATCGGAGATGAACAGCGTGCTCATGCGCTCGCGCGGCTCATTCGCCCTCGAGGACGCGCGCCTTCTCGATCACCACGGGGCGGACCGGCACGTCGGTGGGGAACGGGCCGCCGCGGCCCGTCGGCAGCGCGCCGATCTTGTCGAGCACGTCCTGCCCGTCGATCAGCCTGCCGAACACCGTGTAGCCCCAGCGCCCTGCGGCACCGTCGAGGCGATGGTTGTCGACCAGGTTGATGAAGAACTGCGCGGTGGCCGAGTGCGGGTCGCTGGTACGCGCCATCGCGATCGTGCCGCGTTCATTGGACAGGCCGTTACGCGACTCGTTCTGGATGGGCTCGCGCGGCTCGCGCTCCGCGAACTCGGCATCGTAACCGCCGCCCTGGGCCATGAAACCCGCGATCACGCGATGGAAGATGAGGCCGTCATAATGACCGTCGCGCACATAGCGCAGGAAGTTTTCCGTCGTGACGGGCGCGTTGACCGGGTCGAGCTCGAGCACCAGCGAGCCGTGGTTGGTGACGATCTCGACCTTCGGCGCCGTCGAGCCGGGGTCTTCGGCGCCGGCCGGCGCGGCCACGAGCGCAAGTGCGAGCGCGGAGAGAATCGGGCGCATGACTGACTCCTTGGGGGATGAAGGCCGGAACGATAGTCGAGCCCGTCCGCCCGCGCAAATCGCGCCGCAGATGGGGACACTCCGGAAAGGGCCCTTTCCGGAGTGTCCCCATCGGGCCGTTTCAGGAGTGTCCCCATCCTCGCAGTCCGTTAACATTGGCGGCTTATGTCCATCGTCACCCGCTTCGCCCCGAGCCCGACGGGCCGGCTGCATGCCGGCAACCTGCGCACGGCGTTGTTCAACTGGTGCCTCGCCCGCGGTGCGGGCGGGCGCTTTCTGCTGCGCGCCGAGGATACCGACGCGAGTCGCGAGGGTCGCGGCGACCTGGAACAGCAACTCGCCGACCTGGCCTGGTTCGGCCTCGACTGGGACGGCGGCCCGGACCGGGACGCCCCCGAGGGCCCGTTTCGCCAGTCGGAGCGTCACGACATCTACCGTGAATACCTCGGACGCCTCGCCGAGTCCGGCCGTGCCTATGCCTGCTATCGCAGCGACGAGGAACTGAAGCAGCGGCGAGCGGAACTCAGGCACCGCGGCCTGCCGCCGCGCTACGATCGCGAGTGGGCCACGCTGCCGCATGCCGAAGTCGTCCGCCGGCGCAGCGCGGGCCAGATGCCGGTGATCCGCTTCGCGGCGCCGGCCGCGGGAGAGATCGCGTGGGAGGACCTGGTGCGCGGCGCCCGCGCCGTGGCGGCCACGGAAGTGGCGGATTTCATCCTCGCGCGCAGCGATGGCAAACCGGGTTTCCTGTTTGCCAACGCGATCGACGACGCCCTGATGGGCGTGACGCACGTGTTGCGTGGCGAGGACCACCTGGTCAACACGGCGCGCCAGCTGGTCATCCTCGAGGCGCTCGGCCTGGCGGCGCCGCGCTACGGGCATATGCCGCTGCTGGCGGGCCCGGACGGGGCCAAGCTGTCCAAGCGCAGCGGTGCGGTGAGCGTGGCATCGTTCCGCGCGGACGGCGTATTGCCGCTGGCGTTGGCCAACACGCTTGCACGCCTCGGCCACCCGTGGGAAGAGCATGGCCTGCTGTCCATGGAGGCGCTCGCGGCGGGGTTCGCCCCGGCACGGTTGAC
>DATKAZ010000071.1:0-14683 GCA_035514535.1 Gammaproteobacteria bacterium
GCAGGATGTAGGGTTCCTCCAGCTCGGCCGACATCGACTGCTGGTTGTTGATGAAGTACGGCGACAGGTAGCCGCGGTCGAACTGCATGCCCTCGACCACGTCGAGCTCGTTGTCCAGGCCCGAGCCTTCCTCGACGGTGAACTTCAGCCGGGCAGCTTCCTGCAGCGCTTTAGTTCGGTCGCTTGGCGACTACGCCCGCTGTGCGGGCTGCGCCTTCGCTGCGCTCGGTCGGCGCTCAATGATCACTGACATTCCCACAGTTGCGTCAGCGATAGCATATTTACCGAAGTCAGCGACGGCCGGCTCGAGTTCATTCCCGCCAGGTTGGCCGCGCGGCGGTCGCCGAGATGCAAAACGGGGAAATCAAGGCGGCAGTGCCCGGCAGTGGAGGCCTCAACTAGCAATTCGTCCGCACGGAGCCCAAGATCGAGCGGCCAGGCCGCGACACGGTTCTCGAATTCACCCGCGAGCTGATTCGCAGCGAGAAGGGCCGACACAAGCCGTCTAACTAGGGCGGCGGATAGGGAGGTGCATCATTTCAGCGCGGATATCTGCACCCTGCCTTGAAAACGATGCCGTTCTTGCGCCGGTCTCGCCGCAGGAGCGCATCCATACGCTCGACATCCTGCGTGGCGTTGCGCTGTTCTGCATCCTGATCGTCAACTGGTCGGTGAACACGCTCTGGGATGCCGATGCTTATGGAGGCTGGAGCGGCGTGGCGGACCAGGTCGCCTACTGGACGGTCCACGTCTTCCTGGACAACAAATCCTGGCCGATGTTCGCCTTCCTCTTTGGGCTGGGATTTGCCATGCAGATGCAGCGCGCCGAGGAGCGTGGCGCTCCCTTCCTGCGTACCTACACGCGCCGTCTTGCTGTGCTTTTTCTCATCGGGGTCGCCCACGACATTTTGACGGAACGCGACATCCTCTGGGGCTTTGCCATCTTTGGCTTCCTCCTGCTCCCTCTGCGCAAGTTGAACCCTAACCTGCTGGTCGTGCTGACACTTATCTGGCTTCTCGTCCCCTTCACCCGGGGCGCAGTCTTTGCTCACGATCACCGCCTCCGATTGGCCGACTTGAACAGCACCCGCACTGAGATCACAGTGGACATCAGGGTTCTCGACACTTACGTCGGCGTTTACGAACTCGCAACGGAACCCTACACGTTCTTTGTTACCACGGAGGGAAATGCCCTCTATGGGCAAAGTCCCGGCTACCCTGGTGATGCCGACATTCCCCTCCGGCTGTTTGCCGAATCGGCAACAGAGTTTTTCTCGCGGTCGTCGGACCTCCAAGTATCGTTTGTGAAGGACTCGACCGAAACAGTGACCGGACTCGTCCTGCATGAGAGCGGACGGGATGCACCCGCTCGGATGATCCAGCGGGGCCCGCTAGCGATTGACGATAACGCCCTGCGGCGGGTCGCCACCCAGGGTCCCAAGGCTGAGACCTACGCATTGGGCAGCTTTGGACAGATCGCGAGCCTGCGGGCCCGGGTGTTTCGAGAAAAGATCGCGTCCTACGCCACCAGCTACATCAGGTGGTTCAGCGACACATTCGCACTTTTCTTGCTTGGGCTGTACGCCGGCCGCAGGCGGATCTTCCACGGCGTTGCCACCCATCGTCAGTTCATTCGCAGGGTGATGTGGTGGGGTCTCACGCTCGGACTGACAGGCGCTGCGTTCGCTACTATCATGCGCGGCGGCTCCCCTTTCCGCGGTGAATCCGTCCCATTCATCATCGGAGCACTGGCGAACCTGGCCGAGACACTCGGCTCGCCGGCCCTGGGTCTGGGCTACGTGGCCGCCCTGACGCTCCTGCTTGAGCGGGACGCGTGGAAAAGGCGCCTCGGCCCGCTGGGTGCGGTCGGCCGCATGGCGCTCACGAACTACCTGCTGCAGTCCGTCGCATTCGTTTTGCTGTTCTTCGGTTATGGCCTGGGACTGTTCGGGAAAGTGGGCGCGTTCGGCGGATTCATGCTGACCCTTCCTGTGTTCGCGTTCCAAATCGTTGCCAGCCGGTGGTGGCTGCGGCACTTCCGCTTTGGGCCAGTGGAGTGGCTCTGGCGCTCTGCTACCTATGGGAAGTGGCAGTCGATGCGGCTGGTGCGAAATAGCTAGCCCAAATCCAGCCAGAGGGAGGTAACTATGTTCAGCCGAAGACGAGTCATGCTGGTTGTGCGTAATTGTCCCTGACACCTTTGGACGGGATTAGGCAGCCGCGTCCCGCATCCGGTGGACGCGCGACTCTCACGATTCTGAGGCCCTGAAGCGGCACCCGCTATCGAATCCTTGCTCGGGACGCCTGGGCCCGGCCCACGGGCCGGCGTCCGCACGGGCAAGTTTCTGATAGTGTGACAAGGCGCGAACCTGACACCCTAGGGCCAGGAGCACGCCGGGGCGGCAACGGCTCGGGCCGGCCCCCTGAGGACACAAGTCACAGGATCGGATTTCCCATGCTCCGCCTGAACCTCCGTTCCGCGTTCCGTCGGCCGGCAGCCGGGGATCTCCGCGGTGATCGTCGTGACGCTGGCGCTCGGCATCGGCGCGAACACCGCGATCGATGCCCCCATGGTGGCCGCGGTGTCCGCGATCCTCATCCTCGTCTCGCTCCTCGCCAGTTATCTTTCCGCGCGGCAGGCCACCAGGGTGGATCCTTTGATCGCGCTCAAGACCGACTGATGGTGGCGCGGTGGCGAGGGGCGAGCGCACATCGGACGCCATGGGCATGACCCGCCCGGGCGGTCAGCCGTGGCGGAAGATCATCTTTGCCCGCCGGAAGTATGGGTGCGAGCTGCTGGCCGACACCGGGTGGATTCACGAGTACCAGACGTTCATCCGGAGCGACGAGCCGCATCGGCTCGACTTCCACGAGATCCTGCTGGTCACGCGCGGGAGCGGACGCGTTTGGCTGGACGATCGGCAGGAGCCGGTACGTCCCGGCCGCGTGTTCTTCACCGCGCCGGGGCAGGTGCGCCGCTGGCAGGTCAGGACCCTGGACGGCGTGTGCCTGTTTTTTGCGGCGGACTTCCTCGCCGACTTCTTCCAGGACGCGCTGTTCCTGCACACGCGGCGCATGTGGGCCCCCGATCGCGGGTCGCCCGCGCTCACCCTCGGCAGGGACGACCAGCGCTGGCTGCGCGCGCGCCTGGGTGACATGCGGCGCGAGCTCGGCGGGATCGACGAGGCCACCCCACACGTGCTGCGGGCGGCACTGTACGAGGTGCTGGTGCGTCTCGACCGGCTGTACGCCGCCCGCGTGCGGCCCGCATCGGCGACGGTGTCGGTCAGACACGCGGTCCGCTTCCGGCAGCTCCTCGACGCGCACCTGGGTGCACGGCGGCGGGTAGGCGACTACGCCGCGCTGCTCGGCCTGACCCCGGGACACCTCAACGATCTGGCCCGGCGCCATCTCGGACGATCGGCGGGCACCGTGATTCGCGAGCGGCTCGCCGCCGAGGCCCGGCGGCGACTGCTCCATACCGACGATCCGGCGGCGCGGATCGCCGGGCAGCTGGGCTTCGATGACCCGGCGTACTTCAGCCGGTTCTTCCGCCGCGAAACCGGCGTCTCGCCCACCCGCTTCCGCGAGACGATCCGCGAAAAACACCAGCCTCGCCGCGATTGAGCCATGGCGCCGTGACGCGCAGCCCCGGTAGACTGCGGGCATGCAGGGCACGACAGGCGCATGGCTCGCGGCCGCAGCGCTCGCGGCGGTGGCCGCGGCGACCGGACCCGCGTACTCGCAGTCGAACGAGCGCCGGCTGGCGATGACCGACGACGGTTGGACACTATCGGGCGATGTGAAAGTGGAGCGCCAGCTCGGACATGACGCGCTCGGCTTCGGCACGGGCGCGGCGTATCACCCCGGGCAGCGCTTCCGCGACGGCACGATCGCGTTCGACGTCGCCGCCTCGCCGCGCCGCACGTTCGTCGGCGTGCGGTTCCGCGCGCAGTCGCCGGATGTCTGGGAGGAGATCTATATCAGGCCGCACAAGCTGGGTCTGCCCGATGCGCTGCAGTACGCGCCGGCGTTCGCGGGCGGCCGCAGCGCGTGGCAGCTCTATCACGGGCCGGGTGAAACGGCCACCGCCACGATGCCGCTCGGCGCGTGGGTGCGGGTCCGGTTGGTCGTCAGGGGTTCTCAGGCAGCCCTGTTCCTCGGAGATGACCCGACCCCGGCGCTCATCGTCCCTCGGCTGGCGCACCCGCCGGCCGAGGGATTCATCGGCTTCGCGGCGCTCGACGCCAGCGCCGAGCGGGGCACCGACCGGCCCTCCGCCATTTCGAACATCGTCGTCCAGCCCGGCGTGGCCGACTTCGCGTTTCCGGAAGCGGAGCCTCCCTCGATCGCGCCGGGCGTAATTACCGCGTGGGAGGTGTCGGGAGCCTTCGCGCCCAGCTCGACCGGCCCTCCAGCGGATCTTCCGTCGGACGTTCTCGAGGGTCCCTGGCGTCACGCGTCCGCCGAGCCGTCGGGACTCGTCCCGCTGGATCGCGTCGTCGACCTGCCGGCGCAGCCCGGCCGGCTGGCGGCGCTCGCCCGGGTGACGATTCGCGCCGAGCGGCCCGTCACCGTGCCCTTCACGGTCGGGTACAGCGACGATGCGAGCGTGTTCCTGAACCGTGATCTGCTCTTCTCGGGAGTCAACGGCTACAGCTTCAATTTCCCGCGGCGCGACGGGCTCATCACAATCGATCAGGCAACCGTCTACCTGCCGCTGCGCGCGGGCGAGAACGAGCTGCTGCTGGCCGTGAGCGACGTGTTCGGCGGCTGGGGCCTGATGGGACGGCTCGAGCCACGTGCCGGCGTCATCCTCGCCGGTCCACCCCCGGATGGCGGCGCGGCACGGCGCTGAAAGCTGGATGACGCGACCCTTTCAAGGATAGGAAGTCCAATCACCCTTCAGCGCCAAGCATACGCCTGCTCGGCAGCATCCGCAGCGCGTGCAGCCACGACGCCGCTCCTCCCACCGGTGGCTCTCACCGGGCCCAAGCCGGCGTCAGTACGCTCCACTGAAGGTCGCGGTGCGAATTGACGCCATTGCTGCCGCCTCGCGCCCAGCCGTCACCGCTGGCGCCGCGCTCGGGTCGGCGCTTTGCGCGACAGCTCGATCAGCCCATATCCTGCCGCTGGTTCTCGTAGTCGGGCATGAGTTGCGGCGCAGGGTCGAGCACAAGGACATCGCTCTCGGCCATTTGCATCCGCCGCCACGCGGCGACTTCAGGCGGATCGCGGATCGGCGCGGCGCGCGGCGGTTCACTGGGCTCGCCGAGGTGGTCGAGGATGCTCACGATCACCGCACGCTCGAGGATGAAGGCGATAAGCCGCATGCGACTGCCACAGCGCGGGCAGTGCAACGGGTTTATTTCCGCGACGGCGATAGGCGGCCAGTACCCGCGTGCGCACCCGCGCCTGCACCGCCGCCAGAAAGATCCGCAGCACTCGGGTAGCCAACGTCGCATCTTCGCGCAACGCCGGCCGCAGCCGCTTCGGCAGCGACAACACCCACTGCCGCATCGGTATCCGCGGAATGACCTCGTCGACCAGATGCGCCGCCGTCGCCACCATGCGCCTGGTGGTGCAGGACGGGCATACACCGCAATCGCCGCACGGTGCCACTCCGGCTGCGCACAAAAGCTGCGCACAAAAAAGCCCCGCATCGCTGCGGGGCTTTTCGTACGTCTTGGCAACACCATCCCCACCCCAGCCCTCCCCTTGAAGGGGAGGGAGGAAGGCGGGGCCGCGGCGAGGAGAACGTTTTTCCCGGCATACGGAAGAACTTTGAGGGGGGCGTCTCCAAGTGTTGGGATGAAGACACGTGGGCGCGCGGTGCCTCCTCCTGGTATAAGCCAGGCCAAATGAGCGAACTCTGGCCCCATGTTGCTCGGCCCGAAGGACGCGTCCACTTTGCCGGCGATCATACCTCCCCCTGGATCCGCTGGATGCAAGGTACCCTGCACTCGGGCAATCGAGTGGCAAGGGAGATCAATGAACGAGCGGATTAGGTTCGGGTCCGGAAGGCGGTTGCTAACCGCGTTGCTGCTGCTGATGCTGACTGGCGCGCAAGCCGCGCAACAGTCCGCAGCGCATTTGGCCGGTCCCGAATTCCCCGGCAGCACTGGGTCAGATGTGGCTGCCCGCGAGATCCTCAAGCTGGAAGCGGATCGGGTCGAAGCCTACCGGCAAGGTGATATCGCTGCGCTCGAACGGCTGTTATCGGCGGATTTCACTCTTACCAGCGGCTATGGGGAGTTCCGCAGGCGGGAGGAGGTAATCCGCTATTTTCGCGACGAGTACCTTCCTTCCGACCAGCACAATGATGACATTGCAGTGCGACTGTACGGTTCCACTGCCGTCGTAACTGGACGCACCATCACCGGCTTCGTTATGAATGACCGGCGCGCCACGAACCATTCGCGCTTTCTGCGCGTATGGATAAAACAGGACGATGGGTGGCGCAATGTCGCCTTCCAAGGGACGTTCATGCTGCGGCGGTTCTCGGAGGAGCCGCAGCCGGCGCGCTTGGTGCCCACGGTAAGTCAGAGGGTGTCACAGGCCGGCGTAGCTGCCAGGGACGCGCAGGCGGAGATCATGAGCGCGGAACGTGAGCGGTTGCGAGCTCTCCAGCGAGACGACGCTAAGGCCCTCGACCGCCTTCTGGCGCTGGAATATGTCTTCGTCGATCCCCTGGGAAAAGAACGCAGCAGAGCAGAAATTCTGGCCAGCATTGCCGCCACCGACGGCCAGGCCCCAACTCTAAGGGAAGACGAAGGAGTTGAGGTGCGCCTGTACGGGAACGCCGCGGTCGTCACCGGCCGCACCATCACTCGAGTGCGCGACTCGGAAAGAACGACGAGTACCCGATTTACCAGAGTCTGGGTCAAGCACGGGAGCGATTGGGGGTTAGTCGTGTACCAGGCCACTCACGAAATGGCCCGGACACCGTCGGCACCCGACTTCCCCCATCATGCTCGCGCTGAGCGGCCGCAAAGCGAAAGAATACGGCGGCTGCCTGAAGCCGTACGCTATCGAGGGGCGGAAGCCCTGGAGGAGTTCTGGAGCGAGGTCAGCGAGCGCGGCACCCCGCTGATCGAGTCCATCTCAGGCGATGACAAGCATTTGCTTGTGACCTTCCTCTGGCGCGGCGGGGATGAAACGCGAAACATTGTCATCTTCTCGGGCGTGACAATCATGTGGAGCTTTACTCGTGGCGACCTGATTGACCACTCGATGGAAAGAATCCCGGGGACGGACGTGTGGTTCAGGTCTTACACCCTGCCCCATGATGCTCGCTTCTCCTACTATCTGTCGCCCAATGATTCTCTCCTGCCCTCGGCGGAGTTGACGGAGCGCAAGGACTACGAAACCCGTGCCGCAACCTGGCAGCACGATCGCTTGAACCCACGGCGTGAGGTTCGGCCTCACGCTGACAAAGACTGGGTCGTTTCACTCGTCGAGCTGCCGGATGCTCCACCCAGGCCCTGGCTCACCTATGTTACTCAGGAAAAAGGCAGCATCGTCGAGCACACGTTCGCCAGCAAGGTGCTGGGGGGCGAGCGGCGTATGTGGATTTACTTGCCTCCGCGGTATGAGGGCAGCTTGGACCTGTACCCGCTGCTGGTCAATTTCGACGGCAGCGAATTTGGGACCAGCAAGTCGGCCGCAGTTCTGGATCACCTCATTGGCGAGGGAAAGATCACGCCAGTCGTGGCGGTGTGGATAGAGCAGCAGAATCGCAGGGCAGAGTTGGAGTGCTCGGAGGAGTGGAACCGGTTTGTTGTCTCCGAAGTGGTGCCCTGGGTCCGCACAAGTTACCGAGTCAGCTCCGACCCGCAGCGCACGGTGGTCGGTGGTGGAAGTCTGGGCGGACTTGCTGCTCTGTACTTAGGCCTCAGGCACCCGGAGACCTTTGGCAACGTCCTGTCATTGTCGGCCTTTGTGGTAGCGCCGTCTCATGGATTCATCATGCGCGAGTTCGCTGCCGCACCGAAGCAACCGCTGCGCTTTTACCTCGATGTCGGGCTGTTCGAGCGGGACGAAGATAACTTGTTGTTCAGCAATCGCCACCTGCGGGATGTCCTGCAGGCAAAGGGCTACGAGGTCCACTATGCGGAATTCGCCGGAGGGCATGACCAGACGCACACGGACATCGGCTGGGCGGACGGCCTGCAAGCTCTGCTGCCAAAGCACGCTGCTGCTTCCGCGCGCAATATCGACCTGCAGCCCGTCCGATCGCTGACCCACGACAAGCGCTACGAAGACGCCGAGCCTGCTCCCTCGCCAGATGGAAAGCATGTCATCTTCTCCCGGGTCGAAGTTGAGGGAAGAGGACGTCGACGCCTCTGGATCGTCGCCACGAGTGGCAGCACTTCCCGTCCGCTCACGCTGCCGGATTTTGACTGGGATTGCACCCGCCCTTCTTGGTCGCGTGACGGACAATGGATCGCTTTTCGCGCAAGTCGTGCGGTGAATGGCTCGGAGTACGGCGGCATCTGGATCATGCCAGCGGCGGGCGGCGCTCCGCGACAACTGACAGGCAGGTCACTGGCTGAGGACGACTATTATCCGCAATGGTTTCCCGACGGACGGCAATTGGCCGTCTTGCGAGACGTCCCCGGTACGGAGTCCGATGTTTGGGTGGTTGCGCTCGACGGCACGGCGCGTCGTTTGACCACGCATCCCGCATTCGACGGCAAGAGCACGATCTCGCCCGACGGGAAGTGGATCGCATTTCCGTCTCAGCGCAGCGGCGCACGCGACCTCTGGAAGATGCCGGTCGCGGAGGGAGAAAGTGCGGCACGGCAGTTCACCTTCGATGGTGGACGAGGGCCGGCGTGGAGTCCCGATGGTCGCTGGATCGCGTATGGCTGTCCGGTGCTTCCGAGAGGCAATGCACTCTGCCTGAAACGGGTCGAGGGAGGTTCAGTCATCCAGGTCACCGACGGGAGCCGTAACGACTTCAACCCCGAATGGGGTCCAGACGGCACCTGGATCGCAGTCGCACAGGGCGATGACGACGCTTTTGGGCGCATTGCAGTTGTTGATGTCGGATCCATCACGGGCCCAGTTACCTGGAAGGCTGGCAGCGGTCGGATCGTTTTCGACTCCAATCGCAGTGGCACAAATGAGATCTACGTAGTGGAGCCGGATGGTTCCAACGTGCACCAGCTCACGAAGGTCGGAAAGCAGGAAGTTGCCAACCGCGTCCCCGACTGGTCTCCCGAGCGCACGCAGATCGTGTTTCAGTCCAACCGCGACGGCAATGCGGAGTTGTATGTGATGGATGCTGATGGTCGCAACGTGCGGCGGCTCACGCATACTGCCGAAGAGGAAGGCGGTCCCGCATGGTCTCCTGACGGCAAGCGCATTGCCTACGACCTCGCGACGCGGGACGCCAGCGAGAATTATGTGTCTTCGCACATCTGGGTCATGAATGCAGATGGGTCCGGCACTCAAGCTCTCACCAGCGGCCAAAACCGCCATTGGTATCCGGCTTGGTCGCCTGACGGGCAGAAACTTGCTTTCGTGTCCAATCGCGGCGGCAACTTCGCCCTGTGGGTGATGAATGTGGATGGTTCGGGAGCCCAGCAACTCACGCACCCGCCCTCCGGCGTGGACGCTGGCCCGGCCTGGTCGCCTGACGGTACGCGGATTGCATTTGACTCCACCCGCGACGGAAACTGGGAAATCTATGTCATGGACGCAGACGGGTCGAACATTCAGCGGCTAACGCACACCGCGGATCGCTCTGAGGCGCGCCCTACTTGGTCGCCCGATGGGAGGCACATCGCCTTCAACGCGGGGAAGGAAGGCGCGCGGGACACATACGAGATCTGCGTGGTCAATGCCGATGGCTCGAACCAGCAGTGCCTCACGAACAACGATAGCGTCGACGCGCACCCGGACTGGAGGTAGACGATGCAGCCATCCATATTGACGAACGCTATCCGATGGAGCTGGACATCTCTGTTTGTGGCTTTGTTCACGGTTGCCAGCTTGGCTCAGGATCAACCTGGAAAACAGCCAAGTCTCGGTAGTCATGTCCCCGCACCAGACCAGGTGGACCAGATATTCGTGGAGACGGAGCGGGCGCAACCGGCAGAACACGATGCGGCGCCACGCTCTCTAGGTCCTTTCGACGCCGACTGGTACGGCGCGATTTCCCGGGACGGCCGCTACTTGACCTACGTGCAGTGGGAAACGGGCGACCTGGCTCTGCGCAATCTTGAGACCGGTGAGATCCGAAATCTGACCAAGAAAACCGGGGCGTGGCTGCACTCGAACGCCTTCGCCATCTTTTCTGTTATCTCGCCGAGATAGTCGGCTCCCGCGGCGTGGGTGGACAGTGCGGAGTGGAAGAAGGGTGAGGTCGGCTCGCCCTAGCGGGCGTCTTCGTCCGGGGCGGCGGTGGATTCCAGTTCCGCCTGATCGGCCACCGACCACGCTTCGCCGGCGAGTTCGCGTGCCCGCCGCCAGGCGTTGCGCGCCGCCTCGATGTCGCCGTTGCGTAGCGCACGTCTCGCCTGGAAGCGTGCGGCCGCAGACTGGCGTGTCGCCGCCTCGAGGCAGCGGGCCTCGGCCGCGGCGTGATCGGCGTCCGCCGCGTCGGGCGCAAGCCCGGCATAGCGGCAGGCCAGGTCCGTGACCAGTGCCGGTTCGCCGATCGCCCGAGCCAGGGCATAGGCCGCGCCGAGATCGGCGCGCGCGGCCGCCGGCGTGTCGTCCCAGTCGGCGCGCAAGGCCAGCAGTTCGACTTCGAGACCCTTCCAGCCTGTGCGGCGCACCTCGTCGAGCAGGGTTTCGAGCGCGGCCGGATCCCGCGCGTCGTCCTTCTGCAGCGCCAGGCGGTCGAGCGTCACGCGGGCGAGACCCTTGGGGTCGTTGCCCGCGCGCATCGCTTCCTCGGCTCGCTCGAGTTCGGCCAACGCTCCGGTGCGATCGCCGCGCAGCGCGGCGATCCGGGCCAGACGCAGGTGCGCCAGCCCGCGCGCCGAGGCGTTGTCGGCGCCGCGTGCCGCGGCGAGGCTGCGCCCCGCGCTCTGCGCCGCCGCGCTCAGCTGCCCCTGCGCGATCTGGGCCTGCGCGAGCCGCGCCAGTGCGTCGGATTCCAGCAGCGGATCGCGGTAGCGCGCGAAGATCTCGGCGGCACGTTCGAGGCTGGCCTGTGCCGCCGCCGGCGCCTCCAGGCCGAGGTCGGCCGCGCCCAGCGAGACCAGGGTGTCGGCGAGATCGCGCTCCAGCCCGAGTCGTTGGCGCAGGCCGCGGCTGCGCTCGAACCATGCGCGCGCGGCATCGAAGCGGCCGCGGTCGATGTCGAGCACGCCGAGGTTCTTGCTCACCCGCGCGACCTCGACCTGCATCCGGGCCGACTCGAACACCGCGAGCGCGGCGCGCATTTCCACCTCGGCTTCGTCGAAGCGGCCCTGGATCGCGGCCAGGCTGCCGAGGTTGCCGCGCGCACTGGCAATCCGCGTGGCGTCGGCGGGCCCATCGAAGTAGGCGATCGAGGCGCGGATCGCGGCCTCGGCGTCCTCGAAACGGCCCTCGCGCCAGGCGTGCACGCCGAGCCCACCCAGCGCCAGGCCCTGGTGCAGGCGGTCGCCACGCGCCTGCGCGAGTTCGAGCAGTTCGTCCAGTGTGCGCTTCCAGGCGGTGTTGTCGCGCTCGAGCTGGTAGGCGAGGCTGAGCTGAAAGCGCGCCGGCAGCAGCTCGGGGTCGACGTCGAGCGCGCTTTCCAGATGTTGTGCCGCCTCGGCGGCGCGCCCGTGCAGGCGCGCATCGAGCCCGCGCGCGTAGGCCTCGTTGGCATAGGCGACGCGCGACAGCGGCGACGGGCGGGCCGGATCGAAGCCGGGCAGCAGGCGTTGGGTGAGTTCGCTGCCTGCGGCCAGTGCCAGCTCCGCCGGTGCCGTGCCGGCGATGCGGGTCGAGGCGTTGGCGCCCTCGCCCACCAGCATCAACTCGACCGTATAGCCCTCGCCCTCGCGCAACAGACGCCCGGCGTAGACGTGGTGCGCGCCGGTGGCCGCGGCGAGATAGTCGGCCTGGGCCTCCGGGTCGGCCAGGTCGGGGCGGGCCCCGAGCAAGGCCCGCACATTGCCCTGCGGCACCGCCGCGATCCGCCGGTCATTGGCCAACGCATCGATCACCAGGCCCTGCAGCCCCAGGCTGGACCAGGCGAGCTGCGATTCGCCGCTGTCGTCACGCCAGGGCAGCACGGCGACGCGCAGGGGATCGCGCAACGCCTGTTGGCGCTGCCAGGCCATGCCGGCGTATACGCCCAGCGCCAGTGCCAATGCGACCAGCGCCGCGAGCGGCCAACGACGCCGGAACCCCGCCGTCGGCGTCGCCTTCGCCACCCCATCGACCGGAATCGCGACCTCGGCCGGTCCGACGTACCGGTAGCCGACGCCGCGGGCGGCGTCGACCCACTCGGCATGGCCGCCGCCTTGCACCAGCGCGCGCCGCGCCTTGGACACGGCCTGGGCGATCACGGTGTCGGAGGCGATACGCCGGCCCCAGACCTGCAGCAGCAGCTCGTCCTTGCCGACCACGCGGTCGCGCTGGGCCACCAGGAAGCAGAGCAGGTCGAAGGCCTTGCGCTCGAGCGCGATGACCGCACCGTCCGCTGCGTACAGGCGCTGCTCGGCTGGACTCAGGCGCATGCCGGCCAAGCGCATCGACTCCGGTAGCAGGGCGGCAGGTGCGGGTGGCGAGGGCATGCGCGGGGAGGGCCAGGCGCGGGCGGTAGACCGCAGCCTAGCTTAATCCCGCGCCCCCGCCGCTTCACTCGCGCCGACACGGGTGCGCAACGCGCCACGGGGCACGCGACCGCGGTGGCGGTGCGCAACTCAGCCCTCGAACCCGTCGGCGAAGATCGCCTCGGGAATGTCCTGATGCAGGATCACCGCGCATCCGCTGATCGGGCCGAGCGTCGCGCCGCCGCCGGGTTGGCGCAGCCGAAGGACGAAGTACTCGTCGGGCTCGATCTCGAAGTCGTCGAGCAGGGTGAGCGGAATCATCCGATCCGTAGCGTCGCCGTCGGCCCAGTTCAGCACCGTGTCGATCGGAAGGTAGTCGGCGCCGGCCACGGCGCTGGCGTCCTCGCTGGTCACCCGCACCGAGACTGCGCCGTCGCTGCCGCCCACACGCCGCACCGTGGCCAGCATGATCGGGCCGAATTCGACCGTCTCGTAGCGCTTGCTGGAGAAACGCAGGGCGCCGGGCCGCGGCCCGCCGCTGACCTCCACGCAGGGGCCGTGCTCGGAACTGTTGCCCTCCGGGTCGGTGGCGACGGCGCTGACGAACTGCCCCGCCGGCACCGCCGGCAGGAACACGGCGAGCGCCGCCTCGCCTGCGCCGTCGGTCATGACCTGGGTGTCGCCGAGCACGTGCTGGGCGTTACCGCGGCCATCCGTGGCGCAATAGGTCGACGCGAAGAACTCGACCCGGTAGCTGGTGTTCGCGGCGCTGGACAGCATGCCCAGGACGTCGGTGCTGGCGCCGTTGCGGGTCGCCGTGGCCAGCACCGGATGGTTCTGCAGGTCGTTGGCGCCGGCGTCCGCATCGAGCGGGTCGTTGGTGTTGGGCCCGGCGGGCAGCTGCAGGTCGATCGCCAACTTGTAGGTGCCATGCGGCTCGCCGATCCAGAACACCCGGTTGCCGGCCAGCTCGATTTGGCGTGCGTCCGATGACACGACGATGCCGTCCGAGTTGAGATGCGCGATCAGATTGCCGCGCGCCGGGTCGAGCGGATCGCCGATCTGCGCGCCGACGGTGGTCGGGCCGGTGAAATTGAAGCCCGAATTGCCGCCGAACGGCACCAGCCCGAGCTCGACTCCGTCACCGTAGGGGTCGACGCCGACCCGGTTGCCCTCCACCACGATTTCGCTCGAGAGCTCGCTGTGCAGAGCGCGGCCGCCGCCGGCGAACGGGCCAAGCTGGCTGCCGCCGGCCCCGGGGTTCGCGATCACGTTGTCGCGCACCGTCGCCCGCAGCGTGGAGACCAAGGCGATGCCAGTGTGCACGGCCACTACGCTCAGGCCGCTGCGGTCGAGCCCGAGCCAGTTGTTTTCGATCGTGACGTCCTCGATCCGGTTGTCGGGGAAGAAGCCGCTGTGGGCGCTGACGCCGCCGGTAGTGCCGGCGACCAGATTGCGGTCGGCCGCGGCGGGTCCGCCGATGCGGATCCGGCGCGCGCCCTCGATGCGGGTACGCCGGGCATGGATGGCGCCGGTGTTGCCGAGCAGCCAACCGTGACCGAGGTCGTTCGGGGTGCGGGCATCGGCGCGCAGACCGATCACGTTGCCGGCGACCACCGCATCGTCGGCCTCGACCTGGATCGAGATGCCTTTCATGTTCACCAGCGCCAGTCCGCGCACTTCGCTGCCGGGTCCCTCGCGCAGGTGGATGCCGTGAATGCCGAAGCTCGGTCCGATCGCGTTGAAGTCGAGCTCGATGCGCAGTTCGGCGTCCCAGCCCACCGCCAGGGTATTGGGACTGGCGCCCGGCTGGCTGTAGCCATCGATCAGCACGGTGTCGTCGCTCGCCGGCAGCGCGGTCTGCACCACGATGGTGTGCGGCCCGGCGCCGGGAATGTCGAACACGATCTGGTCCGCGCCGGCCGCCGCGTTGGCGTCGAGGAGGGCCTGCCGCAGGCTGCCCGGGCCGCTGTCGTCGG
>DATKAZ010000072.1:0-23458 GCA_035514535.1 Gammaproteobacteria bacterium
TCAGCGGCGAGGGCGTCATCGGCCTCGGCCGCATCGTGCAGCCGGGTTCCGACCAGGCGATCACCTTCATCCAGGAAGACTAGAAAAACGGAGAAAAACGGGGTCAGAAAAACGGGGTCAGATACGGTTTTCGACCGAAAAGCGTATCTGACCCCGTTTTCCTGTTTTTCATCGTTGGAGCGATCATGAAAATCCGGATCGAAGTCGAAGTCGGCCCGACGGAGTTGCGCGAGTTCCTCGACCTGCCGGACGTCGGCGCGCGGCAAGAAGACGCGGGCCGGAAGGAAGAAGACCTCATGAGTCGTCGCCGGAGGGCGCACTGAATCGCCGTGCAGCCGACGGTACGACAGGCGCTCGCGGGCACTGATGCCGCCGGAAAAAACGAGGCCCTCCGGGGAGGGCCTCGTGGGCAGTCAGCGGGCTGCGCCCCGGCGTGGGCCGGCCACGCCGCGGGGAGGGGCCGGCCTTCAGGCCGCCTTGCGGCTCGTGCGCTTCTTGGCGGACGCCTTCCTGGCAGTTGTCTTTCTCTTGGCGGACGCTTTCCTGGCAGTCGTCTTTCTCTTGGCGGCGGGCTTGCGGCCGGGGGCCTTCTTGCGCGCGGCCGGGCGTCCGGCGGCCTTCTTGCGCGCGGGCTTGCGGGCAGTGGGCTTGCGGGCGGTGGAGATGTCCACGACGACGTCCTTGAAGAGATCGCCGACGGCATCGCCGGTCTCGCGCGCGTGCGAGACGGCCTCGCGGGCATTCTTCACGGCATGCTTGCGAGTCTTCGGCAGGGCGGCAATCTGGCCGTCGACCAGCGTCCGGATCGTCCGGGCCCTGGCGGCCGTCTCGAGCCGGCGGGCACCGCCGTCGATGATGTCATCGAGCGCGGCGACCTGCTGCTTGAGCAGCTTTTCGACGTTCTTGTGAGCCATGTTGTTGAGCTTGAGGCCGGTGTCCGCGAGCGCATGCACGGGACGCTTGGACTTTGTCAGCAGCTCGGCGGTCTCAAGGCCGGCACTCCGCAACCCGGAGACGGCGCGATCCGCGAGCGTGCGGGATTCGGCTTTCAGGTTGTCGGTAAGTTGTTCGATTCTGGTCATCATGTTCTGAACCTCGGTCTATTGATGCAATGCAGCATTGATGCAATGCACAATATAGCGCAACGCGGGACAGAGTCAAGTCGTTGAAGTTAATTTCGGCATCGAAAAGCAAGTTTGCGGGCGTGTTTTTCGCGTTCGCGGGCATTCTCGGGGCGCATTCGGGGATCGCGCAGGACGTTGCCGAACCGCGCGTGAGCCTGGAGCCGGCCTGGGTGGTCGGCGCTGCGGACGGCGGCGAGCGGCTGGTGGAGGGCGCACGACCGGAGGGCGCCGTGCAACGGCTGTACACTGCGCGCTTTCGCTACGAAGGGACGCGACCGGCACCACGGCTGCGGATCGTGCTCGGGATTCCGGACGGGATGAATTACGTTGCAAACAGTGCGCTCGGGCCGGGGGCCGAAATCCGTTTCTCGGTCGACGGGGGGCGAAGCTTCGGCGCGCCTGCGGAGCTCTCGCTTTCGCCCGCGGCCGATGATCCCGAGGGCGAACCGCGTGCCGCCAGGATTGCGGACTACAGTCATATCCGCTGGGAGCTGGCTGGCCCGCATCTCCCCGGCGTCGCCGGGCTCGTGTCCTTTCGCGCCGTGCCCGGCGATGGCGGGCGCGATGATTCTGCCGCACCGGAGACGCCGTGAGAGGGCGCCAGACCACGCCCCGTCGCGGCGGTGACGCAAAGCGCGCCGGCAGGCGAGTGCCGCCCCGGCTGCGCCGCATCCTGCTGATCGCTGCAGTCGCCGGACTCGTCGGGCTGCTCGCGTGGTTCATCTGGCTGGACGCGCGCATCACGGGCCAGTTCGAGGGGCGCCGCTGGGACCGGCCGGCACAGGTATTCGCCGAGCCCGTCGAGCTGTACGCGGGACTGCCGCTCGGCATTCACAGGTTCATCGAGCTGCTCGGCGCGCAAGGCTACCGGGAGGCGGACGGCAGCACGCCAAGGCCGGGATTCTGGTGGCGCGAGGGCGCCAGCATTCGCCTGATGACACGCCCGTTCCGCTTCGCCGACGGCGAGCAGCCGGCGACCGTGGCACAGGTGGATTTCACCGCCGCGGGCGTCGGCCGCATCCGCGACGCCCAGGGACGCGATCTGCCCCTGCTGCGACTCGACCCGATGCGCATCGGCAGTATTTTCCCGGCGCACGGCGAGGACCGTATCGTCCTCGCTCCGGACGAAGTTCCGCAGCTGCTCGAGGACGCCCTGGTCGCGGTCGAGGATCGCCGCTTCGAGCGCCATCGCGGCCTCGATCCGGGCGGGATCCTGCGCGCGCTGCTGGTCAACCTGCGCGCCGGCGAGGTGCGCCAGGGCGGCAGCACGCTCACGCAGCAGTTGGTGAAGAGTTATTTCCTCGACAGCCGCCGGACCTGGGGGCGCAAGATCACCGAGGCGGCGATGGCGCTGCTGCTCGAATGGCACTACGAGAAGGAAGACATCCTCACCGCGTACATCAACGAGGTGTACATGGGCCAGGACGGCCCGCGCGCCATCCACGGCTTTGGCCTGGCGGCGGCGTTCTATTTCGGCAAGCCGCTGCTGGAGCTGGACGTGGCGGAGACGGCGACGCTCGTCACGATCGTGCGCGGGCCCTCGTACTACAATCCGTGGCGGCAGCCGGACCGCGTGCGCGAACGGCGCGACCTCGTGTTGCAGATCCTCGTCGAGCAGGACGTGATCGGCGCCCCGGCGGCGGAGGCTGCCGTGGCGCAGAAACTCGATCTGCGCGGCGGCGCGGCAGCCGGACCCGCATACCAGCCGGCCTTCCTCGGCCTGGTGCGGCGGCAGCTCAGGCGCGACTACCGCGATGCCGACCTCGACTCGACGGGCCTGATCGTGCTCACGACGCTCGATCCATTGGCGCAGCGCACGGCCCAGGCCGCCGTCAGCGAAGGCATCGCGCGCCTCCGCAAGGCCGGCGAGGACACCGCCGACGTGGAGGCGGCAGCCGTCGTGACACGCCCGGGAACCGGCGAGGTGCTGGCAATCGTCGGCGGCGCGGAGGGCAGTTTCGGCGGACTGAACCGGGCGCTGGACGCGCGTCGCCCCATCGGCTCGCTGGTCAAGCCGGCCGTCTATCTCGTGGCGCTCGAGTCGGGACGCTATACGCTGGCCTCGACGCTGGATGACTGGCCGATCGACGTGCCCCTGCCCGACGGCACGGTGTGGCAGCCGACGAATTACGACAACGAGAACCGCGGCCCGGTGTCGCTGATGCGCGCCCTGGTGGAATCGCTGAACCTCGCCACGGTGGACCTGGGGCTCGAGATCGGCGTGGACAGCGTGGCCGAGCGGCTCGGGAGGCTCGCGGGCGCCGCCGCACCGCCGGCCTACCCGTCGCTGCTGCTCGGCTCGGTGGAGTTCCCGCCGCTCGAGGTCGCGGGCATCTACGGCGCGCTCGCCGCGGGCGGCTTCCGGGCGCCGCTGCGCTCGGTGAGCGCCGTACTCGACGCGGAAGGCCTGCCGCTGTCGCGCTATCCGCTGGAGATCGAGGCGGTGGCGGAGCCGGCCGCCGTCGTCCAGCTGCAGCACGCCATGCGCATGGTGTTCGAGCGCGGCACGGCGCGCGCCGCGAACGCGCGCCTCGGGGGACGCCGCTACGCGGGCAAAACCGGCACTTCCGGCGACTTTCGCGATAGCTGGTTCGCAGGCTTCGGGGGCGATACTCTGGCCGTGGTGTGGGTCGGGCGCGACGACAACACCCCCACGGGGCTGACGGGCGCGAGCGGCGCGTTGCCGATCTGGGTGGACATCATGGCGGGCGTCGGCGCCGGCGAGTTTCTCCCCGTGTCGGCCGACGGCCTTGTCGAGGTCGAAATCGAGTTTGCCTCCGGACTGCTGGCCCGGGGGGGCTGCGCCGACACCGTGGTCGTGCCGGTGCCGCTGGACGCGACGCTTTACAGCAAGCGCGGTTGCGCGCCGGCGGGCGTCGAGGGCGACAATCCACTGGAACAGGGAATCGAATGGCTCAGGCGAGTATTGCGAGGCGAGTGAGGACCGCATGGCGGCGTAGCGATGCACGCGCACGCACGGCGGGAGGGTGCCGCCTCGCGGCGTGCGTCGTGGCGCTGGCGCTGCTGTCCGGCTGCGCGATCCTGCCCATGGAGGACGCGCCGCGCGACCAGGACCCGCGGCACGATACCGGTGCCGGGCCAGAGCTGCCGCCGACCGAGCCGGACCGCAGTGCCCGGCCCATGCCGCTGCCCGAGCCCGAGCCCGAACCCCTGCCGCCGCCGAGTTATCACCGCGCGGGAGAGAGCTTGCTGGAACAGGCACGGCGCGAGATGCTGCTCGGCGATGACGCGATGGCCGGGGCGACGCTTGAGCGCGCCCTGAGGATCGACGGCGACAACCCCTGGATCTGGATCGAACTCGGCAACCTGAGACTGGCGGCGGGCCAGCTTGCCGCGGCGGAGAGCATGGCGCGCAAGGCGCTCAGCCTGGCGACACGCGACCCCGCCGCACGCAGCGCGGCGGCGAGCCTGCTGCAACGGGCCGGGGCGGGCGGTTGAGCGCGGCCGAGCGCATCGGCGAGGCCTTCGACGCGGACGGCGTGCTGGCGAGGGCACTGGCCGGGTTTCGCCCGCGCGACGGCCAGCGCCGCATGGCCGAGGCGGTCGCGAGCGCACTCGAGCGGCGCGGCATCCTGCTGGTCGAGGCGGGTACGGGGACCGGCAAGACCTATGCCTACCTGGCGCCGGTGCTGGATGCGGGACTCACGGTCGTCATCTCGACCGGCACGAAGACGCTCCAGGACCAGCTCTACCGGCGCGACCTGCCGGCGATCTGCGGCGCGCTCGGCCGTCCCGTGCATGTCGCACTCCTCAAGGGGCGCGCCAATTACCTTTGCCGCCACCGGCTCGCGCTCGCACTCGAAGAGGGCCCGGGAGCCGTACGCGAGTCGCGTCGCCTGGCGAAGATTCAGGCCTGGGCCGCGACGACGCAAAACGGCGAGATCGCCGAGGTGCCGGGCATCCCGGAGGATGCGCCCGTCTGGGGGCGCGTGACCTCGAACGCGGACAACTGCCTCGGCCAGGAATGCCCCGAATTCCAGCGTTGCCACGTCGTCAGGGCGCGACGCGAGGCACTGAAGGCGGAGGTCGTGGTGGTCAATCACCACCTCCTTCTCGCGGACCTGGCGCTGAAAGAGGAAGGCTTCGGCGAACTGCTGCCCGGGGCCGATGCCGTGGTGGTCGACGAGGCGCACCAGCTGCCGGAGATCGCGGCGCGCTTCTTCGGCGTCAACGTCGGCACGCGCCAGGCCCTCGGCCTGGTGGCCGACGTGCGCGCCGAGGCACTCAATGCCGGCGCCTGGAATCCCGCCCTGGAGGGCGCCGTCGACGCGCTGGAGCGCGCGGCGCGCGAGGCGGCCGCAATGCTGGCGGGCGGCGGCGCGCGGCTGTCGTGGCCGGAGCTGCCGGCCGGGACCGACGAGGCGCTCGCACAGCTGGAAACCGCGGCCGGCGGTGTGGCGACGGCCTGCGATGCGCTGGGCGGCCCGAGTGCCGGCATCGATGCCGTCGAGCGCCGCGCGCGGGCGCTGGCGGCGCGCACCGCGACCATTCGTGCCGGCGGCGAGGGCTTCGAGCTGCGCTGGGCCGAGACCGGCCGGCGCAGCGCGAGCTTTCATGCCGCACCCGTCGACGCGGGCCGCGCGCTCGCCGCCCAGGTGACGAGCAGGGGCTGCGGCTGGGTATTCACGTCTGCCACGCTCGCGGTGGGCGACGACTTCGGCGCGTTCCTGGATCGCCTCGGGCTGGAGGAGGCGGAGACGCTGCGGCTCGACAGCCCGTTCGACTTCCGCCGGCGCACGCGGCTGTATGTGCCGGGCGGCATGCCGCAGCCATCGGACCCGGACTACACGCGGCGGGTCGTCGAGATCGCCCTGCCGTTGCTCGAGGCGAGCGGCGGGCGCGCCTTCCTCCTGTTTACCAGCCACCGCGCGCTGCAGGCGGCCGCGCGCGTGCTGCGCCCGCAGGCCGAGGCGCTCGGCTTCCCGGTGCTGGTGCAGGGCGACGAGCCGCGCGGCCGGCTGCTTGCGAGCTTTCGTCGCCTGGGCAACGCGGTGCTGCTCGGCACGCAGAGCTTCTGGGAGGGCGTCGACGTGAAGGGGCCGGCGTTGTCCGTTGTGCTGATCGACAAGCTGCCGTTCGCGGCGCCCGACGACCCGCTGCTGAAGGCCCGCCTCGAGGCGGCGCGCGACGCCGGGCGCGAGCCGTTCCGGGACGTGCAGCTGCCGCAGGCGGTGTTGAGCCTGAAGCAGGGCATCGGCCGGCTCATCCGCGACGTCGATGACGCGGGCCTCGCGGTGGTGTGCGATCCACGCCTGCTGGGCAAGGGCTACGGGCGGGTGTTCCTCGCCAGCTTGCCGCCGATGCCGCTGGTACGCAGCGAGGACGAGGCGGTGGATTTCCTGGTTGGACTGGGCCTGACGTCGCTGGAGCACGCCGGGTGAACATCCTGGCGCTCGACACGGCGGGGCAGGGCTGCTCGGTCGCGCTGCTTGCCGGCGGCCGGATCATCGAGCGTCTCGAGAGTGCGCCACGGCGCCATGCCGCGTCGCTCCTCCCGATGGCCGAGGCGTGCCTCGCCGAGGCCGGCCTGGGGCTCGCGGAGCTCGACGTGGTGGCATTCGGCCGCGGGCCCGGGAGCTTTACCGGGCTGCGCATCGCGACCGGGGTCGCGCAGGGAATCGCGTTCGGCGCCGACCTGCCCGTCGTCCCGGTGTCGAACCTCGCGGCTGCTGCTGCTGCTGCGTTTCGGCTGCACGGCTGGCGGCGCGCGGTCGTGGCCTTCGATGCGCGCATGGGCGAGATCTACGCGGGTGCGTTCGCCATCGACGCCGCCGGCCTGCCGGAGGCGCTCGGCGCGGAGGCGCTGCTGACGCCCGATACGCTCGCGGCCCCGGCCGGCGAGGGCGCCTGCGGCGTCGGCTCGGCCTTCGCCGCCTGGCCGGCGCTGGCCGGGCGGCTCGGGCTCGAGCAGTTCGACGCGGAGCTCGCGCCCCTCGCGCGCGACCTGCTCGGCCTCGCCGCGGCAGGATTCGCGCGCGGCGAGGCGGTGGCGGCGCACGAGGCACTGCCCGTGTACCTGCGCGAGCAGGTCGCCTGGCGCAACGCCTGAAGGGGACACTCCTCAAAGATGGGGACACTCCTCATTTCCTGCGGAATTGAGGAGTGTCTCCTTATTGCGCGTCATAATCAGTAACATGACGCCGGGTTTAACGAATCTGTAACGCAGCATTGTTGTAATGCCCCCGTCACAAGCACGGATCCAGCCATGATTGCCAAGCAGATCCTGATCGTCGAGGATGAAAAACCGATTCGCGACATGATCGCCTTCGGCCTGAGGCGATCAGGCTTCGAGGTGAGCGAGGCCGAGGACTGTCGCAGCGCCCGCATCCAGCTCGCGAACCGCCTGCCGGACCTCGTCCTGGTGGACTGGATGCTGCCCGACATGAGCGGCCTCGAGCTGACCCGTTTGCTGAAAAAGGACGCCGGCACCCGCGACGTGCCGGTGATCATGCTGACGGCGCGCGCCGAAGA
This sequence comes from Gammaproteobacteria bacterium, assembly GCA_035514535.1. Lineage (GTDB taxonomy): Bacteria > Pseudomonadota > Gammaproteobacteria > Steroidobacterales > XN24 > XN24. The sequence goes on from DATKAZ010000072.1 coordinate 7,617, forward strand.
AGAGGACAAGGTTCGCGGTCTCGAGGGCGGCGCGGACGACTACATCACGAAGCCGTTCTCGCCGCGCGAACTGCTGGCGCGCATCAAGGCGGTGATGCGTCGCGGCGGCACGAGCGAGGACGAGGACGTATTCAGTGTTGGCGGGCTGCGTCTCGACGCGGCCAGCCACCGCGTCACGGCCGGCGCGGAGCCGGTCTCGCTCGGTCCGACCGAGTACCGCCTGCTGAAATTCTTCATGACGCACCCCGATCGCGTCTACAGCCGCGGCCAGCTGCTGGACCGCGTGTGGGGCGGCAACGTGTATGTCGAGGAGCGCACGGTCGATGTGCACATCCGGCGCGTGCGCAAGGCTCTCGAGCCGTCCGGCTGCGACCGCCTGATCCAGACCGTGCGCGGCGCGGGCTACCGTTTTTCCGAGCAGGTCGAGGGGTGAATCGCGGGCCGTGGGCCTATGTCGCGGTGCGCTTCGCCGCGCTGCTCGGCGCCGCGCTGCTGCTCGGCTACCTGTTCGGCTACCCCCTCGGCTGGCTGTCCGCGGCCCTGCTGGCCTACCTCGGCTGGCATTTGTGGCACCTCTGGCAGCTCGAGTCCTGGCTGAGGCGCAAGCTCGGCCAGCCGCCGCGCGATGCGGCAGGTCTGTGGGGCGGCGTGTTCGCGCAGCTGCACCGGCTGCGCTTGCAGAGCAGGGCGCGCAAGAAGCGGCTCGCCCGGGTGCTGAAGGAGTTTCGCAAGTCGACCCAGGCGTTGCCGGATGCCGGGGTCGTGCTCGATGCGACCAATGACATCGCCTGGCTGAACGCGGCGGCGACCCGCCTGCTGGGATTGCGCCCCGAAGACCGCGGCCAGCGGATCGACAATCTGCTGCGCGCTCCCGAGTTCGCCGAATTTTTGCGCCACGCGACGCCGGAGCGCGTGCTGCGCATCGCCTCGCCCGTGGACGAGCAGCGCAAGCTCGCCCTGCAGGTCGTGCCCTACGGCGACACGCAGCGCCTGCTGCTGGCCAAGGACATCACGCACGAGATGCGGCTCGAGACGGTGCGGCGCACCTTCGTCGCCAACGCCTCGCACGAACTGCGGTCCCCCCTGACGGTGATCAGCGGCTACCTCGACGCGCTCGCCGACGATCCCGGCCTGGCGGAATCCTGGCGCGAGCCCGTCGGCGAAATGGTCCGGCAGTCCGAGCGCATGCGCAGGATTATCGAGGACCTGCTGACGCTGTCGAGACTGGAGGCCTCCGCGCCCGAGGCGGAACGCGAATATGTCGACGTCGCCGGAATGCTGGCGGTGCTGCGCAAGGAGGCGCTGGCGCGGCCGGAACGCCCGGCGAAGGTCGAGCTGCAGGTGGAGTCGGGCCACGGGCTGCTGGGCGTCGAAGCGGAGATCTTCTCGGCCTTCGCCAACGTCATCGGCAATGCGTTGAAGTACACGCCGGCCGACGGCAGCGTACGCATCCGCTGGCACCTCGAGGACGGCCAGGGGTGCCTGGTGGTCACCGACACCGGCGTCGGCATCCCCGCCGAGGCCATCCCGCGACTGACCGAGCGCTTCTATCGTGTCGACAAGAGTCGGGACCGCGCCACCGGCGGTACCGGCCTCGGGCTCGCCATCGTCAAGCACGTGCTGCAACGGCACGGGGCACGCCTCGAGGTGCAAAGCAAGCCCGGCGAAGGCAGCACCTTTACGTGCCGTTTCCCGGCCGACCGCATCACGTCACGGCGTCCCTGAATGCGCGAATGGGGACACTCCTGAAACCGCGGTTTCAGGAGTGTCCCCGTTCGCGCCATTCGCGGAAGGGGTGATTGACGAGGTTGACGTTGAAGTAGCGTGGGTCGCTCGAGACTTCGGCACCGAGCCACGGCGGACGCTCGAAAGCCTCGTCCTCGCGGCCGAGCTCGATCTCGGCCACGACCAGGCCCGCGTTGGCGCCGTGGAACTCGTCGACCTGCCAGAGGTGCCCGCCGTACCGGACCTCGTAGCGCGTCTTCTCGACGAGCGGGCGGATGCAGAGCGTGTCGAGCAGTTCGTGGGCCTCGGCCACGGGGATCGGGTATTCGTATTCGGCACGCGTACAGCCGGCGGTCGCCCCCTTGATCGTCAGCCAGGCTGCGTCCTCAGCCGCCCGCACGCGCACCGTGCGGGATTTCTCGAGCGAGAGATAACCCTGGCGAAACAACCGGCCGTGCAGGCCGTCCTTCCAGGCTGTCCCCGTGACCAGGAACTTGCGCTCGATTTCCCTGCCCATGCGCCGAGTCTAGCCGCTCCGGGGGGGCATGGCCGCAAAGACCAGGAACGTACCGCTCGCGCTTGTGAGCCGGCACGGCGTAATGCGACCATGGAACCACCCTCCACGACGACGTGTCGGAATCTCCCGATGGAACACCAGGACCTCAGCCACCACTGGTCGCGCCAGTTCAATGCCGAGCTCGAGGCCGTGCGCAACAGCGTGCTCGCCATGGGGGGGCTGGTCGAGGAGCAGTTGCAGCGTGCGGTCGAGGCACTCGTGCGGGGCGACAGCGCGCTCGGGGAGCAGGTCGCCCGCGACGACTACAAGGTCAATCGCTGCGAGGTCTCGATCGACGAGGACTGCAGCCGGATCATCGCGCGCCGCCAGCCCACCGCCGGCGACCTGCGGCTCATCATGGCCGTAGTCAAGACGATCACCGACCTCGAGCGCGTCGGCGACGAGGCCGAGAAGATCGGCCGCCTCGCCGTGCGACTCGCCGGCGAGGAACGCCCCGGCGACAGCTACCAGAGCATCCGGCATCTCGCGGAGCTGGTCGGCGGCATGTTGCACCGGGCGCTCGATGCATTCGCACGCATGGACCCGGAAGACGCCATGCGCGTGGTGCGCGAGGACCAGGTCGTCGACCGCGAGTATGATGCCGTCTCGCGCCAGGGCATCACGCTCATGATGGAGAATCCGCGCAGCATTCGCCGCGTGCTCGACACGTTGTGGACGGCGCGCGCGCTGGAGCGCATCGGGGATCACGCGAAGAATATCTGCGAATACGTGGTCTTCATGGTGCGCGGCAAGGACATCCGCCACGTGAACCTCGAGGACGCCGAGAAGCAGGCCAGGAAGGGGCATGATTGAGAGAAATGGTATCGGCGGCCTGGAGCGTCGCCTGGTCAACGGCTTCGGCGCGCTGGCCTGCGGCGGGCTGCTGGGCTACGCGCTCTATGCGCAGCACGGCCTCGGGCTCGAGCCGTGTCCCCTGTGCGTGTTCCAGCGCGTCGCCGTGCTGGCGCTCGGCGTCGTCTTCCTGGCCGCCTATGCACACAACCCGCGGCGCCGGGGCGCACGCGTCTACGGCGTGCTGGCGGCGATTGCCGCAGGCGCGGGGATCGCGTTCGCATGGCGGCAGCTGTGGCTGCAGAACCTGCCCGCGGACCAGGTGCCGGAGTGCGGCCCCGGCCTCGACTTCATCATGGACGTGTTTCCACTGTGGGAAGCGCTGGCGATGGTGTTCAAGGGCTCCGGCGACTGCGCCAAGGTCGACTGGACTTTCCTCGGCCTCAGCATGGCGGGCTGGGTGCTGATTTCGCTGGCATCGCTCGCGCTGCTGGCGCTGTGGAATAATTTTCGGCGGTGATAGCAGTGAAAGGGGACACTGCTTTAAGAAGGGGACACTGCTTTAAAGCAGTGTCCCCTTCCGCTACAACAGCTTCCGCAGCAGCGCGAGATAGAGGTCCTTCAGCGGCTCCAGGTCGGCGATGCGCACGTGCTCGTCGATCTTGTGAATGCTCGCATTGACCGGCCCGAGCTCCACCACGGCTGCCCCGGTCGGGGCGATGAAGCGGCCGTCCGAGGTGCCGCCGCCGGTGGAGAGCTCGGGATCCACGCCGGCGACCTCGCGCACCACTTCGCGGACGGTCTCGAGGAAGCGGCCCGGCGGGGTCAGGAACGGTCGGCCGGCGTCGCGCCAGGAGATCGTGTAGTCGAGCCCGTGGCGGTCCAGCACCTCGTGGATGCGCGCCTGCAATCCCTCGAAGGTCTGCTCGGTCGAGTAGCGGATGTTGAATTTCAGCTCGGCCGAGCCGGGCGTGACGTTACGAAAGCCGGTGCCGGAGTGCAGGTTGGTGAGCTGGAAACTGGTGGGCGGGAAGGACTCGTTGCCGGCGTCCCACGCGAGCGTGACCAGCTCGGCCAGCACCGGCGAGAGCCGGTGCAACGGGTTCACCGCCGACTCGGGGTAGGCGACGTGACCCTGTACGCCGTTCACCACCAGGTCGCCGGACAGCGAGCCGCGCCGCCCGATCCGCAGCATGTCGCCGAGCCGCTCGCGACTGGAAGGCTCCCCCACCAGGCACCAGTCGATCTTCTCGCCACGCTTCTCCAGCCGCTCGATGACCGCCTTGGTACCGTCCTTCGCGGGGCCTTCCTCGTCGCTGGTAATCAGGAAGGCGATCGAGCCAGCCGGCGCGGGGCTCCCGGCGAGGTACTCCTCGCAAGCCACGACCATGGCCGCGAGGCCGGCCTTCATGTCGGCCGTACCGCGGCCCCACAAGGCGCCGTCGCGCTCGGTGGGCACGAAAGGTTGCGATCGCCAGGCCTCGACCGGACCCGTCGGCACCACGTCGGTGTGCCCCGCAAAGCACAGCAGCGGCCTCGCGTCGCCGAGGCGCGCCCAGAAATTGTCGACCTCGCCGACCCGCATCCGCTCGATGCGGAAACCGAGGGCTCCGAGGCGCGCAATCAGCAGTTCCTGGCAGTCGGCGTCTTCCGGCGTGATCGAAGGACGGGCCACCAGTGCTTTAGTAAGTTCAAGAACTTGTGACAAAAAGTTAATCCTGTTTAGAGATAAAGGGGGCAGGCTGAAAAGCGTGGAAAAACAATGCGCAAGCCCCCTTTGCCCCCGGTCGGGGCGCGCCCCTGCGGGCAGCGATTATGGCGCCTGGCGCCACAATGTGACACCCGCGGCGCGCTGTCATCTTGGTGTAACAGGAGGCCCTTAGGGTATGTCTCGTTCCCGGCACGGCCGGTTTACTGACGACTTATCCAATCGCTACCCAAGGAGTCAACGAATGACCCGCAAGTTTCTCGCGCTTGGCGCCGGTCTGATCCTCTCTGCCTCGGCTTTCGGCCAGGCAGTCCAGGTGGATCCGGCCCTGCCAGACTACAAACCCGCCTCCGGTGTCTCCGGCAGCCTGAAGTCCATCGGCTCGGACACGCTGAACAATCTGATGGCCCTGTGGGCCGAGGGTTTCCGCTCGGCTTACCCCAACGTCCAGATCGAAATCGAGGGCAAGGGCTCGGGTACGGCGCCGCCGGCGCTGATCGGCGGCAACGCGCAGTTCGGCCCGATGTCGCGGCCGATGAAATCGGCCGAGATCCAGGAGTTCGAGAAGCGCTACGGTTACCCGCCGACGCCGGTGCGCAGCGCAATCGATGCCCTGGCCGTGTACGTGCACAAGGACAACCCGATCAAGTGCCTCTCCATGCAGCAGGTCGATGCGATTTTTTCGAAGACCCGCAATGGCGGCTACGCGAGTAACATCACCACCTGGGGCGACGTGGGCCTCACCGGCGAGTGGGCCAAGCGGCCGATGTCGATTTACGGCCGCAACTCAGCCTCCGGCACATACGGCTACTTCAAGGAAGTCGCGCTGTTCAACGGCGACTACAAGGATGAAGTGAAGGAACAGCCCGGTTCATCGACGGTGGTGCAGGGCGTGGCCTCGGACATCGGTGGCGTCGGCTACTCGGGCGTCGGCTACAAGACGGCCGACGTGCGCTCGGTGCCGCTGAAGACGGACGCCGACGGTGAGTGTTTCGATGCGCTTGCCGAACACGCCGTGTCGGGGGACTACCCGATCGCGCGGTTCCTGTACATCTATGTCAACAAGAACCCGAACGAGAAGCTCGACCCGCTGCGCGGCGAATTCATCCGTTTCGTGTACTCGAAGCAGGGCCAGCAAGCCGTCGTCCGTGACGGTTATTTCCCGGTGCTGAAGAGTCTTGCGGACCAGGATCTCGCGGCGTTCGGCCTGAAGTAGGCGGACGGTTCAGGCGTGCAGCGGTGCGGGGATTCCCGCACCGCTGCACGTTCTTTTTGGGGTCATGCCCGCCGGCGCAGTATGCTTGAACACTGAGCCGAGACGCTGCACCTGCCTGCCGGAACGGGAACTCGCGAGTAGCAACGACATGAATCAGCCAGGATCGGGCAACGACAGCGACGCACATGCGTTCATCGTCCACCGGCGCGACAAGTCCACCAAGCAGTCCGTCCTGATCGGCGACAAGATTGCCAACTGGTCGATCACGCTCGGGGGTCTGCTGGTCATCGTGGCGGTGATTACCATTATGTTGTTCCTGGTGTCGGTGGCGCTGCCGTTGGCCACCGGCGGCGAAGTTCGCCAACACAGCGTCTACACGCTCGGTACACCCAAGCAGGTCGCGTGGCTCACGGCGGACGAGTACACCACCCTCGGGCTGCGCATCACGGCCGACGGCCAGGTGAGCGCATTCCACATCCCGACCGGCACTTTCGTGACCGCGTCTGACCTCGAATTTGCCGAGACGGCGACCGCCGTGGCCGGGGTCGTGACGCGAGAGCAGGTGGCCTTCGGGTTCGCCGACGGCTCGGTGCGTTTCGGGACTTTCAATTTCGAGCCCGGCGTGATCACGGCGGACAATCTGCCTGCGGGCCGGCAGCAGCTCAACGAGAGCGACAGCCTGGCCGGCATCACGATCTACCGCGAGCTGAACACCGGCGATTACCGTACGATCACGCCCGCCTGGACCATTGGCGATGCCCAGCAGATTTCGGAACACCCGATCATCGCAATCGATTACCGGGTCGGCGGTACGGTCGAGCGGCCCACGCGCTCGTTCGTGACGGTGGATGCCGCCGGCGTGGCACGCGTTTCGCGCGCCGTGATCCAGCGCAATCTCATGACGGGCGCGGAACAGGTGAGGCTCACGTCGAGCACGCTGCCGACCCTCCCCGAGGGTACGCAGGTGACGCGCGTGCTGATGGCGAGCACGGCCGACCGGGTCATGATCGCGACCCGCGACGGGACGCTGTATCGGTATGACGTGCGTGACTTTGGTGCCCCGGTGCTGGCGGAGACCACCCGGGCCTTCGATGGCGCCGGCGACGTGGAGATTACTTCGCTGGCCTTCTTGAATTCCGAGCTCGCGATGGTGGTCGGCGGCTCCAACGGCGCGGTGGACGTTTTTTTCCGGCTGGAGCGGCCCGATGCGAACACCACCGACGGTTACCAGATGGTGCGGGCGCGCAGCCACGAGTCGCAGGGCTCGCCGATCGTGGCAATGTCGGTATCGCAGCGGAAGAAGTCCCTCGCGACGCTCGGCGCGGACGGCAGCTTGTGGATCCGGCATTCCACGTCAGAGCAAACGTTGTTCAAACTGCAGCGCGAAAGCGCCGCGGACACCGAGGCGGCGGTGATGCTGATGCCTCGCACGGACGGCGTGCTGCTGGTAGATCACAACGGCAACGTCGATGCCTGGGACTTCTATTATCCGCATCCCGAAACAACCCTGCGGGCGATTTTCGGCAAGCTCTGGTACGAGGGTTATCCCGAGCCGACCTACACCTGGCAGTCGTCCTCGGGCACCGACGTGTTCGAGCCGAAGTACTCGCTCGTGCCGCTGATCTTCGGCACCCTCAAAGCCACTGTCTATGCGCTGATGTTCGCCGTGCCGATTGCGCTGATGGGCGCCATTTACACCTCCGAGTTCCTGCATCGCCGCGTGCGCGCCACCGTCAAGCCGGTGATGGAAATGATGGAATCGCTGCCGACCGTGGTGCTCGGCTTCATTGCGGCCCTCGTGCTGGCGCCGATCATCGAGGAGTGGATCGCCGCCGTGATCCTGTCGTTCGTCTCCATTCCGATGGGATTGATGCTGGGTGCGTTCGTCTGGCAGACCTTGCCGGTCACGCTCTCGCTGAAGCTCGGCGGCATCCCCAAGTTCTTTTTCATGGTGGCCTCGATCCTGCTGTTCGGCTACGTCGCCTTCATGCTTGGGCCAACCTTCGAGCGGGCATTGTTCTACGGTGACTTCAAGGCCTGGGTGAACGGTGACGTCGGCACGGGCATGCCATTCCTTTTCCTGATCGGTTTCCCGCTGTCATTCATGCTGGTGGCGTGGAGTTTCGGGCGGACTTTCGGCCATACATGGCGCAACAAGTTGCGCGACCTCAGCAGGGAGCAGGCTGGGCGAATCGATTTCGCGCGCTGGGGAGTGTTCGTGCTGGCGGCAGCGCTTCTGTCATGGGCCATTGCGGGCCTGCTGACGCTGGCAGGCTACGATCCGCGTGGTGGGGTGGTGGATACCTATTCACAGCGCAATGCGCTGGTGGTGGGTTTCGTGATGGGCTTCGCCGTCATCCCGAACATCTACACCCTCGCAGAAGATGCCCTGAACTCGGTGCCGTCACACCTTCGCGCCGCATCGTTGGCGGCCGGCGCGACGCCCTGGCAGACCGCGATGTGGGTGATTCTGCCCGTGGCTGCCTCGGGCGTGTTCTCCGCCGTAATGATCGGCATGGGCCGCGCAGTGGGTGAAACCATGATCGTGGTGATGGCGGCGGGCAACACGCCGGTGCTGGACTGGAACATCTTCTCCGGGCTGCGCACGCTGTCGGCCAACATCGCGGTGGAGCTGCCCGAGGCGGTCAAGGATGGGACGCTTTATCGAACGTTGTTCCTCGCGGCGCTGACGCTCTTCGTCCTGACCTTTGTCATCAACACGCTCGCCGAGCTGGTGCGCCAGCGTTTCCGCAAGCGCGCCTTCCAGCTCTGATCCTGGAGAGAGATTCGTATGGCGATCACTGCTGAAAGCACCGGAAAGGCGTCCCTTGTCGAGGAGCCGAAGCGCCTCGGCGTTCGCAAGTACAGCGCCGATATTTCCGCAGTGGGCGAACCCTGGCTCTGGGGCCTCGGCGGGGCACTGGCACTCGGCATCATCCTGGTCGCCGGATTCCTGACGATGATTTTCTGGAATGGAGCCTCGACGTTCTGGCCGAAGCCCATTCACCTGGTCACCCTGACCGATGGATCTGTGGTGGCCGGCGAGCCCACGCGCTCGAGCGTTTACCGTGTCAGCGAAGCCATCCGGGAGCAGCTTGGCGAAACCGCAAACGCGATGATCGACGAGGGCGATGGTTTCGCCCGGCGCGTCCTGTATCGCTCCGCCAACTTCGATCTGTATGGCGACGATTTCCGTTGGGTTTCCGAATACGAAGTCGAGCGAATCGAGACGCCGGCAGACTTCTTCCTGTTGGAGCGCCAGGAGTGGGGGCCGTTCGTGGGCCGGATACTCAAGGTGCACTTCGACGGTGAGGAGATCGCGGCGGACAAGCTGAGCTACGGCCAGCTGCGGCGGTACCAGGACCAGGCGCGCGATCGTTTCCACGAAATCCGGCACATCGAGCAAAAAGACATCGGTGCGGTCAACTACTACATCGAGCGGCAGCGCCTTGGCCTGCGCAAGGTCCAATTGCGACACGGTGACGACTCGCCCGAATATGCCGCCGCGGCCGCCCGGACCAATGCCCGGATCGCCGAATTGGAGGCAGAGTTTGCCGGATACCAGGCCCGGATTGCCGAGATACGTGAGCGGGATCGCAAGGACCGCTTCCTGCTGGAAGAGGTCGGCGGGCGCACCAAGGATCAACTGATGTCCGAGGTGGTTCGGCTCTATCCAGCCAACGACCTCAGCTTCGGCCAGAAAGTGGGCATCTACCTGTCGCGCTGGTGGGAATTCCTGAGCTCTGAGCCACGTGAGGCCAACATGGAAGGCGGCGTGCTGCCGGCCATTTTCGGCACCGTGGCCATGACCCTGATCATGGTGGTGATCGTCGCGCCGTTCGGCGTCGTCACCGCGCTCTACCTGCGCGAGTACGCCAAGCAGGGCAAGATCGTGTCCATCGTGCGCGTCTCGGTGAACAACCTGGCCGGCGTGCCGTCCATCGTGTTCGGCGTGTTCGGGCTGGGATTCTTTGCCTACACGATGGGTGTGACCATTGACCAGCTGTTTTACCCGGAGCGGCTGCCGAGTCCCACTTTCGGCACGGGCGGCATTCTCTGGGCGTCGCTGACGCTTGCGCTGCTGACCGTGCCGGTGGTGATCGTGGCGGCCGAGGAAGCACTCTCGGCTGTGCCGCGCTCGATGCGGGAAGGCTCGCTGGCCTGCGGCGCGTCCAAGTGGCAGACCATTCGGCGCGTGGTCCTGCCACGCGCCATGCCGGGCATCATGACCGGGCTCATCCTGGCGATGGCACGCGGCGCCGGCGAGGTCGCGCCGCTGATGCTGATCGGTGTGGTCAAACTGGCACCGATGCTGCCGATTGACACCTTCCCGCCATTCGTCCATCTCGAGCGCAGCTTCATGCACCTCGGCTTTCACATCTATGACGTCGGCTTCCAGTCGCGTAACTCGGAGGCCGGCAAGCCGATGGTGTATGTCACCACGATGCTGCTACTGTTCCTGATCGTGGCGATGAACTCGTCAGCGATTTACATCCGCAACCGGCTGAAGCGCAAGTTCGCCGTCGGCCAGTTCTGAACCACGCCCCGGAGTTTTTCGCATGAATGCAGTCGCAGAATCCACGCCGGCCGCCGAGCCCGTTGCGGGCATCGAGCCGACGAAGTTCCACGTCACGACCTCGCCGGACGGCGCGGCGCTCGACCTGCGCAGCTTCAATCTCTGGTACGGTGACGTGCAAGCGCTGTTCGACGTCAACATGGAGATCCAGAAAGGCCTGGTGACGGCGCTGATCGGTCCGTCCGGCTGCGGCAAATCGACGCTGCTGCGTTCGCTGAACCGCATGAACGACCTGGTGGACGAGTTGAAGGTGTCCGGTGAGATCATCGTCAACGACGAGAACATCCTGCGATCGGGTATCGATGTCATCGCCTTGCGCAAGCGCATGGGCATGGTGTTCCAGAAGCCCAATCCCTTCGCCATGTCCATCTACGAGAACGTGGTCTACCCGCTGCGGGTCGATGGCGTCAGCAACAAGAAGATCCTCAACGAGACCTGCGAGCGTGCACTGAAAGGCGCCGCACTTTGGGACGAGGCCAAGGACCGGTTGCAGGAATCCGCTCTGAGCCTGTCCGGCGGCCAGCAGCAGCGCCTGTGCATCGCCCGGGCGATCGCCTCCGATCCGGAAATTCTCCTGATGGATGAGCCCTGCTCGGCGCTCGACCCGATCGCCACGGCGAAAATCGAGGAACTCATCGACGAGCTCAAGGGCCATTACTCCATCGTGATCGTGACTCACAACATGCAGCAGGCCGCGCGCGTCTCCGACAACACGGCCTTCATGTACCTGGGGCGGCTGATCGAGTACGGCACCACGGACACGGTGTTCACCAACCCCAGGGCCAAGCGCACGAGTGACTATGTCACGGGCCGCTTCGGTTAACCGTGCCGCACCACCGGCGCTCTTGCTGGCGATGCTGCTGCTCGCGCCGGCCGCCGACGCTGCGCGCAGCCACCCTGTGATCGCCGGGTCCTCGACGATCTTTCCGTTCGCGGCGGCGGTGGCGGAGCGCGCCCCGGGTCCGGGTGCACTGATCCTGCCGATGGGCAGCGGCGCGGGGATCGCCTGGTTCTGCGAGGGACTCGGGGCGCAGACTCCGGACATCGTCATGGCGTCGCGCGCCATGACGCCGGAAGAGGCCAGCGCGTGCCGGGTCGCGGGCGCAAGCCCGCTGGAGCGCGTGCAGATCGGCTGGGACGGCATCGTCCTCGCCGCGCACGCCGACGGCGCATTGCCCGGGCTGACGCTCGCCGATCTCTGGCGCGCACTCGCCCAGCGCGTGCCGGACCCCGCCGGCGGCACGGAGTGGGTAGCCAACCCGTACCGCAGCTGGCATGAAATACGGCCGGAGCTGCCGGACCTGCCGATCCGCGTGCTCGGTCCGCCGGCCACGTCCGGGACGCGCGACGCGTTTGCTGCGCTGGCCATACGTCCCGCCTGCGAGGCGGCGCTGCACGGCCATCCGCGCGCGGACGGGGAGCGGCGGCATTGCGGCGAGCTGCGCCGCGACGGCGCGTGGGTCGATGCCGGCGAGAACGACGACGGACTCATCGCACGGCTGGGCGCGGACCCGGCATCGCTCGGTGTAGTCGGGTTCGGCGCGCTGGTGCGCAATGCCGGTCGGGTCGGCGCGGTCTGCCTCGACGGCAGTTGCCCTGACGCGGACACGATCCGCGCCGGCGGCTACCCGCTGGCTCGGCCGTTGTACCTGTATCTCAAGCCGGCACACCGGGCCTTCGTCCCATCGCTCGATGCCTTCGTCGCTGGATTTTTTGCAGCGCAGGCAACAGCGGAGGGCGGCCGGCTTGCCAGGCTCGGACTCGTGCCGGCGCCTGCCGACGCGGCGCGCCAGCCCCACGCCGCCGATGCGGGCGCGGTGACCGGCGCCGGCTGGCGGAACATTCGCGGCTGGATCGCTGGCGGTGTGCTGCTCGCCGTCGTGGTCGCGTTGGCGGCGGGCATGGCGCTGGTGCGCCGCCCGGTGCCGGCCAGCCGGCTGCTGGAGAAGGCCATGGGCACGGTGCTGTGGTCGAGTGCGGTGGTGTCCGGCGCGCTGCTGGCCGTGGTGCTTGCGACGCTGGTCGTCCCGACGCTGAACTTCTTTTTGCAGGTATCCCCGGTCGAGTTCCTGGGCGGGCGGCACTGGAGCCCGGAGAGCGCCATTCGCGCGTCACAGGTCGTGGGCGAGGGCGCTTTCGGCGTCCTTCCAGTGCTGCTCGGCAGCGTCATGGTGGCGTTCATCGCGCTGGCTTTTGCGCTGCCGCTGGCGTGCGCCGCGGCGGTGCATGGCCATGCCTGGGCCGGGCTCCGCTTTCGGCGCGGCTGGCGTGTCGGGATGCGCCTCGCGGCGCTCATCCCGGCGGTCGTCTACGGCCTGTTCGCGGCGCTGACGGCCGGCCCGGCGATCGCCGCCACAGCAGCTGCACTCGGCCTCGGCGCCGCGGCGGAGAGCACGCTGGCGGCGGGCATCGTCGTTGGCATCATGCTGTTGCCGGTGCTCGCCGTACGCATCGAGGATGCGCTGGCTGCGATCCCTGCGGCGGCAGCCGAGGCGGCGCTCGGCCTCGGTGCGACGCGCTGGGAGGCGCTGCGCGATATCGTCCTGCCGGCGGCACGCCCGGCCATCGGTGCCGCAGTGCTGCTGGCCGTGTCGCGGGCGCTGGGCGAGACGGTCGTGGTGCTGATGGCCGTCGGGCTCGTGGCGAACTGGACGCTCGACCCGCTCGCGTCGACGACCACCGTCACGGCGCAAATGGTCGCGCTGATGTCCGGGACCCATGAACTCGACAACGTCCGCACGCAACTGCCTTTCGTCCTCGGCCTGTTCCTTGCGATCATCATCCTGCCGCCCAATGCCTGGGCACTGCGCATCCTGCGGAGATCCAATGTCACGCCTTCGCCGGTCTACTGATACGTCGGGCTCGCGTCAGCGCCGCGACCGGACGGCGCGCGTGCTCGCGCGCGGCGGCGCGTGGCTGCTGCTGCTGTTGCTCGCGCTGCCGTTGCTCGACCTGCTGCGGCGCGCGAGCGGCGGTCTCGAGTGGGCCCTGTTCCTGAGGCCGGATTCGATCGAGGCGGGTGCCGCGGGCATCCGCGGGGCACTGCAGGCGTCGCTGCTGGCGCTGGTGCCGGTGATCCTGGTGGCGACGCCCCTCGGCCTGGCGGTCGCGGTCTACCTCGAGGAGATCGCCGCGCGGCGCGGCGTCGCGGCCCTCGTCGACGGCAGCGTGCGGCACCTCGCGACCTTGCCGCCGGTCGTATTCGGGCTCCTTGGTTTCGGCGGCCTGGTGGTCGTGCTGGGCCTGCCGGTCGGGACGCCCCTGCTGGCCGGTGCCGTCCTCGGACTCGCCATGCTGCCGCGCGTCGTGCTCGCCGGGCAGTTCGCGCTCCGCCAGGTGCCGGCCTTCGTGCGGGAGACCGGCTACGCCATGGGGGCCTCGCCGCTGCAGGTCGTCACGTCTCACGTCCTGCCGCGCGCGGCACCCGCGATGGTCGGCGCATCCTTTTCAATGCTGGCGCGGGCGCTTGGCGAGGCCGCGCCGCTGCTTCTGGTCGGGTTTGCGGCCTTTGCCGTCGGCCGTCCGCAGGCCATGACCGAGCCCGGCATCCCGCTGCCGGTCGTCGTATACCAGTGGGGCGGACTGCCGGACCCGTTGTTCGCCGCCAGGGCCGCGGCGGCGGGGCTGGTACTGGTGGTCGCGGTCATGCTGCTCGGTGTCGCGGGCGAGTGGCTCGCGCGGCGCGGGAGGGCGACGTGAGCGTGCCGGCGCGCGGCGGCGACAACACGGTGCGTATGGCCGGCGCGCCGGCACATGCCGATCCGGTCATCGAGTGTCGTGGCCTATCGGTATTCCGCGGCCAGGATCCGCTGGTCACCGGCGTCGAGATCGGCTTCGGCCGCAACGAAGTCACCGCCATCGTCGGTGCCCCCGGCGCGGGCAAGACCGCGCTGCTGAAGGCACTGAACCGCATGATGGATCTCGATGCCGAGATCCGGATCGTGGGACGGGTGCTGCTCGACGGCGAAGACGTGCGCGCCCCGGGCACGGACGTGCTCGCGCTGCGCGCGCGGGTCGTCCTCGTGCCGGCCCGGCCGTCCGCCTTCCGCCAGTCTCTGTTCGACAATGTGGCCTATGGGCCGCGCATTCACGGCCGCGCGCGCGATCGCACCGAGCTGGAACAGCACGTGCGTGACGGCCTCGAGGCCGCGGGACTGTTCAATGAAGTACGCGATCGGCTCACCGGCTCGTGCGACGGGCTGACGCCGGAGCAACTCCACCGCCTGTGTATCGCGCGCGCCGTCGCGCTCGACCCCCAGGTGCTGCTGCTCGAGGATCCGTGTCGCGGCCTCGACCCGCCTGCCGCGGCCCGCATCGAGGACCTCGTGCACGGCCTGGCAAAGCGCTGCAGCGTGATCCTGACCGTGCAGTCAATGCAGATGGCCGGGCGCGTCGCCGGGCGAATCGCGTTCCTGCATGCGGGCCGGCTGATCGAAGTGAACGAAGCCGACGAGCTGCTGACGACGCCGCGGCATCGCCTGACCGAGGCCTACGTCACGGGCCGGATCGCGTGAGCGCCCGCATGAGTATTCACCAGGAGAGTAATGATCATGACTGAAGCCCATAGTGGCCATACCGTCCAGAGTTTCGACCAGGATCTGAAGCGCCTTACCGCCGTGCTGCTGGAGATGGGAGAACTCGCGGTCCGGCAGGTGCTGGATGCGGCCAGTGCCCTGCTGGAACGCGACGATGCGCTCGCCCGGGAAGTCATCGCGCGCGAGAAGGACGTGAACGCCTTCGACACGCGAGGGGAGGAGATGGCGATCCAGGTCATCGCCAAGCGCCAGCCGATGGGTGTCGACCTGCGCTCGGTGATCGTGATGCTGAAGAGCTTTACCGAGCTCGAGCGCGTCGGCGACGAGGCCAAGAAGATCGCCAAGATCGCGCGCCGCATGATCGTCGACGAGGCCGACCCGGTCGACGCCTACCGGACCAGCTTTTCGCGCATGGTGGCGGCGGCCGAGAAGTCGCTGGTGGACGTGCTGCAGGCGGTCCGCGAGCAGGACGAGAATCTCGCGATCCGCGTCGCCGAGGGCGACAAGCTGCTCGACCTGGAATACAAGGATGCGCTGCGCGCCATTCACGAGGGCGTGGTCACCAGGCCGACGCTGCTGCCAGTTGCCGCCGAGGCGGTGCTGATCATCAAGGCGATCGAGCGGGTCGGCGACCATGCCAAGAACATGGCGAAGCTGGTGGTATACCAGGTCGCGGGCCGCGACGTGCGGCATGTCAAGAGCAAGCGCCTCGCGGAGGCGCTGGGCAAGACCGA
>DATKAZ010000073.1:0-8156 GCA_035514535.1 Gammaproteobacteria bacterium
GGCGAAGCACCAGCGCACCACCTGCGCCTCGCCGGCGCGGTCGCCGGGGATCAGGCGCCCGGACTTTTTCGCCAGGTAGACGAGGATGGCGGCGGATTCGGACAGCACCAACCCGTCGTCGTCGATCGACGGGATCTGTTCGAAGGGGCTGAGCCGGCGATACGCTTCCGTGTTCAGGTCGTGTGCGGGGTGGTCCATGCCGGCCAGCTCGAACGGCAGTTGCATCTCTTCGAGTGCCCACAGCACGCGCAGGTCGCGGGTGAGGCCGCGCGCGACAGAGTTGACCTTCGAGAAGCCGTAGAGCTTGAGCATGGTGACGTTCCTTTGTTGCAGCTGCTCTGCTGAGACGAGTACCGACATTCTAACGTCGGCGCACCACGCCCCTGACGAGAGGAGACGGCCGCGGATTCCGCCCACGCATCAAGCTTGCCAATTCGCGCCTTTGGTAACAGAGTGCGGCGTTGACAGGGGGCAGGCACATGATAAGTCGCCGTCGTTTCTTCCAGTCCTCGCTCGCCACCGCAGTCGCGTATGCGCTGCCCACACCGCGGCTTTACGCGCTCGACCAGGCGGCATCGCAGGCCGCAGGCGGCTTGGCCGCCGTCAAACTCGACGGCTCGGTGACGGTCATCGAGCAGGCAGCAGTCGCTGAACTCAAGGGAAGCCTGCGCGGGCCGCTCCTCCTCGCCGGAGATCCGGGCTACGACGCGGCACGCCGCATCCTGCACCCGCAATTCGACAAGCGCCCGGCGCTCGTCGTACAGCCGACCGGAGCGGCGGATGTCCGGAGCGCCGTCACATTTGCGCGCGAGCGCGAACTGCTCGTGGCCGTGAAGTGCGGTGGCCACAGCTTCTCGGGCAAATCTACCTGCGACGGTGGCATACAGATCGACCTGTTGCGGCTCCGCGGCGTGCGGATCGATCCGGACGCACGTCGAGCTTATGTCGAAGGCGGCAGCCTGTTAGGGGAGTTGGATCACGAGGCGATGGCGCACGGCCTCGTGACGACGGCCGGCACCGTGTCTCACACCGGGGTCGGCGGCCTTACGCTCGGCGGCGGATTTGGGCGCGTCGCGCGACGCTTCGGTCTCGCGCTCGACAACGTGAAGTCCGTGGATATCGTGACCGCGGACGGCCACGCCCGCCATGCCAGTGCGGAGGAGAATTCCGACTTGTACTGGGCGGTGCGTGGCGGCGGCGGCAATTTCGGCATCGTGACGGGCTTCGAGTTCGGCCTGCACCCGATGCAGCGGCAGATCATCGGCGGCGATGTCGTCTTTCCGATTGAGAGAGCCCGTGAGCTTCTCGAGTTCTACGGTGAGTACAGCAACGGTGCCCCTGATGAGCTGTATGTCGACGCCGTCATGGACGCACCCATGAGCAACAAGCCCGGGAAGTTCACGATCCACACGACCTGGTCAGGGCCGGCCGCCGATGCCGAGCGGGTGCTGGCGCCATTGCGGAAGCTGGGCAAGCCGATCGAGGACACGATCAGCGCGCAGGATTACGTCGCGATCCAGCGCAGCTGGGATACGACTGACGCTCGGAACAACGGCGAGTACCTCAAGTCCGGCTTCATCGTCGGCTACCCTGCGGGCATCGTCGACGCGATCCTCGACGGATTCCAGCCGGACCCCGCAAGAGGCACTTCCTTCTTCTATCAGCATGCCGGTGGCGCCATCGGCCGCGTCGCGGCGGATGCGACGGCGTTCCCGCATCGCCGCTCCACCCTCGAGATATTCGCCCTTGTGTCCTGGGATCTCGATGCGGACGGCAAGCGGCACGTGGACTACGTCAAGAACTACTGGTCGCGCCTCCTGCCGTTTACCGACGGCTACTACACGAACGAGGTGGCCGACGAGCACCAACCGCGGATCAATGAAAACTACCGTGGAAACATCGGACGCCTGCGGCAGCTCAAGCGCCAGTACGACCCGCAGAACCTGTTCCGGCTGAACGCCAATATTCTGCCGGCGTGAGGCAGGGCAGGCCTCAATTCGCCGAGCACGCCCCGGTAATACGGGCCTTCATCCTTTCCAGCATTTCCGCGCGCTCGAGTTCGGCGAGCTGCAGCTCGCTTGAGTTCGCCGGTCGTCGCGCGGTCGGGCTCGGCTTTGGCAGTTGCCGCTGGCGCTTCAGGTTTCGCGGCGAGTTCCGCCGCCTCGGCGGCGAAGGACAGGCAGAAAATGAACGCAACCGTCAGTCTTGTCTCGAACATCGTTTCAACCGCCAGCCGCGCCCACGCTCTTGGGGTCGATGTTGGCGTTCAGTCGGAACAGATTAGTCGGGTCGTACCTGCGCTTAGGCGACAGCAGGCGTTTACGGGTCGCTCCCCTCCCTGACGGCGCTACTCTGCGCGGGTCGGGGCGCTGCGGGCGGTCACATCGGACTGATCATCCCGGCATAGTTGCGTGCGAGCAGCGCGGCATCATCCCGATCGAACTTCACGGTCGACAGCGCCGCCATGTCGACGGTCGAATGCCCGGCGAACATCCTGAGCAGGTCCACGCGAAAATCCAGCTTCGCATCGGGAGTGTCCAGGAGCCGCTTATCGATCCCGGTCGAAATCCGCTTGTAGTTCTCGTCGAAGCCGACGTGATACACAAGCGGCTTGCGCACGCCATCGCGAACTAAAGCCCCTTCGAAAAGCACGAACTTGTAGCCGACGTCCCAGGTCCAGGCCATGCGGCCGTTCGGGTCCAGGTCGCCACGTTGTTCGATCGAGCGATTGGCCGCCGGATCCACGCCGATGCCGAACTCGATGCGGTTGTAGTCCTCGCGGGGTATGTCTTTCAGCGTGACGACATAGGTGGCTTGTGCGCGATCGAACCGCGCCAGGTGGTAGCTGTCGGGCTCAGCGTATTCGCTACCATTGCCGGTGAGGCGGATATTGCTCAGAAAGAACTGAAAATCGCGCACCTCGAAACTGCCCGCGCCACCCGGATTGGCATAACGCAGTTCATTTGCGACCAGCGGCTCCGCGCCCACGAATGGATGGAACTGCAGCGTCAGTTCCGCCGGCCGGACTTCCTGGTCAGCTAATCTGGCCGCCAGATAGAGCAGGACCGCCGCCCCGAGCACAGCCGAAACGAGCGCCGCTCTCTTCACGCGCGTCATTTTCCTGCGAATGGATCCGAGAACCGTTCCGCCGTCACGAAATCATTGTCCGTCAGCGTGTGCAGGAAAGCGATGATCGCCGCCTGCTCCACCTCCGAAAGGTGCAGGCTGATCTCGTCCAGCGATTCTGAGTCCCGGTTCGTGGCTTCGGCGATCAGGGGACTCAGCGAACTGCTCTTGCGGATGCCCCCATTGTAGTGATGCAGCACCTCCTCGAGCGTTGCAAAACGGCCGTCGTGCATGTAGGGCGCCGTCAGCGCGATATTCCTGAGGGTCGGAACCTTGAACATTCCGCGATGCGCCCGGTCGCCGGTGACCGACTGGAGGCCTGGGTTCAGGTGCTCTTCGTCATCGAGTCCGTTGTTCGAGAAACCGTCCAGGCCCGCGCTGAACCCGCTGGTCAGGAACTGGCTGTGACAGTCGATGCAGTTGGCGCCGCGCAGGTTGACCTTGACGTCCGGGTGGGCCATGAAAAGCTTGCGCCCCAGCTCCTCCTGTGCATTCAGCTCGATCTCCCCACGCAGGAACTGGTCATAGCGTGAATTCGACGAAATCAGCGTGCGCTGGAATGACGCCAGCGCACGGGAAATGGCCGCCGCGCTGATCCCGCCATAGGCTGCGTCGAACAGGCTTCGATAGCGCTCATCCGCGCCGAGTTCGCCGACCAGCCGATCCATGTCCTCGGCCATCTCGTCCGGATTCTCGATCGGAACTTGCGCCTGCGCCTCGAGCGTCGACGCACGCCCGTCCCAGAAAAAATGCCTTGGGCCCCACATCAGGTTGGCCAGGCTCATGCTGTTGAATGCGAGCGGCTTGCCTGACACGCCAATGCCGGTCCGGCGACCGTCGGTGAATGCCAGCCGCTGCTGATGGCAGGTGGAGCAGGACACCAGGTTGTTGCCGGACAGGCGCCGGTCGTAGAAGAGCAGACGCCCGAGCTCCACCGATTCCCGGGTCAGCGGATTGTCGGCAGGCACCTCGAAGCGGCCGAACACGAAGGGCGCCGAGAAGTCCGCCAGCGGAGTCGGCTCACCGTACCGCCTGCCGCAGCCGCCGCCTGCGGCCGCCGCGAGCAGCGCGGCGAGCACTGCTGCCGCTGCAACGAGACGGCGCAAGGTACCTCCACGTCAGTGGTGGTGCACGAAGCCGGAGCCGAACAGCGCCTCCACGTTCTCAACCCCTTTCTTGTAGCGATCCTTGAAATTGACCGCAGCGATGCGTTCGCCGCTCTCCAGGTCGTGCACGGTAATGCTGTGATCATTGACCTTGGCGATGAAATCGACATCTGTCGGGTCGTTGTCGGCGGCGTTGCCGAGGTTCAACAGGTTGTTCTGTACGGCAATAAGCTTGCGACCGGAGGCCGACGTGAAAAAGATCATGTGGTGCGCGCCAGGCCCGGTCTCGATATCCTCGCCGGAGGGGACGAGGTCCGGCAGGCCCGACAGCTTGTACCGCTTCACGATCCCCGGCAGCGCGTGGCTGACGAACAATTCGGTGTCATTGCCATAGAACTCGAGCGGGACGCCGGTGCCCGCCTTGACGCCGTCGTAGACTTTCTCCGGAGCCCCGAAGCTCTTGGTGGCCTCGTCGTACGGGACCTTCCAGGTCTCGAACCCGAACATGGTGTTGACCAGCACGGCCGGCGTAACGCCTGGCACGATGCTGGGCCGCACGAACAGTAACTCGACTGGAGACGACGGAAAGCCCACCGGCTTCGCGTCCTCGATGACGATGTTCTGGATCGGCTCAAATGAATTCAGGTCAACAACTGTGATCCCGTTGCCAACGCCAGTGGCAAGATCGGGGTGAATCGTGGAGGTGACCACCATGCGGTCCTGGTACGCGGATATGCCATGTGGATACAGGAGAAACGGCGCGCCCTTGGCCACCTTGCTCTTGCGGGCCTCGATGATCTTGATGATCGCGTTGCTCTGCGGGTCAAACACTCCGATCGAGCCGCCGTCTGCCTGATCCAGGCCGGTGCCACCCATGAAGGTAACGAACATGTACTCCTTGCCGTTGACGCTGTGCCACATGATGTCTTCGCCGACCTGCTGGCCTTGGGTGTCCAGGCAGGTGACGCCGTTAATGACGGCAGCTCCCTCAGCGTTGCGCGAGAGGCCGATCTCGGCCAGGCTGCACTTGGGATCGAGGCCCGTCGAGTACAGCCGCCCGTTCGGACTGTAATAAAGGTGATGCAGCGGCAACTGCAGATCCGGCATCTCGAATTCCTGCAGAACTGCACCGAAGTTCGCCGCCTCCGGATCCAGCTCGACGATGGCAACGCTGTGCACCGTATCGAGCGTCGGCAGCCCCCGCAGCAACACCAGGGCTTGGCCCGCCTCGACATCGCGTTGCGCGGCAGCCGAATCCGGACTGCCCGACGGGGTCCCGGCATCCTCCTGCTTTTTGGAACAGGCCGTCACGGTCAACAGAAGGGCCACCAACGTCGGGAGGAACGCAACAGGTGTTGATCGAGCCATGACGGATCTCCCGTGGCAGATATTCGAATGGTATCGGCGACGCCCGGCGACGAAATCCCCTGCCGCCGACGTGCCAAGAATCGGTCAGATCTTATCACCTAGCCAGCCATCGTCCACCCGGGTGTGCGGAATGGGCCGGATCCATATCCGTGGCCGGCAACTGGTAATACTCTTGGTGATACCATGGCCGGCATGAAAGTCGCGATCTCACTGCCCGACCCCCTGTTCCGCGCAGCCGAAAGACTGGCGCGCAAGCTGCGCAAGACCCGCAGCCAGCTCTACGCCGAGGCCATCGCCGAATACGTGGGCGCGCTCGGCGCCGAGGAGGTGACCGCTCGCTTGAACGCCGTTTATGGGAAAGAGAGCTCGGAGGTCGAACCGGCGCTGAAGTACGCCCAGCTGGAGCGGCTCAGTCGTGAAGCGTGGTGAAGTCTGGTGGGCGAGCTTGCCCTCGCCTGCCGGCTCCGGTCCCGGGTTTCGCCGACCGGTCCTGATCGTCCAGTCTGACCCGTTCAATGCGAGCAGCGTCGCCACGGCCATTGTCGCAGTCATCACTTCCAATCTGGCCCTAGACGGGGCTCCCGGAAATATTCGCGCCGGCAAGGCGGAGACCGGCCTTTCGAAGCCGTCCGTCGTTAACGTCTCGCAGGTACTGACCATCGACAAGTCATTGTTGACGGAACGCGTTCGTCCGCTGCCGCCGGCCACCATGACGCGCGTCGATGACGGCCTGCGGCTGGTGCTCGGCTTGTAGCGGTGAGCCCAGGCTGCCACCGCATTCAGCAAGCACTTCGCGGTGCTGCCCAGCCAGGTTCGCAGTACGCCGTAGACGTTCCGGCCGGAACGTTTTTTGCGGCGCACCAGAAAACGTTTCCGCGGAAACGTCCTTATGATGCCGCAGTCACGTCCGCTATTGGAGGCGTCTATGGGTTCGGTTGTGCAAATCGTTCTCGTGTTCCTCGCGATCACGGGCGCTGCGCACGCCCGTGACCTGTCGCAACTTGGACCGTTGCGCGCGAGTGCCGGACAGGCGGTTTCCGGGCACCTCGAAGTTCCTGCGTTGAGCGATGTGGGTGCGCGCATTCCGGTGTCGCTGGTGCGCGGCGCCAATGATGGACCAGTATTGGCGCTGATCGCCGGAACGCACGGCTATGAATATCCGGGCATCAGCGCGCTGCAGCGATTGCGCCAGTCGATCGATCCGCGCGCCCTGCGCGGTACGCTCATCCTGGTGCATATCGCCAATCCGCCGTCGTTTTATGGCCGCACGATCTATACCAGCCCTGCCGACGGCAAGAACCTCAATCGCGTCTTTCCCGGACGGCCCGACGGCACGCTGAGCGAACGCATCGCTCACGAGATCACGACGCACGTCATCGCGAATGCGGATTTCCTGGTCGACCTGCACGCCGGCGATGGCAACGAGGCGTTGCGACCCTATGTTTACATGCCGGTCACCGGGGACGCGCGGCTTGACGCAGCCTCACGCGGAATGGCGCTGGCCTTCGGCCTCGACCACATCGTGATAGACGCCGCGCGAATCGTGTCACCCGAAGCGACGAAGTACGTCGATCAGACCGCGCTGGCACGCGGCGTCCCGGCAATCACCACCGAAACCGGCCAGCTCGGCCAGAACGACGAGCATTCGATCGCGCTCGCGGAGCGTGGCATTCAGAACCTTATGCGTCACCTTGGCATGCTGGAGGGAACGGCGGAGCCGAACTCCGGCGTGGTGTGGCTCGAGGACTACCAGGTAATCACGAGCCCCGTGACCGGCGTCTTCCGCGCGACGGTCCGCGACGGCTATGCGGTCGCCGAGGGCGGCCTGCTTGGGGAGCTGTACGACGCCTTCGGGGCCAGGATTGGCGACGTGCGCGCGCCCTTCGCGGGCATCGTCAACTATGTCATCGGCACCCCGCCCGCGGTCGAAGGTCAGCCGCTGGCGATGGTGAGCCGCATTGCGGCGGCGCCGCAATAAGGTGTTTTCCAGGCCTCCGCCCTCCTGCCAACGGTGCGCGGGCAAATGAGCGACTGCCATTCGCCGAGGAGCCGCGACCACCCGCTGCCTGATCGCGGCTCTTGTTCTACGCGTGGCCCAATCGTGCCTGACCAGACATGGCTGGTGTCCCTACTGCGCGAAGGCCCCCGCGTCAGGCGACTTTGGGCAGCAGCGCTCCCAGCACCGCGCCCGCAATACCACCGTGCACGAGCTCGACGAAAGGATCCACAATCGTCAGCGTCAGATTGCTCATGTTGGTTATGCCATAGAACGAGAAGTCGGCACACGCCCAGAGCAGGAAACCGACGATCGCGCCGACCTTCATGCCGCTGATCACGTTCACCGAAGCTGCTTGCGCCCGCAGCGCGTAAAGAATCAGCGCAGCGTACGCAAGTGCACCGACGGCGAGTGCCCACACGATCGGCGGGTCCCGCATCACGCCAGTGGCGGAGCCGCTGTTGGCCGCATAGTAGTCACCCAGAAGCACGTCGAAAATGACGTATCCCACCGCAAATATCACGACGCCGCCAACGACGGTGCCGATGACCCACTGTTTC
>DATKAZ010000074.1:0-2799 GCA_035514535.1 Gammaproteobacteria bacterium
TCTGTCTGCAGTCGCACGCGGTGCCGCAGGCCGTTCTGCACCAGCACCTGGTGCGTCTCGGCCAGGCCGAGTTCCCACGGCGAACCGGCGTACTTGGTGGAAGTCAACGGGCTCGCCCCGGTACCGCCGTCATAGCCGGAAATGGTGATCAGGTCCGCGTAGGCCTTGGTGACGCCGGCCGCAACCGTGCCGACCCCGGCCTGCGCGACCAGCTTCACGGAAACGAGCGCCGTCGGGTTGACCTGCTTCAGGTCGAAGATCAGCTGCGCCAGGTCCTCGATGGAGTAGATGTCGTGATGCGGCGGCGGCGAGATCAGCCCGACACCGGGCCGCGCATAGCGCAGCCGCGCGATCATGTCGTTGACCTTGTGCCCGGGCAGCTGCCCCCCCTCGCCGGGCTTCGCGCCCTGTGCGATCTTGATCTGCAGGACGTCGGCATTGACCAGGTACTCGGCGGTGACGCCGAAGCGTCCCGAGGCGACCTGCTTGATCCTGGAAATCTTCTCGGTGCCGTAGCGCAGCTTGTCCTCGCCGCCCTCGCCGGAGTTCGACCGCCCGCCGAGGCGATTCATCGCGATGGCGAGCGCCTCGTGCGCCTCCGGCGACAGCGCGCCGAGGCTCATGCCCGCGGAGTCGAACCGCTTGTAGAGCGCCTCCTCCGGCTCGACCTCCTCCAGCGGGACCGGCGGACCGATCGGCTTGATCGCGAGCAGATCGCGGATGACCATCGCCGGGCGCCCGTTCACGACCCGCGCGTATTCCTGGTAAAGGCCGTAGTCGCCGCTCTGCGCCGCCGCCTGCAGCGTGGCGATGACGTCCGGGTTGTAGGCATGGTATTCGCCGCCATGCACGAAGCGCAGCAGCCCGCCCTGCTCGACTTCGCAGCGCGAGCTCCAGGCGCGCTGCGCCAGGGACATTGCATCCGACTTGAGATCCGTGAAGTCAGCCCCCTGGATGCGCGACACGCTTTCCGGGAAGCACCGCGCGACGACTTCGTCGTGCAGCCCGACGATCTCGAACAGCGCCGCGCCGCGATAGCTCGCGATCGTCGAGATGCCCATTTTCGACATGATCTTGAACAGCCCCTTGCGGACACCGCGCCGGTAGCTGCGGCCGAGCTGCCGGCCGCTCTCGAGCCCGCCCTTCAGCCGCCCGCTGCGCGCCAGGTCGTTGAGGCACTCGTAGGCGAGGTAGGGGTAGATCGCGGTCGCCCCGTAGCCGATCAGGCAGGCGAAGTGGTGCGGGTCGCGCACCGTGCCGGTCTCCACCAGCAGGTTGCAGTCGCAGCGCAGCCCCGCGCGCACGAGATGGTGGTGCACGGCACCCGTGGCGAGCAATGCATGAATCGGGACCGCGCCCTGACGCATCTCGCGGTCGCTCAGCACGATGACCAGCTTGCCGGCGCGGACCGCCGCCTCGGCGTCGGCGCACAGTGCCTCGAGCCCGTCCTGCAGCGCCTCGGCCTCCGGCCGGTTGAGGTCGAGCAGCGCGTAGCCCGGCTCGGCCTCCTGCTCGGCGAGCAGCTGGCGGAACTTGCGCTGTGACAGCACCGGCGAGTTCATGACAATGCGCCGGGCATACTCCGGCCGGGGCTCGAACAGGTTGTGCTCGCGCCCGATCTGCGTCTCCAGCGACATCACGACGCGTTCGCGCAGCGAGTCGATCGGCGGGTTGGTGACCTGGGCGAACTGCTGGCGAAAATAGTCGTACAGCGAACGGCTGCGCCGCGACATGAACGGCAGCGGCGTATCGTCGCCCATGGAGCCGACGGCCTCGGCCTCGCTCTCGCACAGCGGCCTGAGCACTTCCTCGCGCTCTTCGCGCGTGACGCCGAACATCTTTTCGTAACGCGAGAGTTCCTCGCGCGCCATCGGCTCCGCGAGCAGCTGCGGATCGATCAGCGAGGTCTCGAGGTAGCGGACGCCGCGCCGCAGCCAGTCCTTGAAAGGCGCGCGCGATGCCAGCTGCTCGTCGATCTCGCGCCACTCCATCAGCTTGCCGGTGGCGGTATCCGCGATGATCATCTCGCCGGGGCCGAGCCGGCCCTTCGCCACCACCTGCTCGGGGCGGTAGTCCCACACGCCGATCTCGGAGGCGATCGTCAGGTGCTCGTCATCGGTGACGACCCAGCGCGCCGGGCGCAGGCCGTTGCGGTCGAGGATGCAGGCGGCATTGCGGCCGTCGGTCATGACGATCCCCGCCGGGCCGTCCCACGGCTCGAGGTGCATGCCGTAATACTCGTAGAAGGCCCGCACGTCGGCGTCGATGTCGTCGACGGTCTGCCAGGCGGGCGGAATGAGGAGGCGCGCCGCCTGCATCATGTCCATGCCGCCGGCCACCAGCACCTCGAGCATATTGTCGAGGCTGGAGGAATCCGAGCCGCTCATCGAGACCAGCGGCGTGAGATGCCGGAGCTCCGGCAGCGGCTCGGAACGAAACTTCGGCGCCCGCGCGACGGCCCAGTTGCGATTGCCCTGGATCGTATTGATCTCGCCGTTGTGCGCCAGGTAGCGGAACGGCTGGGCGAGGCGCCATTGGGGCAGGGTGTTGGTCGAAAAGCGCTGGTGGAACACGCACGTCCTTGCCGCGAGCCGCTCATCCGCCAGGTCCGGGTAGAAGCGTGGCAGCTGCTCCGGCATCACCATCGCCTTGTAGGCAATCGTGTCGGGCGACAGGCTCGCAATGTAGAACACCGGATCGGTGCCGTGCAGCTTCTGCTCGGCGCGACGCCGCGCCACGAACAGCCGGCGCCGGAACGTGTCGTTCGGCATCTCATCCGGCGCCGTGACAAACACCTGC
>DATKAZ010000075.1:0-17376 GCA_035514535.1 Gammaproteobacteria bacterium
AAGAGCATCAGTCGCAAGGGCCTGCAGCTCGTCGTGCTGCGCGCCACCGCCGAGGAACTCGCCGCCCACGAGGCCGCGCTCGATCGCCTCGACGAGGCCAGCGGCGGCGCGTGTCTCTGGCGGGTCGGACCGCCGCAATCACTTGATTAATAAGCGTTTATTGACACAAAACGGCGGGGATTTGCGCTTAGAATGCTGATTTCGGACTGAAATCGCATCTCTAAGACAGGCAGCCTAGCGTCCACAACACGCCGTCCGCCTTAGAACGCGAATTCTGGTTGAAAATCGCTGTTCTAAGGCCCGAATCAGGCCTAGAATCGTCAATAAGATATTTTAAAACACCAACTTATTGCGGTCCGACCCCAATACTAGGCATAGCGGGCGATCATGAAGACGGCCAGCAGCACGGCGACCCAGAGGAGCATGCTGCCGGTCGGCCAGACGCGCGCCAGCACGCCCTGGGCGCCGTGGTGTCGCATGAGTTCGGCGGAGGAGCGCTTCATCAGCCGCAGCGTGACATCGCCCAGCAGCTTCCTGGTGCCGTTGCTGGCACGCTCGACGGCGCGGAACAACCGCACCCACGCGACGCGCCAGAACCAGTCGAGATCGAGGCTGATGGTGAGCGTGCGCTTCATCATCGGCAGCATGACGAAGAATGCCAGGCCGGCGAACAGCAACAGCTGCAATTGCGAGACGACGTGCTCGCCGGTGTACGGCACGTAGTCCGTCGCGTAGGGCAGCAGCCCATACAGCAGCGACGGGAACAACCCGAGCCCGATGCAGATGACGGAGAACAGCACCATCGCCGCCTGCATGTTCCACGGCGGGTCCTTCGGCCGCAGCCCCGAGTCCTTCTGGAAGAACACGTACCACGGGAACTTGATGCCGGCATGCAGAAACACGCCGGCCGAGGCGGCCACGAGCAGGAACCACACGAGGCCCAGTCCCGCGTCGGCGGCGCTCGACACCGTGAGGGCCTTCGAGATGAATCCCGAGGTCAGCGGGAACGAAGAAATCGACAGCGCGCCGATGATGCCGCAGGCAGCCGTCAGCGGCATGCTCTGGAACAAGCCGCCGAGCTCGGTGCACTTGCGCTTGCCGGTCTGGTAGATGACCGCGCCGGCGCTCATGAACAGCAGCGCCTTGTAGAAAATGTGCGCGAAGGCATGCGCCGCAGCGCCATTCACCGCCAGCTCCGTGCCGATCCCCACCGCCACCACCATGAATCCCACCTGGTTGACGATCGAGTAGGCGAGGATGCGCCGGATGTCGTTCTCCAGCAGCGCATAAATGATGCCGTAGAAGATCATCCACAAGCCGATGCCGATCAGCAGCGGCTCACCCGGGAACAGCATAATCAGCGCAAGGATGGCCGTCTTTGTGGTGTACGCGGAGAGAAACACCGAGCCCGTTGGCGAGGACTCGGGATACGAATCGGCGAGCCACGCGCTGACCGGCGGCGCGGCGGCATTGACGAGCACGCCGAAGAACACCAGCCACGCGTCGAGCGTTTCGAGCGGCAACGGCCGGATCTCCACCGAGCCCGTGTGGATCATGACGCCCTCGATCCCCACCTTCAGCAGGATGCCGCCGAGCAGGTGCATGATCACGTAGCGGATGCCCGCGCGCTTCGAGGCCGTGGTCCCGCCGCACCACACCACCACGGTCGAGAACAGCGCCATCAGCTCCCAGAACACGAACATCACGATCAGGTCACCGGCGAAGCTCACGCCGATCGCCCCCGAGGCATAGGCCATCGCGGCCGCCAGCTCGTGCCACTTCGCCTGCTTGAAGGAGAACAGCACGCCGCCGAAGGTCATGACCGCGAACACCGTCGCGAACAGTCGCCGCAACGGCCCGCCCTCGATCAGCTGCACCTCGTAGCCGAGGAACTGGGCCGTAAGCAGGATGCCGTCGGGTACCTGCCAGACGGCGTACAGCGTCGCGAGCGGCGCCAGCAACGCTATCACCGGGCGCATCCCCGGGCGCGAGATCGCCACCAGGACCGCCCCGATCAGCAGGACCAATGCCGGCGGTATGACGATCTCAAACATCGCGATCTTCGTAGTAGTCTGTGGGCCGCTTGACGAGCAGGCCGAGCAGCTTCGCGAACACGACCATCGCGACGCAGCTCAGGAAACCGAAGCCCGCCGAGAAGCCGAACCAGCCGTCCACGCCGAAATAGTCGTGGACGTGAATGAACAGCTGGGCCGCCACGGTCAGCGCGAGCACGCCGCCGAAGATCCACCACAGCCAGCGGATCGTGCCGGGGCGCACGAGCCAGTGCAGCTGCTTGTCATCGCGGTCGCGTGCGCTCATCCCGGCCCCCGCAGAATACCGTGCTCGAGTTCCACGACCGGCCCGTTGAAGACGAAGAACAGCACCGTGAGGGTCGCGGTCGTCACAATCGCCACGACCATCGGCCAGGGCGCCTCGCCGTGATCCTTCTGCGGCGGCTGGTCCTCCGTGTCGAAGAACGCGCGGAAGATGATCGGCAGGAAATACGCGGCATTCAGCCCCGTGGCGACCACCAGCACCGCGAGCACGAAATAGTTGTCGTTCTGGAATGCACCCGCGATCATGTACCACTTGGACACGAAGCCCGCCGTCGGCGGCACGCCGACCATCGACAGGCCGCCGACCGCAAACGCCGTCATCGTCCACGGCATGCGCCGGCCGATGCCGGAGAGCTGCGTAATCTCGGTTTTCTTCGCGGCGACGTAGATTGCGCCGGCGGCAAAGAACAGCGTGATTTTGCCGAAGGCGTGCGCGACGATGTGTACCGAGGCGCCGATCTCCGACAGTGGCGCGAGCACCAGCGCCGCGAGCACGATGTAGGACAGCTGGCTGATGGTCGAGTAGGCCAGCATGCGCTTGATGTTGTTCTGCCTGAGCGCAACGATCGACGCGGCGATCACGGTGAAGCCGACGAGATAGACCAGCAGCCGCTCCTGCGGGACGTCCGCCAGGAAGTCCAGCCCGAAGATGTAGATGATGATCTTGGTGATCGAGAACACGCCCGCCTTAACCACGGCCACCGCATGCAACAGGGCCGAGACGGGCGTCGGCGCGACCATCGCCGCGGGCAGCCAGCGATGCACCGGCATCACCGCCGCCTTGCCGACGCCGAGCACGAACATCAGCAGCAGGATGGTCGCCAGGCCCGCGGTGATGTTGCCCTCGAGGATTCCGCCGCGCGTGAAGTTCAGCGTGCCGGCGATCGACCAGGTCCAGATGATCGCGGGCAACATCAGGCCGATCGAGGTCGCGAGCAGGATGGCGAGATAGGTGCGCGCGCCACGCCGTGCGTTCTCGTCGCCCTTGTGGGCCACCAGCGGATAGGTCGACAGCGTCAGCACCTCGTAGAACACGAACAGCGTCAGCAGGTTGGCCGAGAAGGCCACTCCCATCGCGCCGGCGAGGGCGATCGCGAAAAAGGCGTAATAGCGCGTCTGGTGCTGCTCGTGGTTGCCGCGCATGTAGCCGATCGAGTACACGGAGGTGACGATCCACAGGCCGCTGGCGACGGCGGCAAACAGGATCGACAGCGGCTCCGTGTGCAGCGCGATGCTCAGCCCCGGCAGCAGCTCGATGAGCGTGATCTCGATGATCTCGTCGAGCGCCAAAGCCCACAGGATGCGCAGCACGATGGCGAACAGCGCGACCGCCGTAACCAGCGTCACCGTCTCGCGCAGGTTCGGCCAGCGTCCCGCGAGCACGATCAGCAGCGCGCCGAGCAACGGCACGAGGATGGCGTATTCGAGCGCCAGGGCCGCACTCACGGCCCGGCTCCCGTCAACACCTCTGCGGCGCGCGTCGCGATGCCCACCGTGACGCGCGTATCGATGCCGAACCAGACATTGGCGCCGATCAGCACCCAGGTGGGCACGAGCAGCGCCAGCGGTGCCTCGCAGCGCTCGGTGCTCTCACCCTGCTGGAAATAGGCCACCTCGACCACGCGCCAGATATAGATCACGGCGAGCAGCGAGCCCGCGATGATGACCATTACGATCGGCCACCAGCCGAGTTCGATGGCGGCCAGCACCAGATACCACTTGCTGATGAAGCCGACAGTCAGGGGGACGCCGATGAGGCTCAGCCCGCCCGCCACGAAGGCCGCCATGGTGAACGGCATGCGCCGGCCGACCCCGCCCAACGCCTCGAGCTGCGAGGTACCGAGGCGGAACGCGATGCAGCCGAGCGCCATGAACAGCGCGCCCTTCATGAGGGCGTGATTGAACACGTGCAGCAGCGCCGCCGTCAGTCCCGCGGTCGTCGCCATGCCGATGCCGAGCACCATGTAGCCGATCTGCGCGACGGAGGAGTAGGCCAGCATGCGCTTGATCTTGTCCTGGCCGATGGCGACCACCGAGGTGCTCAGCAGGCCGACCACCGCCAGCGGCACCAGCAGGTACACGGTGGGCATGTCGCCGAACGAGAATGTCGGGCCGAACACCGTGTAGATGAAGCGCACCAGGACGTAGATCGCGACCTTGGTGGCGGTCGCGGCGATCAGCGCGGTGACTGCGCTCGGCGCGTAAGTGTAGGCGTTGGGCAGCCAGAGGTGCAGCGGGAACAGCGCCAGCTTCAGGCAGATGCCGACGACGATGAACGCGAACGCCGTGTGCACCGTGCGGGTCGCGGCCACGTCCGGGATGCGCGCCGCCAGGTCGGCCATGTTCAAGGTGCCGGTCATCGCGTAGAGCAGCCCCACGCCGATGAGGAAGAACGTCGCGCCGACGGTGCCCACGATCAGGTACGAGAACGAGGCCGTGAGGGCGCGCCGGTCACGACCGAGTGCGATCAGCGTGTAGGTGGCCAGCGAGGAGATCTCGAGGAACACGAACACGTTGAAGGCGTCGCCCGTGACCGCGATGCCCATCTGTCCCGCGAGAAACAGCAGCATCGCCGCGTAGAGGTACGGCGACTTTTCGACCGGCACCTCGGCGGCCAGGCTGCGCCCCGCGAACGGCAGCACCACCGCCGCGAGCCCCGCCACGAGCAGCGCGAGCAGCGCGTTCGCCGCATCGAGCCGGTACTCGATGCCGATCGGCGGCGCCCAGCCGCCCATCCAGTAGCTCAGTGTGCCCAGGTCCATCACCTGGGAGGCCAGGGTGATCGCGGCAAACAGCATGAACCAGCTCACCGCCGTGGCCCACAGCCACGGCAGGCGTCCGGCGGGCAACAGCGTGGACACCGCGGCGCCGAGCAGCGGCACCACGACCACCAGCGCCAGCATGTGGGGCGCGGTGCTCAGGGCTGATCGTCCTTGGCCTGGATCTGTTCTTCTTCGACCGTGCCGTAGGCCTCGCGGATGCGCACAGCGAGCGCCAGCGCGACCGCCGTCGTGGCTACGCCGACGACGATCGCGGTGAGGATCAGCACGTGCGGCAGCGGGTTCGAATACAGCGTGTGCGTTTCCGTCAGGATCGGCACGGTGCCACCGTCCAGCACGCCCAGGCTGATGAACAGGATGAACACGGACACCTGGAAGATATTCAGCCCCGCAACCTTCTTCACCAGGTTGGTGCGCGAGATCATGGTGTAGAACCCGATCATCGCGAGGATGATCGCGACGTAATAGTTGAAGTGCGCAAGGAAGCTCACGGACCGGCCTCCCCGTCGTCCCGCAGCTTGCCGCGGCCGCGCTCGGCGAAGGAGAAATAGATCAGCAGCATGACCGACGACACGGTCACGCCGACGCCGATCTCGACGAGCAGGATGCCGAGGTGCTGGCCGGCCTGTGGATCAGCCGCCAGGCGGTCGTATTCAAGATAGTTGCCGCCCAGCAGCATCGTCACCAGGCCGACGCCGCCATAGATCAGGGCGCCGGTGGCGGGCATCACGTTCAGCAGCTTCGGCGGGATGACGCCGCGGGCGGCATCGAGCCCGAACACGAGGGCGTAGAGGATGATCGCCGCGGCGAAGATCACGCCCGCCTGGAAGCCGCCCCCCGGGCTGTACTCACCGTGGAACTGGACGTACAGCGCGAACAGCAGGATGGTCGGCACGACCAGCTTGGCGATAACCTTCAGCACGTCGTGCTCGCTCAGCGCTGCCGGGCCCTCCACGACTCCCGGCGGGCGCCGCCTCAGGCCGATGAGCGCGACCACGCCCACGACCGCCGCGAACACCACCACGACCTCGCCCAGCGTGTCGAAGCCGCGGTAGCTCGCCAGCACAGAGGCCACGACGTTCGGGATGCCGATCTCGCGTGACGATTCCTGCAGGTAGTGCGGCGCCACGTGGTTATGGGCCGGCGCGGCGGGATCGCCGACCCCGGGAAGATCGGCCGTGCCGTAGATCAGCACCGCGCCGGTGATCCACACCACCGCGAGCGGCACGAGGACGCGGCGCCGGGCCGGGCTCTGCTCACGCCGCGCCGTCTGGGCGAGAGTGGCGAGGATCAGGATGGTCGAGATGCCCGCGCCGACGGCCGCCTCGGTGAAGGCCACGTCCGGCGCGTCCATGGTGGTGAACAGGCCGGCGGAAATCAGGCTGAACAGGCCGAACATCATCGCCATCGCGAACAGGTCGCGCAGTCGCAGGATGGCGATCGCGCTGACGGCGAGGAATGCCAGCAGGACAATGTCGACGAGGGTGTCCATCAGCCGCGGCGCTCCGCGTCGGCGTCCCGCAGCGCACCCGGGTCGAGGCCGCCGTGGATGGCGGCCTTGGCGAGCACGTGCGCGGCGGTCGGGCTGGTGAGGAACAGGAAGATGACGAGGAACACGAGCTTGACCGTGACCAGCGTCATGCCCGACTGGAGCATCAGCCCGGCGATGATGCACGGCGCGCACATCGACTCGGTGAGGCTCGCGGCGTGAATGCGGCTGAAGAAATCGGGTAACCGCAGCAACCCGATCCCGCCGATGACGCCGAAGGCGCCGCCGACCACGATCAGCACCCAGCTCAGCAGATCGATAAGCAGCGCGCTCACTTACCCTGCACCTCGTCGCCCTCCGCGGCGCCGTACTCGAAAAAGCGCAGCACTGCGACGACGCCGATGAAATTGATCAGGGCGTAGGCCAGCGCGATGTCGAGGATGTCCGGCCGGCCGCTCCAGAAGGCCAGCGCGGCGATCAGCAGCACGGTCTTGGTGCCGAACACGTTGACCGCGAGGATGCGGTCGTAGACCGTCCTGCCGAGCAGCGCGCGGATCACCGCGAGCACCATCGTGACGAGGATGGCGAGGATCGCCGCCGCGATCATGTCGGGCCGTCCTTGGCGGCACCGAGCCGCTGCAGGCTGCCCTCGGCCCGCGTGATGCGGCGGTCCATCTCGCCGTCGAGCAGGCCCTGGATCGTGTCTCGCGACAAGGCGTGCACGCGGAGCCGGTCGCCGTCCACGTCCAGGGTCACTGTGCCGGGCGTGAGGGTGATTGAATTCGCGAGCACCACCCGGCCGACGGTGGTCCGCTGCGTCGCCCGGATCTCGAACACGGTCGGGCTGATCGGCATGGAGGGCGACAGCACGCGGCGCGCGACGTCGACGCTCGACTTGACGATCTCGACGCTCAGCCAGGGCCAGTAGGGGACGTAGCGCAGCGCCGCCCATACCGGGTGATTCTCCGCGTCGACGACGTCCATGCGCTGTGCGAGCCACAGGCAGAGCAACACCGAGATGAGCGCCAGCCCCAGGAGCAGCGGCTTGAGCAGGCCGGAGAGCAGCAGCCAGACGGCCGCCAGCGCCAGTCCCATCAGGACGAAATTGACGAATTGCCTGTTCAACGGCCTTCCCTGATCCATGAGGTCGAATGACAGTCTGCGGGCGAGAATCCGGCCCGGCGGGCCGCGCACGACGGCCTGCGCCGGATGATCGCGAGGCCGCAATGATAGACGCCCGGGCTACCGCCGCCAAGAAAGGCCGCGCGGCGACGCGTTTTTCTATATATTTGTGGTCCTCATTTTCCTCTGCCCCTGTGCGCCCGGGCGCGCGCCCAGGAACCCCCAAGGAGTCCCCGTTGCCGCTACCCTCCATGGACCAGGTGAGAATCGGTATCGTCGGCCTGGGCTACGTCGGCCTGCCGCTGGCCGTCGCGTTCGGGCGACAGTTCCCGACTGTCGGCTTCGACCTGAAGGCGGCGCGCATCGCCGAGCTCGAGGCCGGGCACGACACGACGCTGGAAACCACGTCCGGGGAACTGGCGTCCGCGACCCACCTCGGGTTCACGAGCGATCCGGCCGGGCTTGCCGCCTGCAACGTCTACATCGTCACCGTGCCGACGCCCATCAACGCGGCCAAGATTCCGGACCTGTCGCCCCTTAAGCGCGCCAGCCGCACGCTGGGGGACCTCGTCAAGCGCGGCGACACGATCATTTTCGAGTCCACCGTGTATCCCGGCGCGACCGAGGAAGTGTGTGTGCCGATCATTGAGGGTATCTCGCAGCTCAGGTACAACACCGATTTCTACGCCGGCTACAGTCCCGAGCGCATCAACCCCGGCGACAAGGAGCACCGCGTCGAGAACATCCTCAAGGTCACGTCCGGCTCGACGCCCGAGGTCGCGGATTTCGTCGATGCCCTGTACGCCAGCATTATCTCGGCCGGCACCTACAAGGCCTCGTCCATCCGCGTCGCCGAGGCCGCCAAGGTCATCGAGAACACCCAGCGTGACGTCAACATCGCGCTGATCAACGAGCTGGCGATGATCTTCAACCGCCTCGGGATCGACACCCTCGAGGTGCTCGAGGCCGCCGGCACGAAGTGGAACTTCCTGCCGTTCCGCCCGGGCCTGGTGGGGGGCCACTGCATCGGCGTGGACCCCTACTACCTGACTCACAAGAGCCAGGAAGTCGGCTATCACCCCGCCATGATCCTCGCCGGGCGGCGCGTCAACGACAACATGGCGATCTACGTCGCCAACCGCATCGTGCGCCTCATGATCAAGGCCGGGATCCAGGTCCGCGGCGGGCGCATCCTGGTGCTCGGCCTCACGTTCAAGGAGAACTGCCCCGATATCCGCAACACCAAGGTCGTGGACATGGTGCGCGAGCTGGCCGACCTGGGCGCGCAGGTGGACGTGCACGACCCGTGGGTGGATCCGGACGAGGCGCGGGCGGAGTACGGCATCACAACGGTCGCCGCGCCTGAGGCCGGCGCCTACGACGCCGTCGTGCTCGCGGTCGCGCACCGCGAGTTCCGCGAGCTGGGCGCCAAGGGTGTGCGGGCCTTCCTCGCCGATCCCGGCGTCCTCTACGACATCAAGCACCTCCTGCCGGCCGAGGCCGTGGACGGGCGGCTGTGATTAGGAAGAGGGCTCGCGCGGAGGCGCAGAGAAGCGGAGACGCGGAGAATTGAATAGATGTTTTCATGTGGGCGGTGTGGGCTGGATTGCAGGGAAATGGTCGATGGCGATTGAACAGTGGCTTTTCATACAAATCCTTTGCACCTCTGCTTCTCTGCGCCGCTGCGCGAGCCCTCTTCTCTTAAAAGGACTTAAGTCATGAAAGTGCTGGTCACCGGCGCCGCCGGGTTCATCGGCTTCCACACGGCGAAGAAACTGCTCGAGCGGGGCGACGAGGTTGTCGGCCTCGACAACATCAACGAGTATTACGACCCGACGCTCAAGCGGGCGCGTCTGGCCCAGCTCGAGGGGATGCCGAACTGGCGCTTCCTCAAGCTTGACCTGGTCAACCGCAGCGGCATGACCGAGCTGTTCAAGAGCGAGCGCTTCGAACGGGTAGTGCATCTCGCCGCCCAGGCCGGCGTGCGCTACTCGATCGAGAACCCGATGGCTTACGTGGAGAGCAACCTGGTCGGCTATACCAACCTGCTGGAGGCCTGCCGCCACCACGGCATACAGCACCTGGTCTATGCCTCCACGAGCTCGGTCTACGGCGCCAACACCAGGATGCCGTTCTCGGTGCACCAGAACGTCGACCACCCGCTGTCCTTCTACGCAGCCAGCAAGAAGGCCAACGAGTTGATGGCGCACACCTACTCGGCGCTGTACCAGCTGCCAACCACGGGCCTTCGGTTCTTCACGGTATACGGTCCGTGGGGCCGACCGGACATGGCGCTGTTCAAGTTCACCAAGGCGATGCTCGAGAATCGGCCAATCGAGGTCTATAACTACGGCCACCACCGCCGGGATTTCACCTATATCGACGACATCGTCGAAGGTGTCGTGCGCTGCCTTGACAAAGTCGCCGCGCCGGATCCCGACTGGAACGGCGACGAGCCGGACCCCGGCACCAGCTTCGCCCCCTACCGGCTCTACAACATCGGCAACCAGGGACCGATCGAGCTGATGCGCTACATCGAGATTCTCGAGCAGTGCCTGGAAATAACCGCCGAGAAGCAGCTCCTTCCGATGCAGGCCGGCGACGTGCCCGACACCTGGGCCGACGTCCAGGCGCTGGTCGACGACGTCGGCTACCGTCCGGCCACGCCCGTGGAGGAAGGCGTACGGCGTTTCGTAGACTGGTACCTGACCCATTATGAACCGCCGAAACGACGGAGGGTCAATCGCAGGCGAGGCGACACGCCCGATGTCTGACAAGCCCTTGAACTGGCCACGGGACCTGAAGGCCTGGCGGGGGCTCAGGAACCACTATCGCGAGGACCTCGGCAAGCGGCACCTGCGGGCGCTGTTCCGGCGCGACCCGGAGCGTTACACGCGCTTCTCCGTGGAGGCCGAGGGACTGCTGGTCGACTATTCGCGCAACCTCGTCACGCGCAAGACCATGCGCCTGCTGCTGCGGCTCGCGCGCGAGACGGGTGTCGAGACCCTGCGCGAGCGCATGTTCGCCGGCGAGCACGTCAACAACACGGAGGACCGCGCGGCGCTGCATGTCGCGCTGCGCGCGGATCGCGACGACCCATATTTCGACGGCGACTTCGACGCCACCGCGGCGGTGCACGAGGTGCTCGACCGCATGGACGCCTTCGTGCGCGCCGTGCACTCCGGCCAGTACGCGAGCCACGGCACGGGGCGCCGGTTCACCGACGTGGTCAACATCGGCATTGGCGGTTCCGACCTGGGCATCGCGATGGCCGTGGAAGCGCTCGCCAACTACGCCGTGTCGGGCATCAGGGTCCACTGCGTCTCCAACATCGACGGCGTCGGCCTCGGCGACGTGCTCGCGAAGGTGGAGCCGCGCACCACGCTGTTCGTGATCTGCTCGAAGACCTTCACGACGCTTGAGACGCTCGCCAACGCCCACGCGGCGCGCGAGTGGTTCGTGACGCGCTTCGGCGCCGATGCCGTGCGCACGCATTTCGTGGGCGTGTCCACGAACCACGAGGCGATGGACGCCTTCGGAGTCTCGTCGACCAATCGCTTCGGCTTCTGGGATTTCGTCGGCGGGCGCTATTCGCTGTGGTCCGCCGTCGGGCTGTCGATCGCGCTGGCCGTCGGCATGGACCACTTCCGTGCGCTGCTCGCCGGCGGGCGGGCCATGGACCGGCATTTCCGCGCCGCGCCGCTCGAGGACAACCTGCCGGTCCTGCTCGGCCTGCTGAGCGCGTGGAACAGCGGCTTTCTGGGCTGCGAGAGCGTCGCCGTGCTGCCCTACGACAGTCGCCTGGCGCGCTTCCCCGCCTATCTGCAGCAGCTGCACATGGAATCGAACGGCAAGCGCGTGCGCCGCGACGGGCGCCGCGTCAGCGTGGACACGGCGCCGGTGCTATGGGGCGAGCCCGGCTCCAACGCGCAGCACAGTTTCTACCAACTGCTGCACCAGGGCACCCGCAACGTGGCCGTGGACTTCCTCGCCCCCGTGCAGGCGTCCGGCCCGTCGCAGGCCCAGCACGATCTCGCCCTGGCTAACCTGCTCGCGCAGGCGCGCGCCCTGTCCGAGGGCTTTGACCCGGAATCGGGGTCAGATACCGATTCTGCCGATCTGGCGCCCCACCGGGCCCACCCCGGCAACCGCCCCAGCACCACCATCCTGTTCCGCAGCCTCGATCCCGAGACGCTCGGCAAACTGGTCGCTCTCTACGAGCACAAGGTGTTCGTAGAGAGCGTCATCTGGGGCATCAACCCTTACGACCAGTGGGGTGTTGAGCTCGGCAAGAAGCTCGCCGGCGAACTGGCGGAGGCCGTCGCAAACCCCACCAACTTCCAGGGCGGCGACGCCTCGACGCGGGGGTTGCTGGACGCCATTGCTCGCTGGAGATAGCCCGATGAACCCGTACCGATTCCTGTCCACGGTCTCGCTTGTGTTGCTGTTCGCCGGTTGCGCGAGCACTGCGACCGACCCGGCCGCCGACCTGGGCGACGACTTCACGGCACTGGTCGCCGAGTACGAGGCCTTCCGGCTTGCGCACAACCCGATCCGTGCGGGGCGCCAGGGCGACCTCGAAGCCGCCGCGCGCTGGCCCGACGACTCGCGCGCCGCGGTGGAGGCCCGCCGCCGGGCCAATGCGGACTTCCTGGGCCGCCTCGAGCGCATCGACGCGGCGGCGCTCGACGACGGCCGGCAGGTCAGCCATGCGGTGATGGACTACCTGTTGCGCTCCGAAGTGGCGCTCGCGCCGTTCGAGCCCGAGCGCATGCCGTTCTCGAACGACAGCGGCTTCTATTCCTACCCGGCGTCGCTAGGGCTGTCGACGCGGCCGCGCACGACCGCCGAGGCGGAAGCCTGGATCGCGCGCATCCGCGCGCTGCCCGCCTACCTCCAGCAGAACGTCGAGTGGCTGCGCCGCGGGCTCGAGACCGGCGTGGTGCAGCCCGCCTACATCCTTCCCGGGGTGGTGGAGCAGATCGAGCAGCTGGCCGGCACCGCACCGGAGGAGAGCATGTTCTTCGCGCCCCTCGAGGCCCTGCCCGCGCAGCTGCCGGCGGCCGAGCGCGAGCGCCTGCGCGCCGAGGCGCTGGCCGCCATCGGGCAGCACGCGCTGCCCGCCTATCGCGAGCTGCTGGCGTTCTTCCGCGACGAGTACCTCGCCGCGCCGCGTGCCAGCGTCGGCATTTCCGAGGTGCCCGGCGGGCGCGACTACTACCGTGCGCTGGTGCGTTATCACACCACCCTCGACCTCACGCCCGAGCAGGTGCACCAGACCGGCCTCGAGGAAGTGGCGCGCATCCGCCGCGAGATGGAGGCCGTGGTCGAGGAGACCGCCTTCGGCGGCTCCTTCGCGGAATTCCTGCACATCCTGCGCACCGACCCGCAGTTCTACGCGCAGAGCGAGGAAGAGCTGCTGATGCGCGCGGCCTGGATCGCCAAGCGCGCCGACGACGCCATGCCGCGGTTCTTCAAGCGCCTGCCGCGGCTGCCCTACGGCGTGCGCCCGGTGCCGGCGGCCATGGCGCCGAATTACACGACGGGACGCTACTGGCCCGGCGACCTGGAGAACGGCGTGGCCGGCGGCTACATGGTGAACACCTACGCCCTCGACCAGCGGCCGCTGTACGAGCTGCCGTCGCTGACGGTGCACGAGGCAGTGCCGGGCCATCATCACCAGTTTGCGATCGCGCAGGAGCTCGACGACGTCCCCGACTTCCGGCGCCACATCTACATCACCGCCTTCGGCGAGGGCTGGGGCCTGTACACAGAGCATCTTGCGATCGACATGGGGCTGTACGACACGCCCTACGAGCACTTCGGCCGCCTCACCTTCGAGATGTGGCGCGCCTGCCGCCTCGTGGTGGACACGGGCCTTCACTGGTACGGATGGAGCGTCGAGGAGGCCGAGGCCTGCCTGCTGGAGAACTCCGCGCTCGCCCCGCATAACGTGCGCACCGAGGTGGCGCGCTACGTCTCCTGGCCGGGGCAGGCGCTGGCCTACAAGACCGGCGAGCTGCTGATGCGCCGGCTGCGCGCCGACGCCGAGGCCGCGCTGGGCGAGAACTTCGACATTCGTGCCTTCCACGATCATCTCCTCGCAGAGGGCGCGATGCCCCTGGCCGCGCTGGAGGCGCGCATGCGGGCGTGGATCGCGAGCCAGTAAGGCTGCCTGTTATTGCGCGGACAGCTTGTGTGCCACCAGCCGGTTCAGGCTTACGCCCGATTCGGCAGCCTGGATCGCTAGTTCCCGATGCAATTGCGGCGGCACCCGCACCATGAATTTGCCGCTGTAAATGCGGGCCGAGTAAGGCTCGGGAATGGGTTCGTCCGCCCGCTCCATGTCCCGGATGCATTGGCCGACCACCTTGCGGATGCCGCTGATCGCCGTCTCCGGGGAGGCATCGAGCCAGCTCAGTCCGGGAAACTCAGTGCAAGTGGCGACATATTCCTGGTCCTCCTCGGACCAGGACACCCGGAAAGTGTATTGATCAGCCTTCTTCATATCGCGTTTCCAGCAGTTCTATGGCTGCCAGCACCTGTTTGACCTGTTACGCCTTGGCATAACCCTTACTGTCCTGGATGTTAATTCTCGGGTTGCCGGTCCAGGGCGTCTTGTAAACGCAGTGGCTCGAAGCGCTGTGGCGCGGCTCTCCAAAATAGTGATCACACACCTTGCGCAGGTCGGAGAATCGAATCCCCCTTGGATTTCGTTTCATCCGGGCGACGATGTCGACTGCTGCCGTCATTGAAATAGTATCATTATTGATGCTGAGCGAACGTCGCGCGAGATGGATTCGGGCAAGGTAGCCGCGATTGACGGCCCGTGGAGGAAGACCAAACCGGAGCAAATGCAAGGAAACCGGGCAGCAACCATTGATGTTGCGGTGCGGTAGAATCCGTGCATGCAAAAAATCGTCATCGTCGGCGGCGGGGCCGGCGGCATCGGCATCGCCAAGAAGCTGGGCCGCAGGCTCGGGCGCCGCGGCAAGGCCCACGTCACCCTGGTCGACTGCACGGAGAGCCACGTGTGGAAGCCCCTGCTTCACGAAGTGGCCACCGGCGCGCTCGACGTGGGCATCGACGCCGTCAGCTACCGCGGCCACGCGGCGGCGAACGGCTATCACTTCCAGCAGGGGGCGCTCATCGACATCGACCGGGCGAGTCGCGAGGTGGTCCTCGCGCCGATCCATGACGGCGACGTGGAGCTGCTGCCCGCACGGCGCATCGGCTTCGACTACCTGGTCGTCGCCATCGGCAGCGTCGCGAACGATTTCGGCATTCCCGGCGTGAAGCGCTACTGCCTGTTCCTCGAAAACACCGGGCAGGCGATGGCCATCCGCAGGATCCTGCTGAACCGCTTCCTGCGCTACGCCAGTCACGAGCAACTCGATGAGCAGATCAAGGTCGCGATCGTCGGTGCGGGCGCGACGGGCACCGAGATGGCCGCGGAGATGCACCATGCCGTCGATCAGCTCGGCGGCTACGGCTACAGGATCGATTCATCGCTGCTGGACGTGACCCTGATCGAGGCCGACAAGCGCATCCTGCCGAAGGTGAGCCAGGCGGAGATTTCGCTGTCCGTCGCGCGCGAGCTGGACAAGATCGGCGTGCAGGTGCTGACCAACACGCGCGTCGTCGAAGTCACCGACCGCGGCATCACCTGCCAGGGCGGCTATTTCGTTGCGGCGGACATGGTCATCTGGTCGGCGGGGATCCGCGGCCCCGATTTTCTCGAGTCCATCGGCGGGCTGGAGACGAACCACCTGCGCCAGCTGGTCGTGCGCCGCACGGGGCAGACCACGCGCGATGACGCGATCTTCGCGATCGGCGACTGCTGTGCCTGCCCGCAGGAAGACGGCAGCTGGGTGCCGCCGCGCGGCCAGGCCGCGCGCCAGATGGGCCTGATGGTCGCCGACAACATCGCGGCGATGATGCGGGGCGAGCGCCCGGCGAGGGAATACGTCTACAAGGACCTCGGCTCGCTCGTGAACCTGTCGAAGTTCCACACTGTCGGCAACCTGTTTTCCTTCCTCGGCGGCGGCATCCTGGTGGAAGGGAAGATCGCCCGGTTCGCCTACCTGTCGCTCTACCGGCGGCACCTGATCGAGCTCTACGGCCCGGTGCGCGGCCTGCTGATGCTGCTGCTGAAGAGCCTGAACCGGATCATCCGGCCGCACCTGAAGCTGCATTGAGGAGAGAAGAGGGCTCGCGCGGAGACGCAGAGAGGCAGAGGGGCGGAGAAATCGGTAAATGGGTGGCGGGGCGCGAGTTTCCTGAAAGAATCTTCTTTTTTCGACCGTAAATGCCCGCCTGCGGGGCAGGTGCGGGCAGGGTAATGTCGTTCCCTTGTCATGACCGAAAACGATATTGGAACGATCGTTATCGATGCGGCCGTTGCGGTTCATCGCCGGACGGGGCCCGGTCTGCTCGAGTCAGTCTACGAAGCAATACTTGCTGCGGAGCTGGCGAAACGGGGTTTGCAGGTCTTGCGCCAGGCGCCGGTCAGAATCTCCTACGATGATCTCGTTTTCGAAGAAGGCTTCCGCGCCGACCTTCTGGTCGAGCGCAAAGTGATCGTGGAGCTGAAGTCTGTGGACCGCGTGATGCCTGCCCACAGGAAGCAGGTCCAGACTTATCTGCGATTGTCGGGGTGCAAGCTGGGGTACCTGCTCAACTTCGGTGCGCCGCTGATGAAATCCGGCATTATTCGCTGTGCGAACGGGCTGTGAAGAGAAGAGGACTCGCGCAGCGGCGCAGAGAGGCAGAGCCGCGGAGGGATGAAAATATGGGAAATGGGATAGTCTGCCGACGTTGCCCACCCACAAGTCACTGACGTCCGGTCCGGTACCCCTATAATCTATTCCTCTGCGGCTCCGCCTCTCTGCGCCTCCGCGCGAGCCCTCTTCCCCAAAACCCTTGTCGCGGCACACCTCACCCCATATCATCCTCCCCACTCAACGAGGGAGCAGCAGCGCCCATGG
The DNA here is from genome assembly GCA_035514535.1 of Gammaproteobacteria bacterium. Taxonomy (GTDB): domain Bacteria; phylum Pseudomonadota; class Gammaproteobacteria; order Steroidobacterales; family XN24; genus XN24. The sequence continues at coordinate 16,715 of DATKAZ010000075.1, forward strand.
AAGGACCCCGGCGCGATGCAAATGCCTGAAATCAAGAGAATATCGCTCACCGCGATCGCTGCCGTCCTGGCCCTCGCGGCTGCCCCGGTCGTGGCCGACCCGTGGCTCAAGCCGGGCGACCTCGCCCTGCGGCACGATATCCAGCTGCTGGCCGACGCGGGCGTGCTGAGATCGCCCGTCACCACCTGGCCGATTCCCTGGGCGACGATCGCCGCCGACCTCGGCGACGGCGGCGGCCTCGAGGCACTCGATCCCGCCGTGCTGGCGGCCCGCGTGCGCGTCCTGCAGCGCTTCAATCGCGTCCGCGGCCTCGGCGGCTTCCAGCCCAATGCGAAGCTGGGCGTGCGCAGCGACGACTTCTGGCTGCGCAACTTCGAGGACACGCCGCGCGAGCAGGGCGAGGCCCGCGCAGGGGTCTCGTGGATGGGCGAGCGCTTCGCGGCGCGCGCCCAGCTGAGCTTCGCGTCTGACCCGCGGCCCGGCGACCGGGAATGGCGCGGCGACGGCTCGTACCTCGCGGCCGTGATCGGCAACCACATCGTCCACGCGGGGGCCCTCGACCGCTGGTGGGGGCCGTCGCACGACGACACGTTGATTCTCTCGTCCAATGCGCGTCCAGTGCCGGGTTTCGGCATCGAGCGCAGCGCGGCGCTGCCGTTCCG
>DATKAZ010000076.1:0-3688 GCA_035514535.1 Gammaproteobacteria bacterium
TGAACGCCGCGTCCAGCTTCCCGCTCTCCTCGTCCGTGTGATGCGCGGGCTGCAGGATCAGGAAGTCCCAGGCGGCGCCGCCCTGATGCACGAAGAGCTGCCGCGGCGGCAGGCCCGCCTCGGCGTTCGCCTGATCGAAGAACGCGATCTGGCGCAGGAATTCCTCATGCTTGCCCGGTGCAACGCGGTAGATCTCGATGACCATGTCTTTCGAGTCGGCGAACGCAGGCGCATTCATGAACAGGCTCGAGACCAGGGCGAGAACAATGGAAAAGGTGCGCATGGTGTTACTCCTTTGGCCCGAGCTGCCAGAACCATTGTGGCGGCAGCGGACGATTACGCGGCCAGACCTCGTCGAGCGTATCGGCGTCATACAGCCGGCCGTTCTTCATGACCTGGCGGATGGACGTCGTGTTGCGGATGTCCTCGAGCGGATTCTTCGCCAGGATGACGAGGTCCGCATACTTGCGCGGTTCGATCGTGCCGAGCTCGCCGGCGCGGCCGAGGATCTCGCCGCCGTGGACGGTCGCCGCACGCAGCACGTCGTGCGGCTCCACGTTGCCGGCCGCCAGCGCCCACATCTCCCAGTGGAATGCGGGCCCCTGGAACTCCGCGTGGCTGCCGATGCCGACGCGTCCGCCGGCACGCAGTATCCTGCCGGCGCTCTCGGCCTGTCCGAAACCGGTCCGCCACTGATCGGGGCGCACCCACTGCAACGGACTGCTGCGCGCATCGATCACGGAGTGCGGCATGAAGCGGCGCACCTTCGGATCCTCGTGGGGCGCCTGCTCGACAAGATAAAAGTTCTTGGTCGGCGAAGGCCAGCCTGACGAACCCAGCAGTGTCGGCGTGTAACCGATGCGCGTCGCGACAAACAGTCGCAGGACGTCGTCGTAGAGCCGCCCCGCGGGCAGCGCGTGCTCGTTGCCGTGGAATCCGTCAATGGCGTGGGTGAGGTCCAGCTTCAGGTCGTCGTTGCCTTCCGTGGTCGGCAGCTGGCCATGCTCGAGGGCCGCGGCGACGATCCACTGCCGCTGCTGCCGATTGCCGATCAGGTAGGACTTCACGTTCGGCGTGCGGTAATGGTCGCGGTGCCGCTGCATCAGCAGGTCCGCATCCTCGCGCGAGCGGACGCGGTTGTTTGCGAACATGCCCTGCCCGACCGAGAACGCGCGCGGACCGATGATCCGGCCGGCCTCGACCAGATCCTGGTAGGCAAACATGTCCTGGTCCATCGCCTGCACGTCGAGCCCGGACGTCACGCCGTACGCCAGGCTCATCAAGAAGCTCCAGTTCTGCAGGTCCAGCACGTCGTGACGGATCTCGTACCAGTGCGCGTGCGTGTCGATGAATCCGGGCACGATGAACTGGCCGCTGAGGTCGAGCGTCTCCGTACCATCTGCCGGAACATCGACGCTGCCGCGCGGCCCGACCGCGGCGATGCGGTCGTCCTCGATCAGCAGGTCGGCATTTTCGATGATCTCGTCGCCGCGCATCGTGATGACCGTGGCGCCGCGCAACAGCAGGCGGCCCTGCGGCGTGTCGCGCGGAACCTCGATACGCAATGCGAACTGTTCTGTTTCTCCCGCCTGCCCCGCCGGATCGAAGGAGCGGCGAAAGAACGTCGAGCCGACCGCCCAGGTGATCGTGCGACCGCCGTCCGCCCACGCGTAGTAGTCCGCGCCGAGCCGGCTGATCTTCAACATCGGCCGCTTCATCTGATCCAGCGTCAGGTTCACGAGCGGCACATCGGCAGCCGCCGGTGGCACCGCGATGACGTGGAGCTGGTTCGCCATCGTCGCGAGCAGCCACTGGCCGTCCGGGCTCAACACGCCCTCGTCCAGCGGCACGGGATTGCCCGGGCTCGTCCACGCGTGCAGGCCATCCACGCGCAAGTGCTTGCGCAGGTCCGCGCCATGACCGTTGCTTGCATCGGCCCGCACCGACACCACGCCCTGCGGCGTCGAGTAGTAAACGCGTCCGGGTTCGTTCGTCACGAACGGTCGCGCAGCACCGACGCCCGCATGGACGATGACGACCGCGTCGCCGCCATCCGCCGGTATCCGGACCAGGTCGGGGAAGCGGTTCGGGGTGACTTCCTCCTGGAGCTGCATGCGCTCGAGCTGGTTCGAACGCAGCGCATAGATGTGCTCGCCGTCCGCCGAGAACACCGGATCGCTGTAGAACGAAGCGACGCGCGTGAGCTGCCGTGGCTTGCGGCCGGGACGCACGGTCCAGACGTAACCGCCGTTCCGCGCAGTCCAGGTGACGTACGCGATCATGCGGCCGTCCGGCGACCAGGCCGGCTGGAACTGCGGCTCGTCGCCCGCGACGAGACGCTGCGGCTGCCCATCCGGCAATTCCGACATATAGAGATGAGTCAGCGCGGAGAACGCCAGACTGCGGCCGTCGGGCGACTGCACCGGCCCCTGGATCAGCCGCGCGCGCACGGGGCCGGTCTCCATCGGGAAGTTACGCGTCAGCGAAGGGCCGAGGCCCAGGCTGACGTGCGCGGTGAAGGGAATGTCCTGCACGCGGCCGGAAGCGAGATCGACGCGCCGGAGCTTGCCGCCATAACCGATCACCAGCGCCTCGCCGGACGGCAGGAATGCAAAGCCCGGCAGCAGGCCGCGCGAGATGTTCGAACCCTGCGAGTCCTGATCGATCGGATACAGGAGCCAGCGGTCCTCGCCCGTCGCCAGGCTGCGCACGCGCAGACCCGTCTGACCGTCGAAACGCGTGCCATAGACGAGCTGGCGACCGTCGGGCGACAGCACGGGACGGATCGCGCCGCCGGGCGCCGTGATCACCTGCTCGATCGCGCCCGTCGACAGGTCGCGCCGCTGCACGATCCAGTTGGGCGTGAAGTAGAGCGTTGCCTCGGCCCGGCTCCTGCCGGAGTAGAACAGTGACTTTCCGTCCGGCGTCGCTACCGCGTCGAGGATCTCGCCGGCGGGCTTGGTCGATTCTTCCAGGCGCACGCCGACACCGCCCGCGAGATCATAGAGCCACAGACCGAATTCCTCGCGCCTGCCTGCTTGGCGCGAGACGTACACCGACCGGCCGTCGCGAGACCAGGCCGGCGACGAGAAAGTTTCCGTGCCGATGTCCCGCGAAAGCTGCTGCAGATTCGTGCCATCCGCATTCGCGACCCAGAGATTGTCGCTGCCGGAACGATCGCTGATGAAAGCGATGCGGCTGCCATCCGACGAATACACCGGCTGTGCGTCGAACGGCACGCCGCCCTGCAACAGGCGCGCCTCGCCGCCGCCGATCGGCAGCGTGTAGAGGTCGCCCAGCAGGTCAAACACGAGGGCGTCGCCGCGCGGATGCACGTCGACCGACATCCAGGTTCCCTCGCTCGCCTCGAACTCGAGCTGGCGCTCGTTATTCGGAGCAAGCGGACCACCGGCCTCCTGCGCGCCGGAAGAACCGGCGTCGGACAACAAGCCGAAACACGCCGCGATCGCGAACAACGACTGTGTCCGTCGTGTCATTCAGGGCCCCGATATGCGGGCGGCAGCGATGGCGCCGGCGTGCGCGGCAAGTAGCGCTCGCGCAGCTCGGCCTGCCGCGTGGATTGCGAAACTTCCCTGCCACGCAGGAAGACCGCGACGATCCCGGTCAGCGGCTCGAGCGGGTCGCCGTCCCACAGGACGACATCCGCGTCGAGACCCGGCGCCAGCGC
>DATKAZ010000077.1:0-9203 GCA_035514535.1 Gammaproteobacteria bacterium
GCTGACGCTGGATGCCTCGAGCCCGGTACTCGCCGGCATCATCGCCATGGCGGGCCGCGGCATCCACCACCTGCCGCTGACGCGCGACGGCTGTGTCGTCGGGATGGTGACGACGCGCGACCTGATGAGCCTGCAGACGCACCATCCGCTCTATTTGGCGGCCCAGCTGCAGGCGCAGGAAACCGTCGCAGGGCTCGTCGAGACCTGTGGGCGGGTGCCGAAGCTGTTCGAGCTGATGCTGGCCTCCGGCCTGCGGGCCGAAGAGGTCCCCAAGGTCATGACGATGATCACCGACACGGTGACGCGCCGGCTCATCGCGCTCGCGGAGCAGGAGCTCGGTTCGCCGCCGGCGGCCTTCGCCTGGCTGGCATTCGGCTCGCAGGCGCGGGAAGAACAGAGCCTGCGTACGGACCAGGACAACGGCCTGGTGTACGCCAATGGTGCGCCGCCCGGCGCCGACGCCTATTTCAAGCAGCTGGCGAAGTTCGTCTGCGACGGACTGGATGCCTGCGGCTACCCCTACTGCCCCGGCGACATCATGGCCACCAACGATGCCTGGCGCCAACCGCTGTCGGGCTGGCTGAAGCATTTTTCCGGCTGGGCCAGCGTCCCGGACCCGGAGGCCGTGCTGCGCGTCAGCATTTTCTTCGACATGCGCAGCATCCACGGCGATCGCGCCCTCGCGATGCGCATCGGCCAGGCGCTCGGCGAGTGCGGCAGCGGCCGCGGCAAGGCGGTGTTCCTCTCCGCACTCGCGCGGCAGGCGATCAGCTACGACGTGCCGCTCGGCTTCTTCCGGCGCTTCGTGCTGCAGAGCCAGGGCGAACACCGCGAGACGCTGGAGATCAAGGCCGCCGGCCTGATGCCGCTGACCGACCTGGTGCGCGTGCTCGCCCTGCGGGGCGGCGTCACGGTGCCGGGCACGCAGGATCGGCTCACGCGGCTGGTCGAGGCGGGCAAGATGAGCCGCCGGGATGCCGACCGGCTCTCGGGCGCGCACCGGCTGCTGGCGGGTCTGCGCGTGCGACTGCACGCCGAGCAGGTGCGCAAGGGCCAGGAACCCCACAACTACCTCGACGTCCGCGCCATCAGCCACGCGGAGCGCGCCGCCCTGAAGGACGCGTTTCTGGTGATCCGCGAGGCACAGAACGGACTTGCGCTGGACTTCCCGTCGTGAGTCTCGTGCAGCGGCTGCGCCTCGCCCTGGCGCGACGCAACTGTGACTACCCGCTGCAGAAGCAACTGCTGCACAGTGCGCTGCCGCCCGCGTCAAGTTGCGCGGCCTCAGGTAAGGGGACACTCTTGGCGGATGGGGACACTCCTGAAACCGCGGTTTCAGGAGTGTCCCCATCCTCACAGCAGCTCGTAGCGAAGACCGAGGAGGATCGTCAGCGCCACCCACATGATGAGCTGCAGCGGCAAGCCGACCCGGACGAAATCGCCGAAGCGATAGCCGCCGGCCGACAGCACCATGAGATTGGTCTGGTAGCCGATGGGCGTCAGGTAGCTCATGTTGGCGCCGAACAGCACGGCCAGCACGAACGGCTCCGGCGGCACGCCCAGCCGCTGGGCAATGAAAATGGCGATGGGTGTCCCGAGCACCGCGGCCGCATTGTTGGTCACGATCTCGGTGAGGAGCGCCATCACCAGCATCAGTCCGCCGAGCGCCACGATCGTCGGCGCCGGCGCGGCGGCGACGACGAACAGGTCCGCGATGTACTGGGTGCCCCCGGTCACGGTCAGCGCCTGGCCTAGCGCGAGACTCGTGACGATGACGATGATGAGGCGTCGATCGAGCGCACCGAGCGCGCTGCGCCAGTTCAGGCAGTTGGTGGTGATCATCGCCAGCACGCCACACAGTGCGGCGGTGCCGATCGGCAGCAACCCGAGCGCCGCGACCAGCACGACGGCGACCACGATCGCTGCCGCTACCCACGCCTTCCGCGTGTAGGGCAGGTCGAGCGAGCCGTCCACGACCAGCACGTTGACGAGCAGCTTGATCGCCTCGAGCGACCTGCCGGAGCCCTGCACGAGCACGATGTCGCCGGCCCGCAGGAAGGTCTCGCCGATGTCCGCCACCTCCGCGCCAGGGGACCGCGCCCGACGCACCGCCACCGGCAACAATCCGTGGTGCGCGAAAAACGGCACCGTCTTGAGCATCCGACGATGCAGGGGCGAACCGCGCGTCACCACGATCTCCGCAAGGCGCTGGTCCCCTGCCCCGGGGCGCTCGCCGGCACCGAGTGCGCGGTCCGGATCGTGCGCATCGTGGAGTGTGGCGTCGAGCCTGGTCTCGAATTTCTTGAGCCGGTCCGGCGTGTCGCGAACGTGCAGCCTGTCTCCGGGCCTGATCGTCACTGACGGCAGCCTGGCGACGAACAGGCCCGGGCCTCTCTCGATGGCTCCGAGCCGCATCTTGCCGTCCGTGCGCGCAAGCAGTTGCGGCACGGTCTTGCCGACGCTGGCGCTGCCCTTGCCGATATGCAACACGGCCTCGAACACCCGCGGCGAAGTGTCCGGCAGCGGCGGCGAGCGCGGCGGAATCAGGCGCGGCGCTATAAGCCACAGGTAGACGATCCCCAGTAGAGCGCCCGCGACCGCGATGCCCGTGAAGTGGAACATCCCCATCGGGGCCATGCCCATTCCGGAAGACACCTGCACGACCAGCAGGTTAGTCGACGTGCCGATCGTCGTGCACATGCCGCCGATGATGGTCGCGTAGCCGACCGGCATCAGGACCGCAGAGGCCGGCCGGCCGGTGTGCAGCGAGACGCTCACCAGGATCGGCAACAACATCGCCACGACGGGCGTGTTGTTGAGAAACATGCTCAGCGTCGCGGCCAGCACCAGCGCCATAAGCAGGGCGAGCATGGGACTCTTCAGCCAGACCCTCGCGAGGCGATCGGCCACCGGCTGCAGGGCGCCGGTGGCCTCCAGCCCGCGCGTACAGATCAGCAGTGCCATGATGGTGATCAGCGCGGAATTACCGAATCCCGCCAGGAACCCACTCGTCGTCAGTGTCTGTCCGCTCGGCGAGACGTACGGAAAGACCTCGAAGCCTACGATCAGCACGCCGAGGACCACGAGCGCGGAAGTCTCCAGCGGGATGCGGTCGCGACTGAACAGGAACAGCGCCGCGACCGCCAGCAGCATGATGGCGATGCCGTGCGAATCCGGCGACGGGGGCATCAGATCAGCTCGTAGCGCCAGGCCAGCAGGAACGACAGCGACCACCACATGATCTGTTGCAGCGGCAGGCCGACGCGGAAGAAATCCGTGAACCGATAGCCGCCGGCCGACAGCACCATGAGGTTTGTCTGGTAGCCGATCGGAGTCAGGTAGCTCATGTTCGCGCCGAACAGTACGGCCAGCACGAACGGCTCCGCCGGGACGCCGAGGTTCTGCGCGACGAACATGGCGATGGGTGTCCCGAGCACCGCGGCCGCATTGTTGGTCACGACCTCCGTCAGCAGCGCGATGACTATCAACAGGCCGGCGAGCGCGACGAAGGTCGGCCAGGGTTCGGCGATCATGACGAACAATGCGGCGACGTACTCCATGCCGCCCGTGACCGTCAGCGCCCGGCCGAGCGCCAGGCTGGTCACGATCACGATGATCAGGCGCCGGTCCAGCGCGCCGAGCGCGGCCCGCCAGGGCAGGCACTCGGTCGTCACCATGGCGAGCACGCCGCACAGGGCTGCGACGCTGATAGGTAATACGCCGAACGCCGCGGTGGCCACGACCGCGACCATGATCGCGCCCGCCAGCGGCGCCTTGCTGGTGTGCGGAATATCGAGCGAGCCGTCGACGACGAGGACGTTGCCGAGGTGCTTGATGGCATCCAGCGAGGCGGCGGAGCCCTGCACGAGCACGATATCGCCCGCGCGCAGGAACACCTCGCCGATATCCGTGACTTCGGCGTCCGGCGACCGCGGCCTCTGTACGGCGACCGGCAGCAGGCCGTGATGGGCGAAGAACGGCACGGTCTTGAGCGTGCGGCGATGGAGGGGCGAGCCGCGCGTCACCACGATTTCCGCGAGCCGCTGGTCCCTGGCCTTCGGCGCCTCGTCAGCCGCCAGGGCATGCGTGGGATCGAGCGCATCGTAGAGCGTAGCCCCGAGCTGGCCCTCGAAGCGCTTCAGCCGTTCAGGGGTATCGCGCACGTGGAGGCGATCGCCTGCGCGGATCGTGACCGACGGCAGCTTCGCGACGAACAGGCCGGGGCCGCGCTCAATCGCGCCGAGCCGCATCGCGCCCTCGGTCCGCGCAATCAGCTCCGGAATCGTGCAGCCAACGGTGGCGGTGTTCGTGCCGATGTGCAGCACCGCCTCGAACACCCGTGGCGAGGTGTCCTGCATCGGCGGTGTGCGATCCGGCACGAGTCGCGGCGCGACGAGCCACAGGTAGAGAATCGCCAGCGTCGCGGCGGTCACTCCGATGCCCGTGAAATGGAACATCCCCATCGGGGCCATGCCCATTTCCGACGACACCTGCACCACGAGCAGATTGGTGGACGTGCCGATGGTCGTGCACATGCCGCCGACGATCGTCGCATAGCCTACCGGCATCAGCACGGACGATGCCGGCGTGCCGGTGCGCAGGCCGACGCTGATCAGGATGGGCAGCAGCATCGCCACGACGGGCGTATTGTTGAGGAACATGCTGAGCCCCGCCGCCAGCACGAGCGCGGCCAGCATGGCGGTCTTCGGGCTGCTCAACCAGAGGCGCGCGAGCCGGTCGGCCACCGGTTGCAGCGCGCCCGTGACCTCCAGGCCGCGCGTGCACATCAACAGTCCCATGATCGTGATCAGTGCGGAGTTGCCGAAACCCGCGAGGAAGCCTGCCGTCGTCAGCGACGCGCCCCGTGCCGAGACGAACGGGAACAGCTCGAAGCCGACGATCAGGATGCCCAGCACCACCAGCGCGGACGTCTCCATGGGAATGCGATCGCGGCTGAACAGAAACAGCGCCACGACGGCAAGCAGCATGACGGCGATGCCATGGGGTTCCGGCGGCGGCGGCATTGGGCCTCGGCAGTCGTCGGGCGGCTCGCCCGGGGCGGGTCACTTCTAGCACGCCCGGACGGCGGCCAGCAAATTGGGGTCAGAGACGCATTTCGTACGAAGTGCGTCTCTGACCCCGATATTCAGCGATACCGCGCCAGGGTCTTCTCGAGCGTCGCCGCGCCGGGACACAGCACGTCGAACGGCAGCGCCGCCAGCGGCTCGGCGACCGTCTTGTTCAGGCCGTGCATGTCCTCGCGCCCGGTCTCCACGTACAGCAACCCGGTCAGCCATTCGCCCGCCTGGATGCGCTCGTGGATCCTCACGAACGCCGCATCCCGATTCGTCGGATCGTAGGCGCCCTCGACCTTGCGCAGGGCGATCTGGCTGCCGTCGTGCAGCTCGACCTCCATCACGTCGCCCTGCTCGTATCCCGCCCGGATCTCCTCGGCCGGCGGGACGAAGTCCGTGTGCACCGCCGGATGGTAGAACTGGCGGCTGAAGGCATAGCTCTTGGTCGAGTCCTCGTGATCGTTGAATGTCACGCAGGGCGACAGCACGTCGATCAGCGCAAACCCCTCGTGCGACAGCCCGGCCTTGATCAGCGGCACCAGCTGCGCCTTGTCGCCGGAGAAGCTGCGCGCCACGAAGGTCGCCCCCGCGGCCAGCGCCGTGAGGACCGGGTCGATCGGCGGCTGCATGTTGATCTCGCCCTTCTTGGCCTTGCTGCCGATGTCCGCCGAGGCGGAGAACTGGCCCTTGGTCAGGCCGTACACGCCGTTGTTCTCGATGATGTAGAGCATGCGCACATTGCGGCGCATCGCGTGGCAGAACTGGCCGAGGCCGATGGACAGCGAATCGCCGTCGCCGGACACGCCGAGATACCGGAGCTGGCGGTTCGCCGCGGCGGCGCCGGTCGCGACGGAGGGCATCCTGCCGTGCACGGTATTGATGCCGTGCGCCTGGCTGACGAAATACGCCGGGGTCTTCGACGAGCAGCCGATGCCGGAGAGCTTTACCATCCGGTGTGGCGGCAGGCCCAGTTCCCAGCACGCCTGCACGATCGCGGCGGTGATGGAATCGTGACCGCAGCCCGCGCACAGCGTGGACAGGGCGCCCTCGTAGTCGCGCCGGCTGAGGCCCAGCGCATTGCGCCGCAGCCCGGCGTGCTCGACCTTCGGCTTGGTGATGTAGGTCATGCGGCGGCTCCCTTGCGCAGGCGTTCGCGTACCGCCGCGACGAGCGGTCCGGCCGCCATGGGCAGGCCGTCGTAATGGAGGATGGACTCGAGCCGCCGGCCGTCCACGCTGCACTCGTTGATCAGCAGCGTGCGCAGCTGTGCATCGCGGTTCTGCTCGATGATGAAGATGCGCTCGTGCTCGTCGAGAAACGCCTGCACATCGTCGTTGAACGGGAACGCGCGGATGCGCAGGTAATCGCTGCGGATGCCCTCGGCCTTGAGGCGATCACGCGCCTCCATCACGGCGTCGTCACAGCTGCCGATGGAGACGATGCCGAGCGCCGCCTTCTTGTCTGCACGATGCAGCACGGGGGCGGGCATGAGCGTCGCCGCGGTCGCGAACTTGCGCTTCAGGCGATCCATGAGCCGCTCGTATTCGCCGGCGTCCTCGGTGTAGCCGGCCGCCTCGCTGTGGCCGGAGCCGCGCGTGAAATAGGCCCCCTTCGGATGCACGCCGGGCAGGCTGCGCCACGGGATGGCGTCGCCGTCGATGTCGGCATAGCGGCGGAACTTCTCGATGCGCTCGAGCTCTGCGGCCGTCAGCACCTTGCCGCGGTCGGGCACATAGGCGTCGTCCCAGCTCGGCGCGCGGCACATCCAGTCGTTCATGCCGATGTCGAGGTCGGAGAGCACGAACACCGGCGTCTGCAGCCGCTCCGCGAGGTCGAAAGCCTGCACGGCCATCTCGAAGCTCTCGGTCGGGTCCGCCGGGAACAGGACCGGGTGGCGTGTGTCGCCGTGCGAGGCATAGGCGGCGAGCAGGATGTCGCCCTGCTGGGTACGCGTCGGCAGGCCGGTCGAGGGGCCGACCCGCTGCACGTCGAAAATCACCGCCGGGATCTCGGTGAAGTAGCCGTAGCCGATGAACTCCGCCATCAGCGAGATGCCCGGGCCGCTGGTGGGCGTGAAGGCGCGTGCCCCGGCCCAGCTCGCCCCCAGCACCATGCCGATGGCCGCCAGTTCGTCCTCCGCCTGCACCACGCAATAGCGCCGCTCGCGGGTCTCCGGGTCGGCGCGGAAGCGCGCGCAAAAAGATCGATAGGCGTCCATCAGCGAGGTCGAGGGCGTGATCGGGTACCACGCGCCGACCGTGGCGCCGGCATACACGCAGCCGAGCCCGGCCGTCGTATTGCCATCCATCATGACCATGCCGCCGGTCGCAGCCATCGCCTCGACGCGGAACGGCAGCGGGCAGTCGAAGTTCGCGGTGGCGTAATCCCAGCCGATGCGGATGGCCTTCATGTTTGCCTCGGCCAGGCCGGGGCGCTTGCCGAAAATGTCCTGCGCGAGCTGCTCGATCACGGCCATGTCGATGTCCAGCAGCGCGGCCAGCGCGCCCACGTAGACGATGTTTTTCATCAGGATGCGCGTGCGCACGCCGTCGAAGGCCTCGTTGCACAGTTGCGCGAAGGGCGCGCCGAGTACCGTGACGTCGTCGCGGGACAACGCGTGGCTGCGCGGCCAGGTCGAGTCATACAGCAGGTAGCCGCCCGGGCTGACCTCCGCGAGGTCCTGGGCATAGGTCTGGGCGTTCATCGCGACCATCAGGTCTACCTGCCCGGAGCGCGCCCGGTATCCCTCGCGGCTGACGCGGATCTCGTACCAGGTCGGCAGGCCCTGGATATTCGACGGAAAATAATTCTTGCCCGCGACGGGAATGCCCATCCTGAAGAAGCTCTTCATCAGCAGGCCGTTGGCACTGGCCGAGCCGGTACCGTTGACGTTGGCGAGCTTCAGCGTGAAGTCGTTCACGCTCTCCGGCGTTTTTCTTCCGGACATCCCGGCTCCTCGTCCGTCGCATAGGGGATGATCACGCGGCTTTTCTGCATGTCCCAGGCCGCGGTCGGGCAGCGCTCGGCGCACAAGCCGCAGTGCACGCAGAGGTTCTCATCTTTGACCATCAGGCGCGCCGTGTGTTTCAGCGGCCCGGAGACGAAGAACGGCTGGTCCGGATTGGTGGCGGGGTTCTTCACGCCCGCGCGCAATGTCTGCTCGTCCGCGTCCGGCAGGATCGCGAGGCAGTCCACCGGGCAGATGTCGATGCAGGCGTCGCACTCGATGCAGAGCTTGTCGGTGAACACCGTCTGCACGTCACAGTTGAGGCAGCGCTGCACTTCCTCGGCGGCCTGCTCTCCCGTGAAGCCCAGCTCGACCTCGATATCGAGCTTCTCGAAGCGCTTCTTGAGTTCGACATGCGGCACGAGGCGCCGCTCCTGCGGGTCGAAGTCGTTGGAATAGGCCCACTCGTGCAGGCCCATCTTGCGCGGCTCCATCCGCACCTGGCGCGGCCGGCGGGCAGAGACGTCCCGCCCCTCGCAGTGGAGGTGGATCGAGATGGCCGCCTGGTGGCCGTGCTCGACCGCCCAGATGATGTTCTTCGGGCCGAAGGCCGCATCGCCGCCGAAGAACACGCCGGGCCGCGTCGCGGCGTGCGTCGTCGTGTCGACCACCGGCACCTCCCACTCGTCGAATTCGATGCCGACGTCGCGCTCGATCCACGGGAAGGCATTCTCCTGGCCGATCGCGAGCACCACGTCGTCGCACGGATACAGTTGCTCGCCCGTCACCCGCTGGTCGGTGATCCGGCCGCGCTCGTCGAGGTCGTACTCCATCAGCTCGAACAGCATCCCGACGAGCCTGCCGTGCTCGACCACGTAGGCTTTCGGCGAGTGATTGACGACGATCTCGACGTTTTCGGACTCCGCGTCCTCCAGCTCCCAGTCGGAGGCCTTGAAGAAGCCGCGCGGCTTGCGTGCCATCACCTTGACGTCGTCGGCGCCGAGCCGGAGCGAACTGCGGCAGCAGTCCATGGCCGTGTTGCCGACGCCGATGATGAGTACGCGCTTGCCGATCCGGTCGATATGCCGGAAGGCGACGGACTCGAGCCAGTCGATGCCGATGTGGATGTTGGCGGCGGCCTCGTCGCGGCCGGGCAACTTCAGGTCCTTGCCGCGCGGCGC
>DATKAZ010000078.1:0-7806 GCA_035514535.1 Gammaproteobacteria bacterium
CTGGCCTTCCCTGTAGCCGAGCCGCGCCAGCTCCTCGAGCAGCCCGCGCTTCACATCGAGCAGCTGCGGCACCTCGACGATCATGGTGACGGCGATGCGCTTGGTCTGCGCGTGAGCGCCCGGCGCGGCGACGGCGAGCGCCAGGAGCAGCATTGAGAACGTGCGGTTCATGTCCCCTCCTCCGGCCGGCGGCCAGTTGTATAGGCATGCTAATATGCCCAAAGCCCTGTTCTGGATCAAGTCAGGGAGAATATTTGCGTGGCGAGCGCTTTACCAAAAGTCGGCGACAAGCACTTGATCGACATGCATGTCCACGTCGGTCCCGAATACCTGCAGCGCCGATACAGCGCCGCGGCGCTCGCAGAGGAGGGCCGCCGCGAAGGTTTCGGTGCGGTGATGAAGAACCATTTCCAGCCGACGACCGCCTGGGTAAGCCAAGTGAGGCGGGCCGAAGACAAGGTCGCGCTGGTGGGCTCCGTGGTGCTGAACTTTCCCGTTGGCGGCGTTGATGAACATGGCGTTCGTGCAGCCATGTCGGGCTGGAAGCGCGACGTGCGCGGCGCGGATCCCGAGCGCGGCGGCGTGGTGGTGTGGCTGCCGACCCTCTCCGCGGAAGCGCATCTCAATCTGTATAACCGTCGTGAGATGCCAGAGATGTGGGGCGTGAAGGGCAAGTATTCCCGCTACGTGCCCATCGGCTGCGGTTTCCGGCTGGACGAGAAGGACGAGAAGGTGATGGCCGGTGTCGACCGCATGCTCAAGGCCGTAGCGGAGAACGATCTGGTGCTCGCCACCGGGCACCTGAACAGCACCGAAACGGTCGCCCTGGTGAAGCGGGCCCACGCAGCCGGCATCCGTCGCATTTTGATGACCCACCCGTTGTTTCAGGCGACGAATCAGGAAATCGACACTCTGGTCCGCCTTTGGCGCGACTACGGTGCCTATAGCGAACTGGCATATACCAACATCCCGATGGACCACCTGAGCTACGAGCAGTATTTGCAGGTGATCGAGGCGGTAGGATCCGAAGGCGTCGTGCTGACCACCGACCTCGGCCAGGTCATGAACGCCAGCGTCGGCGACGGATGGCGCGATTACATCGCACAGCTGAAGAAACGCGGCGTGAGCGAGGACGCCGTCACGCAGATGTCGGTGCTCGGTCCGCATCGAATACTGTTCGATCCGGCGCTCGCAGCCGCCTAGTCAGAGTCCGAGAAACGTCCTGCGGATGTCCGGGTGCGCGAGCACGGTGTCGGCCGGCTCGAACAGGCTCACGCGTCCCAACTCCAGCACCACTCCCAGGTCGCAGCGCTCCAGCGCCTGGCGCGCGTTCTGCTCCACCATGACCACGGTAATGCCGTCGGCGACCAGAGCCCGGATCGTCGAGAACACCGCCCCCATGTATCCGCCGGCAAGGCCGAGCGAAGGTTCATCGAGCAGAAGCAGCCTGGGTCGCGCCATCAGCACCATCGCCATCTCGAGCATCTGCTGCTCGCCCCCAGACAGGTTTCCGGCGTCAACATGCCAGCGCTCTCGCAGGCGCGGGAAGCGTCCGACCACAGCCTCCAGCTCGCTTGCCAGCTCGCCGCGTCGCAGGTGCCTGGTGTAGGCGCCAAGCTTAAGGTTCTCCCCCACGGGAAGCAGCGGAAAGTTGCAGCGTCCTTGCGGCACGTGGCCGATTCCGGCCTGCAGCCGCGCCACTGGCGGCAGCGCCGTGATGTCGTTGCCCTCGAAAAACACCCGTCCGCTGCGACAGGGGACGATGCCCGCCACGAGCTTGAGCAGGGTCGACTTGCCGGCTCCGTTTGCGCCGATGATCGTGGTCCAGCTCCCTCGCGGCACCCGCAGGCCGACGCCATGCAGGATCTCCGTGTCGCCGTAGCCGCCGACCGCATCATCGATGGCAAGGACTGCGTGCTCATCCATGGGTCGGCCGCGCCGGGTGGGCTTGCGCGCCTAGATAGGCCTCCATCACGCGCGCATCGCGCGCCACCTCGTCCGGGGAACCCTCGCGCAACAGGCGGCCGCGGTCCAGGACGAAGATTCGCTCGCACAAGTCGAAGACCAGCTTGAGGTTATGCTCAACGATGAACAGCGTCACGCCACGCCGGCACACGCGGATCAACTGAGCCTTGAGCTCCTCTATCAGGGTGGGATTCACGCCAGCCACGGGCTCGTCGAGCAGGAGCACCTTAGGGTCGGTCATGAGCGCCATGCCCAGCTCGAGCAGTTTCTTCTGGCCGTAGGACAGCGCGCCTGCTGGCGCATCGCGCTGCGCGACAAGCCGGCAGTCCTCGAGCACCCGTTCCGCGCGCCGGCGCAACTCGCGCTCGTGATCGCGCACACCGCCCAGGCGCAATACCTCCGTAAGCGCGCTGAACCCCGGGGCCGCCTGCGCCGCGGTGAGCAGGTTGTCGCGCACGCTCAGCCCGGCGAACACCTTCAGCTGCTGGAACGTGCGTCGCAGTCCGGCACGCGCGATGCGCACGGGCGTGCTTCGCGTCAGCTCGACCTCGCCTCTGCCCGCGTCCAGCCAGACGCGCCCCGAATCCTGCCGCTGAAAACCGCTGACGCAGTCGAACAGGGTGCTCTTGCCCGAGCCGTTCGGCCCGATGAGGCCGGTGATCGCGCCCTTGGCGACGTTCAGGGAAACCCCGTCGAGCGCCGTCACGCCGCGATAGGCTTTGACAAGGCCCTCGATGCGCAGGATGGTGCTCACGAGCGCCCTGTCGCCGTCGCGGCGCCCGACATCCCAAGCCACGCGCTGAGGCCGCGCGGCCGGTACAGGACGATCAACAGCAGAATGCCGCCATAGACCAGCGAGCGGATCTCCGGCGCCAGGCGAAGCACCTCCGGCAACGCGGTGAAGACCACCGCTCCGGCTACCGGACCCCAGAGGGTGCCCGAGCCACCGAGGATCACCATGATGAGCAGCGTTTCGGAGACCGAGAAACCGAACACGCCTGGATCGATGTAGCTGATGAAGTGCGCGTGCAGCGCGCCGGCGAGCCCCGCCAGTGCGCCGGATAGGCTGAAGGCGAACAGCCGGGTGCGAAATACATCGATGCCCACCGCGAGGGCGAGCTGCTCGTTATCCCGGGTAGCCTCCATGGCGCGACCGAAGCGCGAGCTGACGACAAGCCAGGTGAACAGCACGGCAAGCGCCGCCCATGCCAGGGAAAAGTAATACCAGTGGGCGCGCTCCTCGATCGCCACGCCGAACAGGGTCGGGGGCGGAATGCCGGCAAGCCCGAGCGATCCGCGGGTCATGTCCTCCCAGTTGAGCGCCCATAACTGCAGAAGCAGGGTCGCCGAAAGCGTGACGATGACGAACGAATGCCGCGATACACGCAGGCTAGGGAAGCCGATCGCGATGCCGGTCACAAGGCCGGCGGCCGATGCCAGGGCGAGCGTCGCCATGCTGTCCCAGCCGGTCCGCAGCGCGAGCAACGCGGCCACATAGGCCCCCATGCCGAAGAAGGCCGGCGTGGCGAGCGACAGCAACCCGCAATAGCCGAGGACCAGGTTGAGCGATTGGGCGAGAATGACGTAAAAGCCGATCGTCACGCCTATGTGCAATATGTAGAGCGAGTCGACGGCAAGCGGCAGCGCGAGCGCCACAAACAAGAGAGCAGCCACCGTCGCTCGGCCCCGCCTCATACGCGCACGCTCCTGCCGAACAAGCCCTGGGGGCGTACGAGCAGCATGGCGATCATCAAGGTAAATGCGATCGCATCGCGCAGGCCGGCGCTGCCGAGGCCTCCGGCGTAACTTTCGGCCACGCCGAGCGCGATCCCCGCCAGTGCCGAGCCCCAGACGTTGCCCATGCCGCCGATGATCACTACGGCAAAGCTCTTGAACACCACCTCCGTCCCCATGTTCGGGTAAAGATCAAACAGCGGCGCGATGACGACCCCGGCTAGGCCGGTGAGCGCGGCGGCAAGCGCTCCGGTCCAGCGCGTCACACGGCGCGCGTCGATTCCCACCATCAGGCAGGCCTCGCGGTTCTGCGCCATGGCGCGCATCGCGCGCCCGATCTCGGTGCAGCGCAACAGCGCGGTGAGCGCAGCGAACGCGAGAAGGAACGCCCCCCCAACCAGCACTCTCTGCCCGAAGAACAGCACCCCGCCCAGTTCGAACGTCACGCTCTCGAGGGGAGAGGCGACGTCGAGCGGAGTCGCCCCGAAAGTCAGCCGCACGGCGTTTTGCAGGATGATCGCCACGGCGAGGGTGCCGAGGATCACCGATTCGAAGCCGCGCTCGAGGTTGGGCAGGATTACCGTCTGGGCGAGCAGCGCGCCAGCCGCAGCCATCAGCACAACGGCAACGACGACCGCCCCTGCATAGGGCAGCCCGACGGTCTGCGTCAGCCAGAAAAGCACGAAAGCGGCGAGCATGTAGAGCTCGCCATGTGCGAAATTGACCTGTCCCAAGATGCCGAAGAGCAGCGCGAGGCCTACCGCAGCTAGGGCATATCCCATCCCGACCGAGAGCCCGTTCGCTGCAAGCTGCGCGAGAAAGGTCGGGTCGGTGGCCACGTGCGCAGCGCCTTCGCCCGAATTGGCCGCTCAGAGGCCGGCCGCGAGCGGCAAATTACTTCGGCTCAACCAGTTCCTTGACCTTCACCGCGCCACCTTCGACAACCATGTACATGACCCGGGCATGTGCCTGGTGATGCTCGTCGAAGCGCATCGGCCCCAGGATGGCGTCGTAGCTGGTTTTCTCCAGCGCCTCACGCAGGCGCCCTGCGTCCGTGGAGCCGGCACGGCGGATCGCATCCGCAACGATCTTTACCCCCTCGTAGACCCCGTAACCGGCGTAATGCGGCGGCTGTTTGTAGCGCTGCACGTAGGCCTTCGTAAATGCGTCATTCTTGGCGTTGGAGAACTTGTCGTAGTAGGGGTACACCGTCCAGGAGCCGTCGAACTTGCCGCTCGACACCAGGGGCGCCACCACGGCCGATCCGAGCGGCGGGCGACCGACGAGCGGCATGCGTAGGCCGAATTGGAGGTACTGCTTCATGAGGTTGAACGCCTGCTGGTCGAGCACGTAAGTACCGATGGCATCGGGCTTGGAGGCCCGGATCCGCGTGAGGATCGGCAGGAAATCGGTCTCGCTTTGCTTCATGTAGTCCTCGGATATGACGCGCACGCTGGCCGGCAGCCGCTCTTTCAGCAGGCGCACTGCACCACGGCCGTAGTCGGTGTCCTCCCCCACGATCGCGATGCTCCTGAAGCTCTTCATCTTGTCGGCGACCACCGTTGCGATCATTCCGTCGTGCGGCACGGTGCGGAATACCCACGGGTTCCCGCCTTTCCCGGCGCGCTGCGTGATATCCGGGTGCGTCGAGATCGTCACGATAAGCGGACGCTGAGCCTTTTCCACCACCGGCATGAGCGCCAGCGTGGCGCCGCTGCATACATCGCCGAGCATCGCGTCGACATTATCCTGACTCAGCAGCTTTTCGCCGGACGCAACCGCGTCGGCCGGACGGCAAGCGCTGTCTTGCATCAAGAATGCCATTCTGCGACCCAGCACGCCACCCGACCGGTTAACCTCGTCCACGGCCAGATCGCCTGCCCATTTGATGTGCTGCCCGATGAACGCGAGCGGCCCGGTGATCGGCCCCGCGACTCCGATTTTGATCTCCTGCGCCGCGACCTGAGTACCCGCCAACGCGGGAAGGCAACCGAGCAGGAACGTGGCCAGCGTCTTCACACGCATGAGTCCTCCTCCTAGAGGCGCATCGATAGGGAGTTGTATAGGCATGCTAATGCTAATATGGTCCGGCGATGCCGATCAAGTCGAAGCGACGGCCGCTCGGCGCGCGCACTGTGAAGCTGCCCGCGTTTCGTGCGCCGCCGCACAACGGCGGGGCAAGGCTCCATCTCATCGAGCACCGTCTTTCGTTACCCCGATCCACAGTGCAGCAGCTTGCGCGCAGCGCTGGCCGCACGCTTCGACGTGCGGCCCGAGCGGCTGGTCTTCGGGGCGGGCAGCGATGAGCTGATCGCCCTCGCGGCTGCGGCGTTCCTTCTCGCTGGGGATGCATGCGTGGCACCGCAGCCGTCGTTCGGGCGCTATCGCGTCTCTGCCCTCTTGCAGGGCGCGCGGCTCATCGAGGTGCCGGTGGCCCCGGACGGTGTCATCGACGCCGGCGCGATGGCGCGCGCGTCGCGCGGCGCGGTGCTGGTCTACGCCGCCACGCCCAACAATCCCACGGGCGGCATGCTGGCAGCCGAAGCGCTCGAGCAGCTCGTGCGCGAGGTCGACGACGCAGCGCTTCTGGTGCTCGACGAGGCGTATTTCGAGTTCGCTCGCGCCGCGGGCGGTCCCGATGGGCTGCGTGCGCTCGCGGCCCGGCGCGGCCCCTGGGCGGTACTGCGGACGTTTTCCAAGGCCTACGGACTCGCCGGGCTGCGCGTGGGCTACGCGGTGGTATCCGGCGCAGAGATCGCAGAGGCGCTAAATCGCAGCCGCGGCATGTTCAACGTCGGCGTACTTGCGCAGGCGGCGGCGCTAGCCGCGCTCGAGGATGAAGCCTATATGCGGGAGCAGGTGGCGCGCACCGCAAAGGCGCGCGAGTCGCTGCGCGCGAGCCTGGCGATGCTCGGCATCGAATGCCTGCCGAGCGCTGCCAATTTTCTCGCGGCGCGCCTGCCGCTTCCTTCCGCCCGGGCCGTAGCCGAGCTTTCCCGGGCTGGGGTCCTGGTTGCGCCGCTCGGGGACGGCCCCTTCTCACATTACGTTCGGATCACGATCGGCAGCGCGGCTGACCATGCCCGGCTGATCGAAGCGCTGCGCGGGCTTAAGCCGTAGCCAGCCTAGCCGTGAGACCAGTTGTCCGGGTCCTTGCTGTCGCCAGGCGAAAGCCCGAGGATGTCGCCCTTGGTGGTGACGCCGAGGCCAAGCACCGTGCGGTTGGCGTAGGCGAAGTAGGCTGCCACCTGGTTGACCTCCAGGATCTCGCCGTCGTCGAGCCCGGCCACGCGCAGCGCCGCGATATCCTGCTGCGAGAGCGCAGCCGCGTCGAGCGTGAGACTTCGGGCGTAGCGCAGGGCGGCAAGCTCGCGGCCGGCGAACGCCCGTTCCGGCCGGTCGGCAGCGAGAGCATCGGCGATGGCTGCATGGCGCGCATCATCGCCGAGGAGCCGGCGCAACCCCGCCGAATGATGCTCGACGCAGTACCCGCAGCGGTTCAGCGCGCTCACATAGACGCCGATCGCTTCGAGAAGCCACTTGGGAAGACGGTTGGCGTGGTGATGCAGCACGTACTTGTAGATGTACATGTGCGCTTCGAGCGTGTGCGGCCGCAGGCTGTGCGCCTTGAGGATATTGTCGATGTTGTCGCCGGGCCCCTTGACGCGCTCGTACACCTGCTTGAGCCGGCCGGTGGCCTCGGCATAGTCGAGCGTACGTATCCAGGTCATGTCGCGTTTCCCTGAGAAAGGCCACGAACTATACCAGCGGATCGCCGCAGCCATCGGCGAGCAGAACGTCCTTACCGACCCGGAACGCGCCGAGCTCGGCATCGGCGGTCCAAGCGAGCGGCGCTGCGGGGCATGAAATCCGGCATCGAGCTGGAAATGATGCGCATGCTCAAGCGCGTCCTCGATCCGGAGAATGCTCAGCGCGGGCAAGCTGATTTAGCGAGTCATACTTGCGCGGCGCGCGTAGAGGTTGTTGGCGGCAAGCGCGCCGACGACGAGCACGGCGCCCGCGAGCTCGATCGGCGCGAAACGGCGGCCGAGCGCCGCCTCGATCGCGAACACGCCGATCGGGATGAGATTGAGCATCAGCATGATG
>DATKAZ010000079.1:0-11257 GCA_035514535.1 Gammaproteobacteria bacterium
CCATACCCGCAGCGGCGAGGTGCTGCTGCTGGAGCGCATCCAGCCGCCCGGCTGGTGGCAGTCGGTGACCGGCAGCCTCGAGGCCGGGGAAACGCCGTGGGACGCCGCCGTGCGCGAGCTGCACGAGGAGACCGGCATGGCCGCGGACGGCCTCGTCGACTTGGCCATCAGCCAGCGCTTTACGATCGCACCCGCGTGGCGCCATCGTTTCGCGCCGGGCGTGACGGAGAATCTGGAACACGCCTTCGCACTTGGTCTCGCCGCACCGGTCGACATCCGCCTCGATCCCTCCGAGCACAAGCGCTACGCCTGGCTGCCCTGGCGGGATGCGCGCGAGCGCGCCACGTCCTGGACCGATCGCGCCGCGATCGAGCGCGTGTGCGTGGATTGCTGATGGAGAAGATGGGGACACTCCGGAATCGGCCGATTCCGGAGTGTCCCCATCTTCGCGCCGATCAGCGGCCGAAGCGCTTGCTGACGTTGAGCCCGATCGTGCGCGGCAGGTTGGTCCTGAATCCGAGCCGTGCACGGCCACCGCGCTCACGGTCGAACGACGTCCTCGCGTTCTTGTCGGTGAGATTGTTGACGTAAAGCTTGAAATCCCAGGTGTTGCGCAGGAGCCCCGCGCTCAGGTTATAGAGCGTGAACGAGCCGAGCTCCAGGTCCAGGCTGGTGACTTCGTCACCGGTCGCCCCGCCGAACGGCAGCCCCGAGACGAAGTCGCCCGCGCCCGGCACCTGGTCGCTGGGCTGGGTGATCCGGTTGCCCACGTGCTGGGCCGAGGCCTGCACGTAAAGGTCGCCGGGGGCGCCAGCGAAATTCACCGGGAAGAAGTAGATGCCCGTGGCCGCCATCTGGAACTCCGGCACCGACGGGAGGCGGTTGCCTTTCTCGACGCCGCCGAGCACCGCGCCGGTCGCATCGGTGACGGTGGAGCGGAACTCGGCATCGATCAGGCTGCCCGCGATGGAGAACTCGAAGGCATCGGTCGGCCGCCCGGCCAGCTCGAACTCCACTCCCATGCTCTGCGCCTTGTCGACGTTGAACGAGATGCGTGACGAGCACGAACCCGCGTCCAGCGTGACCTGCAGATCCTCGATATCCGCGTAGAACACAGCCGCATTCAGCGTGTAGCGCTCGGCGATGCGCGACTTGACGCCCACTTCGTAGTTCCACAGCGTCTCGTCGTCGTAGTCCTGGAAGCCGCCGAAGATCAGCTCGTCCTCGTCCGTGCACAGCGTGACGTTGAGCGGATCGTTCACGCCGCCGAGGCGGAAGCCTTGCGCGGCCTGGGCGTTGACCGTGACGTCGTCAGTGTAGTCGTAGCTCAACAGCAGTCGCGGCGTGAAGCCGCTGGACGTGGTCCTGTCCTGGACCCCGCTGTCGCCGGCCGCGAACAGCCCGCCCGTGGTGATCACGCGCTCCTCGTCAAAGTCATAGAATCGCCCGCCGAGGGTCACCCGGAACTGCTCGCTGACGTTGTACAGCGCCTCGCCGAACAGCGCCATTTGCTCGATGTCGTACAGCAGGTCGGAATTGAACGGCGAGTCCAGGTCGGGATAGCCGTTGGACACCGCCTGCGACGTGCCCTCACCCAGGTTGGCGTCCACCAGCTCGGCGTAGCCCGGCGTGGGCAGGCGCTGCGCGTAGTCGCGCGCGGTGTCGGAGTAGAACATGCCGACCAGCCACTCCCACCGTCCCTCGGTATTCGAGGTCAGACGCAACTCGAGGGTCGTCTGCTCCAGGTCCGTCGTGTCCCGGAGATTTGATGGCAACACCAGGTCTTCTTCCGGAAACTCGAGGTCCACGGACACGCTGCCCGTGAGTGCGCTGGCATCGCGACTGACCAGGATATCCCTCTCCAGGTAGGAACCGACGAAGGTGATGTCGAACAGGCGGGGGTGGGCCGCGACGACCAGGTCCGCGAGCATGGTCTCATCCGAAAATTCCTCGTCCAGCAGCAGGTGCTGCTGGCGGGCCCGCGGCTGGACCGGGGGACGCGTGGTGGTGAAGGGATTGGAAAACAGGTTATAGGCCTCTTCGCGGTTGAAGCCGTCGGTCTCGACCTCCTGGTAGATGATGCGCGGCGTGATGGTGAGCGCATCGCTGGGCGCAAAGCTGAGCGCCACCCGCCCGCCGCTGCGCGAGCCGCTGTTGACGTCGCTGGAGCGGCCGCCGCCTTCGCGCGTGGCGTCGATATATCCGCCGTACTCGGTGGTGTAGCCGACCGCCCGCAAAGCTGCCGCACCGCCGCCGAAGGGCACGTTCACCATGCCTTTCACAAGCCCGCCCAGATCGCCATCGGCGACCGTGTTCAGCTCGGTCTCGACCGAGCCCTCAAAGGCGTCGAGGCGCGGCTGGTTCGTGATATAGCGGATCGTGCCGCCGATGGAACCCGAGCCGAACAGCGTGCCTTGCGGGCCGCGCAAGGTCTCCACGCGGTTCAGGTCGTAGAGGTCAAAGTCGGGCGTGAACAGCGACAGGGAAATCACGGACTCGTCCATGTAGACGCCGACCTGCTCCTTCACGCCCGGCTGGTCGCGCACGATCTGCCCGGCCGACACGCCGCGGATCGAGACCTGGCTCTGACCGGGCCCCAGGCTCTGGATATCCAGGCCGGCGACGTTTCTCGACAGTGACTCGAGGTCGGTCACGCCCAGGCGGCGCATCTGCTGCTCGCTCTGGACATTGATCGAGAATGGCACGTCCTCGACCAGGGCCTCGCGCTTGGTGGCCGTGACGATGATTTCCTCGAGGACAGGCTGGGCATGGACGGCATGGGCACCGCCAATGGCGATCAGCACGAGCGAGGCGAGGGCGAAGTGGTGCAGCATGCGTCTGCAGCACTCCTGGCAACTGGAGAAATGATGCATGAGACAGCCTCCTCTGGCGAAGTGGAATCGAATTATTGTTTTTGTCGATTCTTGCTGCGTGGCGACGGGCTGCAGCATAGCACGGGACTTGCCGCCTGCAGGGTTTCGGCAGGGCTGCCCGCTAGCGGAGCCTGAGCTCCATGGTGATCAGCGGGCGCGGGCCCGCCCACAGTTCCTCGATCTGCTCTTCGACCGTAGCAAAGCCGAGCGACAGGTACAGCGTGCTGGAAGCGTGCAGGCCATCGGTGGTCTCGAGGAACACGCGCCGGAAACCCTGCTCGCGGCAGTAGGCCACGGCGGCCTCCACGAGCCGGCGCCCCAGCCCCTGGCCCCGCGCACGGCGACTCACGAGCACCCAGCGGAGCTGTGCCGAGTTGCCCGTGCGGTGCACGATCGCGGTGCAGCCTTCCAGCCGTCCGTCGCTTTCGGCCATCCAGATCCTGCCGGCACCGCCGCCGTCCAGCATGAACTCCGCCAGCGTGCGTGCCACGTAGGCCTCGAAGCGAATGCCGTAGCCATGCGCCGGGTCATATTCCGTGCCGTGCAGCTCGATGATGCGACCGATGTCGCCGTGCGCCAGCCGGGTACGGATCGTGATGTCGTCGTCTGCCA
The DNA here is from genome assembly GCA_035514535.1 of Gammaproteobacteria bacterium. Taxonomy (GTDB): domain Bacteria; phylum Pseudomonadota; class Gammaproteobacteria; order Steroidobacterales; family XN24; genus XN24. Next base: position 3,486 of record DATKAZ010000079.1, read on the forward strand.
TGCCAAAGCTTCCCGCCGCTACCCGTGTCCCGCGTGCAGGAAGTTATAGCAGTAACGGGCCTGCAGGCACCACGCGAAAATGGGCGAAAATGGGGACACTCCTGAATCGGCCGATTCAGGAGTGTCCCCATTTTCAGATGCGGCGCGGTCAGTTCAGCACCTGGTAGCCCCGCCCGCGCATGCATTGCTTGACGACCGTCTGGCGGACGCGCGCGTCCTCCAGGCCCGCGCCGCTGCCGCCGCCGATCGCGCCCCAGGCGGCCGCCGGACCGGCATCGCCCATGACGGCACCCATCGCCGCGCCGATGGCGGCGCCGACCACCGCGCTGCGCGCCACCGCGCCGGCAATGTCGACTTCGTCGCCGTACACCTCGCACGCGGCGAGATCGACGCGATACAGGTCCGGATCCGTACCCTGCGTGTCGACGATCGGCCGGGGCGTGCCGGCGCAGGCGGCCAGGATGCAGGATGCCGCGGCCAGCGCGGCGGCTCTCTTGATGGCTCGTGACTTGCTCATGATCGGTCTCCTCCGGGTGACACCCGCACCATCCCCGCCGCGGGGGTTGGGAGTCCTGAGGAAACTGTTGAAAACGCTTAGGCGCCGGCGCGGGCGACCGTCAGCCGCCGCTCATGGCGTGGTGGCGGCGGGCGAGATCGACGGGTCGCAGGAGATTCCCTCGGTCGCGCGCCGACACCACGCAGGCCATCCGGTCGCGTCCCAGTAGCCGTCGATGCCGAGCATCTGTCCGGCGAGTTCAATGGCACGGTGCGCCTGCCCTAAGCGTTTTCAAGCTATTCCTCAGGACTCCCAGGCACCACCACGTCCAACCTGTGCAGCACGGGAGCGATTCCCGTGAGCACGGCCAGACGATCTCATGCGCGATACGGGAGAATGTGATGTACCAGGGCAACAAAGCAGCGGCTCTTGTGATGGCAGCCGGCCTGGCATTGGCCGGCTGCGCCGGTACCAAGGTCATCGACGAGCCGGTCGAGTTCACGCCCGCCGCACCCCTCGGCAGTGCCCAGGACAGGCACGCCGAGGCCGTCCTGGAATGGGTGATCTTCCGTGGCGGCCCGGGAACCTGGGCGCGCAACGCAGACTGGGACGAGTACCTGCTCGTGGTGCGCAACCGCTCCGCCAGCGCCTTGCGGGTCACCTCGGTAACGGTGGTCGATTCGCTCGATGCCAGCCTCAGTCCTGACAACGATCGCAAGCGTCTGGTCAAGGCCAGTCGCGAGAACGGCAAGCGCTACAAGGATGCCCGCGTGACAGTCAAGGCCGGCGCGTCAGGCCACGCCCTTGCCGCCGCAGGCGCCTTGGGCGCCGGGGTGGCTTATGGTGCAGGCACGGTCGTCGCGGCCTACGGCGGGGGCTCGGCGTTGGCGGCAGGCGTGCTCGGTGGCTTGCTGCTCGGGCCGGCGCTCGTCGTCGGCGGCGTGGTCAAGAGCGCCAACCAGCGTGAGGTCGCGCAGGAAATTCATCGCCGCCATACGGGGCTCCCGGTGGAGATTCCGGTCGGGGGCAGCCGACCGCTTGACCTCTTCTTCCCCCTGGCGCCGTCCCCGCGCCGGGTCGAGCTGAGGTACACCCACGATGACGGCGAAGGCGTCCTGAGCATCGATGTGAGCGCCGCACTTGCCGGGCTGCATCTCGGTGAGGAGGCTGCGCGATGAATTGCGTCATACCGGGAGATGGTGTTGCGGCGCGGAGCGGCCGGCCATCAAGCGGGGTTCACGGCCGGGCGGCAAACGGCGTTGAGCCTGGGTCGCAGGCAATGCCGCCACCGTCGCGGCGGCACCAGGACGGCCAGCCGGCCTGGTCCCAGTAGCGGTCGACGCCGATTTTCTCCAGCAGGACGCCGAACCTGGGGTGGCTGCGCAGCGCGCGGTTCTCGCGGGCGAACAGGAACTCGACATCGAAGGGGCTCTCCGTGTCGAGCATCTGTTCGGCATGAGCCATGGCGCGCTCGTGCTCGCCCAGGTAGACCCAGGCGCCGAACAGGAAGCGCGGCTCAATGCCATCGGTCGCCGCGGCCCGCGAGACTGCCGCGACCGCTTCGTCCTTGGAGGCGGGATCCGACTGCGCGGCCATCAGCGGTGCAATCCAGTCTGTCGGCCCTCCAAGCAGCGTCTGTAGGGTGTGCAGCAGCCGGCCAGCCCGATTGTACTCGGCGGCGCGCATCAGGGAGATCAGGTAGGCGCCCGGGTTCGCGGTCATTCCGAGCCCCAGCAGGCTGGCGTCCTCAAACAGGCGCCGTGCGCGCTCGTCCTCGTCCAGCCACAGGTAAGCCACGGCGAGGCGGTCGTTGACGACCGGCGACAGCGCATCGAGTTCGCTCGCCCGGATGGCATGCGTGAGCGACAGGTCAACGCGTCCCACGCTGGCATAGAACTCGGAGCGCCACTGGTACAGGTCGGCATCGCTCGGCTCGGCGTCGAGCGCCTTCTGGAAGTGCGCATCGGCCTTGAGCCATTCCCGTCGACCCAGCGCGATGAATGCGGCGAGGCCCTCGGCGGTGTCGCCGATCGGCGCGCCGCTGGCGCGCCCGGCGTCGATGATCTGCTCGGCGCGCACGAACATTTCCGCCATGGGTTCGCGGGAATAGTAGGGCAGCAGGGCGTGAGCCTTGGCGAGCGCCAGGTACAGCGGGGCTTGGCCGGGATCCATCGCGATGGCTTCATCGAGCAGGCCGATCGCGCGCCCGATGGATTGCGCCTCGCGGCGCTTGATCAGGTGGCGGGCCCGCAGCAGCAACAGGTAGGCCTTCGCATCGGGTATTGCTGAGAGTTCCGCGATCCGCCCTCCGCCTCCGCGCTGCTGGAGCGTCGGCAGCAGCGCGGAGGCGATCGCCAAGGAGACGTCGTGCTGCACGGCGAATGCGTCAGCGATCGTGGCGTCGTATACCTTTGACGAAATCTCCAGGCCGCGCCCGGTTTCGACCAGCTGAACCGTGACCCTGAGCCTCGACTGGGAAATCCTGACCGTGCCGGTGACGAGGTGCGACACGCCCAACCTGGCGCCGATGGAGCGTGCATCCTCGGCGCTGCCCTTGAACGCGAGGGCCGTCGTGCGGGCGATGACCTTCAGGCCCTCCAGCCCGGACAAGCGGCTGATCAACTCGTCGGTCAGCCCGTCCGCGAAATACTCGTCGTCGGGATCGGCGCTCAGGTTACGGAACGGCAGGACCGCGATCGCATCATTGTGTGTTGCCGCCAGCGTGGCTGGATCTTGCCGCCCCTCACCCAGCCAGGACAGGTAGGGCGACAGCAGGATCACGGCCAATGCGATGGTCGCGGCAGCAAGCAGCAGGTAAAGGCCGGGGCGGCCCGTCCCGCGCGCCGCTTCCGCCGTTGGTGGCGTGGGAGCTTGCGGAGTTTCCGGCGGAGCTTGTGGAGTTTCCGGGGGAGCTGGTTCGAGCGGCACGGCCGGATCGGGCGCGGCAGTCGCCTCGTCATGGTGCTCGCCCAGCGGGCGCACCGGCGCGATCAGGCGGTAGCCGATCCGGGGAATGGTCTGGATGTAAGCGGGATCCTTGGGGTCGTCGCCCAGCGTCGAGCGCAGCAGCGACACGCAGCGCGACAGAACCTCGTCCGACACGGGACGGTCCTGCCAGACGTCTTCCAGCAGGTCCTTGCGGGTGACCACCTCGCCCGGGCGACGCGCCAGCACCATCAGTACCTGGATGGACTTGGCCTCGAGACGCAGGCTGGCATCGGCCCGGCTGACGACGTTTCGCAGCGGGTAGACGTCCCAGCGCCCGATGCGAAAGCCGCGTTCCAGTTCCATGTTCTGTGTCCTTTCCTGTGGTCGAACTCGCCGGAAAGCCGCCTAAGGACATTCAAGCTTTTCCTCAGGACTCCCAAGGTCCCGCACCGCAAGAGTGCATCGCACGAGAGCAGGTTCTCCCTTATAGCAGCAACGGGCCTGCAGGCACCACGGAGGAGGGCTGAAGACATGCACCAGGTCAAAGTGGGTTGGTTAGTGCTATCGGGTTGCGCCTCGCTCTGGCCGAACCTCGCCGGCGCGCAGTTCGCGATTGGGCAATCGGTGGAAAACGAGCTGCTCGCCGCGGGCGCCGTGGTCGAGTTCGTCGTGACCGTGGAGAACGCCGGGCCGGCGGTCGCGGCGCCCGGGCCCGTCACCGTGACCTATTCGGCCGGCCTGGAAGTGCCGGCCGGTACCACGCCATTCCCGAGCCAGGGCTCCTATGACCCGCTCCTGGGCCTGTGGGAGATCGGCAACCTGCAGCCGGGGGCCCAGGCGCTACTGGTCTTGCCGGCCCAGGTGCAGGACGGGCCGCTGCCACCATGCGTCTTCAGCCGGGCCGTACTTCCCCCGGCCGTCGCCCAAGCGGGCGATCCCGGCCAGCTCGCCTTTGCCACGCTGCGCGCACCGGGCGTGGAGGCCTGCGCCGACCTATTCATCGACCGGGCCGACCCGGGAGCGCGCACGTTTCCCTTCTGTGAAGGTGAAGTCTATATGTGGCTGCCGATCGCCAATCGTGGACCGGATCCGGCCCGCGAGGTGTTCGTGTCGGTCAGCCAGCAACCGAACATCCTGCCGGGGCTGGTATTCAGGGACGGGCGCTGCGCGAACTTCGGCGAGGTGAGCTGCCTGCTCACGACCATGGCGCCGGGCGAAGAGTGGCGCCTGCTGCTGGAGTCAGCGGTCTTCAAGAACAAAACGCGCGCGGAGCTCGTACTCGGCGCCACGGTCTCGAGCGCGGTCATAGAGCTCGACCCGGGCCAGGAGTCCAGCAGCGCGGCACTGTCCATCAGCCCGTACGAGCCGTGTCCTGAAATCAAGGTGGACTTCGACTCGGGGTCGATCGGCGCCTGCTTCATCGCGACCGCGGCATGGGGCTCGACGCTCGATCCGCACGTCAGGTCGCTGCGGCGGTTCCGTGATCGCTTCCTGCTGACCAACGGTCCCGGTCGTTCGCTGGTGGCGCTGTACTATCGCCTGTCGCCGCCGCTGGCCGACTATATTTCGACGCGCCCCGTGGCGCGCGCGCTCACGCGGGCTTTGCTCTGGCCGCTCGTGTTCGTCGTCGAGCATCCCGTGTCGCTGCTGTGGCTGGCCGCGGGTGGACTGTGGCTCGCGCGCCGGCGGCGCAGTGGCGGTACGCGGGTGAGCGCGTGAGCACCCATTCGTCGGTGCCCCGCGGCGCGCGCGCCGCTTTCCTGGCGACCTTCCTGCTGGCCGGCTGCGCATCGCAGGTTCCGTACCCCGCGGACTGGGACCCGAAGGCGGGGTCCGGGCCCGGATGTCCAGCCCTCTCCGGGCGTTTCCGGAACCTGCCGGCCGCGACGTCGGACAACGATGCAGCCGCCGACGGCTTGCCGTTGACACAGATCTTCTTCGCCAGCCAGCTCGAAGGTTTCGAGGTCACCCATCTCGAATTCGAGTCTTTGCCCGGTGGCAGACTCCGGATCACCCCGTGGGTCGGCGCGACGAAACTGCGCGAGGAGCGAATCGTCGCGCCGGGCGAAGCGTCCTGCGAGGACAACGGCTGGGTGTTCACGACCGGGTGGGACGTGAACGGCCTGATGATCGCCGACGGAATCATCTGGACAGCCGGCATCCTGGTCCCCGCCGCCAGGAAGTGGTCCTTCGCGTTCGGGCACGACGCGCATGGGCGCCTGGTCGTGCACGCGGTCGCCCGCATCGGCGGCACCGTCCTGCTCATCGTTCCCTTCAACTCGCGCCAATACGAGGCGTGGTTTTCCTATGTGCCCTATCTACCCGGAGTCGATAGCCATGGCGAATAGATTCAACGCGGCCATCCTGCCTGTGGTCCTGGCCACGATGCAGCTCGCAGGCTGCGCGACGCTGCCCACGGAGTCCCGCGAGACGATCGCCGCGCGGGAGGAAGTGCTGCTCGAGGCGCCGGTGACCTGGGGAACGCTGGGCGCGGGCGAGGCGCCCCGGGTCACCTGGCAAGGGCCCGCTACCTTGCTGCTGACCCCGACCACGCTGTACATCGTTCATGCCAGCACGCACGAGGCGATCTCCTACGCGACCGTCACCGAAACCCGCATCGGCCCGGTAACCGGACTGGCGCCGCCGTTTCGATCCGGCAAGGTGGTCGAGGACCAGCTGATCGTCCGGATATCGCGGCCCCGCTGCCGGGAAGGCTGCGTCTTCGACCTGCACGATGCGGTCCTGGCGCGCAGCGCGCTGGAAATGATCGAGGCGCAGCGCATGGCGGTCGATCCCTTCGGGCGCCGCAACGGGCCCAGCACGGCCTGGCTGGCGGCCGGAATCCGCAACGCGCAAGCCTGGTGGGAGGTGCAACCGGAGTACCTGAAGCAGGCAGCGCCGGACCGCAAGGCCGCCTTCGATCGCTGGATCTGCGAGCAGACGGATTGCCGCGGCAGCGGGCGCACGGCTGATCTGTACGGCCCCGCGTTGCGCCGGGCGCTGCCCGTCGACACGGCGCACGGCTACGCCTTCAGGGATCTCGAGGGCATTGCCGTCACCCGGCACACCTCGCTCGACACCGGTGCCCTGGTCGAGGCGCTGCGCCTCGCCGACCCCGCCGTCGACAGGCTGCTGGTGAGCGATCTGCAGACCATCCGGCTGAGGGAAAGAATCTCCGCCGACTACCGCGTCAGCATCGACATGACGTTCGACCTGTTCGTCGATTACTTCGATGTCGACCCGGTCAAGGACGGCCAGTACTTCTGGCTGGCCCACAGCATCACGAGGCCGCTCGACGAATGGCTCGCGATGGACGCGGACGACTTCGCGGCGGAGGTCGCCGCCGCGGCCCGCTCGGTGGCCTGCCGCATTCAGCAAGAGCTCGAGCCGCACGGGGGCGCGGCGCCGGACTCCAGGTGCGTGCCGCGGGCGCAGCAGTCCGGCGACCCCGGCACGATCACTCAAAGCGTTCATTCAAAGAAGTCAGGTCCGCGGCCACCGCCGCGGGATATCACACGACGGTGCCAGGCACCGACAGGAGAGTAGAGATGAATAACTGCACAACCAGGAAGGGTACGAGTGCGCTGGCGCTGATGGCCGCGCTGGGGATACCTGCCGCCGCGGGCGCCCAGGACCTCGATTTCAATTATATCGAGCTGAACTACGTGAACGTCGACGTCGATTACTCGGAGTCGCTGACGGAGGGCGAGGACACCGTCAGCCTGGAGACTGACAGCGGCTCCGGCTTTCATGTCGGCGGAGCCTGGCAGGTGTGGGACGCCCTGCACCTGTTCGGCGAGTACTCGCGGTCCAGCCAGGACCTGGCGTTTGCAGCCCTCATCGAGGGAGAGGAATTCGCCGGCAAGGGCGATTTCGACGTGGTCCGCTATCGCATCGGCGTCGGCTATGCCTTCGAGTTGTCGCGCGCCATGCGGGCCTATGGCCGGGTCAGCTTCGACAGTATCGAGTTCGAGGACTTCGAGGTCGATGGCGAAAGTCTCGGCGACCTGGACGACGACGGCTTCGGCGCCGAGCTTGGCCTGCTGTGGGCCGCCACGCCCAAAGTGCACCTGCAGGCGCAGGTGCGCTACACCTCGGTGGGAGAAATTAATGACGGGGACGGCAGCGGCTTCGACGCTGACGTGCTGGTCGGCGTCACGGGGCGCTGGTTCCTAACGCCGAAATTCGCCCTGCAGGCCGGCTATGAGACCGGTCAGATCGATACCTGGAACGTGGGCGCCCGCCTGACATTCTGATAAGGATGGGGACACTCCTGAATCGGCCGATTCCGGAGTGTCCCCATCCTTATCAGAATGTCAGGCGGGCGCCCACGTTCCAGGTATCGATC
>DATKAZ010000080.1:0-2574 GCA_035514535.1 Gammaproteobacteria bacterium
AGCGTATTGATCTGCAGCACGCGCAGGAACGCGGCGGACGCCAGCGGCCCATCGCGCCCGAGCAGCTTGCCGGGCGTCGCGACGCCCGCGCAGGAGACTGCGACATTGAGCCCGCCCATCTGCCGCGCCGCATCCGCGACGGCCGCATCCACGGCGGCTTCGCTGGTGACGTCGCAGTGATGATACGTGGCATTCGCGCCCAGAGACTCTGCGGCCCTGGCGCCGGCGTCGTCCTGTACGTCGAGCAGGGCAGCCTTGCCGCCGGCGACAATGAGGTGCGCGGCAGTCGCGAGCCCGAGACCGGATGCGCCGCCCGTGATGACCGCCCGTACCGCGTCGAGATTCATGCCTGCACCTCGATGATAGTCTACAACCTTAGTCCGCCGTCCACCTCGATCACGCGCCCCGTGAAAAAGTCGTTCTCCGCAATAAACACCGCGGTTGCCGCGATCTCCTCGGGCTTGCCCAGCCGGTTCAGCGGAATCGCGTTCTGCACGCGGGCGACGAGCTCCGGCTTCATCGCGGCAAGGATCTCCGTCGCGCAGAATCCTGGCGCAATCGCGGCGCTGCGGATCCCGTTACGCGCCAGCTCCTTGGCCCAGACGACCGTCATCGCGGCGACGCCCGCTTTGGTCGCGGAATAGTTTGTCTGGCCCGCATTGCCTTCGCGCGATATGGACGAGATATTGACGATCAGCCCGCCGTGGCCGGCCCGGATCATGCGCTCCGCCGCCTCGCGCCCGCACAGGAAGACGCCGGTCAGATTCACGTCGACGACCGACTGCCACTGCGCGAGCGACATCTTCGAGACGATCGCCCCGTCCTTTGCCTTTACGAGCAGTGCGTCCTTCGTGATGCCGGCGTTGTTGACGAGAACGTCGAGGCGGCCGAACGAGGCGACGACGGCATCGAAGCCGGCGATCACCTGGGCCTCATTGGTCACATCGATCGTGAAGGGCAGGGCGCGCACGCCCCGCGCACTGCAGAGCGCGCAGGTTTCGGCGAGATCGGCTGCATTCAGATCGAGCGCCGCGATTGAGGCGCCTTTTGCCGCGAACGCCAGCGCCATTGCGCGCCCGATGCCGCGGCCTGCGCCGGTAATCACGACAAGCTTGTTCGAGAGATCCATGCCGCCCTTTACTGCACCTGCGAAAGGAAGTGCAGACTTTGTAATCGGGTCAGGACCTTAGCTATTTTTGCGGCGCAAGACAACCATCAGGCTGGCGCTATGTCAAAGAGCACCGAATCGGCTTCGACGAGCTCCCCCTGGCGCGCCAGCACCGTCTCGACCCGACCCGCACGGCCGGCGCGGATCGCATGCTGCATTTTCATGCCTTCGACGATCGCGAGCACGTCGCCGCGCTGGACCGCATCCCCGGCCTGCACGCGCACATCGACGACGCGTCCCGGCAGCGGCGACGACGGATGCGCATCCGCATCCTCGACGCTGCGCTCGAACGGCCATGCCGGCGCGAGCACGATCTCGTCGGCCTGTTCGCCGATGATCTGCAGGCGATGACCGGCGCGGATCAGCTCGAGGGTCTGCGCGCCGCGGCCCACGTTCACGCGATAGCGATCCGACCCTTCTGCGATCACGCTGCCGGACAGTTCCAGCGCATCGCCCGCGACACGGATGGCATTGCCGTCCCGGCTCATGCGCAGCCGCTGGAATGCCGGCGTGCGCATTCCGATCGATCGCCGGGTCTGTCCGCCCGCGCGCCAGGCGTCGCCCTGGGCCCAGGGCGAGCGCTGATCCGTCGCGGCGGCCGACTGTTCCGCGACCGCCGCCGCGAGCAGGAGCGCCTCTGGCTGCGGCGTGCGTTCGGCCGTGAGCGCCGCAAGCTCACGGTCCACGAATCCGGGGTCGACGTCGCCGGCCTCGAATTGCGGATGCGCGGCGATGTTGCGCAGGAGCGGCAGGTTGTTTGCGATGCCGAAGATCGCCGTGCGGTCGAGCCGGTGACGGAGCGTCGTGAGTGCCTCGGCGCGGTCGCGTCCGGTCGCAATCACTTTCGCGATCATCGGGTCGTAGTGCACGCTGATCGAGTCGCCGTCCTCGATGCCGCTATCCACGCGCCAATGGGCGTCTTCCGGCGGCCGCGCGAACCGTTCGATGCGTCCGACCGAGGGCAGGAACCCACGGCGCGGGTCCTCGCTGTAGAGCCGGGCCTCGATCGCGTGGCCCTGCTGCCGGATTTCGGATTGCGCGAGCGGCAAACGTCCACCCGCCGCGATCGCGAGCTGCCATTCGACGAGATCGATGCCCGTGACCTGCTCCGTGACCGGATGCTCGACCTGCAGGCGGGTGTTCATCTCCATGAAGTAGAACTGGCCGTCTGCGCCGACGATAAATTCGATCGTGCCGGCATTGACGTAACCGACCGCCAATGCCGCGCGCACGGCGGCCGCCGTCATCGCCGCGCGCGTCGCATCATCGATGAAGGGCGAGGGCGATTCCTCGATGATCTTCTGGTAGCGGCGTTGCACCGAGCACTCGCGCTCGAACAGGTGCAGGCAACCGCCGTGACTGTCGCCGAAGACCTGCACTTCGATGTGTCGCGGCCGTTCGAGAAA
>DATKAZ010000081.1:0-8902 GCA_035514535.1 Gammaproteobacteria bacterium
CATCGCACCGTCTCCAGCGCAGCGATGAGATCGCCGTGCTGCACACCGCCCTCGCGGTAGTCCGGCACCCAGTGCACGTAGCCCATGGTGGTGTTCACACTGCCGTGTCCGAGCAGGCGCTGCAGCACGTGCACCGGCAACCCCGCCTCGAGCTGGTGCGTCGCGTAGGCGTGGCGCAACGAATGCATCCCGCCCACCTTCTCGACACCGGCACGCGCCTTCGCCCGCGTGAACGCCTTTTGCAACGAGGTCTTGCTCAGCGCCAGCGTCGGCTCGCGCCCGGGAAACAACCACTGCGAGGGCCGGTACACCTGCCAGTACCCGCGCAACTGTGCGAGCAGCCCCGCCGAGAGCAGCACCCGGCGATCCTTCGCGCCCTTGCCCTGCACCACGTGCGCCTGTGTGCGCTCGCGATCGATGTCGAGCACCCGCAGCGACACCACCTCGCTCAACCGCAACCCGCAGCCATAGCTCATCGACAGCGCCATGCGGTGCTTGCCGTTGGCACACGACGCCAGGATGCGCGCCACCTCGGCGCGCGTGAGCAACTGCGGGATGCGCTGCTCGCGCTTCGGGATCACCACCTCGACATCGAAGCGCGCACGCTCGAGACCCAACCTTCAGATAGAAGAAGCGGATCCCGTGCAGGTGCACCAGGCAACTGGCTGGTGACAGCGCACGCTCGAGCACCAGGTGGCGGAAGTAATCCGCCACGTCATCAGGCTCGAGACGCTCCGGTGAACGGCCGTGATAGCGTGCCAGTGCCGCGACCGAGGACGTGTAGCTTTGCTGTGTGCGGATCGAGAAACCGCGCTGGCGCATGCTCTCGATCATCTTGTGACGTAACGGCGTCATCGTCCTTCTCCTCGCTCAATGCCCCATATCGGGCACCGAGGAGCAAGGACGTCAGAGCCTGACGCCGCACGCGCATCGAGGTCACAAGGAAAGCCGCCGCGAAGCGGCTTAGTTCAACTTCAAGTAGGCAGCGAAGGCTGCCGACTGCGCGAACTTCATCGTGCACAACGAGATCACCTTTGGTTCGCACAACGGACGAATTCCAAAGGAATTGGCCCAGCAAGACTATCTGGCGACCAGAGGCGCCATGCGCCGGCCCGTGAAGCAGAGCGCGGTGTTGACCAGGCAGAGCCGGCCGTCGGCATCCGCCCGATCGCGCGCCGCCTGTGTGACCGCCTCCCAGGCCGCCTCGACGAGGTGCGGTGGATGATGCTGCCGCAGCTTCGAGTCCAAGGTCGTGACGTCGCGGCGGAACTGCGTGTATGCGTCCGCCGAGGCGAACTCGAACGTGAGCGGCAGCGGCTCCCAGCTCACCTCGACGAGGCCGGCACGCCGCATCGGCGCGGCAAGCCGCTCCGGCTCGGCGAAGCGAAAGGCATCCAAAGTGCCGGGGGGATCCTCGGGCAGCGGCGCGCAAGCGGCCACCGCCGCGGACGATATCTGGATCATCGGCACCTCCTCGCGCGTCGCCCAGGCGGCCGCCGCGAAGCCGCCGCCCGGTTTCAGCAGCGTCACCAGCCGACGCAGCGCTTCATCCAGGCCGGGCACGAACATCAGTCCCCAGCGGCACAGGATGGCGTCGAAGGAGTCCGGAGGCAAATCGGGCCTTTCAGCGTCCATCGCGCGAAACATGATGTTCCGCAGGCCCGCCGCCTCGGCGCGCGCAGCGGCGCCACGCAGCATAGCCGCAGCCATGTCCGTGGCAAGCACGCGCCCGCGCGGACCTACTCGCCTGGCGGCGGTAAGCGCGGGCTCGCCCAGGCCGGTGGCAAGATCCAGCACGGTGTGGCCTGGCGCCACGCCAGCCAGGGCAACCAGGCGCTCGCTGACCGGCTGTGCGGCATTTTCGAACACGCTCCACCAGCGGGACCAGCCCACCGCGACGGCGTCCCACGGCTCGAACGGCTGCGCGGGCCGAACGCTGCCGGTCACGACGCGGACTCCTCGGGGCCGTCGACCTTTTTCCAGGCATCGAGGCCGCCCTTGATGTGACAGCTGTTGCGCAGTCCGGTCTCCAAGGCGGTCTGCACTGCCATCGCCGAACGCTCGACGTAGGCGCAGTAGAAGACCAGACGCTTGCCGTTGGCGACGGCCAGCCCCAGCAGAAGCAAGGCGGCGGACAGAAGCGGCAATGTCCCCGGCTCCGGCACGGCCGTCGTCGTCGCCTCCGTGAAGGTCACGGAGGTCCGGATGGGATCTCCGTCCAGGACGAACGGGTCCGAGAAGCTCGCGAACGTACCCTCGGTGACGCCGTCGACCAGGATCCGGACCGCCAGATCGTAGCCGAGCAACAGGCGTTCCCCGGGGCCGACGATCCCGAGATCGAGGCTTTGCAGGCTGAATGGGATCTCGAACTCCGTACCATTGATCTGCGTGATCCCGAGATCCAGACCGCCGGCGATCTCCTCGACAATACTGCGGGTCCCGACGCTGTCGGTTTCAATGATGAATATGTAGCTGCCGCCGAAGAAGCCGTCAAAGAAGCCGCCTGCTCCGCCGAGGCCCGCCGCCAGTGCGCCACTTGTGAGCAGGGGACCCTCGTCGGGTTCCTCGCCGGTCACACCGACATGCTCGGCGCCTACCAGAAGGCTGAATATCAGCCTGGCATCCCTGCTGAATGAATCGACGAGCAGGCCGCCGTCGATGATGAAGTTCGAGGTCACCGCCGCGGCCTGGCCGAACGGGTTCACGAACTCGTCGCTGACGATCAACACCCGGCTGAATAGCGTCCCTCGCGAGAACATGCCCGCCTCCAGGCCGACCTGCCCCAGCGAGCCGGCCGCCGCTCTCGAGAACGAGTTGAAAGCCGGGTCGGTCACCTGCGAAAGGATATTGGTGGTGAGATCGGTCTCGTCTTAGGCGAAGATGGTGTCTGTGTCGTCGACGGCGGATCCGGCGACCAGAGCAGTCGAATCGATTGCCACCGAGGTTCGGTGGACGAGGGACGCCTGCGCCGGGCCGGCTGCCACAAGCGACAGCAGAAGCACCGGAAAAGCAATCAGGCGGCAGCCATTCTTCGGAAGCGGGATGTTCAGTGCTCTCATCGTTCTCCCTCCGCGATGACGTCCAACGGTTCAATCGGCTGCCCGCGCCGGGCGCCGGCGGTCACGAGACGGCTTCCATGGGGCCGTCCGCCTTCTTCCAGGCGTCCAGGCCGCCTTTCACGTGGCAGCTGTTGTGCAGTCCGGCCTCCAGGGCGGTCTGCACCGCCATCGCCGAACGCTCGCCGTAGGCGCAGTAGAAGACGAGGCGCTTGCCGGTGGCGAGGGCCAGCTCGTGCAGCAGGCCGCCCGGAGCGGCATATTCGGCGAGCTTCGGATAGGGCGCGTGCACGGAGCCCGGGATCACGCCGTGGCGGGCACGCTCCGCAGCGTCGCGCAGGTCGACCGGGATCACGCCGGGACTGCCGAGCAGGGCCCGCGCCTCCACGCAGTCGAGCGACCGATGCTCGGTCTCCAGCGCCTCCTGCGCAAGTCCAACATACAGATTCGCCGGTACCGCCACGTCCATCATCTTCGGACTGGCCAGGTTGAGGTTGTGCATGATCTCGACATACTGCTCGACCGAATCGACCTGCAGGCGAGGATTGCAGGCCTTTTCCTCGGCGATCGTGGAGACCGTGTCGCCCTTGTAGTCGTGTGCCGGGTAGACCAGCATCTCGTCGGGCAATGTGAGCAGCCTGTTGAAGATCGAGTCGTACTGCTGCGCCGGGTCGCCGTTCTGGAAGTCGGTGCGGCCGGTGCCCCGGATCAGCAGGGTGTCGCCGGTGAACACCCGGTCCTCCATCAGGAAGCTGTAGGAGTCGTCGGTATGGCCGGGCGTGTAGATCGCCTGCAGGGCGAGCCCTTCGATCTCGACGCGATCGCCCTCGCCGACGCGCATCGAAACCAGGTCGACGCCGCTCTGCTCGCCCATCACGGTGATACAGCGCGTGCGGTCCCGGAGCACGCCCAGCCCGGTGATGTGGTCGGCGTGCACGTGCGTGTCCACAGCCTTGATCAACCTCACCTGCAGCTCGTCGAGCAGCTGCAGGTAGCGCTCCACCTTGTCCAGCACCGGATCGATGATCAACGCCTCGCCGCCGCGCCGGCTGGCGATCAGGTAGGTATACGTGCATGACACGCTGTCGAAGAGCTGACGGAAGATCATGGTCCGATCTCCAGTGCCGGGGTTTGCCGGGGCTGCCCAGGACTTGCCATGGGCTCCGCCCAGCCGTAGCGACGATGCGGCGCCGGCACCGTCCGGCGGCGGCGTCGATCGGCCGCGGCTTTCGCTACTGTGGCTGCGGCACGATCCGCAAATAGGGCTTCGGCGCCTTCCAGCCGCCGGGGAACTTCTGCTTGGCCTGCTCGTCGGAGACGGCCGGCACGATGATCACGTCGCCGCCCTGCTTCCAGTTCACCGGCGTCGCCACCTGGTGCGCAGCCGTAAGCTGACAGGAGTCGACCAGCCGCAGCACCTCGTCGAAATTGCGGCCGGAGCTCATGGGATAGGTGAGCATGGCCTTGATCTTCTTGTCCGGGCCGACGATGAAGACCGAGCGCACGGTCGCGTTGTCGGCCGCCGTGCGGCCCTTGGAGGATTCGCCAGCGCCCTCGGGCAGCATGTCGTACGCCTGCGCGATCTTCAGCTCCGGATCGCCGATCAGCGGGTAGTTGACCGCGTGGCCCTGCGTCTCCTCGATGTCGCCGACCCAGCGCTTGTGGTCCTCGACCGGGTCGACGCTGAGGCCGATGATCTTGCAGTTGCGCTTCTCGAACTCGGGCTGCAAGCCGGCCATGTAGCCGAGCTCGGTGGTGCAGACCGGCGTGAAGTCCTTCGGGTGCGAGAACAGCACCGCCCAGCCGTCCCCGATCCAGTCATGAAAACTGATGGTGCCTTGGGTCGTCTCCGCGGTGAAGTCGGGAGCCTCGGAATTGAGTCTCAATGACATGGTCGCCTCCGTTCAATTCATTAGCTGTTGATGAGCGCTCCGTCGCCGGGGCCAGGCCGGTCCGGCTACGCCGGCTCGCGGCGCCGGCATCGCTGTTGACGCGGACCCCTGTCAGAAGGCGATATCCCATCTGACTGCCCCATCGGTGACGTCAGCTTGGCCAGGCTAGCAGACAGGCGTAACGCCGGCGTACCTGCGGACGTGAAGGCGGCGAGCCCCTGGGATGCACCACGCGTGAAAAGCGCGTAAAACTTGACGTTCGGGAGTCTAGGCACCTAGTCCAGGCACCTGGCGCTCCCTGGAGGGGACCCTATGGCAGCCCTCGAAATCGAACTGCTCGGCGGCTACGAGGCCCGGCTGTGCACCGGCGAGGCCCTCGACCTGCCAACCCGCAAGGCCCGACTTCTATTGGTGCGCCTGGCGTTGCCACCCGGCGCGACGCATGGGCGGGAGCAGCTTGCCGGCCTGCTGTGGAGCGACCGCGGCGAGGCGCAGGCGCGTGCCAGCCTGCGCCAAGCCCTCGCCGCCCTGCGCAGGGCCGTGCGGATGGCCGGTCAGGCTCCGTTGCACGTGGTCGGCGAAACGCTCCGGCTGGACCCCGACGCGACCGAGGTTGACGTGTCCCGCTTCGAGTCGCTCGCCGACTCGACGGCCGTGGACGACTGGCGCCGCGCGGCCGCGCTTTATCGCGGGCCGCTGCTCGACGGCTTCGCGGTGCGCGATCAGCCGGTAGAGGACTGGCTGTCGGGCGAACGGGAACGTCTGCATCAGCGCCAGCTGCGGCTGCTCGGCGACCTGCTGACACACGAGTTGGCCCATGGCATGGCCGAGCACGCGACCGCAACGGTCGGGGCGCTGCTCGCCCTCGATCCGATGCGCGAGGACGGCCATCGTGCCCTGATGCAGCTCTATGCCGAGCAGGGCCAGCGCAGCCGCGCGCTGCAGCAGTACCGGCTGTGCGCCGAGCTGCTACAACGCGAGCTGGGCGTGGCGCCGGAGGCGAAGACGGAGCATCTGTATGAGACGATCCGCTCGCCGTCGTCGGCGCCGCGTGCCCCGTCTGCGGGACCGGTCAAGCCGTCGCTTGCCGTGCTGCCGTTCACCAACCTGAGCGGTGATCCCGAGCAACGCTACTTCAGCGACGGCATCGCCGAGGACATCATCGTCCAGCTTTCCCGCTTCCCGACTCTGGTCGTGATCGCGCGCAACGCGTCCTTCGCGTACCGCGACGAATCCGGCGATGCCACCGCCGTGGCGCGTGGACTGGGCGTGCATTTCGTGGTCGAGGGCAGCGTGCGCCGGGCCGGCCGCAAGGTGCGCATCAACGTTCAGCTGGTCGATGGCGTGACCGGTCATCACATCTGGGCGGAGCGCTACGACCGCGACCTGGAGGACATCTTTGCCCTGCAGGACGAGGTCACGCAAACCGTCGCTGCCACCCTGGTGGGCCGCCTGGAGGTCGCCCTGCGGCGCTATGCCAAGCGCAAGAGCCCGGAGAATCTGGAGGCCTACGACTACGTGCTGCGCGGCAACGAGCACTTCAACGCCTTCACCCGCCCCGACAACGAGCTGGCTCGGCAACGCTACCGGCAGGCCATCGCGCTCGATCCGGACTGCGCGCGAGCCCACCTGGGTCTGGCCTGGGCCGGGCTGATCGCCTGGACCTGCCACTGGTCGGAGACTCCCGAGGAGCTGTTCGCCAGCGCCTTCGACGCCGCCAAGCGGGCCCTCGCCTCCGACGCCAGCGACAGCCTGACGCATGCCATCCTGGGCGAGTTCTATCTCTTCCACCGGGAATACGAGCACGCCATGATCCACCTGCAGCGGGCCCTAGCGCTCAATCCCAACGACGCCGACGCGTTTGGCATCATGGGCTTCCTGCTGACCTGCCTGGGCCGGCCGCAGGAGGGGATCCAGCACTTCAAGACGGCCAAACGCCTCAATCCCTACCAGCCGGACTGGTGCATGTTCTGCTGGCGCTTCGGCATGGCGCAATACACCGCGGGAGCCTACGAGGCCGCGATCACCTGTATGAAGGAGATCGTCACGCCGATCAACGATGTACGCGGCTGGCTGGCGGCAAGCTACGCACTGGCGGGCCGACCGGACGAGGCCCAGCGTACCATGACGGAGTTCCTGCATCACGCGGAAGGAGAGATGCGGGCCTTTCCGGGACATCGGCTGGAGGCCTGGAACAACCACTGGAAGACGTTCTTCCCCTACCGAGATAAAGACGACCTCAAGCACCTGCTCGACGGGCTACGCCGGGCAGGCCTGTCGTGAGTCTTGCGTACCCGACCCGATGGCTGTTGTCAACGGCAGCGTAAAATTGAGCCATGTGGCGTCGGAAGATGGGCCAGCGGGAAGGGCCTTCGCCCCCGTGGGCCCACGGGGGCGAAGGCCGGGATCGGTTGAGGTCAGTCGGTGCTGGGGTTGGCGCGGGCGCGGCTCTGGTTGAGGCGGTAGCTCTCACCGTTCATCTCGAGGATGTGAACGTGGTAGGTGAGCCGGTCGAGCAGGGCGCCGGTGAGGCGCCCGGAGCCGAAGATCTCGGTCCATTCGTCGAAGGGCAGGTTTAATGCGGCGTTTATCGTTATGCGGACTCTCTTCCCTGAGAGTCCAGAGTTATCGCTATCTTGAAGGCTCTAACGAGTAAGCGTTTGTTCGTCGTGCGCAGCATGACGGATAAACGTCTGTTGGACTGAGCCGCAGTGGGCGAAGTCGGTGGGCTCATCAATAAAGGGGATTGAATCGACGCCGGGCCGGTGCGGTGTCGAGGCCGACGGCAGCACGGCGGCATCGCGCAGGAAGATCGTCACGCTGGCGTGCTCGTGCATGGTCCGCAAGACCCGTCCGGATGAGGAATACATCGAGTATAGCGGCGTTTTCCCATGACGCGAACGAGCGCAGCCGTGACCGCCGATCTCGGTACAGTGACACGCAACGACTTGCCGCGGTTCGCCAAGAACCTCGTATCGAATGGATCCGCATTGACAACCCCCCGTGTACCTCGTCTTCATTCAAACCTCCAGCGGTATGTGTCAACTACTTTGAGACATCAGTGTCGGGGGGGGAGGGTAGTGTCGAGAGGGCGCGCTCCCCGTGATCGCGCCTGGACGTGCTGGGTAGGTTGATGCCGACCGACCTTCGTGGTGTAGTTCCTGATCTGTACGATGCCTTCGAGCTTCCCGAGCGGATAGTGAAAGCGCGCGTCAGGCGAGAAGATTGCATCCGCGGCATGAAACTCGCCCGCGTTCAACAGCCTCTCAAAGTATCCGCGGGCCGCTGCCTTGTTCGCTTGGATGCCCATCGTTATCACGCGGGTTCTCAAGTGCGCTCCCCGTTTCTCGCATACGCGCGCAATGCGCTGAGTGCTCGCAACTGCAGCCTGCGTACCGAGCAGACGAGGTTCGCTGCACGGCGCCGCGCTCCGGGAAACACCCGAGTCTATTACAAACGTAGTCGTCGCTGAGCGGCGGTGCAAAAGCGCACGTTCCAGGCTTCTCCGTCATGTGCCGTTGCCGCGCGCGGTTCACGCCGGCTTGACGCGGGCGGAGGAGGGCCAGACCTGACGCCAGCGCTCCGCGCGTCCGGCGCCAGGCCCAGCATCTCGCGACCATCAGCCAGGTCGGACCGCTGTGCTGGCTCTACGCCAGAGGGTGCGCCGCCACGCACTCACCCCGGCGCCCCCGGAGCACCGCCCGTTTCAAATCCCGGTCGATGCGCAACTGGCGTCACATTGATGTGACCGCCCGACCGAACGGCGGCGAGTCGCAATGTGCAGCGACGTTGCCCAACGCGGCCGGGGGACTGCCGGACCGCCTGTTGAGATCCACGCGCGTCGAGCACGGATCTGCTCGACGAATCCACCGACGGCCCGCTCGGCGCAAACGCGGTTTCGGCTCACGCAGCCTCGATGCTCAGCCGGCCGGGCCGTTGCCGCTTGGGCTTTCG
>DATKAZ010000082.1:0-11422 GCA_035514535.1 Gammaproteobacteria bacterium
ATCCGCATTCCCGGCTACACCGAGGACGAGAAGCTCAACATCGCCAAGCGCTACCTGGTGCCGAAGCAGATGAAGAACAACGGCCTCAAGGAGCAGGAGCTGGCGATCACGGATGCGGCGATCCGCGACCTCATCCGCCACTACACGCGCGAGGCGGGTGTGCGCAACCTGGAACGCGAGCTGGCCCGGATCTGCCGCAAGGTGGTCAAGGAACTGCTGCTCGACAAGGACCAGGCGAAGATCACCGTCAAGCCGGCCGGGCTGGAGAAGTACCTCGGCGTGAAGCGCTTCCGCTACGGTCGCGCGGAAGAGACCGATCGCGTCGGCCTGGCAACCGGCCTGGCCTGGACCGAGGTGGGCGGCGAGCTGTTGACGATCGAGGCCGCGACCCTCCCCGGCAAGGGCAAGCTGATCCATACCGGCACGCTTGGCGACGTGATGAAGGAATCGATCCAGGCCGCGATGACGGTCGTGCGCAGCCGCTCGCGCGTGCTCGGCATCGATCCCGAGTTCTACGCGAAGCACGACGTGCATATCCACGTGCCCGAGGGCGCGACGCCGAAGGACGGCCCGAGCGCGGGGATCGGCATGTGCACCGCGCTGGTGTCGGCACTGACGGGGATCCCGGTACGCTCCGATGTCGCGATGACCGGCGAGATCACGCTGCGCGGCGAAGTCCTGCCCATCGGCGGGCTGAAGGAAAAACTGCTCGCGGCGCATCGGGGCGGCATCGGCATCGTGTTGATCCCAGAGGAGAACGAGAAGGACCTCGCGGATATTCCGAAGAACATCAAGAGCAAGCTCGACATTCGTCCCGTGAAGTGGATCGACCAGGTACTGGCCGTTGCTCTCAAGCACCTGCCGACGGGAAGCGAGGAAGTCGCGCCGGAGGAGCCGCCCGCGGCAGACACCAAGCCCGGCGAGAAAGGCGTGCACGCGCACTGACGCTTTCAAGAGAAAACGGCTCGCGCAGAGGCGCAGAGAGGCAGAGGTGCAGAGAACACGGAATATAAGGTCGGCAACCTTGATATATTGATTCTCTCCGCGTCTCTGCCTCTCTGCGTCGCCGCGCGAGCCTCTTTTCCGACCCGCTGCGCCCGTCAACATTGACCTTCACCGGTGCGCTTGCTATAAATCTCGGCCTTTCACGGCGCTAAAAATCGATGCGGTGCGGACGGCGGCCGCCAGTGCGCTGATGCTCTGCCGACAGGGAGCACATCGGGAACCGCGGGGGCGGTTCATTCACATTCACACAGCTTGCGAAGGTAACCTGATGAACAAGGGCGAATTGATCGAGGCCGTGGCAGCGGCCGCCGACCTTACTAAGGCCGATGCCACCAAGGCCGTAGAGGCGTTTCTCGACACCGTTACGCGGACGCTCAGGACGGGCGACCAGGTAGCGATCGTCGGTTTCGGCAGTTTCTCGGTGAAGTCGCGCGCCGCGCGTCTCGGCCGGAACCCGAAGACCGGCGCAACCATCCAGATTCCGGCGAGCCGCGTACCCGGGTTCAAGGCTGGCAAAGCCCTGAAGGACGCAGTAAACTAGCGCGCCCTCCCGGGAGCCCGGGTGCTTAGCTCAGCTGGGAGAGCGTCGCCCTTACAAGGCGAAGGTCGAAGGTTCGATCCCTTCAGCACCCACCAGGTTGAGATCAGGAGCGGTAGTTCAGTTGGTTAGAATACCGGCCTGTCACGCCGGGGGTCGCGGGTTCGAGTCCCGTCCGCTCCGCCATAGACCGAAAGGGCGCCTCAGTGGCGCCCTTTCACTTTCCGTAGCCACGACGGACTACGGATGCCAGGAGAACCGAGACAGGTCATGCTGCAGAAAATCCGAGAGAGCATCACGGGCTGGGTCGCGTGGACGATCATCATCACCATCGGCGTCGTGTTCGCCGTGTGGGGCATCGACCTGAGTTTCACGCCGCGGGCGGTTGCGGCCAAGGTCAACGGCGAAGAGATCCCTGTCGAGCCTGTCCGGCGCGCATACCAGCAGCAGGTTGCGCAGTTCCAGGAGGCCTTCAGGGGCGACGTCCCCGAGGAGATTGCCCAGGAAATACGCCGCGGCGCCATCGAGCAGTACGTGCGTCGCGAGGTGCTGCGCCAGCGGATCGACAAGCAGGACTATCGCGTCGGCGACGCGACGCTGATGGCCCACGTCCAGTCCTTCGATGCATTCCGCGTCGGCGACCAGTTCAGCATGGATGCCTATCGGGCGGCACTTTCCGCGGCCGGCTATACGCCGACGGCCTTCGAGGAGGAGCAGCGGCGGATTCTGGCGATCCAGCAGCTGCAGGACGCGATTGTCCTGTCCTCCTTCGTGACTCGCGACGAGATCGAGCGCCGCGTCGCGCTGGAACGCGAACTGCGCGAAGTGGAATGGGTGACGCTGCCGCTCGAGCGCTTCCTGGCGGACGCCGAGGTGAGCGACGCCGAGATCGAGGCGCGCTACCAGGAGACGCCCGAGCGCTGGACCGAGGCGGCGAGCGTGGATCTTGCGTACATTGAACTGAGGATCGATCGCTTCGCGGAGCAGATTGAGGTTTCTGAAGACGAACTGCAGGCATTCTACGAAGCCGAAGTGAGTCGCGAGCCGGAACGCTATGTCGGACTTGAGCGTCGCAAGGCCGCGCACATTCTCGTGCGTCCCGGCGACGATGCCGAGGAGCGCATCGAGGCGCTGCGCGCGCGCATCGCGGCGGGTGAGGACTTCGCGACGGTCGCGGCCGAGGCCTCGGAGGACACCGGGTCGGCCCGCGCGGGCGGCGACCTCGGCTGGGTCGAGCCTGGCATGATGATCCCGGCTTTCGAGGAAGTGCTGTTCGCGATGGAGCCAGACACGGTCAGTGATCCCGTGCGCACGGAGTTCGGCTGGCACCTGATCAGGCTCGAGGAGATCGAGCGCAGCAGCGGCGCAAGCTTCGAGGACGCCCGCGAGGACCTGCTGCGTGACTATCGCCGCCGCCGCGCCGAGGATCGCTACTACGACGAGGCCGACACGCTTGCCAGGATCACCTTCGAGAGCCCGGACAGCCTGGCGCCGGCGGCGACGGAGCTGGGCCACGAGGTCCGTACGGTCGAGGGCGTGACGCGCCAGAGCGGGCCCGGCATCGCCGGCAATGCGCCGGTCGTCGACGCGGCGTGGAGCGAAGCCGTATTCGAGCGGCGCGAGAACAGCCCGCTGATCGAGATCGATGACGGCCACGCGGTGGTCATCCGAGTCACGGATTATCATCCGCCGGCGCTGCGCCCGCTGCAGGAGGTGGCCGAACAGATCGCCGCCGAGCTGCGTCGCGAGCGGGCCGAGGAAAACGCCCGCGAGGTAGGTGAGCAGGCCAAGGCGCGGCTGGAGGCGGGGGAGAGCGTCGCGGAAGTCGCCGCGGATCTGTCGGGTGATTACGTGGCGGGGCTCACGATCGTGCGCGATGACGTCACGGTCCCACCGGATGTCGCGCGCGGCGCGTTCAGTGCCACGCGGCCGGAGCCTGGTGCGCCGACCGTCGTGAACGTGCAGGGGGCAAACGGATTTTTCGTCGTCAGGGTATTGTCATCGACGCCCGGCGGGCTCGATCTGCTCGCCGCAGAGGAGCGCCGCGAGCTCGGCGACACGATTCGCAACAGCCGGGCCTCGCAGGAGCTGCAGTCCTACCTGGAGCACCTCCGGCAGGACGCCAAGGTGACCATCTTCGAGCAGTCGCTGCAGTAAGTTGACGCGCAGCGGCTGCTAACATCAGGCCATGCCTAAGCTGCAGCTCCACTGGCAGATCCTGATCGCGATCCTCGCGGGCATCGCCGCGGGCTGGTTCAGCGGCGAGGAAGGGCGCCTGCTCGGCGTGACACTCTACGGCGTGTACGACTTCGTCGGCACGCTGTTCATCAACGCCCTGCGCATGCTCATCGTGCCGCTGATCGTGTCCTCGATCATCGTCGGCGTGGCCGGCATCGGCGGCGGCGGCGACCTCGGTCGGCTCGGCGGCAAGACTCTGCTGTTCTACGGGGTCACCACGCTGTTCGCGATCCTCGTCGGACTGGTGCTGGTCAACCTCGTGCAGCCGGGCATCGTCGACGGCGAGCCCGCGCGTGAGCTGCTGGCGCTGGAGGAGAGCGCGCGCTCCGTGGCCGAAAGCGTTGGCGCGGCCGCGGGTGAGGGGGGCGGCAGCCACATGGCGCGGCTGTTCCTCGAAATGGTGCCGCCCAACATCATCCAGGCGGCCGCCGACGGGCAGATGCTCGGCCTGATCTTCTTCAGCATCGTATTCGGCTATTTCATGACGCGTGTCGGCCACGAGAAGGGCGACACGCTGTTCAAATTCTGGGATGCGCTGTTTGGCGTCATGATGCGGATCACCGGGTGGGTGATGGCCTTTGCACCCATCGGCGTCTTCGGCCTGGTCGCCCGCACGGTGGCCCGCACCGGCTTCGATGCGGCCCAGCCGCTGATCGTGTTCAGCCTGACGGTGCTCGCGGCGCTGGCCGTGCATGCCGTGCTGGTCATTCCACTGCTGGTGAAGGTGCTCGCGCGCGCCAGTCCGCTGGCGTTGTATCGTGCGGCCGCGCCTGCGCTGCTGACGGCCTTCTCGACGGCCTCTTCGGCCGCCACCCTGCCGATTACGATGGACGCGATGGAGCGCCGCGCGGGCGTCTCCAACCGCACTTCGAGCTTCGTGCTGCCGCTGGGCGCGACGGTGAACATGAACGGCACGGCGCTGTACGAGTGCACGGCCGCGATGTTCATCGCGCAGGCCTACGGCCTCGAGCTGACTTTTGGCGTCCAGTTCATCATCGTCGTCACGGCGCTCGTGACGTCGGTCGGCGTCGCCGGAATCCCGTCCGCCTCGCTGGTGGCGATCGCCATCATCCTGGCCGCCGTCGGCCTGCCGGTCGAGGCCGTCGGCGTGCTGTTCGTGTTCGACCGCATCCTCGACATGGCGCGCACGGCGATCAACATCCTCGGTGACTGCGCCTGTGCGGTCATCATCGCGACCCTCGACGGCGAAGAGGGCATCCTGCAAGGGGAAATGGAGAGACTCCTGGAACCCCGTGAAAGGGGACACTCCTGAAACCGCGTGAAAGGGGACACTCCTAAAACCGCGGTTTTAGGAGTGTCCCCATCCGGGCGTCAGATCGCCAGCGCGTCCGGATCGGGCGGCGACGGGATCGTGCGCGGTGCGGGCCGCGTCCAGAGAACCTGGCGCAGCCGCCCGTCGGCAAGCAGTTCGTCCCGCTCCACGTCGCGCGGCCCGCCCGGTTCGAGCACCGCGGGCGCAAAGCCGAGCTCGACGAGCAGGTCGAGCATGGCGGCCGGATGCGTATCCGCCTGCTGCAGCCGCGCCGGGGAAAACTCCGTCAGCAATACGCGACAGCGACCGAGCGTCTCACCGGCGCCGCGCAGCACGGCGTGCTCAAAGCCGGCCACGCCGATCTTGATGAATCCGACGGGCCGCTGCCCCAGGCCATGCGCGCGGCAGTAGTCGTCCAGCCGGATCATCTCGATCCCGATCGCGTCGCCGCGGGCCGGCGGCAACAGGCCATGGCCATTGCGCCGTCGATGGCCGTAGCGACGCAGCAATGCGGCACCCGAACGGTCGCCCGCCGCGGCCGCGACGATGGTGATCGCCTCCGCGCGGTTGCGGCAGACATTTTCCTGCAGCAGGCCGAGCATCCAGGGGTCCGGCTCGAAAGCGTGGATCTCCGTGCCGCGCGGCGCGACGCGCGACAGCAGCATCGTATGCCAGCCGATGCTCGCGCCAATGTCGAACACCAGTTCCCCGGGGCGCAGTTCGAGCCCTGTGGCGAGAAAATCGGTAACTTCGGGCGCATGCACGCGGTCGCGGTAGAGATGGCGGCCGGCGTCGTCGCGCGCGGCCACGCGCAACTCGAGGTCGAACTCCGGCAGGTCGACCAGCAGCGTGTGGCGTCCCAGCACGTAGCGCTGCACGAAGAAGGCGACGGACCGGATCATGGCCGTGCCGTCAGTCCTCCGGCAACGACATGCCGACGTGGCTGTAGCCCCCGTCGACGTAAAGGATCTCGCCGGTGATACCCGCCGCGAGATCGGAGCACAGGAAGGCGGCGGCATTGCCGACATCCTCGATGGTGATATTGCGCTGCAGGGGCGCAATGCGCGCGACCTGCCCCAGCATCTTGCGGAAGCCGCCGATGCCGGCGGCCGCGAGCGTCTTGATCGGCCCGGCAGAGATACCATTGACCCGCAGGCCCTCGGCGCCGAGATCGGCGGCGAGGAAGCGCACGGTGGCCTCCAGGCTGGCCTTCGCCGGGCCCATGACGTTGTAATTCGGCACCGCGCGCACCGCACCGAGGTAGCTCAATGTGAGCAAGGAACCCGCGCGGCCGCGCATCAGCGGCAGGCCGGCCTTGGCGAGCGCCGCGAAGCTGTAGGCGCTGATGTCGTGCGCGATCCGGAAGCCTTCGCGGCTCACGGCGTCGACGAAACGCCCGGACAGCTGGTCGCGCGGCGCGAACCCGACCGAGTGCACCAGCACGTCGAAACCGTCCCAGTGATTGCCCAGCGCCTCGAAGGCCGCGTCGATCTGCGCGTCTTCGGCAACATCCATCGCGCAGCTGAAGCCGCCGCCGAGTTGTTCGGCCATGGCCTCGACGCGCGGCTTGAGCTTGTCCCCCTGATAGGTGAATGCCAGCTCGGCACCCTCCCTCGCCATCGCCTGCGCGATGCCCCAGGCAATCGAGCGCTCGCTCGCGATGCCGACGATCAGCGCACGCTTGCCGTCCAGAAATCCCATGTCAGCTCTCCTCCGGTCCGGTGGGGTGGTCGTGCGATCCGGCGTCTTTGGTACTCGCGCAGATGCGCGGAGGAGCAGAGACGCAAAGCCATTCTATTGATCTCGGCATCACTTCGCCTCTGCGCGAAATTTTTCTTCTTCAGCCCCCTGACTGTGCAGTGACGTCCACTTGCAGGACCAGCCGCTGGCCGGGCTGCAGGTAGCGGTCGCCGTCCAGGCTGTTCCAGCGCCTGATGTCGTCGATGGAGACGCGGAAGCGGCTCGCTATACGATACAACGAGTCGCCGCGGCGCACAGTGTAATTGACGCGCCGGATCAGCGGCTCGGCGCTCGGCGGGCCGCCGCTCGGGCGCGCCGCCTCCGTGCCGCCGTGCTGCCACACGACCAGCTTGCGGCCGACGGCAAGGGTATCGCGCGGCGCCATGCCGTTCCATGACGCCAGTTCCCGCACGCCCACACCATGGCGGCGGGCGATGGACCACAGGGAATCGCCGCTACGCACCGCATACTCGCTGCGCACGCGGCCGGCGCGCGCGCGCGCCTGGGTGCTGGCGAGCCGGTTGTCGGCGCTGAGCGGGTAATCGGCGACGCTGCGAGTGGAGGTCGGCACCATCAGGTGCGCGCCGAGTCGAATCTGCGTGCCGGACAGGCCGTTGACCGACTGCACCACGCCGACCGTCGTGCGGTAGCGGCGTGCAATGCTGCCGAGCGTATCGCCGGATTGCACCTTGTGCCGATGCCAGCGCACGCGCTGCTCCGCGGGCAGGTCCGCGAAGGCCGCGGCAAACGCCTCCGCGGAATCGGGCGGCAGCTGCAGGCGATGCGGTCCGTCCGGATCCGTCGCCCAGCGATTGAAGCCCGGGTTCAGAAGCTGCAGCTCCGCGAGTTCGATCCCCGCGAGTTCGGCGGCCACGGCCAGGTCGATCTGGCTGTCCAGCTCGACGGTGGTGAACGCCGGTGCGCTCTGCAGCCGTGGCAATTCCAGCGAGTACCGCCCCGGGTCGGCGAGCACGGCGGCGAGGCCGAGCAGCCGTGGGACATAGCCGCGGGCCTCGGCGGGCAGGCGCAGGTTCCAGAAATCAGAGGCCTTGCCGGCGGCGCGATTACTGCGAATCGCCCGCCCCACGGTGCCTTCGCCGCAATTGTACGCGGCCATCGCAAGCAGCCAGTCGCCGTCAAACATGGCGTGCAGGTACTCGAGGTAATCCAGCGCAGCGCGCGTGGATTCGACCACGTCGCGTCTGCCGTCGTACCACCAGTTCTGCTTCAGGCCGAAACGCTTCCCGGTGCCGGGGATGATCTGCCAGAGGCCGGCCGCGCGGCCGTGCGAATAGGCGAACGGGTCGAAGGCGCTCTCGATCACCGGCAGGAATGCCAGCTCTGCCGGCAGGCCGCGTGCCTCCACCTCGGCAGCGACATGAGGCAGGTAGGTGCGGGCGCGATTGAAGACGCGCTCGAGATAATCGGGGTGCCGTGCGAACCAGTCGGCGTGGCGCCTGATCGCGTCGTGCTCGACGGGCGGGAAGGCGAAGCCGCCGCGTATGCGCGCGAGGAGATCCTCGATCTCGGCTTCGGCTAAGGCGTCAGGTTCGACCGGCTCGGCCGCCGCAGGTGGATCCAAGGGTGGCGAGAGCGGCGGCAGCCAGGCGAGATCAGCGGGTGGAAACGCGATCGGTGTGGGAGCGGCCGGCTTCACTGGCGTGTCCGCAGCCGGCGTCACGCTCGGCCGGGTAATGTCCGCCACGGCTTCGGGGGAGGTGTCCCGCTGGGTCGCGCAGGCGGCCAGCGCGAGAGCGGCGAGGATGCAGGCGAGAAGTGGGATGCAACGGGACAATACGGATCCTCCGCTCAGGCGAACTCGTCCTTCCATCGTCGCACCGCGGCGAACACGTCGATTCGCGAGGCCGGCGACCCGCCCGTGCGGCGTGCCGCAGCCTCTCTTACCGATGGCTCGTCGCAGCGCAGGAAGGGGTTGATGCGTTTCTCGAGGGCCAGCGTCGACGGCAGGCTCGGCGTCTGTTGGTCGCGCAGCGCGGCCACGTGTGCCGCGTGCTTCGCAATATCCGTGTTCTGCGGCTCGACCGCCTGCGCGAAACGCAGATTGGCGAGCGTGTACTCGTGGCCGCAATAGACGTGCGTGTCGTCCGGCAGTGCCGCGAGCGCGTCCAGGGACGCGAGCATCTGCGAGGGCGTGCCTTCGAAGATGCGGCCGCAGCCGGCGCTGAACAGTGTGTCGCCGCAGAACAACGCGCCGTGGCCGTGAAACGCGATGTGGCCCGCCGTGTGGCCCGGGATGTCGATGACCTCGAACACGCGATCCAGCGCGGGCACGGTGACGCGGTCGCCGCCCGAAACCGCTGTGGTCATCCCGGCGACGGGCTCGTTGGCCGGACCCCAGGCTGGCATGTCGAAGGCCTGGCGCAGCGCCCGGATGCCGCCGGAGTGATCGGGATGATGGTGCGTGAGGAGGATGGCCGCCGGCTGCAGGTCGAGTTTTTCTATGGCCTCGATCACGGGACGCGCGTCGCCCGGGTCCACGATCGCCACGCGTCGCGGGTCCGTGCCGTGGATCAGCCAGATGTAGTTGTCCCTGAATGCCTCGACCGGCGTGACCTTGAGCATGCGAGGGATTCTACTGAATGGCGCGCCGGGCAGAAACGGGCCTGCCGCACACTTTCCATAATCCGGTCTCCCGGCCCCGCACCGCAGGATGGGGACACTCCTGAAACGGCCGTTTCCGGAGTGTCCCCATTCTGGCGTTTCAGGAGTGTCCCCATCCGGAAGTTGGGCTATCCTTGCGGCCATGCCGGTTTACCCCCCCGACCTTGCTGAATGGCTGGATTCTCCCACCGGGCTGCGGCTGCGTGCCGCCGAGCAGGCCGTGGCCGCCGAGCCGCTCAGGCGAGTGTTCGGCAGCCAGCTGCTGCAGATCGGCACGTGGGGCGCCGCAGAGGAATTCATCGGCCTCGCCGGGACGGCGCGGCGCGCAGTGTGTGCCACGGCCGCGGAACCCGGCGTGGGCTTCGTGATCGACGACGGGCAACTGCCCGTGACGAGCCACTCCGTGGACGCGGTACTGCTGCCGCACACGCATGAACGCTCGAGCGAACCCCACCAGCTGCTGCGCGAGTGTGAGCGCATCCTCACCGGCGGCGGCCGACTGATCATGATGGGCTTCAATCCGTGGAGCGTCGCCGGGCTCAGGCGACTCCTGTCGCGCGGCGCATGGCCGCCGCAGATCGATCAACTCTACTCGGAGCGGCGCATGCGTGACTGGCTGTCGCTGCTGAATTTCGACGTGACCTCGGTGCAACGATACTTCCCGGCGGTTGCGGAAGCGGAAGGGCGGCTGCGCCATCGGGCGCACCGGCTGCCCGGTTACTACGGCGGCTACCTGCTCGTCGCCGTGAAGCGCGTGCACGCGGTGACGCCACTGCGCCGGCTCTGGCAGCGGCCGGAGCGAGTCCCCACGGGACTCGCGGAACCGACGGCGCGGAGTCGGTCTTGACCGAAGTGCAGGCTTGGACCGACGGCGCATGTCGCGGCAATCCCGGCCCGGGCGGATGGGGCGTGCTGCTCCGCGCCGCGGGGCGCGAGCGGGAACTGCAGGGCGCCGAGCCGCTGACGACGAACAATCGCATGGAGCTGACGGCCGCGATCATGGCCCTCGAGTCGCTCACGCGGCCGTGCAGCGTCGATCTGTATACCGACTCCCAGTACGTGCGCGGCGGCATCACCGAGTGGCTCGGCGGCTGGAAGAAGAACGGCTGGCGCACGGCCGCGCGTCGGCCCGTGAAGAACCAGGACCTGTGGCAGGCCCTCGAGGCCGCGGCAGCGCGTCACGAGGTCCGCTGGCACTGGGTCAAGGGGCATAGCGGGCACCCGGAAAATGACCGTGCCGATGCGCTCGCGAATGCGGCGATCGATGCCGTCGCGGGTGAGGCCAAGGCGTGAGGCAGATCGTCCTCGATACCGAGACTACGGGCCTCGATCCGGGCGAAGGCCACCGTATCATCGAGATCGGTTGCGTGGAGATGCTCCATCGCCGTCCCACGGGGCGCACTTTCCACCAGTACCTCAATCCCGAGCGCGAGATCGATCGCGCCGCCGAGGACGTGCACGGTTTGTCGAGCGCGTTCCTGGCCGACAAGCCGAAATTCCACGAGATCGCGGCCGAGTTCATCGCGTTCGTCGAAGGCGCCGAACTCATCATCCACAATGCCGGCTTCGACGTCGGTTTCCTCGATGCGGAGCTGACGCGGCTGGATCCGCCCGGCTCGCCC
Organism: Gammaproteobacteria bacterium; assembly: GCA_035514535.1. Taxonomy (GTDB): domain Bacteria; phylum Pseudomonadota; class Gammaproteobacteria; order Steroidobacterales; family XN24; genus XN24. Next base: position 11,039 of record DATKAZ010000082.1, read on the forward strand.
GTCGCCGGCGTCTGCGGCATCCTCGACACGCTGATGCTCGCGCGCCAGCTGCATCCGGGGCAGCGCCAGAGCCTGGATGCGCTCTGCAAGCGCTACAACGTGGACAACTCGGGCCGCGACCTGCACGGTGCGCTGCTCGACGCGCAGCTGCTCGCCGAAGTGTTCCTCGCCATGACCGGTGGCCAGGCCGAACTGGGGCTGGCTGCCGAGTCCGGCACGAGCGCCGCCGGGCGCAGACGGCGCAAGAGCATCAGTCGCAAGGGCCTGCAGCTCGTCGTGCTGCGCGCCACCGCCGAGGAACTCGCCGCCCACGAGGCCGCGCTCGATCGCCTCGACGAGGCCAGCGGCGGCGCGTGTCTCTGGCGGGTCGGACCGCCGCAATCA
>DATKAZ010000083.1:0-2784 GCA_035514535.1 Gammaproteobacteria bacterium
GCGCGCGGTGCAGACCACCGACTTCATGACCGCCGACTGGGCGCCGCTGCCGCACGAGCTCCTCGCCCGGGTCTCGAACCGCATCATCAACGAGGTGCGCGGCATCAACCGCGTCACCTACGACATCTCCTCCAAGCCGCCCGCCACCATCGAGTGGGAGTAGGGGGTATGCTGCCCTGGCCGACCCGGAACTTGCCCGAGGTGATGGGCGACGATACGGCGACCCTGCGGGCGCTGATCCGCGAGTACCTGTTCGTTTCGCTGTTTAGGGCCTGCGCCGAATCCCTGGCAAGCGAAAACGCCAGCCGCCTGGCGGCGATGCAGCGCGCCGATAAGAACATCGACGACCTGTTGCAAGACCTCAACGGCACCTTCCACCGGGTCCGCCAGAGTGGCATCGACGCGGAACTGTTTGACGTCGTCTCCGGTTTCGACGCACTGACGGGGCCAGCGTCAATCTGAACTTCGGACCGATCATGAAATTGTGAAATCGCTGCTGCACAAATACTGGGACATCCTTCATTCCAGCTTCTGGTTTCTGCCTTCACTCATGGCTGGCGGGGCGGTCGCGTTGGCCTTGGCGACCATCGCCCTGGACGAGGCGGTGTCGGACGAATGGCTGCAAGCCTTGGGCTGGGCGTACACCGGCGGCGCAGAGGGGGCGAGCTCGGTCCTGGGAGCCATCGCCGGCTCGATGATCACGATCGCAGGAGTCGTCTTCTCGATGACGCTGGTCGCCTTGTCGCTCGCTTCGTCCCAGTTGGGCCCCCGCCTGCTGCGCAACTACATGCGCGATACCACGACCCAGGTGGTGCTCGGCATGTTTGTCTCCACGTTTGTGTACTGCCTGCTGGTCCTGCGCACCATCCGGCGCGCCGACGAGATCGCCTTCGTCCCCCATCTATCGGTCAACATCGGCGTGCTGTTCGCGCTCGTCAGCGTGGGGGTGTTGATCTATTTCATCCATCATGTGTCTATTTCCATCCAGGCCGACCAGGTCGTCGCGCGGGTCGGAAAGGAGCTAGTCGAAGAGATCAATCGCCTGTTTCCGGAACAGATCGGCCAGGAACAAAGCCGGCCCGCGATCGAGTCGATCGACACCAGCATCCCCGAGGCGTTCGATCGCGAGGCGCGCCCCGTTCTGGCGGGCGGTGACGGCTATCTCCAGCACATCGACGCGGATACCCTGATGATCTTGGCCACGCAGGCGGACGTGCTGCTGCGGCTGGAACGGCGGCCAGGACAATACGTCGTCAGCGGCAGGCCGCTGGTGATGGTCTGGCCGGGTGATCGTGTGACCGATGAGTTCGCGGCTCTGGTGAATGATGCCTTTGCCCTAGGGAATCTGCGAACCTCTGCCCAGGATGTCGAGTTTGCCATCCACCAACTCGTTGAGATCGCCGTGCGGGCCCTCTCGCCCGGCATCAATGATCCGTTCACGGCGGTCGCGTGCGTGGACCGATTGGGGTCCGCGCTGTGTCGCTTGGCTCAGCGGAAGATGCCGTCGCCGTATCGCCACGACGAGCAGCATCGACTGCGGGTGGTGGTTGCGCCCATCACGTTCACGGAGATCGTCGACACGGCGTTCGACCAGATACGCCAATATGCGCACCCGAGCGCTGCGGTGACTATTCGCCTGCTGGAAACAATCGCCGTGATTGCGGAGGCCGTGCATCGACCGGCAGACTGGGCCGCCCTGCGGCGACACGCGGAGATGATCGTCCGAGGGGCGCGCGAAGGTTTGCCGGAAGTCGAAGACCGACGAGCGGTAGAAGACCGTTTTGAAATGACTATCAGGGTGCTGCGAGAGTCGCATGTATCTCGCCACTGAACCGGACGTTCGCGGTCGCCGCTATGCAATAACGAACTTCAAATGGAGAGGTATCTGTTTCCGCATTATTTTCGACGCCCGAAAAGTCCGTTGGTGGCGCCGGCGACGGTCGCGGGAATCGATTGATCTCGATAGATCCTGAAAGGTTGCCCGCGAAGCGTCGCCGACTGTCCTCGATAGGTGTCGATAGATGCTGAAAGCTATTTTCGGGGATCAGATGAAATTGACGGTAAATCTGACGGTAAAAATGCTGCTCACGAAAAAAACTGCTATACGTGACAATGGGTTGCAAGCGCCGTTGATTATCGAGTGGGAATGAGCGACGAGGCTTTCATGCACCGGGCGCTGGAGCTGGCGCGGCGCGCGCAGGAGGAGGGCGAGGTCCCGGTCGGAGCGGTGGTGGTCATCGACGAGAAAATCGCCGGGGAGGGCTGGAACCGGCCGGTCGCCGCGAACGACCCCACTGCGCATGCCGAGATCCAGGCGATGCGGGCGGCGGCGGCGAGGCTGGGCAACTATCGCCTTACGGGCGCGACGCTCTACGTGACCCTCGAGCCCTGCGACATGTGCGTGGGGGCGATGTTCCATGCCCGCATCGGGCGGGCGGTGTTCGGCGCCAGCGATCCGAAGAAGCTGGTGCTCAAGAACCCGGTGAAGATCGAGGGCGGCGTGATGGCTGCCGAGTGCGGCGCGCTTCTTACCGACTTTTTCGAAGCCAGGCGATGATCCTCATTGATCTCGAGAAACAGGAATTGGTCTTCGGCGGAAGGACCTATTCCGTCTCGACGGCGAAGAGAGGCCCGGGAGAGCAGAACGGCAGCCTGTGCACGCCGCGCGGGCGGCACATCGTGCGCGCCAGGATCGGCGCTGGACAGCCGCTCGGCGCGGTGTTCGTGCGGCGGCGGCCGACCGGGGAAGTGTGGACGCCGGAGCTGCACGCGCAGTACCCCGGG
>DATKAZ010000084.1:0-2862 GCA_035514535.1 Gammaproteobacteria bacterium
GGGCGTGCCACTGCAGCAGGTGAGCGGCGCGGTGTTCCAGTCCGTCGGCGGTCGATCCCGCGACGAGGTAGGTACCGTGCTGCCCCCAGGCCAGCACGAGTGAAGCCGCAACGACTTGCCCACCGTGTTCGGCGATGAGCATCCGCGCTGCGTCGCCGAAGACGCGCCACAGCGTGCGGTAGTACGCGGCGCTGTGGAAGCCGAACGACCTGCGCGCAGAAGTCGCCACGAGCATCTGATGAAGCCGGTCGACCTCCTCTTCGCGGGCGCCGACGCGAACGGTCACACCATCGCGTTCGGCACGCCGGATGTCTGCTCGGTGGCCCTTCGACAGGCCTGCCAGCAGCCCGTCCTCCGCGGGACGCAGGTCGAGGCGGATCGACGAGCGTGGCTGGAGCGTCCTCGCGGAGGCCCTGAAGCCGTGCCGGCGAAGGGCCGCGTCGAGGGCAGCCGCCGCGGGATCGTCCTCCAAGACATCCGGCTCGAGGCGCAGGAAAGCCGCCCGGCGCGAGCGCGCGAGGCGGACCAGCTCATCGACGAGCGAATCGTCGAGCGATTGATCATGGGCGAGGACAGGGCCGCGCGGCACGTAGGCGACGGCGAGGCCGCGGTAGGGCCGAATCAGCACCTGCGCAGCCGATCCCCGCGGTGCCGCGAGTCGGTGGGGCTGCCAGTTGAAGTCAGACTTGAGCTCGCCCCAAGCCCAGGACTGAAAGGGCTGGCCGCCAAGTTCGGCGACGAGCTCGTCCCAGGCAGGGCGGTCGGCGAGTGATCTGACGGCGCCTGGGCCAGCGGACCGCTCTGTTTCGGTCGTGTGCGACATCAGGCCGATTGTGACGGCCCGATCAGTGCAGCGTCCGACGCGCTCCGCACACGGGACAGATGGCGCTCTTGCCGCCGCCGTCCGGCTGCATGAATGTCGCGCAGCCGTTGGTCGTGCAGAAGAGTCGATTGCCGGCGTGTGTCCGCCGGATGCGCCGGCGCGCGGATGCGCGCTGGCTGAAATTGGTATGGGACAGATGGCTACGGGCTTGCATGGTTGCGTTTTCCTGATTTCCGGCCTCTGCACCGGGTCTTGGTGCGGGCCATGTGACTAGCGCTCCACGACGCTACATTCACCCTGCGTCGGAGCGATTTACCCAGCCGGGCCGCGGGAGCGAGGATCTTGTGCTCAGACCTGCGGCGTTATCCGGTTGTCGGTATTCATTCTACCCGAAGAAATCGATTCGGCCCCGAGTACCTTTGGCCGAGCCCGGTCTACCCGTCCGACCGGGCTCCCGTCTGGGGTCCGCCGTTTCAGGCGCCGCGGCTTCTCCAGGCCAGCCAGGCGCCCCAGCCCATCAACACCAGGCCGACGGCCCAGACGACAAAGGCGATCGGGTAGAGCGCGTCCACGCGATCAAGGTTGCGCAGGACATACAGTAGCTCGATGATGAATTCGCGGACCCCGAGGAGCGCAACTATCGCGCCGGCCACCAGCATTAGGTTCGCGTACATCGGCACTGAGCCAGGCGCTCGTCGATTGGCCAGGAAAGCGATGAGCGCCACGGCCGCTCCTACCCAGAGCACGTCACCGGCATAGAACTCGCGAACGAGGATCCCGAACAGTAGGTCGCCGAGAACCAGTACCAGTGCGCCGCCCACCAGGAACAGCTCCCACTGGCTCATCGAGGAGACCATCGTGCTCACGGCCGACGGCTGGGGTGGTGCGCTGGGCGGCGGGGCAGGCTGCTGCGGCGGCATGGCCGGCTGCTGCGGGGCCATGGGCGGCTGTGGCGCGTTTGACTGCGGCTCGGACATATGGAAACTCCCTCTCGACTGTACGGTCGTGTCTGCTCTCCCCGGATCAAACCATACACCCGCAAGTGTGCCGGTTACCATGCCCCCACTGCCGTGACAGAGCCACTCCTTCCCTTCACCGGCGATGACGAGGCTGACAGGCTGCTCGCCCGGGACCCGCTGGCGCTGCTGATCGGTTTCGTGCTCGATCAACAGGTGACGCTGCAGAAAGCCTTCTCGGGTCCGCTGGAGTTGAAGCGCAGGATCGGCACCCTGGATGCGTCGGCGATCGCAGGCATGAATCCCGACGAACTCGAGGAAGCCTTCAAGCGGCGACCCGCGCTGCACCGCTTCCCGGCCAACATGGCGCGCCGAACGCGTGATCTCGCCGCTGCCATCGAGCGCGACTACGGCGGGGATGCCGGGCGCGTGTGGCTCGAGGCGCGCGACGGCGCCGACCTGGAGCGGCGCCTGCTGGGCCTTCCCGGCATCGGCGAGATGAAGGCAAAGACGTTGATCGCCATCCTGGGCAAGCGTTTCGGGGTCCGCCCGCCGGGCTGGGAAGCGGTCGCGCCAAAACATCCGACGCTCGGTGATGTCGATTCTCCCGAGGCGCTGGCCGCCTACCAAGCCGGCAAGCGAGCGCGCAAGGCCGAGCTCCGCGCCGCCCGCAGTGGAACCGAATAGCCTGTCCTGACGCCGAGTTGTAGCGTCGCTGCGGGTCCGGTCCTTCCGGGCCGACGCAGGGCGGCCTGGCCTCGGCCGGCTAACCCACCTTCTGTGCTTGGTGACAGCGCCGACGCACGCCCACGTACACAGCTACGCGAGTTCGTAAAACAGCAGGTTCTCGGTTCAATCCGAGTGTCGGCTCCACTCAGACTTCACGGTCGTGCCAGCCCGCAGTCGGGCGTGTCGCACATCGTCAGGCCGAGCTCGTTCAAACCCTCGCGGAGTGGTGTGAAGCCCAGCAGACCGCCAAAGCTGCGCGATGTGACGCCGGCCGGGATGCCGCGTACCAGCACGACCCCGCCGGAATCGCCGATTCCGACACTGATGTCGGCGGCGATCATGCACGGAAAGTAG
>DATKAZ010000085.1:0-59385 GCA_035514535.1 Gammaproteobacteria bacterium
AAGAACTACACCCTCAACTTCGGGCCGCAGCATCCGGCGGCCCACGGCGTGTTGCGCCTGGTGCTCGAACTCGACGGCGAGGTGATCCAGCGAGCTGATCCGCACATCGGCCTGCTGCACCGCGCGACCGAGAAACTCGCCGAGACACGCACCTACATCCAGTCGCTGCCGTACATGGACCGTCTCGACTACGTGTCGATGATGTGCAACGAGCATGCGTACTGCCTCGCGATCGAGAAACTGATCGGCATCGACGTGCCGGAGCGCGCCCAGTACATCCGCGTGATGTTCGACGAGATCACCCGGATACTCAATCACCTGCTGTGGCTCGGCGCGCACGGCCTCGACATCGGCGCGATGACCGTGTTTCTTTACTGCTTCCGCGAGCGCGAGGACCTGATGGACTGCTACGAGGCGGTCTCCGGGACGCGCATGCACGCGACCTATTACCGCCCCGGCGGCGTGTACCGCGACCTGCCGCTGGAAATGCCCAGGTACGAGGCGTCCAGGTTTCGCAGCAAGGAAACGGCGGACCGCCAGAACGTGGCGCGCTCGGGCTCGTTGCTGGATTTCATCGAGGATTTCACCGACCGGTTTCCGGCCTGCGTGGATGACTATGAAACCTTGCTGACGGACAACCGGATCTGGAAGCAGCGCACCGTGGGCATCGGCGTCGTGCCTGCGGAGCGCGCCATCGCGCTGGGCTTCACGGGCCCGATGTTACGCGGCTCCGGAGTCGAGTGGGACCTGCGCAGGAAGCAGCCGTACGCGGCTTATGAGGAGGTCGATTTCGATATCCCGGTGGGCGTCAACGGCGACTGCTACGACCGCTACCTCGTGCGCGTCGAGGAACTGCGCCAGTCGAACCGGATCGTTCGCCAGTGCGTGCGCTGGCTGCGCGAGAACCCGGGGCCCGTGATCATCGACGACCACAAGATCGTGGCGCCGCGACGCGTCGAGATGAAGGACGACATGGAAGCCCTGATCCATCACTTCAAGCTCTACACGGAGGGCTACTGTGTCCCGGAAGGGGAGGTCTACGCGGCGGTCGAGGCGCCCAAGGGGGAGTTCGGCTGCTACATGATTTCCGACGGCGCCAACAAGCCGTTCCGGGTCAAGCTGCGCGCGCCGGGTTTCGTGCACATGTCGGCACTGGACGAGATGGTTCGCGGTCACATGCTGGCCGACGTCGTGGCAGTCATCGGCACCATGGATATCGTGTTCGGCGAGGTGGACCGGTGAGCGGCGAACGGGCAGAGGGTGACGAGGCGCTTTCCACTCACGTCCGGGAGGAGATCGACCGCTGGATCGTGCGCTTTCCGCCGCAGCGGCAACGTTCCGCCGTGCTGGCGGCCCTGCGCGCCGCGCAACACGAGAACGGTGGTTACCTCACACCGGCCCTGATGGATGCGGTCGCTGCCTATCTCGACCTGCCCGCGGTGCAGGTCTACGAAGTGGCCACTTTTTATTCACTGTTCGAGACCGAGCCCTGCGGTCGGCACCACGTGTCGATCTGCACCAATGTTTCGTGCATGCTGCGCGGCGGTGAGGAACTGTTGCGCCATGCGGAACGCACGCTCGGTATCAAGGTCGGGCAGAGTACGCCGGACGGGAGAATCTTCCTGAAACAGGAAGAGGAATGTCTCGCCGCCTGCTGCGACGCGCCGATGATGATGGTGGACCATGTGTATCACGAGAACCTCACGCCGGAGATGGTCGACGAGATACTGGAGGGACTCGACTGATGGCTCGGCCGATGAACGAGGTCTGTTTCGCGCCGCTCGGGCACGAGCGCTCGTGGACGCTGCCGGTCTACGAGTCGCTCGACGGCTACACCGCGTGGCGCGCGATCCTGGCCGAGAGGCCGGCCCCTGAGTCGATCGTCGAGGAAATCAAGGCCTCCGGCCTGCGCGGGCGCGGCGGCGCCGGCTTTCCGACCGGCCTGAAGTGGAGCTTCATGCCGAAGGATCCGTCGATCCAGAAGTACGTCGTCTGCAACTCCGACGAAAGCGAGCCGGGCACCTGCAGCGACCGGGAAATCCTGCGTTACAACCCGCATTCGATCATCGAGGGAATGGCGATCGCCGCTTACGCCATGGGTGCGACGGTCGGCTACAACTACATTCGCGGCGAATTTCTCGCCGAGCCGGTGCCGCGCTTTGAGGCGGCGCTCGCCGAGGCCTACGAGGCGGGGCTGCTCGGACGCGACGTGCTCGGCTCCGGCGTGGACTTCGACCTGTACACCTTCGTCGGCGCCGGGGCGTATATCTGCGGCGAGGAGACGGCGCTGCTCGAATCGCTCGAGGGCAAGCAGGGCAAGCCGCGCTTCAAGCCGCCGTTTCCCGCCAACAGGGGCCTGTACGGCCAGCCCACCACCATCAACAACACCCAGACCTTCGCCCTCGTGCCGGCGATCATGCGCAACGGCGCCGCGTGGTTCGAGGAACTCGGCGTGGAAGGATCCGGGGGGACGGCGATTTTTTCCGTCTCGGGGCATGTCGCGCGTCCCGGCAATTTCGAGGTGGGCCTCGGGATTCCGTTTCGCGAGCTGCTCGAGCTGGCCGGCGGCGTGTGGAAGGGGCGCAGACTCAAGGCAGTGATTCCCGGCGGCTCGTCCGCCCCGGTGGTGCCGGCGGAGGCCATCCTCGAGGCCCACATGGACTTCGAGTCCATCAAGAAGGCCGGCTCGATGCTCGGCTCCTGTGCCGTCATGGTCATGGACGAGACGACCTGCATGGTGCGGATGCTGGAGCGCATCAGCCGCTTCTACTACGCGGAATCCTGCGGCCAATGCACGCCTTGCCGCGAGGGCACCGGCTGGATGAACCGGGTAATACTGCGCATCCTCGCCGGCCAGGGGAGAAGCGAGGACCTCGACCTGCTGGACAGTGTCTCGCGGCGCATTGAGGGCCACACGATCTGTGCTTTCGGCGACGCCGCGGCGTGGCCCGTGCAGAGCTTCATCAAGCATTTCCGCCCGGAATTCGAATACATGATCGAGCACCACGGCCGCAGCCTCGTGGCGGGCGCCGACGACCCGCGGGCCGCCTGATGAGCGGGGAGATCGTCAACATCGAGGTGAACGGCGTGCCGATCCAGGCGCGCAGCGGCCAGATGCTCATCGAGGTCACGGATGCGCACGACGTGTACGTGCCGCGCTTCTGCTACCACCCCAAGCTGAGCATCGCCGCCAACTGCCGCATGTGCCTCGTGGAGGTCGAGCGCGCGCCCAAGCCGCTGCCCGCCTGCGCGACGCCGGTGATGGAGGGCATGAAGGTCTTCACGCGCTCGGCGCGCGCGATCGCGGCGCAGAAGGCGACGATGGAGTTCCTGCTGATCAACCACCCGCTGGACTGCCCGATCTGCGACCAGGGCGGCGAATGCGAGTTGCAGGACCTGGCGATGGGCTTCGGGTCGGACGTCTCTCGGTTCACCGAGGGCAAGCGCATCATCAAGGACAAGAACCTCGGCCCGCTGGTCTCCACGGACATGACGCGTTGCATCCTGTGCACGCGTTGCGTGCGCTTCGGCCAGGAGATCGCCGGGATCCAGCAACTCGGCACGCTGGGACGCACCGAGGATTCGAAGATCGGCACCTACATCGAGCGCAGCGTCGAGCACGAGTTGTCGGGCAACATCATCGACGTCTGTCCGGTCGGGGCGCTCAACGACAAGCCGTACCGCTATCGCGCGCGTGCGTGGGAGATGATGCAGCACGAGATCGTCTCGCCGCACGATTGCAGCGGCGCGCAGCTCTACACGCACACGCTGCGCGGCAAGGTCATGCGCAACGTGCCGCGCAGCTGCGAGGCGATCAACGAGACCTGGGCCGCCGATCGCGATCGCTATGGCTGCCAGGGACTCTATGCGGACGACCGGCTCGGCCAGCCGATGGTCCGTGGCGCCAACGGCGAGTGGCAGGAGGCCTCTTGGGAGGATGCGCTCGCGTTCACCGCGCAGGCATTGCGAGCGGTGGAGCCCGGACGCGCCGGTTTCCTGGCGGCGCCGGGTGCCACGCTGGAGGAACATTACCTCCTCGCGCGCGTCGCGCGCGGGCTCGGCTGCGCCAATATCGACCACCGCCTGCGGCGCACGGATTTCTCGGCGCAGGACTGCGACCCGGTATCGCCGGGGCTCGGCCGGCCGATCGCGGCGACCGACACCCTCGCGGCGCTGCTGGTGGTCGGCTCGGAGTTGCGCCACGAGGTCCCCATCCTGGCGCACCGGGTGCGCAAGGCGGCGCTCGGCGGCGCGCAGGTCGGGTTCGTCAACCCGGCGGCATTCGAATGGCATTTTCCGGTGACAGCGGAAGTCGTGGCGCCCGTCGCGCACCTCGCCGAGGCGCTCGCCGGCGTCCTCGCCGCGGCCTGCGCCGGCGACTACGCCTCCCTGCCCGCGGCGCTTGCGCAGAAGCTCGCGGCCCTGCAGCCGAGCGACGAGCAGCGCCGCATCGCGGCGGCGCTGGCGGGCGAGGGCGAGCGTGCGGTATGGCTGGGTCTGCTGGCCCAGCGGCATCCCGGCTACGCGGACCTGCGGGCGCTGGCGGCCGCACTGTGCCAACGCACCGGCGCGCTGCTCGGCGATCTCAGCGAGGGCGCCAATGCCGCGGGCGCGAGCCTGGCGGGCGTGCTGCCCCACCGCGACGTCGGCGGACAGCCGGCGCCGCAGGCCGGCCTGGACGCGGCCCGGATGCTGGCCGGCGACCTCGATGCGCTGGTGCTGCACGCCTGTGAACCCGAGGCCGATTGCGCGGCGGGCGCCGCCGCTCTCGCGGCACTGGAGAGCGCGAAACTCGTCGTCTGCCTCACGCCTTACCAGGGTGCGCGCATGAAGGAATACGCGCACGTCCTGCTGCCCGTGGGCACCACCTACGAGACCTCGGGGACCTTCGTCAACTGCGAGGGGCGCTGGCAATCCTTCGCGGGGGCCGCCCGGCCGCTGGGCGAGGCGCGACCGGGCTGGAAAGTGCTGCGGGTGCTCGGCAACCGGCTCGGACTGGAGGACTTCGAGTACCTGTCCTCCGCGGAGGTGCGCGCCGAACTCGAGGCGCGGCTCGCGGCAGGCGTGGGCGTCCCGGCCGAGTCGTCGCCGCGCGACGTGGCGCTGCGCCACGAGGCGGAGTTTGCCGAGCCCGGGATCTACGCGATGGACATGCTGCTGCGTCGTTCCCGGCCGTTGCAGGAAACGCACGCGGGCCGTGCGGGCGGGAGGCGCTGGCAGTGACGGACCTGTGGTACGGCCTGCCCGACAACCTGCGGGAGACGCTGATCGTCTCGCTGCGGGTGCTGGTGGTGGTCGTGCCGCTGATCCTGACCGTGGCCTACCTCACGCTGGCGGAGCGCAAGGTGATCGGCTGGATCCAGAACCGCGTCGGTCCCAACCGAGTCGGCCCGCGGGGCCTGCTCCAGCCTTTCGCCGACGTGCTGAAGCTGCTGGTCAAGGAAGTCATCATTCCGACGAAGTCGAGCCGCTTCCTGTTCGTGATCGCCCCGCTGCTGGCGATCGTTCCCGCCCTCGCCACGTGGGCCGTGATTCCGGTCAGCCCGGTGTTTGTCCTCGCCGACATCAACGCCGGGCTGCTCTATGTGCTGGCGCTCACCTCGATGGGCGTCTACGGCATCATCCTGGCGGGCTGGGCCTCGAACTCGAAGTACGCGCTGCTCGGCGCGATGCGCTCGGCGGCGCAGTTCGTGGCCTACGAGATCGCCATGGGCTTCGCACTGGTCGGCGTGCTGATGGCCGGGGGGAGCCTCAATCTCGGCGCGATCGTCCTCTCCCAGGAGGGCAGCCTGCTGCACTGGTTCTGGCTGCCGCTGCTGCCGCTGTTCGTGATCTACTTCGTCTCCGGCGTGGCGGAAACCAATCGCGCGCCCTTCGACGTCGCCGAGGGCGAGTCCGAGATCGTGGCCGGCTTCCACGTCGAGTATTCGGGCATGGCCTTCGCGGTCTTCTTCCTCGCCGAATATGCCAACATGGTGCTGATCTCGGGGCTGGCCACGATCTTCTTCCTCGGCGGCTGGCTGTCGCCGTTCCAGGGCATTCCCGGCCTCGACGGCACTTTCCTCGCGGCATCGAGTTTCTTCTGGTTCGCGGTCAAGACTTCGTTCTTCCTGTTCTGCTTCCTGTGGTTTCGCGCGACCTTTCCGCGCTACCGCTACGACCAGATCATGCGCCTCGGCTGGAAGGTATTCATTCCCATCACGATCGTCTGGCTGACCGTGGAAGGCGTGATGATCTGGTTCGATATCGGCCCCTGGTTCGACTGATGACGTCATTCCGCGACCTCACCAGGACCCTGTTTCTCGCCGAGCTGCGCGCCGGCCTGGGGCTGACGCTGCGCAACCTGTTCCGGCCCAAGTTCACGGTGTACTACCCCGAGGAAAAGACCCCGCAGTCGCCGCGCTTCCGCGGCCTGCATGCCCTGCGCCGCTACCCGAACGGCGAGGAGCGCTGCATCGCCTGCAAGCTTTGCGAGGCGGTCTGCCCGGCGCTGGCCATCACCATCGACAGCGACGTGGGGGAGAACGGCCTGCGGCGCACCACCCGCTACGACATCGACTTGTTCAAGTGCATCTACTGCGGCTTCTGCGAGGAAGCCTGCCCGGTGGACGCCGTCGTGGAGACGCGCATCCACGAGTACCACATGGAGAAGCGGGGCGAGAACATCATGACGAAGGAGAAGCTGCTGGCGGTCGGGGACAAGTACGAGGCCATGATTGCCGCGGACAAGTCCGCGGACGCGCCTTATCGCTAGGGAACAATCGCCAGGGACATGCGGTGATCGAGACAGTCATCTTCTATTTCTTTGCGGCCTGCCTGGTGGGCGCCGCAACCGGCGTCATTACTGCGCGCAACTCGGTGTACGCGGTGCTGTTCCTGGTGCTGGCCTTTTTCAGCAGCGCCGGGCTGTGGCTGCTGCTGGAGGCGGAATTTCTCGCCATCATCCTGGTGCTGGTCTACGTCGGGGCACTGATGGTCCTGTTCCTGTTCGTCGTCATGATGGTCGACCTGGACGCGCTGGAGATCCGAAAAGACGCGTCCCGTTACCTGCCGTTCGGTGCGCTGGTCGCGGTGCTGATCGCATTGCAGATGGCGGTCGTGATCGGTTCCCGCCAGTTCGGCCTGGAGTTGTTTCCGCGTCCGGAGCGCATGCCCGCGGACTACTCCAATACGCGTGAGCTCGGCGAGCTGCTGTACACGGTCTACGTGTATCCCTTCGAGATCGCGGGAGCGATCCTCCTCGTGGCCATCGTGGCCGCGATTTCCCTGACCCTGCGACACCGCAGGAGCACGCGTGACGAGCCGAAGCGCTGGACCGGCGTGCGGAGCGGCGAGCGGGTGCGGCTCGTGGCCATGCCCCCGGAACACCAGACGCGCAGGGAAGGGCGCGGCGGTGCTTCGAGTGACGAGGTGCCCAGGTGATCGCGCTGTCGGACTTCCTGATCCTGGCCGCGATCGTCTTCTGCCTCGGGCTCGCCGGCATCCTGTTCCGGCGCAGAAACGCCATCAACCTGCTGCTGTCGATCGAGCTGATGCTGCTGGCGGTGAACATGAACTTCGTCGCGTTCTCCCATTACCTGCAGGATGCCGCGGGGCAGATCTTCGTGTTCTTCATCCTGACCGTCGCCGCCGCGGAGGCATCGATCGGCCTGGCCATCGTCATCCTGGTGTTCCGCAACCGCCAGACGATCGAGGTGCGCGAGCTGAACGAGATGAAAGGATGAACCGGATGGCTCCGTGGAGACGCTGATATCGATCAAGCCGTTGCTCGCCGTGCTCGTCGCGGGCGGCGTCACGGCGTTGATCCTCGCCTCGCGCCGGCATCCGGACCGGCGCGAGGCGTGTTCCGTGGGCGCCGCGATCGTCACGTTCCTGGTCGTGATTTCCATGGCGCCGGCCATCCTGGCCGGCCAGGTCGTCGAGTACACGCTCTTCAGGATCCTGCCCGGCGTCGAGTTCGCCTTCCGGGTCGACGGGCTGGGCTTCCTGTTCGCCACCACGTCCTCATCCCTGTGGGTCGTCGCGGCGGTGTACTGCATCGGCTACATGCGGACCCTCGAGGAGCCGCACCAGACACGTTTCTATAGCTGTTTCGCCATCGCGATCGCCGCGGCCCTGATCGTCGCGTTCTCGGCCAACCTGTTCACCCTGTTCCTGGGCTACGAGATCCTGAGCCTGTGCACCTTCCCGCTGGTCATCCACAAGGAGAACGCGGAGTCCTGGGACGCCGGGCGGAAGTACCTCCTGTACCTCGCGGGCACCTCGAAGACCATTCTCCTGGCCGCCATCGTGCTGACGTATTACCTGACCGGGACGCTGGACTTCGACCGCGCGGGCATGTTTTCCGGCGGCGAAGGGAGGACGCTGCTGACGGTGGTCTATTTCTGCTTCCTGTTCGGTTTTGCCAAGGCGGCCATCATGCCGGTGCACAGCTGGCTGCCCGCCGCCATGGTGGCGCCCACGCCGGTCAGCGCCCTGCTGCACGCCGTCGCCGTCGTGAAGGTCGGCGCGTTCAGCATCGTGCGCGTGGTCACCGACGTATTCGGCGTCGACCTGATGCGGGACCTGGATCTCGGTACTTACACGGCCGTGTTCGCGTCGATCACGATCCTCGCCGCGTCCGCCTACGCCCTGTCCCAGGATAATCTCAAGATGCGGCTCGCGTATTCCACCGTGAGCCAGCTGTCGTACATCGTGCTGGGCGTGGCGCTGCTCTCAGTCAGCGGCATGACCGGCGGCATCGTCCATATCGTGAACCACGCCTTTTCGAAGATCACGCTGTTCTTCTGCGCGGGTGCGATCTATGCGGTGTCCCACAAGACGAACATCAGCCAGCTGTCCGGGATCGCGCGCAAGATGCCGTGGACGATCGCGGCGTTCGCCATCGGCTCGCTCAGCATGGTGGGCGTGCCGCTGTTCGCGGGCTTCATCAGCAAGTGGTATCTCGCCATCGGCACCATCCAGGGCGGCAACTGGGTGCTGCTGGGCGTCCTGCTGACGAGCACCCTGCTCAACCTCGCGTACTTCGCGCCGATCGTCTACAAGGCGGTGTTCGAGGCGCCGCCGGAGGATCCCGACGGGCACGAGGACTTCGGTGAGGCGCCGCTGACAATCCTCATCCCGTTACTGGTGACGGCCGTCGGCACGGTGCTGCTGGGAATATTCCCCGGCTTTTTCCTCAACCTGATCCGCCTGGGGCTGATGTGATGGACCTGGGAAAACTGCTGGCACGACTGGTGGCGAACACGAAGACCCTGAAGCGGGCCGCATGGGCGATCCTGGCCCTGCTCGTGGTGATCGACTTCTTCCTGCCGCGACATCATCCGCATTTTTTCTGGGACATGATTCCCGGCTTCAGCGCCGTGTTCGGCTTCATCGCCTGCGTCCTGATCATCGTCGTATCGAAAGCCTTCGGCCATTACTGGGTGGCCCGGTCGGAGGATTACTACGATGATTGACTGGCTGCACCCGTCGGTCTTCCTCATCCTGGGGGCACCGTTCATTCCGCTTCTCCGGGGCCGGGCGCAGCGGGCCTGGGTGCTGCTGCTGCCTGCCCTGGCGCTGGCGACCGTCATCATGATGGCGCCCGGGATCTACGGCAGGCTCGAGGTCCTCGGCCTGGAGCTGGTGTTCGGCCGCGTCGACAAGCTCAGCCTGGCTTTTGCCTGGGTATTCTCGATCGCCGCCCTGATCGGGGCGATCTACGCGCTGCACATCGAGGACAGCACGCAGCACGTGGCCGCGTTCGTCTATGCCGGCTCAGCCCTCGGCGTGACCTTCGCCGGCGACCTGTTCACGCTGTTCATCTTCTGGGAGCTGATGGCGATCGCCTCGGTCTGGCTGATCTGGTCGCGCCGCACGGCGGCGTCGATCGCCGCGGGTTTCCGCTACGTGCTGGTGCATACGGCCGGCGGGGTCGTGCTGCTCGCGGGGATCATGGTGTTCTATACGAGCACGGGATCGATCGCCTTCGAGGCGATGGACGAGCCGGGCCTCGCGTTCTACCTGATCCTGGTCGGCTTCCTGCTCAATGCCGCCGTGCCGCCGCTGCATGCCTGGCTGACGGACGCCTACCCGGAGGCGACCGTGACCGGCGCCGTGTTCCTCAGCGCCTTTACCACCAAGACGGCCGTCTACGTGCTCATCCGCGGCTATCCCGGTACCGAGATGCTGATCTGGCTCGGCACGATCATGGCGCTCTACGGCGTCGTGTACGCGGTGCTGGCGAACGACATCCGGCGCCTGCTCGCATATCACATCGTCAGCCAGGTCGGCTACATGGTGGCCGGCGTGGGGATCGGCACGGCGATGGCGCTCAACGGCGCGGTCGCCCATGCGTTCACGCATATCCTCTACAAGGGCCTGCTGTTCATGGGCGCCGGCGCCGTCATCCACATGACGTCGCGCAGCAAGCTGACCGAACTCGGCGGCCTGTACCGCTGGATGCCGCTGACTTTCATCCTGTACATGATCGGCGGCTTCTCGATCTCGGCCTTCCCGTTGTTCAGCGGCTTCGTCAGCAAGTCCATGGTGGTCTCGGCGGCGGGCGAAGAGCATCTCGCCTGGATCTGGCTGCTGCTGACCATGGCCTCGGCGGGCACGTTCCTGCATACGGGACTGAAGCTGCCCTATTTCACTTTCCTGGGGCGGGATTCCGGCGTGCGCACGACGGACCCGCCGCGCAACATGCTGGTGGCGATGGGGATCGCCGCCTTCCTGTGCATTTTCATCGGCGTCTACCCCGCGTGGCTCTACGCGATGTTGCCGGCGGCGGTCGATTACGAGCCCTATACGGCGACGCACGTCGTCTGGGCGCTGCAGATCCTGCTGTTCACCGGCGTGGGCTTTTTCATGCTGCTGAAGATGGTCGGCGGCGAGAAGAAGATCAGCCTGGACACGGACTGGTTCTACCGCAAGGGCGCGCGCCTCGTGATGGCGTTCGTGAACCGCGTCGTCGTGCCGGTCGAGGGCGGCATGATCCGCGCCTATCCGCACGTGTTCCGCGCCAACCTGAAGCTCGCCGAGCGGGGGCTGTGGCTCGACAAGAACGTGATCGACGGGGCCGTCAACGGCGTCGCGGCGACGGTGCAGCGGTGGGCGTATGCCCTGCGGAAAGTGCAGACCGGACAACTCCAGCATTACGCCCTGCTCATGGCGGGGTCGCTGCTTGTCCTGAGTCTCTACTGGTGGCTATGAGGTTGCGGCGCCTTGCTTGAATCCAATCTCCTCAGCCTGGTGATCTTCCTGCCGCTGGCCGGGGCGCTGGCGGTCGGCCTCGCGCCGAAGAACGACGAGCTGGTGCGCTGGATCGCGCTGCTGTCCTCGCTGCTGGTGTTCGCCGCGTCGCTGCCGCTGTGGTTCCTGTTCGATACCGCCACGCACGAGATGCAGTTCGTGGAGCGCGTGCCGTGGATCCCCGCCTTCAACATCGAGTACGCGGTCGGCGTGGACGGCATCAGCATCCTGATGGTGCTGCTCACGACGCTGATCACGCCGCTGTGCGTGCTGTGCTCGTGGCGCACCGTCGGCAGCCGCGTCAAGGCCTTCATGATGGCGCTCCTCGCCATGGAGACGGCGATGATCGGCGTGTTCGCGGCGCTCGATTTCATCCTGTTCTACGTCTTCTGGGAGGCCATGCTGATCCCGATGTTCCTCATCATCGGCGTGTGGGGCGGCCCCCGCCGCGTCTATGCGGCGCTCAAGTTCTTCCTCTACACGCTGCTGGGGAGCCTGCCGCTGCTGGTGGCGATCCTGGCGCTGTATTTCATGGGCGGGAAGACCTTCGACATCCAGGCGCTGTCGGCGGGCAGCTATGGCGCCACGGCCCAGTTCTGGATTTTCTGGGCCTTCTTCCTGGCCTTCGCGATCAAGGTGCCGATGTTTCCGTTCCACACCTGGCTGCCGGACGCCCACGTGGAAGCGCCGACGGCGGGCAGCGTGATCCTGGCGAGCGTGCTGCTGAAGATGGGCGCTTACGGCTTCCTGCGCTTCAGCCTGCCGATGGTGCCGGACGCCAGTCTCGCCTTCGCGCCGGTCATCCTCGGGCTGTCGCTGGTGGCCATCATCTGGGGTTCGTACATGGCGCTGGTGCAGTCCGACCTGAAGAAACTGGTGGCTTATTCCAGCGTCGGCCACATGGGCTTCGTCACCATGGGAATCTTCGTGTTCAGCGCGGCCGGCATCGAGGGCGCGATCCTGCAGATGCTCAATCACGGCATCACGACGGGCGCGCTGTTCCTCTGCGTGGGCCTGATCTACGACCGCACCCACAGCCGGGAGATCGCGGATTGCAGCGGGCTGCGGGCGATGATGCCGGCCTACGTCACGCTGCTGGTGCTGTTTTCCTTTTCTTCCTTCGGCTTCCCGGGGACGAACACCTTCATCGGCGAGTTGCTGATCCTGGTGGGCGCCTTCGCGCAGAATCTCTGGATGGGGGCGATCGCCATCGGCGGCGTCGTGTTGTCGGTCGCCTACATGCTGTGGATGTTGCAACGGGTGATCTGGGCGGAGCACACGCGGCCGCCGGGGACGGTATTCACGGACCTCAACGGGCGCGAGCTGGCCACGCTCCTGCCGTTGCTCGTGCTGGTGTTCTGGATCGGGCTCAACCCGGCGCCGTTCCTCGAGCGCGTGCAGGCCAGCGTGCAGCAGCTCGTGGCGGAGATTTCGCTGACCGGGAGCGCTGACGTGAGACTGCTGCCATGAACTTCGCGATGCCGGACTTTTTCCCCGCGCTGCCCGAGGCCTTCGTGCTGGGGATGGTCTGCCTGATCCTGCTGGTCGACGTGTTCCTCGACGAGTCGCGCCGGGACGTGATCTATTACCTTTCCCAGGCGACCCTCGCCGGTGCGCTCCTGCTGACCGTGATGACCGGCTCGGGGGAGACGCACATCACTTTCAGCGGCAGCTTCGTCTCGGACCTGCTGAGCGAAGTGCTGAAGTGCTTCGTCTATCTCGTCACCATCGGCGTGCTGCTGTATGCGCGGCCGTGGCTCAAGGACCGGGACATCCACAAGGGCGAGTTCTACGTGCTCGTGCTGTTCGGCGTCCTCGGGATGATGATCATGATCTCCGCCCACAGCCTGTTGACGCTCTACCTCGGGCTCGAGCTGCTGTCCCTGTCGCTGTACGCGCTCGCCGCCTTCGATCGGGATTCGGGCCGCGCCTCGGAGGCGGCGCTGAAGTACTTCGTCCTCGGCGCGATCGCTTCGTGCATCCTGCTCTACGGCATGTCGCTGCTGTACGGCGTGACCGGCACGCTCAGCCTCGTCGGGATCGGCGCGTACCTGGGCGGCCTCGAGGCGCAGGCGTACGGCCTGACGCTCGTCTTCGCGCTGGCCTTCGTGGTCGTCGGGCTGGCCTTCAAGCTCGGCGCCGTGCCGTTTCATTCCTGGTTGCCCGACGTCTACCATGGCGCACCGACGGCCACGGTGTTGTTCGTCGGTTCGGCGCCGAAGATCGCCGCCTTCGCCATCGTCGTGCGTCTGCTGGTCGAGGGGCTCGGCGGGCTGCACGCCGACTGGCAGGTGATGCTGGTGATGCTCGCGGTGCTGTCGCTGGCCATCGGCAACGTCGTCGCGATCGCCCAGACGAACATCAAGCGCATGCTGGCGTATTCGACCATTTCGCATGTCGGCTTCCTGCTGCTCGGCGTGCTGGCGGGCACCGCGGACGGCCTCGCCGCGGCGATGTTCTACGCGGTGACGTATGCCATCACGGCTGTCGGCGGTTTCGGGATGATCATCTTCCTGAGCCGGCGCGGCTTCGAGGCCGAGAACATCGACGACTTCAAGGGGCTCAACGAGCGCAGCCCGTGGTTCGCCTTCGTCATGCTGGTGCTGGTGTTTTCCATGGCCGGGGTGCCGCCGACGGTCGGGTTTTACGCCAAGCTGCTGGTATTCAGCGCGGTCGTCGACGTGGGGATGGCGTGGCTGGCAGTCGTCGCGGTGGTATTCGCCATCATCGGCGCCTTCTACTATCTGCGCATCATCAAGCTGATGTATTTCGACCCGCCCGAGGACACGACGCCGCTGCCGGCCGCCGTGGACTTGCGCGTGGCGTTGAGCGCCAACGGGCTGCTGGTGCTCGGGCTCGGCATCTTCCCCGGGACCCTGATCGCCCTGTGTGCCCGAGCCCTGGCCTGAATGGGGACACTCCTGAAGATGGGGACACTCCTGAAACCGCGGTTTCAGGAGTGTCCCCTTTTTCGTGCCCTTGCGCTGCAGCGGGGTGCTACGTAAAATACCCGGTCTGCGGATGCGGGGTGGAGCAGTCTGGCAGCTCGTCGGGCTCATAACCCGAAGGTCGCAGGTTCGAATCCTGCCCCCGCTACCAAGCTTTTCGCCGGAAAAGGCCCCGCTGGGGCTTTTTCTTTATCCGGCCCCATGGCGGGGTCGGGCACTGGCCTCGGCAGGAGGCTGACAGGTGGGCCGCAGGGCCCATTTTTGTTTGGCAAGGCCGTGACGCTGAAAGAGACATTGCTGGAGTTGCTTTCGCCCGAAGTCGAGGCACTGGGCTACGAGCTCGTGGAACTCGAGCCGCCGGCGCCGGGTGGTGCGGGCACGTTGAGAATCTATATTGATGGTGAGGACGGGATCGGGCTCGACGACTGCGAGCGGGTCAGCCACCGGGTCAGCGGGCTGCTGGATGTGGAGGATCCGATTCCCGGGCACTACGTGCTCGAAGTGTCGTCGCCGGGGCTCGATCGCCCGCTGCGGACGGAGGAGCACTTCCGCCGCCAGGCGGGCCGGGTCGTGAAGGTCGTGCTCGCTGCGGGGCGGCCCGGGCGGCGCAGGTACAAGGGGCGCATCCTGGGGATCGCCGATGGCGTGTTGGAAATTGAGGTGGACGGCGAGGGCGTATCCCTGCCGCTGTCCGATGTCGAATCTGCCCGGCTCGTGCCGGAGTTCTAGTCCTGGGGATCGGGTCA
This sequence comes from Gammaproteobacteria bacterium, assembly GCA_035514535.1. Classification (GTDB taxonomy): domain Bacteria; phylum Pseudomonadota; class Gammaproteobacteria; order Steroidobacterales; family XN24; genus XN24. The sequence continues at coordinate 14,930 of DATKAZ010000085.1, forward strand.
ACTGAAATGAACAAGGAAATCCTGCAGGTTATCGAACAGGTGTCGGCCGAAAAGGAACTCGACAAGGAGATCATTTTCGACGCCCTGGAGATGGCACTTGCCACCGCTGCGCGCAAGCAGTTCGGTGAGGATATCGATGCGCGCGTCTCGATGGACCGGAAGTCGGGCGCCCTCAGCACGTTTCGCCGCTGGAAGGTGTTTGCGGACGACTCCACGGAGCTGGAGACGCCGAGTCGCGAGCTGCGCATGGAGGATGCCCTCGACATTAACCCGAATGCCGAAGTCGACGGCTACGTCGAGGAGCCGCTGGACGTCACGCCGACCGGTAGGATCGTCGCCCAGACGGCGAAGCAGGTCGTGGTGCAGAAGGTGCGCGAGGCCGAGCGGGCGCAGGTGGTGGATGAATTCAAGGAGCGTGTCGGGACACTCATCGGCGGCATCGTCAAGCGTGTCGACCGCAACGGCGTGTTCGTGGATCTCGGCGGCAACGCCGAGGGCTTCATCTCGCGCGAGGAAATGATCCCGCGCGAAGCCGTCCGCACCCAGGACCGCATCAAGGGCTACCTGCGGGAGGTGCGCTCTGAGCCGCGGGGCCCGCAGATCTTCCTGTCGCGGACCGCGCCGGAGTTCATCATCGAGCTGTTCCGGCTCGAGGTGCCCGAGGTGGGCCAGGGCCTGATCAAGATCCTCGGCGCGGCTCGTGATCCGGGGCATCGCGCCAAGATCGCCGTCAAGAGCATGGACCAGCGCATCGATCCGATCGGCGCCTGCGTGGGCATGCGCGGCTCGCGCGTGCAGGCCGTATCCAACGAGCTCGCCGGCGAGCGTGTCGACATCATTCCCTGGAACGACAACCCGGCACAGTTCGTCATCAACGCCATGTCGCCCGCCGAGGTCGTCTCGATCGTCGTCGACGAAGAGGCGCACAGCATGGACGTGGCGGTCGAGGAGGAGAAGCTGTCGCAGGCGATCGGCCGCGGCGGGCAGAACGTGCGCCTCGCGAGCGAGCTGTCCGGCTGGGAGCTCAACGTCATGACGGCGAACGAGGCGGAGGAAAAGAGTGAGAGCGAGTCCCGCACGCTGATCGACGCCTTCAAGGTCCAGCTCGACGTGGACGAGGAAGTGGCCGTGATCCTGGTGCAGGAGGGCTTCTCCAGCATCGAGGAAATCGCCTATGTGCCCACCGCCGAGCTGCTGGCCATTGATGAATTCGACGAGGACATCGTCGAGGAACTGCGCAATCGCGCGCGCGACATGCTGATCACGCAGGCGATCGTCAAGGAAGAGAAGCTCGACCAGACCGAGCCGGCCGAGGACCTGCTGGAACTGGATGGCATGGACAAGGGGCTCGCATACGTGCTGGCCAGCCGCGGCATCCGCACGCGCGATGACCTGGCGGACCAGGCAACGGATGACCTCGAAGATATCGAGGGGCTGGATCCCGAGCGGGCCGGCAAGCTCATCATGGCCGCCCGCGCGCACTGGTTCGAGAGCGCCGAAGAGAACGGCTGAACACGAGGTTCGAATGCATATGGCCGACGTCACTGTTGCCCAGTTCGCTACTGTCCTGAAGGTCCCCGTGGACCGGCTGCTCGTGCAGCTGGAAGAGGCCGGTATCCCGGTCAAGGGTGCCGAGGACACGATCAGCGATGAGGCGAAGCTCGAGCTGCTGACTTTCCTCAGGGAGAGTCACGGCCGCGAGGCTCCGGGCGCGACGCCGCGCAAGATCACCCTCAAGCGCAAGACCCAGAGCGAGCTGCGCCAGCCGGTCGGCCAGGGCCGGGCCCGTACCGTTAACGTCGAAGTGCGCAAGAAGCGCACCTATATCAAGCGCGACGTGCTCGAGGAAGAGGCCCGCCAGCAGCAGGAAGAGCTCGATCGGCAGCGTCTTGCGGAGGAAGAGGCGAAGCGGGCCGCCGAGGAAGCGGCGCAGCGCAGCTCGGAGAAGGAGCAGAAGCTCCGCGAGGACGAGGACAAGCGCCGCCAGGCAGACGAAGAGGCACGCCTCAAGGCCGACGAGGCCGAACGCCTGAAGGCCGAGGAAGAGGGCCGGCGGATCGCCGAGGAGGAGGCGCGCGTGCTGGCGGAAGCGCGCAAGCGCACCTCCGACGACGATCGCAAGCGGCGGGATGCGGACCGGGCGGCGCCGCGCCGCGGTGCCGCGGACGAGGCCGGCGCCACGAAGTACGGCCGCAAGGAACTTCATGTTGCCGGCGACAAGTCCGGTAGGCGCCGCAAGCGCCCCTCCGCGGGGCGTCGCGGGGCCGCCGCGCAGATCGAACGCCAAAGCTTCGAGCGCCCGACGGCGCCGGTCAAGCGCGAGGTCGCGATCCCGGAAACGATCTCCGTCGCGGAACTCGCACAGAAGATGGCCGTGAAGGCCACCGAAGTGATCAAGACCATGATGGGCATGGGCGCGATGGTGACGATCAACCAGGTCATCGACCGGGACACGGCCGTCATCGTCGTCGAGGAAATGGGCCACACGGCCAAGATCCTGCGCGAGAACCAGATCGAGGAAGTCGTCGAGCAGGCCTCTCGCGGAGCCGGCGAGGTCAAGTCGCGCTGGCCGGTGGTCACCATCATGGGCCATGTCGACCACGGCAAGACGTCCTTGCTGGACTATATCCGGCGCAGCCGCGTCGCGGCCGGCGAGGCCGGCGGGATCACGCAGCACATCGGCGCCTACGTCGTCGAATCGGCCAAGGGGCGCATCACCTTCCTGGACACCCCCGGCCACGCGGCATTCACCGCCATGCGCGCTCGCGGCGCGCAGGCGACCGACGTCGTGATCCTCGTCGTGGCGGCGGACGACGGCGTCATGCCGCAGACCGTCGAGGCCGTCCAGCATGCGCGTGCGGCCGGCGTGCCGATCGTGGTGGCGGTCAACAAGATCGACAAGCACGGCGCCGACCCGGAGCGCGTGAAGAGCGAGCTCGCGCAACATGAAGTGATCCCGGAGGACTGGGGCGGCGACATCCAGTTCGTGAACGTCTCAGCCCATACGGGCGAGGGCATCGATTCCCTGCTCGAGTCGGTCGCGCTGCAGGCCGAGGTGCTTGAGCTGACCGCCGTGGTGAATGGTCCGGCGAAGGGCGTGGTGATCGAGTCCAGCCTCGAAAAAGGCCGCGGCGCGGTCGCCACCGTGCTGGTGCAACAGGGGACCCTGCAGGCAGGCGACGCCCTGCTGGCGGGGCGCGAATTCGGCCGCGTGCGCGCCATGTTCAACGAGCACGGCAAGCCGGTGACGGAAGCCGGCCCGTCGACGCCCGTGCAGGTTCTCGGGCTGTCGGGCACGCCCATGGCCGGCGACGACGTCGTCGTGCTGCCGGACGAGCGCAAGGCGCGCGAAGTGGCGCTGCACCGCCAGGGCAAGTTCCGCGACGTCAAGCTCGCAAAGCAGCAGGCCTCGAAGCTCGAGGATGTCTTCACGCAGATGGAAGAGGGCACCGCGAGCTCGGTCCAGCTGCTCATCAAGGCCGATGTGCAGGGCAGCGCCGAGGCGCTGCGCGACGCGATGACGCGATTGTCCTCAGACGAGGTCAAGGTCAAGGTCATCAGCAGCAATGTCGGCGGCATCACGGAGTCCGACGTCAACCTCGCGGCCGCTTCCGGCGCGATCATCATCGGCTTCAACGTGCGCGCCGATGCATCCGCCCGGACCGCGGTCAAGGAGACCGGCGTCGACGTGCGTTATTACAGCATCATCTACGAGGCCATCGACGACGTGAAATCGGCCATCGTGGGCCTGTTGTCGCCGGAGATCCGCGAACAGATCGTGGGGATTGCCGAAGTGCGCGAGGTGTTCAGCTCGCCGAAGTTCGGCCAGGTGGCCGGCTGCCTCGTCACGGAGGGCACGGTGCGGAGGAACAACCCGATCCGCGTGCTGCGCGACAACGTCGTGATCTTCGAGGGTGCGCTGGAATCGCTGCGTCGCTTCAAGGACGACGTCGGCGAGGTCAAGTCGGGCACGGAGTGCGGCATCGGCGTGCGCAATTACACGGATATCCGTCCGAGCGACCAGATCGAGTGCTTCGAGCGCATCGAAATCGCGCGGACGTTCCAGCAACAAGACTGATGCCCAGAGAGTTCTCTCGCAGCCGCCGGATCGGCGAACAGATGCAGCGCCTGCTGAGCGAGATCCTGCTCAGGGACGTCAAGGACCCCCGCACGCAGGGTGTCAGCGTGACGGCCGTGGAAGTATCGCGTGACCTGTCGCATGCGACGGTCTGGTTCAGCCTGCTCGATCCGGCCGCCGATCCTGCGCCCGCCGCCACCGCGCTCGCGGGTGCCGCCGGCCTGATCCGCGGCAAGCTGGGGCGCGCAATGTATATCCGGCAAGTTCCGGCGCTGCATTTCCGCCACGACGAGAGCCTGGAGCGGGGCTCGCGCCTGTCCGACCTGATCAACCGCGCGGTGGCGTCCGACAAGGAACGGTCGGGCAACGATGAATGACGATCGCGCCGCGGGCCGCCGGCCACAGTCCGGCGGTGTCGACGGCGTAGTGCTGCTCGACAAGCCGGTGGGCCTGTCCTCGAACGTCGCGCTGCAAAGGGTGCGCCGCCTCTTCGGGGGCGTCCGGGCCGGGCATACGGGCAGCCTGGACCCGCTGGCCAGCGGCCTGTTGCCGATCTGCCTCGGCCAGGCGACCCGGTTTTCCGGCTACTTGCTCGAGGCGGCGAAGAGCTACCGGGTCACGGGGCGCCTGGGTGAGCGCACCTCGACGGGCGACGCCGAGGGAGAGGTCGTCGAGCATTGCGACTGGCGGCAGGTCGAGCGGCAGGGATTCGCGGCTGCGCTGGACGCCTTCAGGGGCAGGATCTCCCAGGTGCCGCCAATGTACTCCGCACTGAAGCAGGGTGGCGAAAGGCTCTATCGCAAGGCCCGGCGGGGCGAGGAAGTCGCGCGGGAGAGCCGCGAGATCGAGATCTACCACCTGGATCTGGAGGACTGGGCGGCACCCCAGTTCTCACTCGACGTGTGCTGTTCGAAGGGGACCTACGTGCGGACGCTGGTGGAAGACGTGGCACGCGCCGCCGGGAGCTGCGCACACGTCACGGCGCTGCGACGCTACGCGGCCGGGCCGTACGGCGGTGCGGACATGGTTACGCTGGAGGCCCTGGAGGCCCTGGCCGGGGAGGGTCCCGGACGGCTGGCCGAGGTCGTAATGCCGGCGGACAGCGCGCTTGCGGGACTGCCGGCCGTATCGCTGGGAGCCGACGACGCCGCACGCCTCGCCCAGGGGCAGACGGTCGAGCTGGACGGCGACGGGCCGAGCGGGTTGGTGCGCGTCTACGGCGCCGGCGGATTTCTCGGCATCGGCGCGCGCGGGCCGGGCGGTGCGCTGCACGCCAGGCGCCTGCTCGCTACGGGAAATGCGTAGCTAAGACATCGAAGATAAAGGGTTTTTATCAGGGGCAGGCTTGTTAGATCACGGTTGGTCGCGATAGAATTGCGGGCTTGTCAACGGGACAGTAAAGAGAAGGTTTTCAGGAGATATCTCATGCCTCTGTCGGTCGAGCAGAAACAGGACATTATCAAAGAGCACGCGCGCGGCAACGCCGACACGGGCTCCCCGGAAGTGCAGGTGGCATTGCTGTCTGCCCGCATCAGCGAGCTCACCGAGCATTTCGGGACGCACAAGAAAGACCACCACTCGCGGCGTGGTCTGCTCAAGCTGGTCAACCAGCGGCGCCAGCTTCTCGATTATCTGAAGCGCAAGGATGCCGACCGCTACCAGGACATCATCACCCGCCTCGGCCTGCGTCGCTGAGGATTTCTCAAGTCCGGTCATAGGGACCGGCAGACTACAGGCGAAGAAAGTGAATCCGACTCCCATCAAGAAATCGTTCCAGTACGGCGCCCACACGGTCACACTGGAGACCGGCGAGATCGCTCGCCAGGCGGACGCGGCGGTCGTGGTCAGCATGTCTGACACGGTCGTGCTCGTCACGGCGGTAAGCCGCAAGTACGCGAGTGAAGGCCAGAACTTCATGCCGCTGACGGTCAACTACCAGGAAAAGACCTATGCGGCGGGGCGCATCCCCGGCGGATTCTTCAAGCGCGAGGGACGCCCCTCCGAGAAGGAGACGCTGACCTGCCGGCTGATCGATCGTCCGATCCGGCCGCTGTTCCCGAAAGGCTTCTATAACGAGGTCCAGGTCATCGCCACCGTGCTGTCGGCGAACCCGGACGTCGACCCGGACATCGTTTCCCTGATCGGCGCGTCCGCGGCGCTGACGCTGTCGGGCATTCCCTTCAACGGGCCGATCGCCGGTGCGCGGGTAGGCTACCTCAACGGCGAGTACGTGCTGAATCCCACCACTACGCAACTGGCCGAGTCAAAGCTCGACCTGGTCGTCGCGGGCACGTCGCAGGCCGTGCTGATGGTCGAGTCGGAAGCGAAGGTCCTCAGCGAGGAGGTCATGCTCGGCGCGGTGATGTTCGGGCACGAGCAGATGCAGGTGGCCATCAATGCCATCAACGAACTCAAGGCCGAGGCCGGCAAGCCGGCCTGGGACTGGGCTCCGCCGCCGTCCGACGACGAGCTGAACACGGCGGTGGCCGGCCTCGCCGAAGCGGCGTTCCACGAGGCCTACCAGATCACGGTCAAGCAGGACCGCTACGCCAGGGTCGACGAGATCAAGGCCGATGCCAGTGAAAAGCTGACCGGCGGCGACGCGCCGCAGTGGACTCCCGACCAGGTGAAGGCAGCGCTCGGCGTGCTCGAAAGCCGGGTGGTGCGGGGCCGCGTGACGAGCGGCAAGCCGCGCATCGACGGCCGCGATACCCGCACGGTGCGGCCGATCACCGTGCGCACCGGCACGCTGCCGCGCACCCACGGCTCGGCCCTGTTCACGCGCGGCGAGACCCAGGCGCTGGTCGTCACGACGCTGGGCACCGGGCGTGACGCCCAGATCATCGACGCGCTGTCGGGCGAGTTCCGCGAGCCGTTCATGCTGCACTACAATTTCCCGCCGTACTGTGTGGGTGAAACCAGCTTCCAGCTCGGCCCCAAGCGGCGTGAAATCGGCCACGGCAAGCTTGCGCGACGCGCGATCGAGGCCGTGCTGCCCGAAATGAGCGAGTTCCCTTATGTGATGCGCGTCGTGTCCGAGGTAACCGAGTCCAACGGCTCGAGCTCGATGGCGTCCGTGTGTGGCGCCAGCCTGGCCCTGATGGATGCCGGCGTGCCGGTCAAGGCGGCCGTCGCGGGTGTCGCGATGGGCCTGGTCAAGGACGCGGACCGCTATGCGGTGCTGACGGACATCCTCGGCGACGAGGACCATCTCGGCGACATGGACTTCAAGGTCGCCGGCACCAGCGAGGGCGTGACCGCGCTGCAGATGGATATCAAGATCGAGGGCATCACGCGCGAGATCATGTTCGACGCGCTGGAGCAGGCGCGCGATGCGCGGCTGCACATCCTCGACGAGATGAACAAGGTCATCGCCAAACCGCGCGAGAAGATGTCCGACTGGGCGCCGACGATCATGGCATTCAAGATCGACCCGGAGAAGATTCGCGAAGTCATCGGCAAGGGCGGTTCAGTCATCCGCCAGATCACCGAGGAGACCGGCGCGACGATCGACATCGATAACGACGGCACCATCCGCATCGCATCGGTGGATGGCGACTCCGGCCGCGAGGCGCGCCGGCGTATCGACCTGATCACGGCCGACGTCGAGGTCGGCCAGGTCTACGACGGCAAGGTGGCGCGCCTGATGGACTTCGGCGCCTTTGTCACCATCCTGCCAGGCAAGGACGGCCTCGTGCATATCTCCCAGATCTCCGACGAGCGCGTCGAGCGCGTCAGCGACAAGCTCAAGGAAGGGGACACGGTGCGCGTCAAGGTGCTGGAGGTGGATCGCCAGGGGCGGATCCGGCTCAGCATGCGGGACGTCAGCGCGGCCTGAGACCAGCCAAAAAAAACCCCCGCTGGAGGCGGGGGTTCAAGATGGACGCAAGAGGCGTCCAAGAGGAGGAGTCGTCAGGGATGATGCAATGCATCAATTGACGCGGTGCACAATATCAGCGGGCCTGCTGGTTGTCAACAGTCGCGGGGGGTTCCGTTGGCCGGCCGGGCCGGCCGGCGATCAGCGCTTGGTGCCGCGTGATGCCCGGGGGCGCGGCTCGGACTCGTTGTCGTCGTCGTGCCGCGTGGAGGCGAAGTTCCGGAATATCTCTTCCTGCAGGGCCTTCCAGCGCTGGTAGTTCTTCTGGGCGATCCCCGCGACCATGCCGACGGGGTCGACGCCGACGACTTCCTTGACGCGCTCACGCAGCTGGTGCTGCTGCCCCATGAACAGCCTGAGACTCTGGTCGAGATAGCCGCCCACCATGCCCTGCATCGCGCTGCCGTAGGAGCGAATGATCTGCGACAGGAAATCCCGGCTCATGATCGGGTCGCCGGCCTGTTCCTGTTCACTGATCACCTGGAGCATGATGCTGCGGGTGATGTCCTTGCCGGTCTTTTTCTCGACCACGACAAAGTCGACTTTCTCCACGACCAGCCGCTTGATATCGGCCAGCGTGATGTAGCGACTCTCCTCGGTGTCATAAAGTCGGCGGTTTGGATACTTCTTGATCGTGCGTGGCTCATTCATATCCTGATTCCATTCCTAGTCGCCCTGTGGCGCGCTCCGCGGGCGGGGGGCAGGAGGCGTTGTCCAATACCCCATAAGATAAACGATTTTTGCACCGCAGCCAAAGTATTCAGGGCGCCTTGATGCTGCGAACGCCCGCGAGTTGCTGCGGCCGCCAGTTGGCCGTGCCCCAGGCCCAGAGGTCCGCCGGGCGGGCGCCGCGCAGCGCCGGCGGCGGCGCCTGGCGGAGGAGCGCGAGGACGTCCCAGGCGAGCTTGGCGGCGTGCCGCGGGTCGGCCGCTGCGGCACCCGTCTGCTTGCTCAGTTTTTCGCCATTCGCCGTGTTGACGACCGGCAGGTGCATATAGGCGGGCCGGGCGTAGCCGAGCAGCTGCTGCAGCCAGGCCTGCCGCGGCGTGGAGTCGAGCAGATCCGTGCCCCGCACGATGTCCGTGACGCCCTGCAGGGCGTCGTCCACGACCACGGCGAGCTGGTAGGCAATGTAGCCTTCGCGCCGCCGCACGACGAAATCACCGACATCGCGCTCCAGCGACTGCTCGAGCAGCCCCTGGAGGCGATCCTGGACCACGATGGGCTCGTCGGTGGTACGCACGCGCAGGATGCGGCTCGCGCGGGCCGCTGCGGGTGGCAGGGCCCTGCAGGTGCCCGGATAGCGCCGGTCTCCGGGGCGCCCGCGCTTGCGATTCTCCGCCTCGATGCGCTTGCGGCTGCAGACGCACGGGTAGACCCAGCCGGCGCCCTGCAACTCGCTCAGTACGGCCTCGTAGACGTCCCGCCGGCGGCTCTGGAACAGGACCTCGCCGTCCCACCACAGGCCGAAGGCCTCGAGCGCCTGCAGGATCTGGTCTGCTGCGCCGGGAGGCTCACGCGGCGGGTCGAGATCCTCCATGCGTAGCAGCCATTCGCCGCCCGCGGCACGTGCGTCCAGCCAGCTCCCGGCAGCCGCCAGCAGGGAGCCGAGGTGGAGCGGTCCGGTAGGCGAGGGCGCAAAGCGCCCACGGTAGCGCCCGCCCGGCGCCCCTGACGGGGCGCCGGCGGGCTGTGTCTTGTCAGCGGTCGTCCCTGTCCCGGTACTGCTTTTCAGCAAGCTCGCGGCGCTCCTGGGCCTCCACGGTCAAGGTTGCGACAGGACGTGCCTCGAGGCGACGCAAGCCGATTTCCTCGCCGGTCTCGGAGCAGAACCCGTACGTGCCGTCATCGATGCGTGCCAGCGCCTGCTCGATTTTCTTCAGCAGCTTGCGTTCGCGATCCCGGGTGCGCAACTCGAGGCCGAATTCCGATTCCTGGGTCGCCCGGTCATTCGGATCCGGGAAATTCGCTGCTTCGTCCTTCATGTGGTGAACGGTGCGGTCGACTTCCTCCATGAGCTCCTGCTGCCAAGTGTTCAGGATCTGGCGAAAGTGTTCCCGCATGGCGTCGCTCATGTACTCTTCGCGAGGCTTCGGCTGGTACGGCTTGAAAGCCTTGAGCGGTCCCGAGAAGGCGAAGCTCGGCTCGGGCTGTTCCGGCTTGATGGCGAGGGGTCTCTTCTTCGCCAGCAGCTTCTTCTTCGCCGGTGTGGGCTTCCGGGCAGGCGCCTTTTTTGCTGCGGTTTTCCGCGTCGCGACTTTCCCGGCGCCAGCCTTCTTTGCCGGCGCCTTCTTTGCCGGCGCCTTCTTCACCGAAACCTTCTTCTTCGCACCGGATTTCTTCGCTGCGGGCTTCTTCGCTGCGGCTTTCTTCGCAGCCACTTTGCTCGCCGGCTTCTTTTTCACAGATGTCTTCTTTGCTGGCGATTTTTTCACGGACGGCCTTTTACCGGCGGACTTTTTCACTGCGGTCTTCCTGGCCGGTGCCTTGCTGGCCTTGGCCTTCCTGGCGGGCGATTTCTTCACGGAGGTTTTCCTTGCCGCAGCCTTCTTGGCGGCGGGCTTCCTGGCAGCAACGGCCTTCTTGGCCGAGGTCTTCCTGCGCGCTGCGGGCTTTGCCGCGCCCCGGGACCTGGTGGCGGCCGACTTCTTCTTGCTGCTCTTGCTCGCGGGCATTTGTGCCTCCCGGCGGATGGCGTAATTCAGTATGATGACAGCGACTTCACGGACCCACCATGGGCCGCAACGGTCGACGATACAAACTGCGCTTTTTAGCCCGTTTCGAGTCCGGAGTCCAGTCTTGACCAGAGGCGAAAAATGCGTTCCGGGCGCGGTTCAGGGAAGCTCGACCGTGGGCGGCGCCGTCCAGCCCTGTTTGCGGTGCTCGGCGATGACGGACGTGTAGATCCCGCCGCGAACATTGAACTCCGCGGTGATCCGGATGAAGCGCGGATCGAGCCTTTCCCGCAGGTCTGCGAGCATCTGGTTGGTGACCGCCTCGTGGAAGGCACCTTCGTCGCGAAAGCTCCACATGTAGAGCTTCAGGGATTTCAGCTCGATACACCGCTGGCCGGGAACGTATTCCAGCAGGATTTCGGCGAAATCCGGCTGGCCGGTCTTCGGGCACAGGCAGGTGAACTCCGGTATACGGATCCGGATGGTGTAATCGCTCCCGGGGGCCGGGTTGGGAAACGTCTCCAGGTCCCTGTTGGGCGCCGTGTCGGCGCCGAGCGCGTGCAGGTCTGGCAAGGGCCGGACTCCTGTGACTGGGTGCCGACACGGGCAGGAAACCCCGGCCGTGCGACGGCTGGAATTGAAGGTGAATTACTTTACACTAGCGCGGTTCGATTGTTCACCTCTCTGGAATATTCCCGGAAACCTTATTCTGCATGCGCCTCAGCAAGATCAAGCTGGCCGGATTCAAGTCGTTTGTCGATCCGACCACGATCCGTTTCCCAGGCAACCTGATTGGCGTCGTCGGCCCTAACGGCTGCGGCAAGTCCAACGTCATTGACGCGGTCCGCTGGGTCATGGGGGAGAGTTCGGCCAAGCACCTGCGCGGCGACTCGATGGCCGACGTCATCTTCAACGGCTCGAGCGCCCGCAAGCCGGTCGGCACGGCTTCCATAGAACTGGTGTTCGACAACTCTGACGGCGCCGTCGGCGGCCAGTACGCGGGTTTTGCGGAGATCTCGGCGCGGCGGGTCCTGTCACGCGACGGCACTTCGAATTACTTCCTGAACGGAGCGCGCTGCCGCCGCAAGGACATCACGGGCCTGTTCCTCGGCACCGGGCTCGGGCCGCGCAGCTACGCGATCATCGAACAGGGCATGATCTCGCGCCTCATCGAGGCGAAGCCGGAAGAACTCCGCATGTACCTCGAGGAGGCCGCAGGCATTTCCAGGTACAAGGAGCGCCGGCGCGAAACGGAAACGCGCATCCGGCATACGCGGGAGAACCTGGATCGCCTCAACGATCTGCGCGACGAGGTCGAGAAGCACATCCGCCATCTCCAGCGCCAGGCGCGCACCGCCGAACGGTATCGCACGATGAAGGCCGAGGAGCGCCGCGTCGAGGCGGAGTTGCTCGTATTGCGACTGGCCGGGCTGGAAGCGGAGGACGTCACCCACAAGGCGACGCTCGCCGAGCGCGAGACGCGCCTGCAGGAGGCGGTCGCGGAACTCCGGCGCGTCGAGGCGGAACTGGAGGCGGCGCGCGAACGCCATCGGGAAGACAATGAATCCCTCAATACGGTGCAAGGCGATTTCTACCGAATCGGTGCCGAGATCGCGCGCCTTGAACAGGCAATCCAGCACGCCCGGGATCTGCGCCAGCGCCAGGGCCAGGAACTGGAGCAGGCCGAGCAAGGCATCCTGGACATCCGGCAGCACATCGAGCGCGACGAGGGTCTCCTGGCGGAACTGAACCGTGTGCTCGGCACCCTGGGCCCGGAACTCGAGGCGGCGCGCAACGCCGAGGCCGCTTCGGCAGAGGCACTACGCAGCAGCGAACAGGCGATGCAGGACTGGCAGTCCGGTTGGGAGCGCTTCAATCGGGAAGCGAGCGACGCGCGCGAGACCGTCGAAGTGGAGCGGGCAAGGATCGAGCAGCTCGAAGGCCAGGTCACGCGCCTGGCCGAACGGCGGCAGAGACTGGACGACGAGCGCGGTCGCCTGCAGGCGGCGGCCGGCACGCATGATCTCGAGGAGCTCGGCCGCGAGCTGGACGAGGCGCGCGAGCTCGAGCACGAGACGCAGGCGCGCGATGTCGCGGTGCGCGACGAGATCGTCGCCCTGCGGGAGCAGGAGCAGCAAATGGTGGCGCGACTCGACGAGGGGCGCAGCGCGCTGCAGACCCTGCGTGGCACGCTGGCCTCGCTGGAAGCCCTCCAGGAAGCGGCCCTCGGGCGACGCGGCGGCCGGGTGGTCGAGTGGCTCAGCGGGCAGGGGCTCGCGGACCGGCCGCGGCTTGCCGAGCGGCTGTCGGTCGAGTCAGGGTGGGAGCGCGCGGTGGAGACGGTGCTCGGGGCCTACCTGGAGGCAGTGTATGTAGAGGGACTGGATGACGTGGCCGTGGCCCTGGACAGCCTGACGCATGGCGCCGCGAGCTTCCTGGAGTCTTCGGCAGCGGACGTCGCGCCTGCGGACGATTCCATGCTGGCCCGTCATGTGGACGGTGCGCAGGGCGCGATGGCGCTGCTGAGCGGCGTGTACGCGGTAGAGGATATCGGCGCGGCCCTTGCCAGGCGAACGACGCTCCGCGATGGCGAGTCGGTCGTCACGCGCGACGGTATATGGATCGGCCGCAACTGGCTGCGAGTGAATCGTGCCGAGGACCCGCATGCCGGTGTTCTTGCACGCGAACAGGAGATTCGCGAGTTGCGCGCCTCGATCGGCGGCGCGGCATACGAAGTCGAGGAACTTGCCGCTCGCCACGACGAAATCCGCTCCCGGCTGGCGACGCTCGAGTCTTCGCGCGACGAGGTTCGTCAGCAGGCCGCCGAGGCCCATCGCACTGCGGCCGGGCTGCAAGCGACGTTGCAGACGGTACGGTCACGCATGGAGCAGGCGACCAGCCGGATGCAGGCTCTCGAACGCGAGGTCGGCGAGATCGAGGCGCAGGTCGCGGAGGCCGATGCCGCGATTCGCCAGAGCCGCGCGAAGTTGCAGGAGGGGATCGAACTGATGAGCGGCTTTGAAGGCCGCCGACAAGGACTCGAGAGCGAGCGCGAGCGCCTGACCGGCGGTCTCCAGGAGGCACGGGAAAGAGCACATGCGGAGCGTGCCACGGCCCAGGAGATCGCCATCCGGGTCGAGTCGCGGCGCTCGAGCCTGGATTCCGCGGGCCTGAGCATGCAGCGCTTCCAGGAGCAGATGGCGCGATTTTCTGCCCGCCAGCAGGAACTGGTACGGCAGCTCGACTCCGGTGTCGCCCCCCTGGCGGAGCGCCAGCAGGAGCTCGAGAAGCTGCTGGCGAAACGCGTGGACGTTGAGGAACAGCTGGCCACGGCACGGCGCAAGGTGCAGGCGGTCGAGGCTGATCTGCGTGCGCTGCAGGAACAGCGCACGGCGCGCGCCCAGGTCGTCGACGACGTTCGCCAGGAGCTGGAGAGCAGGCGTCTTGCGGCACGCGAAGTCAGCGTAAGGCTGCAGACTGCGACAGAGCAGTTCGCTGCGACCGGTTTCGAGCTGGAGAGCCTGCGCAGCGAGCTTTCTGACGAGGCGGGGATTGAAGCCTGGGAAGAGCGCCTCGCGCAACTCGCAGCGCGAATCGACAGGCTCGGGCCAATCAACCTGGCTTCGATCGATGAGTTGAAGGAGCAGACGGAGCGCAAGGGATATCTTGATGCCCAGCTGGCCGACCTGAACGATGCGCTCAGCACGCTTGAGAACGCGATTCGAAAAATTGATCGCGAGACGAAGATGCGCTTCAAGGAAACATTTGACCGCGTCAATGTCGGGATGCAGGAGATCTTCCCGAAACTGTTCGGCGGCGGGCATGCCCATCTGCAACTTGAGTCGGATGACTTGCTCGAGGCCGGCGTGGCGGTGATGGCCCGTCCGCCGGGCAAGCGGATCAGCACGATTCACCTCATGTCAGGCGGCGAGAAGGCCTTGACGGCCGTGGCGCTCGTGTTCGCCATATTCCTCCTGAATCCAGCGCCTTTCTGCATGCTCGACGAGGTCGATGCGCCGCTGGACGATGCGAATGTCGGACGTTTCTGCGATATAGTCCGCACGATGTCCGACAAAGTGCAGTTCATCATCATCACGCACAACAAGACCACCATGGAGATGGTCAACCAATTGACCGGCGTCACTATGCAGGAGCCCGGCGTATCGCGGCTCGTCGCCGTCGATATCGACGAAGCGATGCAGATGGTTGCCGGCTAGCTGGCGGGGAGAGCTGTGATCCGTGCCTGAACTTCGCTGGATTCTGACCGCAATCGGCGTGATCCTCATCATCGGGGTCTATGTCTGGAGCCGACGCGACCGCGGCGGGGACGATGGCCCCTCGCGGCGTCGTGAACCCGGCCTGGTAAAGCGTCCCGAGCCCTGGAACGGCCCCTTTCCCAAGGACGACAAGCTGCCGGAGCCGGACGCCGAAATGGACGGCACCGGCGTACCGACGGATCGTTCGCCGCAGGACCCGGATGCGCCCGAATTGCCACCCGAAGGCGAGCAGTTGATCGTGGCGCTGCGCCTGCGCGCGCGGCAACCCGACGGCTTCGACGGTTCAGAGCTGGTCAAGGCGTTCTCCGCCGAAGGCCTCGAATACGGCAAGTTCGGCGCTTTTCATTCCCTGGACGAACGTCGACGCAGCCGATTCCTCGTGGCAAGCCTGGTCGAGCCGGGCAGCTTCGAGATCGAGAAAATGCACGAGTTGCGCTGTCCCGGCGTATCGATGTTCATGGTCCTTCCGGGACCTCGAGAACCGCTGAGCGCGCTTGACGGCATGTTCACTTGCGCCAGGCGCCTGGCGGAGCGCCTCGATGCGGAGGTGTTGGACGACAAGGGCAACGCGCTGACCATGCAGCAGGCCGGCTGGCTGCGCGAGCAGGTCGTCGAATATCACCGGCGCAGCAAGCTCGGCACCGGCCTGTCCGGCGGGAGGCCCGGAGATCTGCCGTGACGTCCGCGGGCCCGGGAGCAGCAGCGCGGGTTGCCGAGTTGCGCCAGCAGCTCGACTATCATAATTATCGCTACCACGTGCTCGATGATCCGGAGATCCCGGATGTCGAATATGACCGGTTGTTTCGCGAGTTGCAGGAGCTGGAGGCGGCTCATCCGGAGTTGCACAGCAACGAGTCGCCCACGCAACGAGTGGGCGCGTCACCGGTGGAGGGCTTTCGCCAGGCGCGGCACCTGGTCCCGATGCTGTCCCTCGAGAATGCGTTTTCTGCAGACGAGTTGATCGTCTTTGATCGCCGCATCAGGGATCGTCTCAAGTCGGAGGACGTGGTCGAATACAGTGCCGAGACCAAGCTCGACGGGATGGCCATAAGCCTGCTCTATGAGCATGGGCGACTCGTTCGAAGCGCGACCCGAGGCGATGGAGAAACCGGCGAAGACGTCAGCCATAATGTCCGGACGATCGAGTCCGTCCCCCTGAAACTGCGCGGTGGTGAACACCCGGCGACACTCGAGGTTCGCGGCGAAGTCTACCTGCCCAAGGCGGGCTTCGCGGCCCTCAATGCCAGGCTTGCAGAGCAGGGTGCCAAGACTTTCGTCAATCCGCGCAATGCCGCGGCTGGTACGCTGCGCCAACTGGACCCAAGAATTGCGGCCTCACGTCCGCTGCAGTTCATAGCATACGGCGTGGGCCATTTCGATGACGGGGATCTGCCGAGCAGGCACAGCGAGATACTCCGAGTGCTCAAGGAGTGGGGAGTTCGCGTATCGCCGTTGACGAGGCTCGTGGAGGGGGCAGAGGGATGCCAGGCGTATTACGATGAGATTGCCGCAGAACGGGATGCCCTGCCATACGAAATCGACGGGATCGTGCTCAAGGTGGATCGCATAGAATTGCAGAAAGCATTAGGATTCGTGTCACGCGCACCTCGCTGGGCGATCGCATTCAAGTTTCCCGCGCAGGAAGTCTCGACAGTGGTGCGGGGCGTCGATTTCCAGGTCGGCCGTACCGGAGCGCTGACGCCGGTGGCGCGACTCGAGCCGGTGTTCGTCGGCGGCGTAACCGTGAGCAATGCGACGCTTCATAATGTCGACGAAATCGAGCGCAAGGACGTGCGAATCGGTGACACTGTCATCGTGCGCCGGGCGGGCGACGTGATCCCCGAAGTCGTTCGGGTCGTACACGACAAGCGGACGGGGCGGCCGCGACGGATCACGCTGCCCAGCAAGTGTCCTGTCTGCGGCTCTGACGTGGTACGACCTGAAGGCCAGGCAGCGGCACGATGCTCGGGGGGGTTATTCTGCCCGGCACAACGCAAGGAAAAGCTGCGACACTTTGCATCACGCCGGGCCATGGACATCGAGGGCCTGGGGGCAAAAATCGTAGAGCAATTGACTGAAAAGGGCATCGACGGCCGGCAAGTCCAGTCTCCGGCCGACATTTTCGCACTTTCGGTGGAGGATCTTTCGGGGCTGGATCGCATGGCCGAGAAATCCGCCCAGAACCTCGTGGGGGCGATCGAGCGCAGCAAGAAGACGACCCTGCCAAGATTCCTGTTTGCGCTGGGGATCCCGGAAGTAGGAGAAGTGACTGCCACTAACCTGGCGCGTCATTTCGGAGATGTTGATGCACTGGCCCAGGCCGAGCAAAAGGACCTCGAGGAGGTCCCGGATGTCGGTCCGGTCGTCGCCCAGCATGTCCATGAATTTTTTCAGCAGCCGGACAATCTCAAAGTGATTGAGGCCTTGCGACAACACGGGGTGAGCTGGCCCGTCGAGGAATCAATTACAAGGAATTTACCCCTCCAGGGAAAGACATTTGTGTTGACCGGCACTCTCGAGTCGATGACACGGGACCAGGCGCGCGAGCGTATCGAGCGTCTTGGAGGGAAGGTGTCCGGCAGCATATCCAGGAAGACGGACTACCTCGTCGCAGGCGACAATCCGGGCTCCAAGCTAAGGAAAGCACAGGAACTGGGTGTTGCTGTGATTGATGAAACCAATTTTCTGGCAATGTGGGGCGGAGGGTAGGTGTCGACGTTGATCTGCAAGAGATATCCGCATTAATCTCGGAGGCATATTTGGTGAGTTCCCCACTAAAAGCTACAGCACTTAAGGCATGTAGACACTTTATGCTTCCTATCGCGCGATTCCTGCTGAGGAATGGCATTGGCTATAGGGAGTTTGCAGAGATTAGTAAGTTGGCGTTCGTCCAGGTAGCAAGCGATGACTATGGACTTAGAGGCCGACGAACCAATATGTCCAGGGTGTCAGTAATGACCGGCCTGAACAGAAAGGAGATTCGCAAATTGCGAGATCGACTAGAAGCGGAGGATTGGGAGCCCGACCCCACACTTAGTAAGCCCGCGACTGTCTTAGCTAAATGGTATACAAGCCCCAATTACCTAGGACCAAAAGGCTCGCCGAAGTGGCTCCCGCTCGAGGGTCACGGCAAGCGCGTCTCATTTTCCGGCTTGGTCCGGGAAGTAGGCGGAGATGTGCCTCCTGGGGCAATGCTTAAAGAACTAATAAGGGCTGATTGCGTTACCGAAATTAGACCTGGGTTCTGGAAAGCAACAAAGCGGCAATACTCGCCTAGTGGTATAGATTTGTTTCAGGTTCAGCGATTCGGAGAGTGCCTGCACGACTTGGCTCAAACCATCGTTACGAATATGGAACAGGAGAACCCAAACTCGCGACTGTTTGAGTTCCGAGCATGGAGTGACAAACTAGATTCTAAGGAAATTCCAGCCCTTAAGAAGACGATCGCGTCAAAGGGGAATGAATACCTTGAATCAATTGACGATTGGCTCGAAACACATGCTCTAACAAATAGCGTATCAGCAAAAGGGCGCCCCATGCGATGTGGTGTTGGTATTTATTATTTTGAGAATATTGAGAGCAAGACGGTTCAATCGGCGACGCCAAAGAGACGATAAAAAAAGGCGCCCGATTATAGGGCGCCTTCCGATAGTCGATAATTTAGCTTGTCAATACTCGAAAGGGCCCACTGCATCAAGTTGATCAGCTATGACAAGTTGGTCAAATCTGACGCCAAACACTTCAACATAGTGCCCAGATTCGATAGCCAGTGATTTCGGGTCCGCACCAGCAGCTCCCAGGTGGACGCTCAGACCACCTATATGGAAATTACCGAGGCTTGGGTCAACGGCATCAACAATGCCCGCAACATAGATTAGCGAACTTCCGTCAACAATCATCTCCTGGGAACGCAAAACTCGGTCGGCGAGAATCCCATTCTCTGAAACCAATCCCAGTACAATCGCAGTATCACCCACTTTGAGAGAGGGTGACGACGTTTCGTTAGCGATGGTTACAGTTTGACCCAAGACTAAATAACCATTGTCGAGTACTGCTTCTATCGGGCCGTAAGCGACTAGTGGGAATTGACTCGCATTGTGGTTGGCGCTGCTAGCAGTGCCTTCGATACCCGTGCCGGCGATGCCCTCGATGCCGGTTCCAGCGATGCCTTCAATGCCGGTCCCGGCGATGCCTTCAATACCGGTGCCAGCAATACCTTCGATGCCCGTCCCGGCAATGCCCTCGATGCCCGTCCCAGCGATGCCTTCGATGCCTGTGCCAGCGATGCCTTCGATGCCTGTGCCAGCAATACCTTCGATTCCCGTTCCGGCAATGCCCTCGATGCCTGTGCCGGCGATGCCCTCGATGCCCGTTCCGGCAATGCCCTCGATGCCGGTGCCGGCAATACCTTCGATGCCGGTGCCGGCGATACCTTCAATGCCAGTTCCGGCGATGCCTTCAATGCCGGTGCCAGCGATGCCTTCGATGCCTGTGCCGGCGATGCCTTCGATGCCTGTGCCGGCGATGCCTTCGATGCCGGTGCCAGCGATGCCTTCGATGCCGGTGCCAGCGATGCCTTCGATGCCCGTCCCGGCGATCCCTTCAATGCCTGTGCCTACGATGCCGTTTGTACTTGTGCCGAGGCTCGACTCCCCCTCAAATCCAAAAGCATTGGCTGTCGGTAGCGCAGAAGCTAGAAGCACAGACGACAAAGCAGCAATTGCAGGAATGCTATTTCTTGATCGGTTGAAATTAGCCATTGCCCTATTGTTTCCTTTTCGTCGGTCCGTGATGGAAAAACATGTAAAGCCCCACGCCTGGATATACGCGAGGAATCTCGTTCGGTATTTTTTCCAGGTTCTTAAGAGCTTTTTCGCGCTCTGTTGTCCAAGAGTCGAGGTCTTCGAGAAATTTTTGACCTGCCTCTTTGAGGAGAGCATTAAATGCTTCGAGATCTGATGCTCGAATGCCTAACGTAGAAAAAAATTGCCGCTCAAATCTTTTCTCGCGGGTGTCAGATTTCTCAAGGTTGAACTCGAGCGTTTCTGCGAGTGTCTTGAGGCACCTACCGGCGTATCCAATGCTTACTGGGTCAACGTTGCCGGAGATATATGAACGGCGAAGGACTTTCACCGTTCCACCCTTGCCCTTTGCAACGCACCCAGCTCGAATCAGGTCTTCGAGAATTTCGTCCGTGGGGAGGCCATTCCCGTATCGCTCCGCGAGCCCATCAAATCCACTTGGGGAGTCATAAGGAAGTTCGAGTGGAATTCCATACGGGCCTGTAAAGTCTGGGTCCGCGTGCCAGGCGGACAAAACTTGTACCGATGCGCCCATTCGAGCAGCAATGGCCTTACTCTCAGGTTCCGTATCCTGAATTCCCTCGACCTCGGCTCGAGGGATCCCGCAAAGCACAGCAATTCGCGAAGCGCTGGCTTCGGTCTCCGGCAAGTAGTCTTCCTTAGCGGAATCGACAAATACGTATCGAAGGGCTGTAGCCAATTCCTGAAAGGAAATCCCATGCTTTATGCACAGCCGGATTAAAGGACGCGCAGCCTCCTTGCACGCCTCCAGCAACGCGTCCTTAACGTACTCGTTAAGGCCCCGCCTGCTATTAGTCTGAACCGGTGCGTTAGCTAGATTCATTATTAGATTTAGTTCTAGTTGACTGGCAACAATCGAATTTGACTATAACCAGTCACAATTTCCGGTCAATCATTCAACATATTGCAGGTTGTGGTTGCGCAACTTTTGGCCTGGCATCAATGGCAAGGGATGCGTTGGAGAGGCGAAAAAATGATCAAAGTCAAATGCTAACGAAAGACACCTAGAAGGTGACGAAAGGCGTTGGTTTTTCTGACAGCCACAGATTATGTTAAACGACGGCCCCAATATGACATATTCTGGCTCGTGCGTGGAAGGAACGTGGGCCCGCGCGACCCGTGCCTCGGGCCAAGTATGAATAATTGTGGCTATATCAGCGCCAATAGCTGCATGAACCCAGACAATAGGCACAGATGCGAGGTAGTAAGCCAATCTATGCCGCCGCTTCCGCGAGTGATCGTAGCGCCGGGAGGCGGAAAGTGACGCCTTCGTGTGGCGCCGGCACCGATGCTCCGGGCCCGGCATCTGCTGCGCTATACCAGGTGAGGCCATTTCGAAACTGTGAACCAGTTCGCGTCGTCAAACGCAAACGTGTGAAGCACTTCTCGGCCCTTGGGCGCATTCGGGATCGCCAGTCGGGGTGGATTCCCGAAGACGAAACGGTGTGCGGCGGTGCAACATTAAAATCTGCGCAGCGGCCTTCAGACCTCGCCCGGAGCAAATGCCTGAATGGATAGGGCGTGAATGTCGGACTTCATGAGAGCCCCGACCGCCTCATAAACGAGCATGTGGCGCTGGAGCCTGGGCACGTTCTCGAACGCTGCCGAGACGATGGTTACCCGAAAGTGGCCGCGTCCGTCGCGGGCCCCGGCGTGCCCGGCATGCAGGTCACTTTCGTCCTCGATTTCGAGCAACTCCGGCTCAAGCGCATCGAGTAGCCGTTCCCTGATCGCTTCGGTCCGACGTTCGTTCATGCTGGAATCCTCAGTCCGGTATGGCGCCTGGGGCTAGAATGTCTCCTCATGGCCGAGCTCGTCGAAATACATCCGCAGAACCCTCAGCCAAGACTGATCAGGGAGGTTGCGGCATTCATCAACGATGGCGGCATTGTCGCTTACCCGACAGACTCTTCCTATGCCTTCGGTTGGGCGATGGGCAACAAGGCGGCGCAGGAGCGCATTCGGCGGCTCAAGAACCTGGACAAGCATCATCACTTCACACTCATTTGCGAGGGGCTTTCGGAGCTGGCCACGTATGCCCGGGTGGATAACCAGGCGTATCGGCTGCTGAAGGCATTGACCCCGGGCCCCTACACCTTCATTCTCCCGGCGACTCGCCAGGTGCCAAACCGTCTCCAGCATCCGAAACGAAAAAGTATCGGCATCAGGGTGCCCGACCACGCCATTGCATTGGCACTGCTCGCAGAGTTGCCGGAGCCGTTGATGAGTACGACCCTGCAGCTGCCGGGACAGGAACAGCCGATGAATGATCCGTGGGACATCAGGGAACGCCTTGAACACGAGCTGGTGGCCATCGTGGACGGTGGGCCTTGTGCGCTGGAGTCGACTTCCGTAATCGACCTCACGGGGCTGGTGCCGCTCGTGACGCGTGCCGGGCTCGGCGACGTCAGCTACCTGCAATCGGCCTGACTCAGCCGGCGTTCCGTTCTCTATAATAGCCCGATGCAACAGCTTTCCACGCTCCAGCTCCTGGCCGTCGCTGTCATCCCGGTACTTTTCGCGATCACGCTGCACGAAGTTGCACATGGCTGGGTGGCGCGGCATTTTGGCGACCGCACTGCCGAGATGCTGGGGCGCTTGACCGTCAATCCGCTCAAGCACATCGATCCCATCGGAACGGTCGTGGTACCGGCGCTCGCCCTGATGACGACCGGTTTCCTTTTCGGCTGGGCCAAGCCCGTGCCGGTGGCGACCCGCAATCTGCGCGACCCGCGTCGGCACATGATGCTGGTAGCCGCCGCGGGCCCGAGTGCGAATATCCTCATGGCGCTCTTCTGGGCATTCTTCATCAAGCTCACGATGCTTAGCGGCCTGGAAGGCATGACGGCGCAGTTTTTCCTGACCATGGGCCAGATCGGCGTATTCATCAATGTGATCCTGGCCGTTTTCAATATGCTGCCGATTCCGCCTCTCGACGGCGGTCGCGTGCTGAGCGGCCTGTTGCCGCCACGCACTTCGGCAAAACTCGACGCGATTGAGCCTTACGGTCTCATTATCGTGCTGGCCTTCATCTTTTTTGCCTGGGGGTTTCTGCGCCCCGTGATAAGCGCGGTGACCGGTTTCATCATGTCGGTGGCCGGCTTGTGATCGTGACCTGTTTGCCTGGAGCTAGCATTGAGCAGTACAACCGGACCTAACCGGCGAGTCTTGTCCGGCATGCGGCCGACCGGGGCGATGCACCTCGGCCACTTGCATGGCGCACTCAACAATTGGCTGCACCTGCAGTACGAGTACGATTGTTTTTTCTTCGTGGCCGACTGGCATGCCCTGACGACGCACTACGAGGACACGTCGATCATCGCGCCGAGCATCCGCGAAATGCTGATCGAGTGGCTCGCGGTGGGCGTCAATCCCGCAGCCGCCACGGTGTTCGTCCAGTCGGACGTGCCGGAGCACGCCGAGCTCCATTTGCTGCTGTCCATGATTACGCCATTGGGCTGGCTGGAGCGCGTGCCGACGTACAAGGACCAGCAGGACAAGCTGAAGGAACGGGACCTCGGTACTTATGGGTTCCTCGGTTATCCGCTGATGCAGAGCGCGGACATCCTGATCTACCGGGCGGGGTACGTGCCGGTCGGCGAGGACCAGGTGGCCCATGTGGAGATCACGCGAGAGATCGCCCGCAGGTTCAATCACCTGTATGGCCGTGAGCCGGACTTCGAAAAACGTGCGCAGCGTGCGGTGCGCCACCTTGGCGGCAAGCAAAGCAGGCAGTACCTGGATTTCCGCAGGAGCTACCAGGAGCGCGGCGACGAGGGAGCCCTGGAGTCCGGTCGCGCTCTTGTCGATAATCATCCGCGATTGACGGTCGCAGACCGGGAGCGCCTGCTGGGTTACCTGGAGGGTGTCGGCCGCATGATTCTCGTCGAGCCGGACGCATTGCTGACGCCCACGCCGCGCGTGCCGGGCCTCGACGGCCAGAAGATGTCGAAGTCTTACGGCAATACGATCGGTCTCGCCGAGGACCCGGAAGTCGTCGAGAAGAAGCTCCGCACGATGCAGACGGACCCTGCACGCGTGCGCCGCACGGATCCCGGCGAGCCGGAGAAATGCCCGGTCTGGCAGTTTCATCGCATGTACTCTGACGAATCGACGCAGGACTGGGTGCAGAAGGGCTGCCGCAGCGCCGGCATCGGGTGCCTCGAGTGCAAGCAACCCGTAATCGATGCGGTACTGACCGAGCTCAAGCCTATCCGGGAGCGGATCGGGGAGTACAAGGCCAACCGCGATACGGTTGACATCATCCTCGCCGAGGGGCGCGAGCGCGCACGGGACGCCGCGCGTGAAACCATGGACGAAGTGCGTGAGGCCATGGGCATGGACTACCGATGAACAACGAAACCCAGGTGGAAAGCGAAGCAGGGCAGGACGTCGCCGCGGCGGAACCGGCGCCGATGGGCGCGGGCCAGGAAGAGATGCCGTTCGCGATCGTCGAAGGCGAACCCCTGGCACAGTTCCCGATGGACCTGTACATCCCGCCGCACGCGCTCGAGGTGATCCTGGATGCCTTCGAGGGACCGCTGGATCTGCTCCTTTACATGATCAAGCGGCAGAACATCGACATCCTGAACATCCCCATTGCCAAGATCACGCACCAGTACATGCAGTACATCGAGGTAATGCAGGAACTGCAGCTCGAGCTGGCCTCCGAATACCTGGTCATGGCCGCGATGCTTGCGGAGATCAAGTCGCGCATGTTGTTGCCTCGGCCCGCGTCGCCGGACGAGGACGGTGAGGATCCGCGTGCGGAGCTGGTACGGCGGCTCCAGGAATACGAGCGGTTCAGGCACGCGGCACAGGACATCGACACGTTGCCACGACTCGAGCGCGACGTGTTCCAGGCGGACGCCGAGATGTGCGAACGAAAGGTCGTCGAGATTCTGCCGGATGTGACGCTGCGCGAGCTGCTGCTGAGTTTCCAGCAAGTGCTTGCGCGCGCGGACATGTTTGCCCACCACCACATCCAGCGTGAGCCGCTCTCGGTGCGGCAGCGCATGTCGGAGGTGCTCGACCGGATCCAGCACGGCAACTTTGCGGAGTTCACATCCCTGTTCGATCCGGAGGAGGGCCGGATGGGTATCGTGGTGACGTTCCTCGCGATACTGGAGCTGATGCGCGAGGCTCTTCTTGACGTCGTCCAGGCGGAAGCGTTTGCGCCCATCCACGTCAAGGCACGCAACACCGAGCGTGCCCCTTCCGCCGACGCCATGCAGCCGCTCGCGAGCAACTGAAACGATGAACGCCATGGAAACTGAGAAACTGAAAAACGTCGTCGAAGCCGCGTTGCTCGCAGCCGGCAGGCCGCTGAGCCTGGAACAGCTGCAGGCGCTGTTCCTGGATCACGAACGTCCCGAGCGAGCCGCCCTGCGGGCGGCCATCGACGCGCTCCAGGCGGACTATTCGAGCCGCGGCATCCAGGTTGTCGAGGTGGCCAGCGGCTGGCGAATCCAGGTCCGCGAGGAGATGTCTGCCTGGCTGTCACGCCTCTGGCAGGAACGGCCGGCGCGCTACTCGCGCGCGCTGCTCGAGACGCTCGCCCTCATCGCGTATCGCCAGCCGATCACGCGCGGGGAGATCGAGGATATCCGGGGCGTCAGCGTGAGTTCGAGCATCATGCGCACGCTGACGGAACGTGGCTGGGTCCGCGTCGTCGGCCATCGTGACGTGCCGGGCAGGCCGGGAATGTATGCCACGACGCGGGAGTTCCTCGACTATTTCGGCCTGAAGAAACTCGACGATCTGCCGCCGCTCGCGGAGATCCGGGATTTCGACAGCATCAACGTCGAACTGGATCTCGACCTGGCGGACCTGCCACCTGCGCCCTTCCCTGAGGAGGCGGGCGAGCATGAAGAAGCGCAAGACGCTGACGCGCCGCAAGACGCCTCCCGCGCCTGAGGCGGGCGCCGTCAGGATCCACAAGCTGCTGGCCGACGCTGGCGTCGGTTCGCGGCGCGAGATCGAGCGCTGGATCAACGAGGGCCGTATCACTGTCAACGGACGCCCCGCGGAGATCGGCGAGCGTCTCGACGGCACCGAAAAACTCACCGTCGACGGTCGGCCGTTACGCATCAACCAGCCGTCCCGCCATCGCTACCTCGCCTATCACAAGCCGGCCGACGAGGTCTGCACGCGTCGCGATCCCGAGGGACGCCGCACAGTGTTCGAATCCCTGCCGCAGTTGCGGGGCCAGCGCTGGATTGCGGTCGGACGGCTGGACGTGAGTACCACGGGCCTGTTGTTGTTCACCACGGACGGCGCGCTTGCCAACGCATTGATGCATCCGTCGGGGGAGGTGCTGCGCGAGTACGCCGTGCGCGTGCTGGGAGAGCCGGACGAGGAAGTCATCGGACGGCTCCTGGCGGGCATCCAGCTCGATGACGGGATGGCGTCGTTCGAGAAAGTCGAGCCGGGCGGGGGCGAGGGTCGCAACCGCTGGTACCACGTTACTCTCCGCGAGGGCCGCAATCGCGAAGTGCGTCGGCTGTGGGAAGCGGTGGGCCTGGCCGTCAGCCGCCTGACACGCGTGGCCTACGGCCCGGTCGCACTGGATCGCCAGTTGAGCAGGGGCCGGTTTCGCGACCTCGATGCGGGTGAGATCCGGGCGCTGTATGAATGCGTCGGCCTGCCCGCGCCGCAGGTCGGGGTGACGGATGCGCGTGCGTTGAAGCCGCGCCGCAAGCGGGTTTCACCCTCGGCGTAGCGTCGCTACTGGGCGTCGAAACTCCGCCCCGTGACGCCGCGGCTGTCCGGGCCGAGCAGGTACAGGTAGACGCCCAGGATTTCCTCGGGGGTCTTCAGTCGGCCGGGATCCTCGGCGGGATAGGCCGCGGCGCGCATCGCGGTTCGCGTCGGCCCGGGATTGATGGCGTTGACGCGGATGGTCGGCTTGTTCTCGAGTTCGTCGGCGAGGACCTGGTTGAGTCCCTCGATGCCGAACTTCGAGACGGCGTAGGCGCCCCAGTACGCCTTGCCGCGGCGGCCCACACCGCTGGACGTGAACACGACTGACGCATCGGCGGATTTCAGCAGTAGTGGCAGCAGGCAACGGCACAGGATGAATGGCGCGGTCAGGTTGACATGCAGGACGCGCTGCCACTCGCCCACGTCATGATGCTCGATCGGTGCCCGCGAGCCGAGCAGGCCGGCGTTCAGCACGTGGCCATCGAGGCGTCCCCACTGATCCTCGATCGCGCCGCTGAGGCGGTCGTAGTCCGGGCCGGTGGCGCGCTCGAGGTCCAGCGGGAAGATCGCCGGCGTGGCCCCCCCGGCGGTGCCGATTTCGTCGTACAGGCTCTCCAGGCGGCCGACGGCCCGGCCGTGCAGGATCACGGTGGCGCCGTGGGCCGCGGCGGCCTTCGCCACGGCGCGGCCGATGCCCGCACCGGCGCCGGTCACGAGGATGACGCGGTCGGCCAGCAGACCTGGCGTCGCGTCGTAATGGGGCATTGCGGTGACGTCCATCCTGATTCCTCCGCGTCACGGGCGCGCGTTGATCGCCCGGCGTGCCGCCCGCCAGGCGGCCCATAGATTTCCGAGGTTGCCGGGCCGGGCCCGGGGATTGAAGCGCTGCCGATGGAGGCTCGCGAGCCGGCGCCGTTGCAATGCCGCCAGCACGAGCCCGGTGCGCTGCTGCGGCCGCTCGGCCTGCGGAAGGAGCGCTTCGGCCTCGTCCAGCGCAAGGCGGGCCTCGCCGGCAAGACGATCGAGACAGGTCAGCAGCGCGGCGTCCATCTTGCCGTTCTCGCTCACGTCCTCGCTGGCCCCGGTCTCCCTGATCCAGTCCCGCGGCAACAGGCGACGACCGGCGGCCAGGTCCGGGCCGAGCCCGGCGATGATCTCCACCAGCCTGCTGCCGGTCCCGAGTCGCTGCGCGTAGCGCCTGACGGCACGTTCATTGGCCGGGTCGGCGAGCCCGAGCAACCCGGCCAGCATCTCGTGCAGCACGCCGCTGCTGCGGTAGCAGTACAGCGCCAGTTCAGAGTAGTTGCTGCACGGTGGCTCGCACAGTTCGCTCTCGGCCGCATCCACCAGCTCGAGGAGGTATTCGGCCTGCACGACGCCGGCCGGTCGCGCCTTCGACAGTACACGGGTAAGCGGGTGCTGCTCGCGCCCGTCGCCGAATCCCGCGAGTTCAGCGCGCCACCATTGCAGCCGCGCCCGCGCCACGTCGGGCTCGGACGGGCGACGCGCGGATTCCATGACGTCCGCCCGCAGCTCCAGGAGAGCCGACACTACCTCGCGCCGCGGCTCGGGCGTGAACAGCAGCGCATACCACAAGGGCGATCCCTGTGACGCGGCCGTGCGCGGTGGCGTCGCGGCCGTCATCACGACGTGCCGGGCGGCCGGGTCTCGCCCGCCGGCGTCGCATCGCTTTCATCTACGTCGTCGCTCGGTGAGGCATCGGCGAGCCGCTCCGGCGGCTGAGGCGTGCGTGCGACGCTGTCTATCTGCGGCAGCGGATCCACCGGCTTGCGGGCCTGTACGCCGAGCTCGGTGAAGCGCCGCGCCCCCGGCAACACCTGGCGCTCCAGCGAGCCTACTGCGCTGTTATAGGCCTCGACGCTGCCGGTGAGGGCCCGACCGACACGGGAAAGATGCGTGGTGAATGTCGCCAGCCGGCGATGGAGTTCGCTCGCCAGGTCGCGGATCTGTTTCGCATTCTCGGCGAGCGCGACCTGCCTCCAGCCGTACGCGACCGCTTTCAGGAGAGCCACGAAGCTGGTCGGCGTGGCGAGGATCACGTGCTGGTTGAGCGCCTCGTCAAGCAGGCCCGGGTCGCGCGCCAGGGCGGCGCTGAGGAACTGGTCGCCGGGGATGAACAGGATGACGAACTCCGGGCTGCGGTCGAACTGCGACCAGTAGGCCTTGGCCGCCAGCGCGCGTACCCGCTCGCGTACCTTGCGTGCGTGGCGCTGCAGGGCCGCCTCGCGCGTCGCGTCGTCGGGCGCTTCCACGGCGGCGAGATAGGCATCCAGCGGCGTTTTCACGTCGACGACGAGCTGCCGGCCTTCAGCGAGGTGCACGATCATGTCCGGCCGCAGTGCGCCGTCGGGCGAGTCCGTATGCGCCTGTTCCGTGAAATCGCAGTGTTCCACCATGCCGGCGAGTTCGACGAGGCGTCGCAGGGTCATTTCCCCCCACTGGCCGCGCACCTCGGGTCGCCGCAGGGCGGTGACCAGGTTGCGCGTCTCCGAGCTCAGCGCCTGCTGGCTGAGGCTGATCGACTCGAGCAGTCCGCGGATATTGCCGAACGCTTCGTGCCGTTCTTTCTCGATCTCGGCGATCTGGCGCTCGGTGCGCTGCAGGGCCTCGCGGATCGGCGAGACCAGCGCCTCCACCGCCTGTTCACGCGCCTTGAGGTCGCCCTGGGCGCGGCTGCGGTGAACGTCGAGATTCTGCCGGGCGAGCTCGAGGAAGTTGCGGCTGTTGTCCTGCAGGGACCGCCGCGCCAGCGTGTCGAACACGTGAGCCAGGCGCTGTTCGGCGAGGGCGAGGGCGGCATCGCGCTCTTCCTCCGCCAGGGCGCGGGCCTCGAGCCGGTTCTCGGTGACGGCCAGCTGGGTCCTGAGGCGCGCCATGCGCGGCTGCAGCACGACGAGCGTGGCGATGATCCCCGCGACCAGCCCGCCAAGCACGAATGCCGCGGGCAGCCACTCACCCCAGTCCAGCGCGTTCATGCGACGCCCAGCAGCACGCCGAGCTCGTCGGCGAGAGTCGCGAGCGCCGCGGGCGAATGCATCAACCGGTCTGCCTGCCACTCGACGGGATCATCACCGGCAGGGATGTAGCCCCAGGCCGCGGCGATCGTGAACATGCCCGCGGCGCGCCCGGCCTCGACGTCGCGGACGTTGTCGCCCACGTATACGCACCGCGCCGGCGGCACGCGGAGTTCCCGCGCCGCATGCAGCAGCGGCATGGGATGGGGCTTGGAAAAGGGCAGCGTATCGCCGCTGATGACGGTACCCGAACGATCCGCGAGTCCGAGCGCGGCCAGCAAGGGTTCGGTCAGCCAGCCGGGCTTGTTGGTGACGATGCCCCACGGTACGCCGGCCGCCTCCAGCGCCGCGAGCGCTTCAGGGATGCCCGGGAACAGACGTGAATCGCGGCACAATCCCGCCTCGTAGCAGGCCAGGTACCGGCCGCGCAGTTCCTTGACGCGCGCCGGGCCCAGTGCGTCGCCATAGCCGAGCTGGATGAGCCGCAATGCGCCGCAGGAGACCCACTGGCGAACCTCTTCGTACGGCAGGCCGGCGCGCCCGTCGGCCAGTAGCATTGCATTGAGCGCCGCCGCGAGGTCGGGCGCGGTGTCGGCAAGCGTGCCGTCGAGATCGAACAGGACCGCCGCCCGCGTGCTCATCCGGCTTCCGGCTTGCGGCTGTGCGCGAGGTAATTCACATGCACGTTGCCCCCCAGGCGGCACTCGCGCGTGAGGGGGTTGTAGTGCATCCCCGTGAAGCCGTCGAGTTCCAGGCCGGCGGCGCGGATCCACTCGGCCAGTTCTGACGGCCGAATCAGCTTGGCGTACTCGTGCGTGCCCCTGGGCAGCAGGCGGAGCACGTACTCCGCGCCGATGATCGCCATGGCCCACGCCTTGGGGTTGCGATTGATGGTGGAGAAGAAAACCTGTCCGCCGGGCCGCACGAGACGGCTGCAGGCGGCCACGACGAGCGAGGGGTCCGGCACGTGTTCCAGCATCTCCAGGCAGGTGACGACGTCGTATTGCCCGGCATGTGACTCGGCGTGGCCCTCGGCCGTCGACTTCAGGTACTCGACCTCCAGCCCTGACTCGCGCAGGTGAATGCGCGCCACGGCGAGGGGGGCTGCGGCCATGTCGATCGCGGTGACGCGCGCGCCGCGCGCCGCCATTGCCTCGGCCAGGATGCCACCGCCGCAGCCGATGTCGAGCACGCGACTGTCCTGCAGTCCGGCACGCTCGTCGATGAACTCGAGGCGCGCCGGATTGATGTCGTGCAGCGGCTTGAAGTCGCCTTCCTTGTCCCACCAGCGCCCGGCGAGCGCCTCGAAGCGGGCGATCTCGGCCGCATCGACGTTGTCGTCGCGCATCTCAGCCATGGTCACGCTCCACGTCGCCGACAATCCTGTCGCGCCATGCGCCCGCGCGGGCCACGATGGCGGCGTCGTCCATCCGCGACAGGCGTCCGTCGGCCACCATCCTCCTGCCGGCGACCCAGACATCCTCGACCTGGTCGCGACAGGCCGCATAGACGAGTTGCGCGACCGGGTCATAGACCGGCCAGGTCGCGGGGCGCTCGAGGTCGACGCAGCACAGGTCGGCCCACTTTCCCGGCTCGATCGAGCCGATCTGGTCCGCCAGGCCGAGCGCCCGTGCCCCGTTGATGGTGGCCATCGCCAGCGCCTGCTCCGCCGTGAGTGCATCGGCGCGCCCTGCGACGGCCTTCGCCAGCAGCGCCGCGGTGCGCATCTCGCCCAGCATGTCCAGGTCATTGTTGCTTGCTGCACCATCGGTGCCGAGACAGACGTTGACGCCCGCGGCCAGCAGTGTCGCCACCGGGCAAAACCCGCTGGCGAGCTTGAGATTGGATTCGGGGCAGTGCACGACGCTGGCGCCGGCAGCCGCCAGCCGGGCAATTTCCGTGTCGTCCAGCTGCGTCATGTGCACCGCCATCAGCAGCGGCGAGACGAGGCCGAGTCGATCGAGTCGCGCCAGCGGCCGGTCGCCGCAGTCGACGACGCTGCCGAGCACCTCGTCGGCCGTCTCATGCACGTGCGTGTGCACGGGCACCTCGAGTTCGTCCGCCAGGCGCCTGATCTTCACCAGGTCCTCGTCGCCAACGGTGTAGGGCGCATGCGGCGCGAACGCCGTGCTGATCAAGGGGTGACCCTTGTACTCGTCGCGCAGCGCCAGGCCCTTGCGCAGGTATTCGGCAGAATCGCCGGCCCAGACCGTCGGAAACTTGATCAGGATCATGCCGACACAGGCGCGCATGCCGAAGCGCGCCGCGGCCCTGGCCACGACCTCGGGGAAGAAATACATGTCGTTGAAAGTCGTCGTGCCGCCGAGCAGCATCTCGGCCATGGCCAGTTCGCTGCCATGCTCGACGAACTCCGCGCTCATCCAGCGCTGTTCGGCCGGCCAGATGTGTTTCTGCAGCCAGTCCATTAGCGGCCGGTCGTCCGCCAAGCCGCGCAGCAAGGTCATCGCGGCATGAGTGTGGGCGTTGACCAGGCCGGGAATCAGCAAATGGCCTGGGCGCTCGATCGTCTCCGCCGGATCGTAACGCTCCAGCGCATCCTCGCCCGGCAACACGTCGACGATGCGTCCCTGGCGGATCGCGACGGCATGGTCCACGCGCAGCTCGCCCGCCGGGACGACCGGTGCGACCCAGCGGGCCTTGATCAGCGTGTCAACTTTCTCCATGCTCGACCACTCGAGAGAGGCGGCCCCGCGCACCGGCGGTCTGCCGAAGCCATCCATTCTAGCGTCCCGCGACCGGGCGAACGAGTTTGCAATCGTGGCGGACCGGCACAAGACAGGCACCGCACCCGTCGATCCCACCGGAATTCATGCGGTGACCTGGCGTGACGGGCGACTCGACCTGCTCGACCAGCGGCGCCTGCCGGCCGATTCGCGTCGCGTCGTGTGCGAGGACGTGGATGCCGTGATCCACTGCATACGCGACATGGTGGTGCGCGGCGCCCCGGCGATCGGCATCGCGGCGGCGTATGGCGCCGTGCTGGCGGCACGCCAGCAGGTCGAGTTGCAGGGCGGAGACTGGCAGGCGGGGTTCCGCAGCGACCTTGCGCGCCTCAGGGATGTGCGGCCGACGGCCGTCAACCTGGCCTGGGCGGTCGAGCGGATGCTCGCGGCGGCCGCGGCCGCGGGAGACGACCCGGTCGAGGCGTTGCTGGGCGAGGCGCAGCGAATTCATGCCGAAGACATCGCGACTAACATCGAGATGGCACGCCTCGGCGCGAACCTGATCGAGTCGCCGGGCAGCGTGATCACCCACTGCAATGCCGGGGCGCTCGCCACCGGGGGGGTCGGCACCGCCCTCGGCGTGATTCGCGAGGCCTGGAGACGCGGCAGCGTGGCACACGTCTGGGTCAGCGAGACGCGGCCGTGGTTGCAGGGCGCGCGCCTGACGGCGTGGGAGCTCGGGCGCGAGGGTATCCCGACGACGGTCATCACCGACTCGGCCGCGGCGCAGCTGTTGCGGCGAGAACGGCCGACCTGGGCGATCGTCGGCGCCGACCGCGTGGCGGCTAACGGCGACGTCGTCAACAAGATCGGCACCTATTCGCTGGCCGTTCTTGCGCGCCACCACGGCACGCGTTTCATGGTCGTCGCGCCCGGGAATACGCTGGATGCCGGCACGGAGTCGGGTGAGGAGGTGCCGATAGAGCAGCGCGACCCGCAGGAGGTCTGGGAAGCTGCCGGCGGTGCGCCGCCGGGCGCCGACGCGGCCAACCCGGCCTTCGACGTCACGCCCGCCGAGCTGGTGGACGCGCTGGTCACCGAGCGAGGCGTCGCCGCACCGCCCTCGAAGGACGCGATCGCGGCGCTGCTGCGCGCCTGACGGAGCTTTTCGGGAAGGCTTCGCTGCGGTCCCCTGTGGTACCATTACGCGCTTGTATCCGGGGCCTGCGCCGTGCGCAACAAGTCTCGGGCGAGTCTCCCTAACTTGTTGATTTAAATCGGCCGGTCACCTGATGTCAGAAGTCGCAAAAGAGATACTCCAGGTCAACCTGGAAGACGAGATGAAGCAGTCGTACCTCGATTACGCCATGAGCGTGATCGTGGGGCGCGCGCTCCCGGATGTCCGTGACGGACTCAAGCCCGTCCACAGGCGCGTGTTGTTCGCGATGCGCGAGCTGGGGAACGACTGGAACAAGGCCTACAAGAAGTCCGCCCGCGTCGTCGGCGACGTCATCGGCAAGTACCATCCGCACGGTGATTCGGCGGTCTACGACACGATCGTGCGGATGGCGCAGCCGTTCTCGATGCGCTACCTGCTGGTGGACGGGCAGGGCAATTTCGGCTCGGTCGACGGCGACTCGCCTGCGGCCATGCGATACACCGAGGTACGCATGGCGAAACTGGCACACGAGTTGCTGGCCGATATCGACAAGGAGACCGTCGACCTCGTCGCCAACTACGACGAGTCCGAGCACGAGCCGTCGGTGCTGCCGACACGCGTGCCGACCCTGCTGATCAACGGCTCCGCCGGCATCGCCGTCGGCATGGCGACCAACATTCCGCCACACAACCTGCGCGAGGTCGTCAATGCCTGCATCGCATTGATTGATGACCCCGAGCTCACGGTCGATGGGCTGATAGCACACATCCCGGGGCCGGACTTCCCCACCGCCGCGCTGATCAACGGCGTCACTGGCATCGCCGAGGCGTACCGCACGGGCCGCGGCCGCGTACACATCCGTGCGCGGGCGCACTTCGAGCCGTTCCGCGACGGCAGTCGCGAGGCGATCGTGGTCACGGAGCTGCCCTACCAGGTCAACAAGGCGCGCCTCGTAGAGAAGATCGCCGAGCTGGTGCGCGAAAAGAAGCTCGACGGCATAAGCGAGCTGCGCGACGAATCGGACAAGGACGGCCTGCGCGTCGTCATCGAGCTGAAACGCGGCGAGAACGGCGACGTCGTGCTGAACAACCTGTTCAAGCACACGCCGCTGCAGACCGTGTTCGGCATCAACATGGTGGCGCTGGTCGACGGCCAGCCGCGGCTGCTGCCGCTGAAGGAGATCCTCGAGGCGTTCCTCAGGCACCGGCGCGAAGTCGTCACCCGGCGCACGATCTTCGAGCTGCGCAAGGCGCGCGAACGCGCCCACGTGCTCGAGGGCCTCGCGGTCGCCCTGGCGAATATCGACGAGGTCATCGCCCTCATCAAGGCATCGCCGTCACCCGCCGAGGCCCGTGCGGGCCTGACGGCCCGTGCCTGGGCGCCGGGCGTGGTCAGCGGCCTGCTGGAGCGTGCCGGGGCCGAGGCCACGCGGCCCGTCGGGCTGGCGGACGACGTCGGCCTGGACGCCGCCGGGTACCGTCTCTCGGAGGCCCAGGCACAGGCCATCCTGGAGCTCCGCCTGCATCGCCTCACGGGGCTTGAACAGGATAAAATTATCAAGGAATACGAAGAGATAATCGATAAAATTAAAGATTATTCTGAGATACTGGAGAGCCCGGACAGGTTATCCGCGGTAATCCGCGAGGAACTGCAGGCGATACTCGATGAATTCGGCGACGCGCGCCGCACCGAAATCCTGCGCGATCACCTCGACCTGTCGCTCGAGGACCTGATCAGCGAGGAGGACGTGATCGTTACGCTGTCGCACGGCGGCTATGCCAAGGCCCAGCCGGTGACCGACTACCAGGCGCAGCGGCGCGGCGGCCGCGGCCGGGCGGCGACGCGCGTCAAGGAAGAGGATTTCGTCGACAAGCTGTTCATCGCCAATACCCACGACTGGCTGCTGTGCTTCTCCAGTCGCGGCAAGGTCTACTGGCTCAAGGTCTACGAGTTGCCGATTGCCGGACGCGGCTCGCGCGGCAAGCCGATCGTGAACCTGCTGCCGCTGGAGGCGGACGAGCGGATCAACGCCGTGTTGCCCGTGCGGGAATTCATCGAGGGACCGTATGTTTTCATGGCGACGAGCCGCGGCACGGTCAAGAAGACACCGCTGATCGCGTTCTCGCGGCCGCGTCGCGACGGCATCATCGCCATCGACCTGCGCGACGACGACTACCTGATCGATGTCGGCATTACCGACGGGCGCCAGCAGATCATGCTGTGTGCCTCGAACGGCAAGGCCATCCGTTTCCGCGAGGCCGACGTCCGCGCCATGGGTCGCACGGCCGGCGGCGTGCGCGGCTTGCGCCTGGCGGATGAGCACCACGTGATCGCGCTCATCATCGCCGACGAGGGCCACCTGCTGCTCGCGACGGAGCACGGTTACGGCAAGCTGACCCCCGTGGAGAATTTCCCCATGCACGGCCGCGGCGGGCAGGGCGTGATCGGCATTCAGACGATTGAACGCAACGGGCTCATGGTGGGCGCGCTGCTGGTGCAGCCGGACGACCAGGTCATGATGATCTCCAGCACGGGCGTGCTGGTGCGCACCGCGGTCGAAGGCATTCCGGTGCTGTCCCGCAACACCCAGGGCGTCCGTCTGATCCGCCTGGACGAGGGCGGGCGGCTCGTGGGCATGGGCCGCGTAGCCGCCGAGCAGGGCGAAGAGCTCGACGACGAGGACGCCGGGTTGCCGGGCGATGCCCCGGATACGACGGAATGAAGGACCAACAGTAAAGGAGTCACGATGGATCGTGTATTCAATTTCAGCGCCGGGCCCGCGGCGATCCCGTTGCCCGTACTGGAGCGCGCGCGCGACGAGCTGACCAACTGGCGCGGCTGCGGCATGTCGGTGATGGAGCTGTCCCATCGCGGCAAGGAATTCATGTCGATCGCAGAGCGTGCCGAGGCCGATCTGCGCAGGCTGCTGGACATCTCCGCCGACTATCGTGTGCTGTTCCTCCAGGGCGGCGCATCCGCCCAGTTCGGTGCCGTGCCGTTCAATCTGGCGGGTGCGAAACAGAAGGCCGACTATGTCGTCACCGGGTCGTGGTCGAAGAAGGCTCTCGCCGAGGGCAGGCGATTCCTCGATGCGCACGTGGCGGCGGACTCGGCGGACAACCGCTACACCGCGATCCCCGACCCGGCGGAATGGCAACTGAGCCCCGACGCGGCTTACCTGCACTACACGCCGAACGAGACGATCGGCGGCGTGGAATTCCATTTCGTGCCCGAGGCGCGGGCGCCCCTCGTGGCCGACATGTCCTCGACGCTGCTTTCCAGGCCCCTCGACGTGAGTCAGTTCGGGCTGATCTATGCCGGTGCGCAGAAGAACATCGGGCCGGCGGGGCTGGCGATCGTCATCGTGCGCAAGGACCTGCTCGGCCATGCCCGCGAGGGCACGCCCGTGATGATGGACTATCGCGCGCAGGCGGAGGCGGGCTCGATGATGAATACGCCGCCGACCTGGGCGTGGCACATCGCCGGGCTGGTTTTCGAGTGGCTGCTGGAGCAGGGCGGACTGCCGGAGATGGAGCGCCGCAATCGCCGCAAGGCCGAGACTCTTTACGGGGCCATCGACGCTTCGGATTTCTACACCAACCCGGTCGCGGCAGGCAGCCGCTCGTGGATGAACGTGCCTTTCACGTTGGCGGATCCCACCCTCGATGCGGCGTTCCTGGAGCGAGCCACGGGGGCCGGCCTGCTGACGCTGAAGGGGCACCGCTCGGTCGGAGGCATGCGCGCCAGCCTGTACAACGCCATGCCGCAGGCCGGCGTGGAGGCCCTCGTGGGTTTCATGGCGGAATTCGAACGCACCCGCGGCTGATTCCTCTGTTGCAATGCGGCATGGATGTGCCACTATCGACCCCGTGCCCACGGTGCCGATGGAGACCAGGATGAGTTTCAAGGTTCTCACGCTCAATAACATCGCCCTCGCGGGTCTCGAGCGCCTGCCGCGTGACCGCTACGAGGTGGCCTCGGAGATCGGCCATCCCGATGCCGTCATGGTGCGCTCGGCGGACATGCACAAGGCCGAGCTGCCGGCGAGCGTCAAGGCTGTTGCGCGGGCGGGCGCCGGCGTCAATAACATCCCGGTGGAGGCGATGAGCAAGCGGGGCGTGCCGGTATTCAACGCGCCCGGTGCTAACGCCAACGCCGTCAAGGAGCTGGTGATCG
This sequence comes from Gammaproteobacteria bacterium, assembly GCA_035514535.1. Lineage (GTDB taxonomy): Bacteria > Pseudomonadota > Gammaproteobacteria > Steroidobacterales > XN24 > XN24. The sequence continues at coordinate 52,416 of DATKAZ010000085.1, forward strand.
GCGGCCTGCTGCTGGCGGCCCGCAACCTGTGCGAGGCGTGGGACTATGTCCGCACCCTCGATGGCAGCGAGGAGGAACTCCATCGCGCCGTGGAGAGCGGCAAGAAGCGCTTCGTCGGCTTCGAGCTCCCGGGGCGCAGCCTCGGCGTGATCGGGCTCGGCGCCATCGGCGTGGAGGTGGCCAATACCGCGCTGGCGCTCGGCATGCAGGTGGTCGGCTTCGATCCGAAGATGACGGTGGAGCGCGCCTGGCAGCTCAACTCAGGCGTCCGCCAGGCGATGAGCCTCGACGACCTGTTCAGCCGCTCGCAGGCCGTCACCGTACACGTGCCGCTCGGCGAAGGAACGCGCGCGCTGGTCAACGCCGAGCGTCTTGCCCTTATGAAGCCCGGCGGCGTGCTGCTGAACTTCTCCCGCGGGCAGGTCGTCGATGACGCCGCGGCGCTCGCGTCCCTCGACCAGGGTCGCCTGGGCCGCTACGTCACGGATTTCCCGACGGCGGCAAACAAGGGCCATCCCAAGGTCATCGCCCTGCCGCACCTGGGTGCATCGACGCGCGAGGCGGAAGAGAACTGCGCCATCATGGTCGCCGAGAACCTGCGCGACTTCCTCGAGAACGGCAACATCCGCCACTCGGTCAACTTCCCCGATGCCGTGCTGCCCCGGATCGAGGGCAATACGCGCCTGGCAATCGCCAATGCGAACGTGCCCAACATGGTCGGGCAGATCTCCACGGCCCTCGCGACGGCCGGGTTGAATATCTCGGACCTGCTGAACAAGTCACGCGGCGACATCGCGTACACCCTGGCGGACGTGGACGGCGTGGTGCCGGACGACGTGCTCACGCAGATCGGCTCGATCGAAGGCGTGCTCTCGATGCGGGTAGCGCCCGACCTCGCGTGAGCTATGCATGAACGACGCCCGCGACAAGGAGGCGCTCGACGGTATTCGCCGCCAGATTGACGCCCTCGACGAGCAACTCCAGCTGCTCATCAGCGAGCGGGCGCGCCTGGCGCTGGTCGTCGGCGGGACAAAGTATCCGGAGCCCGCGGGGTTGAGCAGGGCGCCACGGGACTACTACCGGCCCGAGCGGGAGGCGGAGGTCCTGCGCAAGGCGCTCGCCCGCAATAGCGGGCCGCTGAAGGACGAGGAAATCATCCGGCTGTTCCGCGAGATCATGTCGGCCTGCCTGGCACAGCAGGAGCCCCTCAAGGTGGCCTTCCTGGGGCCGGAGGGGACGTTCTCGCAGGCGGCCGTGCTGAAGCAGTTCGGCCATTCCGTGCGCACGCTCGCCGTGCCGTCGATCGAGGAAGTGTTCCACGACGTCGAGGCGGGCATCGCGAACTTCGGTGTCGTGCCGGTGGAGAATTCCACCGAGGGCACCGTGAGCAATACACTCGACATGCTGGTGACGACCCCCCTGCAGATCAGCGGCGAGGTCGAGCTGCGGATCCGCCAGCACCTGCTCGGGCGCATGGACTCGCTCGCAGACGTCGCCAGGGTCTATTCGCACCAGCAATCACTCGCCCAGTGCCGGGCATGGCTGGAGCAGCGCCTTCCCGGTATCGAGCAGGTCGCCGTCGCCTCGAACGCGGAAGCCGCGCGGCGCGCTGCGACGGAGGAGGGCGCGGCGGCGATCGCCGGCGGCACGGCGGCGGAGGTCTACGGGCTGAAGCAGCTCATGGCGAACATCGAGGACCGCCCGGACAACACCACGCGTTTCGTGGTCATCGGCCGTGAAGCGTCGGGCCCGAGCGGCCGGGACAAGACCTCGCTGCTGCTGTCTTCGCGCCACCAGGCCGGCGCATTGCAGGAGCTCTTGCGCCCCCTGTCGGAGCACAAGGTCAGCATGACACGGATCGAGTCGCGTCCCTCGCGGCGCGGCAAGTGGGACTACGTGTTCTTCGTCGACGTCGAGGGACATCGCGAGGATGCGAATGTCGCGGCGGCCCTGCGCGAACTGGAAACGGCGGCCGCGTGGTGCCGCGTGCTCGGCTCCTATCCGGTGGCGATCCTGTAAACTTGCGGCCTCCGTCCCGGAGCGCCCATGACAAACACTTTCCTCGATCTTGCCGCGCCCGGCATTCACGGCCTGCGGCCCTATCAGCCCGGCAAGCCGATCGCCGAGCTCGAGCGCCAGTACGGCGTCACGGGCATCGTCAAGCTGGCTTCCAACGAGAACCCGCTGGGTCCGGCCCCCACCGTGCTGGCGGCAATCGCCGGCGCGGCCGCGGCGGCGTCGCGCTATCCGGACGCCAACGGCTTTGAGCTGAAAGGGGTGCTCGCCGCGCGCCACGGCGTGACCGCCGACTGCGTGACGCTGGGCAACGGCTCGAACGACGTGCTGGTGCTGCTGGCGGAAAGTTTCCTCGGGCCGGGGCATGCCGCGGTGTACTCGCGCCATGCCTTCGCGGTCTACGCGCTGGCGGTGCAGGCGACCGGCGCGCGCCATCGGGTCGCCGATGCATTGTCGGCAGGCCACGAACAGCAGTACGGACACGACCTCGAGGCCATGGCCGCGCTGGTCGACGATAAGACGCGCCTTGTTTTCATCGCGAATCCGAACAACCCCACGGGCAGCTGGCTCAAAAGTCACGCGCTTGAGCGCTTCATCGCGGCGTTGCCCGGGCATGTCCTCGTCGTGGTCGACGAGGCGTATTTCGAGTACGTGCGGGAGCCGGACTATCCCGATACCAGCCGCTGGGTCGAGCGCTACCCGAACCTGGTCGTAACGCGGACGTTTTCGAAGGCGTTCGGCCTGGCCGGACTGAGAATCGGCTACGCCGTGTCGCACCCGGACATTGCCGATATCCTCAATCGCATCCGCCAGCCGTTCAACACCAGCAGCCTGGCGCAGGCGGCGGCCCTCGCCGCCCTGCAAGACGAGGCACATCTCGCGCGTAGCGTCGAACTCAATGCCGCCGGGCTGCAGCGGGTCGCCGCCGCGTGCGCCGATCTCGGCCTGGGCGTCCTGCCGTCGGTAGGGAATTTCCTGCTCGTGGACATGCGCGTCGCGGCGCAACCGTTGTTCGAGGCGCTGCTCCGCGAAGCGGTGATCGTGCGCCCCGTGGCCAACTACGGACTGCCGAACCACCTGCGCATCAGCATCGGTACGCCGGCGGAAAACGAGCGCCTCGTGAGCGCGTTGCAAAAGGTCCTGGCGGCGTGAACGCAGCAGCCTGGCAGGTCCATCCGGCGGAGCCGCTGGCGGGCCGCCTGGCGATTCCGGGCGACAAGTCAGTCTCCCACAGGGTCATGCTGCTCGGCGCCATCGGTGCGGCGCCGCTGGAGGCGCAAGGGTTCCTGCGCAGCGAGGACTGCCTGGCGACGCGGCGCGCCGTGGAGTCGCTCGGCGCCAGGGTCACGGACCTGCCTGACGGGGGCGTTCAAGTGACGCCGCCCGCACAGCTCACTGCACCCTCGGGGCCGCTGGATTTCGGCAACTCCGGCACCGGCATCCGCCTGATGGCGGGTCTGCTGGCCGGCCGGGGCGTCGACGCGATACTCACCGGGGATGCCTCGTTGCAGCGCCGCCCGATGGAACGCGTGGCGGTGCCACTGCGCCTCATGGGAGCCGCGCTGGCAACCCGTGACGGCTGTCCGCCGATCCGCATCTCGGCGGCGGGGCCGTTGCTGCCGGTCGAATACCACATGCCGGTGGCCAGCGCACAGGTGAAGTCAGCTATCCTGCTCGCCGGGCTGTCGGCCGCCGGCCGCACGGTCGTGCACCAGCCGGCAGTATCGCGCGATCATACCGAGCGCCTGTTGAAGGCGCTCGGCTGCCGGGTCGAGGCCGGTGAATGGGGAGCCGCCGTCGACGGCCCCGCGCAGCCGCACGGCGGGCATGTCACCGTGCCGGGGGACTTTTCGTCGGCGGCCTTCTTTGTCGTGGGCGGCTTGCTGGCCGGCGGCGACGAGCCGCTGCTGCTCGAGGGCGTCGGCCTGAACCCGACCCGCACCGGGCTGCTGGACATTCTCAACCTGATGGGTGCGCGGATCGAGATCACCCGCTTGCGCGAGGCCTGTGGCGAGCCCGTGGCGGATCTGCGGGTCTGGCGCAGCGAGCTCAGCGGGATCGACGTGCCGGCGGAGCTCGTGCCACTGGCCATCGACGAGTTTCCCGCCCTGTTCGTGGCCGCGGCGCTGGCCCGGGGCACCACGCGCGTTCGCGGCGCCGAAGAACTGCGCGTCAAGGAAAGCGACCGGATCGCGGTCATGGCGCGCGGCCTCGCGGCCGTCGGCGTCCAGGTCAGCGAGCAGCAGGACGGATTGATGATCAAGGGCGGCACGATGCGCGGCGGCACGGTGGACAGCGGTGGCGATCATCGCGTCGCGATGGCATTCGCGATCGCCGCGGCGCGTGCCACCGGCCCGGTCCGTATTCTGGACGTCGCCAACGTGGCGACCTCGTTTCCGGGCTTCGTCGAGACCGCGGCCGGGGTGGGTCTCGCGATCCGGTCCCTTCCGCCGGGAGCCGCGGCGTGAGCGGCGTCCCGGTGCTGGCAGTGGACGGGCCCGGCGGCGCCGGCAAGGGCACGTTGTGTCGCCGGGTAGCGGAACGGCTTGGCTGGCACCTGCTGGACAGCGGTGCGCTGTATCGCCTCGTCGCAGTCGCGGCTGCGGACGCGGGTACGGAACTCGACGACGAGCACGGCCTCGCGACGCTGGCCCGCGACCTGCCTGCGCGCTTTGCCGGGGAACGCGTGTTCCTGGGCGAGCGGGACGTGACCGGGGAAATTCGCTCGGAGGAGTGTGGCGACAGGGCATCGCGCATCGCGGCGTTGCCGGGCGTCAGGACGGCCCTGGTCGGCCTGCAGCGGGGCTTCCGGCGCCCGCCGGGGCTGGTGGCCGACGGCCGCGACATGGGCACGGTCATATTTCCGGACGCGGAGCTGAAGGTCTTCCTGACAGCGTCTGCGGAAGAGCGCGCGAAGCGGCGCTATAAGCAGTTGAAGGAAAAGGGGTTTGATGTTAACCTTCCCCGCCTTTCGGCAGAGGTTGCGGCCCGGGATCGTCGCGACGCGGAACGCGCAGTGGCGCCGTTGCGCCCGGCGCCCGATGCCTGCGTGGTCGACAGCACGGAGCTGGACATCGACGCGGTCGTCGACGCGGTGCTGGGGCAACTGAGGCAGCGGCGGCTGATGCCGGAAGACTGAGATCATCGTGCGGTCCCGATGGATGGGGGCCTTTTTTCGTGAAAGCCCGGCGAGGCATGGACGCGCCGTCGGATTACCACTGGTCGGCCTGCGGGCCGTTGGATCAACAACCCATGTCAGAAAGTTTTGCAGAGCTCTTTGAGCAAAGTTTTGCGAGTCAGCAGATTCGTCCCGGCGCCATCCTCAAGGGGCTGGTCGTCGAGATCAACGACGACGTCGTCATCGTGTCCGCCGGGCTCAAGTCCGAGTCCGTCATTCCCGCCGACCAGTTCAAGAACGAAAAGGGCGAGTGGGAAGTCGCCGTCGGTGACGAGGTCGAAGTCGCACTGGACGCAGTCGAGGACGGCTTCGGCGAGACCCGCCTGTCCCGCGACAAGGCCAAGCGGTCCCGCACGTGGACGGTGCTGGAGGAAGCCTTCGAGAAGGGCGAGATCGTCGAGGGCATGATCACCGGGCGAGTCAAGGGCGGTTTTACCGTCGAGCTCGAGCTGGTGCGGGCCTTCCTGCCGGGCTCCCTGGTCGATGTCCGTCCGGTGCGCGACCCGAGCTATCTCGAAGGCAAGATGCTCGAGTTCAAGGTCATCAAGCTGGATCGCAAGCGTAACAATGTCGTCGTGTCCCGCCGCGCAGTGGTGGAGGCCGAGCACAGCGTCGAACGCGAAGAGCTGCTGAAGAACCTCACCGAGGGTGCGGTGTTGCCGGGGATCGTCAAGAACCTGACCGATTACGGCGCGTTCGTGGACCTGGGTGGCATCGACGGCCTGCTGCACATCACCGACATGGCCTGGCGCCGCGTCAAAAACCCGTCCGAAGTCGTCAACGTCGGCGACGAGATCCAGGTGAAGGTGCTGAAGTTCGACCGCGAGCGGAACCGCGTGTCGCTCGGCCTCAAGCAGCTGGGCGAAGACCCGTGGCAGGATATCGCGCGGCGCTATCCGACCAGCACGCGCCTGTTCGGCAAGGTCACCAACCTGGCCGACTACGGCGCCTTCGTCGAGATCGAGGACGGCGTGGAGGGACTGGTGCACGTCTCCGAGATGGACTGGACGAACAAGAACGTCAACCCGTCGAAGATCGTGCAGATCGGTGACGAGATCGAGGTCATGGTGCTGGAGATCGACGAGGAGCGCAGGCGCGTGTCGCTCGGCATCAAGCAGTGCATGCCCAATCCGTGGAACGAGTTCGCCACCAGCTTCAACAAGGGCGATCGCGTCAAGGGCGTCATCAAGTCGATCACCGACTTCGGCATCTTTATCGGGCTGGACGGCGGCATCGACGGCCTGGTGCATCTTTCGGACCTGTCGTGGGACCTGCCCGGCGAGGAAGCCGTGCGCAACTACCGCAAGGGCGAGGAAGTCGAGGCCGTGGTGCTGTCGATCGATCCCGAGCGCGAGCGCATCTCGCTGGGCGTCAAGCAGCTCGATCGCGACCCGATGTCGGCCTGGCTCGCGGAGCACCCTAAGGGCACCATCGTCAAGGGCGTGGTGACCGAGGTGGATGCCAAGGGCGCCGTGATCGACGTCGGCGGGCTGGAAGGCTATCTGCGCGCCTCGGAGCTGTCGCGCGAGCGGGTCGAGGATGCCCGCACGGTGCTGAAGCCGGGCGAGGAAATCGAGGCCCGGTTTACCGGCCTGGATCGCAAGAGCCGCCAGATTTCGCTGTCGATCAAGGCCAAGGAGGTCTGGGAAGAGGCCGAGGCCATGCAGAGCTACAAGAAGTCTGATTCGACTACGGGGACAAGCCTGGGCGATCTGCTCAAGGAGCAGATCTCGAGCCAGGAGAATTCCTGACGAAACCGGGGGCGGGCCGCCACGC
>DATKAZ010000086.1:0-2765 GCA_035514535.1 Gammaproteobacteria bacterium
CGCTGGCCCAGTCTGCAATTTGATCTGGGCCGGGCCAACGACCTGTTGTCTCCGCTGTTTCCGGCCGGGTTCTATTACAAGACTTTCATGTGGCCGCGCGCCGCCTGGGCCGCGCTGTATGAACCGCTGATCCGCCGGGCCGCGGGTCTTGGACGCGCGCCGACGCTGCCAGATCCGGACCGCTATGCGCATCGCTACGCGCATTGCGACGTGCTGGTCGTCGGCGCGGGGCCGGCGGGGCTGGCGGCCGCGCTCGCCGCGGCGGAAGGCGGCGCGCGCGTGATCGTTTGCGACGAGCAGCCGGAATTCGGCGGCTCGCTGCTGGCGGAACCGGCCGCGCGCATCGACGGCTTGCCGGCGGCGGACTGGATCGCGAGGACGGCGGCGGCGCTCCGGCGCAACCGGCGCGTCCGGCTGCTGCCGCGCACGACTGCCTTCGGCTACTTCCCGCACAACCTGATCGGCCTCGACGAACGGCTCACAGACCACCGGGCAAATCCGCACTCGGCGCAGGCGCGCGAACGGCTGTGGCAGGTACGCGCGCGCGAAGTGGTGCTCGCGACCGGCGCGATCGAGCAGCCGCTGGTGTTTCCGGGCAACGACCGGCCGGGAATCATGCTGGCCGGCGCTGCGCGGAACTATCTCCGGCGCTACGGCGTTCGTGTGGGGTCCCGCGCCGTTGTCGTCACGGCAACGGACAGCGGCTATCAGGCGGCCTTCGATCTGCAGGATGCGGGCGTTGCGGTTACGGCGATCGCGGATCTGCGCGCGGTCGGCGATGAAACCCTTGTGCAGGCGGCGCGAAGCCTGGGGATCGAAGTACTGCGTTCGACGAAAGTGATCGGAACAAGCGGCAATCTGCGTGTCAGCGGCATCGAGCTCGCGCACGTGGACGAACGCGGGCGGACGCAGCGGCGGAGCCTGCGCTGCGACCTGGTCCTGATGTCAGCCGGATTCACGCCGAGCGTGCATCTCTTTTCCCAGTCGCGCGGCAAGCTGGCCTGGAATGACGAGGCGCGCGTCTTCCTGCCGGCGTCATCGGCCGAGCGCGAACGCTCGACCGGCGCCTGCCGCGGCGTCACGGGCCTCGCGGCGGCGCTCGCCGACGGCGCCGCCGCCGGTGCCGCCGCGGCGAAAGCGAGTGGTCATGGCGCGGCAGTGCCTCGCTTCGAAGTGACCGGAGACGATGCCGGCGCAAGACCGGCGGTCGTGTGGACGGCGCCGGCGGGCACGGGATCCAAGGCCTTCGTGGACTGGCAGAACGATGTAACCGCCAATGATCTGGCGCTCGCCGCGCGCGAAGGCTTCCGCTCGATCGAGCACGTCAAACGCTACACCACGGTCGGTATGGCGACCGATCAGGGAAAGACTTCCAATCTCAATGCGCTCGGAATCGTCTCCGGGCAGCTGCGCAAGTCGATCCCGGAGGTCGGTCATACGACCTTCCGCATGCCTTACACGCCGGTCACATTCGGCAGTTTTGCCGGGATGGCGCGGGGCGATCTGTTCGATCCGGTGCGCACGACGCCGATGCATGAACGCGCGCAATCGCTGAATGCCGTGTTCGAGGATGTCGGCCTGTGGAAGCGCGCGCGTTACTTTCCGCGCGACGGCGAAGACCTGCAGGCCGCGGTCGCGCGCGAATGCCTTGCCGTGCGTTCGGCTTGCGGCATCTTTGACGCTTCGACCCTCGGGAAGATCGCCGTCGTCGGCCCGGACGCCGCGGAATTCCTGAATCGGCTCTACGTCAACGACTGGTCGCGGCTGCCGGTCGTGCGCGCGCGCTACGGAATCCTTCTGCGCGACGATGGCTTTATCTACGACGACGGCGTCATCGCGCGTATCGCAGCGGATCGCTTTCACGTGACGACGACGACCGGCGGCGCGGCGCGCGTGCTCAACATGATGGAGGACTTTCGCCAGACGGAATGGCCGGAACTCGAAGTGTGGCTGACCTCCACGACCGAACAGTGGGCGGTCATCGCCGTGCAGGGGCCGCGCGCGCGGCAAGTCCTGCAGCCGCTCGTTGCCGGCGTGGACCTGGCGGCTGCCGCGCTGCCGCATATGGGCGTGGCGCAGGGCAGCATCTGCGGCATGCCGATGATGCTGTTTCGCGTCAGCTTCACGGGCGAGCTCGGCTACGAGATCAATGTGCGGGCTGATGACGGCCGCGCCGTTTGGGAGGCGGTTCTCGCCGCGGGCGCGGCACATGGCATCACGCCCTATGGCACCGAAACCATGCACGTGCTGCGCGCGGAGAAAGGCTACGTGATCGTCGGCCAGGACACCGACGGAACGGTGACACCCGACGATGCGGGCCTCGGCTGGGCCATCGGCCGGAAAAAAGTCGATTTTATCGGCAGGCGCTCGCTGGCGCGCGCGGCGATGAAGGCGCCGCAGCGCAAGCAGCTGGTTGGGCTGCGGACGCTCGACCCCGGCACGGTGCTTGAAGAAGGCGCGCAGCTCGTAGAATCGGCAGCGCAGAAACCGCCGATGACATTGCTGGGCCACGTGACATCGTCTTATTTCAGTGCGACGCTCGGACACTCTATCGCGCTTGCGATGGTGGCGGGTGGTCGCGCGCGTCATGGCCAGACGATGTTTGTGCCCATGCCGGGCGGCGACATCCCGGTGCAAGTGACGTCACCCGTCTTCTACGACCCGGAAGGGACACGGCTGCATGATTGAGCTCTCCCAGCTCGCGCCGGCCACGCGCTTCATCCTGCAGGGCGGAGCGGCAGCGCGCGCTGCGGCGGGCGAAGCAT
>DATKAZ010000087.1:0-6084 GCA_035514535.1 Gammaproteobacteria bacterium
GCGGCCGTCATCACGCTGGCGCTGGCGGGATGCTCGTGGAACCCGGAGCGGCCAACGGACGTGCCGCCAGCGCGCGGCTCGTGGGCCAGCTGGGGCGAGCCGCTACCGGCCGACGGACAGGCCGCAACGCACCGGCCCGCAGTCCGGGCAGTGAACATGGCGACCGGGCTGATCGGCACTCCGTACCGGTGGGGCGGGGCTACCCCGGACGGTTTCGATTGCAGCGGCCTGGTGTATTACACTTTCCGCAAGGCCGGCCTTGTCGTGCCACGGACCTCACAGGCGCAGTACCGGGCGGCGCGGCCCGTGCCCATCGCCCAGGCGGAGCCCGGCGACCTGGTCTTTTTCGGCCGGCGCGGCAGCATTTCCCATGTCGGCATCTATCTCGGCGACGAACGTTTCGTGCATGCGCCCGAGTCCGGCCGCAACGTGACCATCGCCCACCTGGCGGACGGCTATTATCGCGCACGCTTCGCCGGCGCCGGGCGCATCGACTGAAAGGCAAAAAAACGGGAAAAAACGGGGACACTGCTGAAATGCCCTCTTCAGGAGTGTCCCCATCCCCGCCCGTACGTTATTCGGGTATGAACAGGCTGATCCACCAGTAGTTCGGGTTGCCCACCGGCGTGCGGATCTGGTCCGGCATATGGTCGGGAAGCAGCACACCGTGCGGTGCAATGGCCAGGTGAACCTCGGCGCCACGGGGATTGTCGAGCGGGTTGTTAGCGTCGGGATTGGGATGGCTGAACACTTCTTCGCCGATCGAGATGTGGCCGACGAGATTCAATGTGCTGCCGCCGACCACGTGCCCCGCGAAGTTATAGACGCCGATCCGGCCTTCCGCCGAAACCAGCGTAGGCCCGGCGCACGGGCTCGAGGCGCATTCCTCGGGGCTGTTGAACACGAACGCCCAACCGGTGAACACCTCCGGGAAGCCGGGCACGGGGGCCGGCTGCCACGCCGACGGACTCGGCGGATACGCATAGCTGCCGGTCATGGGGGTTGGCATCGTCATCGAGATCGTGAGCCCCTTCGGCGTGCGCAGCAGGGTCGCGCCGCCCTCCGACACGACGGGCCCGGCGATGCCCTGTCCGAAGATATCGGCGGTGGCCTTCACCACGCCCTGACCATAGGACTGGGAACTCGCCAGCAGCAGCACGGCGGCCGGGAGTAAGGACTTTAATACTGAGCTTTTCATTCTGTAACCCTCCTCTACGCTTGGCGAACTTGAGAATCCGCCTTTGCGACGCAGAGGCTATGTGCCGGTCTGCGCGCAAGTAACGAACTTGGTCCGAAAACTGCGTTAAAAGCATCCGAAAAAAGGCGCAGCGTGCCGACGTCGATCAAAGGATCAAATGGGGACACTTCTGAAATGGCCGATTCAGGAGTGTCCCCATTCGGCCGTTTTAGCAGTGTCCCCATTTACCAATCCGGACGCGGACGGCCGCGTTCGTCCACGACGGTGAAGCGCGCGCCCTCGGGCAGCACCTGCAGACTCTTCAGGAACTCGATGACGGCATCGCGTTCGCCCGCGGGGAGCGCCTGGAAGGCGGCGCGCGATGCCGCACCGTCGGCGCCGTGCGCGAGGACGGCCTCGCGCAGTGTCGTGAACTTGCCGTGGTGGAAGAAGGGCGGCTCGTTCGCCGCGCCCCACAGCTTTTTCGTCAGGAAACGGCAGTTGCCGGAGAAGAACTCCTCCGAGCCGGGCGGATGCTGCATGTCGAGCGGCTCGACATTCGGGTCGTCCGGCCCCTCGCACAGGTAATGCAGCTTCAGATCGGTGTACGCCGGCACGTGGATCCAGCCGTCGCGGTCCGGCTTCAGGCGCGGCTGCGGCAGCGCGTCGCTGCTGAGATCCACGGCCAGCTCCCGCGCCTCGCCCGGGCGCAGGTTGCCGGGGGGGTTATAGGGATTCGGTTCCGTGTAGATTGCGCCCGCGGGGCTCAACGCCAGGCTTGGCACGTGGCAGTCCGCGCAGCCGATCTCGCCGAAGCGCCGTTCGCCCAGGCGGATGGCTGCCTCGTACTCGCGCGAGCGCGGGACGACCTGGCCGGGCACCGGCAGCGTCGCCTGGAACAGGCTCACCGCTGTGACGTCGGCGCGCGTCATCTCGTCTACGACGCCGTCGCCGTCGGGATCGGTACCAGTGCCGAAGCGCTCGGTGGACTGGATACCGTGGTGGTGGTTGAACGCGTTGTTCGAAAACTCCCGCAACGACACGACGCGCCCGGCCTGGTGAAACGGCCGGATGACCAGGCTCGGCGGTGTGTTCGGGCCCGGCGGCACCAGGCTGGCCGCGGGAATGCCCTCGACGCCGGTAGTGTCCCAGCGGCCGGCGCTATCCCGTGCCAGCACGCCGAAGCCGATGCCCTTCGCATGCAACGGTGCCGCGCCCCCCGGCGGAATGCCGTCGCGAATGGCCTGCAGCTCCGCGGTCATCTCGCGCGCCAGCATTTCGATATAGCCCGCGCCGAACATGCCGAGCGTGAGGCGCTCGTTTCCGACGCTGGCTACCGTGACGCGCCTTCCGAGCTCGTCGAGCGAGCCGCCGGTCAGGGTCGAGTCGAGCTCATCGAAGGTCACGAAGTCGAAGCGCTGGCCGAGCACAAACACGTTGGCCACGATGTCCCCGCCGCCGCCCACGCGCGGCACGGCATGGCAACCGAAGCATGAGTTCGCGTCGGGTGCGGAGATGCGGTTGAAGTTGCGCGGGAAAACCAGCGGCGCGCCGGCATCGGCCAGGGGCGCTCCCGTACCCTTGGTCAACGGCCGGCCGCCGCCGTCCTGGATCGTCCACGCCGCCCGGAACAGGTGCTCGCCAAACGCGAGCAGTTCCGTGATCGGCAGCAGGAACTCTTCGCCGTCCTGCAGGTGCCGCGGCACCGCTTTTTCGCTGCCGATCTCGCCGGCGCCCGCAGCGACGGCGCACGCCATCAGCAGTGCCGGCGCGAACATCCGCCCTGGCGCACTCATGATGTGCGTGCCCGCCACTGTCCGCCAGCCAGCCTAGTGACGCGAGTACTGGAAGGTCGTGCACTCTCCCATGGCATCCGGAATGTCGTGCGGCCCTTCGGCCCAACCGAACGCGTCACCCAGGAACACGGCGCAACCGCCCAGGAAAGAGCTGAGCTGGCTCCGCAGGGCCAGCCCCGTCTGCTTCGGCCCATGGGTGTGCAGGGCCAGCAGCACTTCCGCCTGGTACGGCTCGGTGAGCGCGATGGCCGGACCCATGCCGATCTCTTCCTTGCCGGACCCGGACGTGTCGCCCACCGCGAGGTGGCCGGCGAAGGTGGCATGACCGCTGGCGCCGGTCACCAGGCCGCCGCCGTAGTGGAAGTCGCCGCCGGCGTCGGCGTTGAACAGCAGGTCGATCAGCGAGCAGGGTGTATCCAGGCACGCCGAAGGATTGTTGAAGATAATGAACCACAGCGTGATCGCCTGGTTAGCCGGCATTCCGGTGGTACGGAAGATCGCCGTCACGCCGTTCGTGGAGCGCACGAGCTGGGAGCTGCCCACGGCGTTGCCTGAGTCCCAGGTCCAGAATGCAGGCTCCGTCGAGCGCACGCTGCCGGTCTCCGCGACTGCTGGCGCCATCCCGGCCAGGCCCGCGGTAACGAGCGCTGCCCCGGAAAGCAGTGCGGCGAGTCCAAATCTTCCGCGCCGGGCGGTGGGCTTCGAGTTCATGATTTTCTCCTCCCAGAATTAATCTAATTTATTAATATATTGTGTGAAACCTATTGTTGTTAAAGAAATATATTTCACACGCGCGAACTGCCCGGCGGTCCTTGCCCGCACAATTTCGCTTGTCGAGATTAGGCGGAGATCGCGGGTCCGTCACGAAACTGCGCCGAAAAATCCGCTATAAAGAGACGAAATTCCTACAGATCCATGGCGGGACAGCGCAGGCAGGTTCACATCCATGACAGGGACGCCCCCCGGCAGGCTCGCTTTCGGCGAGTATACGCTCGACCGCGAGCGCGGCGAACTGCTGGGTCCGAACGGCGAGGAGGTGAAGCTGCGGCCGAAGTCCTACCACGTGCTGTGTTACCTGGTCGAGCACGCCGGCCAGCTGGTAAGCAAGCACGAACTGCTAGACGCCGTCTGGGGCCAGACCGTGGTCACGGAGGACTCGCTGACGCAGTGCCTGGTCGAGATCCGCCGCGCGCTCGGCGACGAGTCGCGCCGCATGGTGCGCACGGTGCCGCGGCGCGGCTACCTCTTCGAGGCGCAGGTCAGTGTACTAAAACCCACTTCGCCCGGCCTGGGCCAGCCGCAAGTGGCTGCGCACTCGGCGGGGGACGGGGCGTTGCCGGTACCTCCGGGCGCGATGGCAGGAGCGGCGCCGGCCTCGACGCAGGACGCGACGCCGGCCTCGGCTGGCTCCGCCAGGTTAATCGCGCTGGCGGCAGTTGCGCTTGTGGTCGTGGCGCTCGGCTGGTGGGTCCTGGCTGACCGTGACGCCGGCCGGGTCGAGTCCCCGCCGGGCCTGGCCGCCGAAGTCCTGCCGAATTCCATTGCCGTGCTGCCGTTCGACGACATGAGCGCCACGCAGGACCAGGAGTACTTCGGCGACGGTATCGCCGAGGAGATCCTCAACCTGCTCGCGCAGGCGCCGGAGCTCAAGGTGATTGCGCGCACGTCGTCGTTTTCCTTCAGGAACCGGCCCGCGGACATCGCGACCATCGCCGCGCAACTCCGGGCAGAGCACGTGCTGGAGGGCAGCGTGCGGGTATCGGGCAACCGCGTGCGCGTCACGGCCCAGCTTATCGGCGGCCGCGACGGCGCGCACGTCTGGTCGGAGAGCTACGATCGCCAGCTCGGCGACCTGTTCGAGGTGCAGCGCGACATCGCCGCGGCCGTGGCCGGCGTGCTGCAGGCCACGCTGGTCGACACGCCGCCGCCCGCCGGCGAGCGGCCGGTCGATCCGCGTGCCTATGATCTGTACCTGCGCGCGCGGTTCCTGTTCCAGCGTCGCAACCCGGGCGACCTCGATCTCGCGCTCGAGCAGTTCGAGTCGGCCCTCGCGGTCGATCCGGACTTCGCGCCTGCCTGGGCGGGACTCGCCGGCACGCTATTCGTGCTGTCGCACGAGGACAAGCGGTTCCCGCCGGAGAGCGCGTTGCCGCGCCGCAAGGAGGCGGTCGAGCGCGCGCTGGTGCTGGACCCGGAATTGCCGGAGGCGCACCTGCGGGCGGCGCACGTCTATATCGAGCTGGGCGATTGGGACACCGCTACGGACCACTTCCGGATCGCGCGCAAGCTCGATCCGGAAAACCCGCTGCTGCTCGGCAACCTGGCGGGCATGGCCTTGGGCCAGGGCGATCTCGAGCAGGCGGTGGCGCTCGCGGGCCGTGTGGTCACGCGCGATCCCCTGTCACTGATCGCTCGTAACAACCTGGCCATCATGCTGGCGGCCAGCGGACGGCTCGACGAGGCGCGGGCTCAGTACCACGCGATGCGCGGCCTGGCGCCTGAGCGTGTGGGCGAGTTCGACCAGCAACTCGCGCGGCTGCTGATCCTGGAGGGACGCCACGAGGAGGCGCTCGAGCTGCTGCACGGCACGCTGCCCGGCCGGGTACACGACGCAACCATGGCGATCGCGCTGCACGCCCTCGGCCGCGAGCAGGAAGCGGCCGCTGCCTTGTCGCGCCTGCAGGTCGATGTCGGTGGCGAGACAGCGATGTCGCTGGCCGAGGTGTATATGCAGCGGGGCGACTTCGACACGGCGTTCCATTGGCTGGCCACGTCGCAGGCCGAATTCGCCCGCGAGCCGGCCGGGGTCAACTCGTGGGCACAGATTGCCTACGCATCGGGGTTCCTGCGTCCGCTGCACGATGATCCGCGCTGGGCGGCGCTGCACCTGGGGGTGCACTACCGCGACATCGACTGACGGATGAGGCACTCCTCACGGATGGGGACACTCCTGAAAAGCTGGTTTGGGGACACTGCTAAAATGGCCCTTTCAGGAGTGTCCCCAAAAGGCCGAATCAGCAGTGTCCCCATCCGACCCATCCGAGCTCCGGTGCTTCAAGGCTTATGACGTGCGCGGGCGGCTGCCCGAAGATCTCAATGCAGAGCTCGCCC